>JBBCJI010000004.1:0-225585 GCA_037190845.1 Flavipsychrobacter sp. | reverse complement strand
TTCACACATCTCCCACATCCAACACATCTGTCACATTTAAACGATCCTTCGGGTTATTTGCTTTATTGTACCGGAAGGATTATCTCAAAAACACTACCCACCGGTTTGTTGTCTTTTACAATGATCTGCCCGCCGTACTGGCGTATTATAATACGGGTAAGATACAAACCAAGCCCCGTACCTTTTGTCTTCCGTGTATTTTCATTGCCAATACGGTAGAATTTACCAAATATCCTTTTCTTTTCATGATCAGGAATACCCGCGCCCTGATCTGCCACTTTCAGTACAAGACTATTGGCCCTTTTCCGGAGCGATACTTCTACGGGAGTTTCCGGAGGTGTATATTTTACAGTATTCTCAAGCAGGTTGTTGATAGCCATCTGGAGTAACAGCCTATCGCCGGTGAATGATATACCGGTCGTGATATGACTTGTAAAACGACCGGGATAACGTATACTATATGCCAGAACTGCTTCTTCGGTCAATACTGAAAGATCCAGCAATTCATTTGCAGCGACATACTGCCTGCCTTCCATCTGGGAAGCGATCAGCATATTATTGCACAGCTCATTCAGGCGGTTTGACTCCACAATACAACGCTCCAGAAGCAGGTTCCGTTTCTCTTCATCCAGGTCGTATTTTTCCAGTGTCTGGAGATTCAGCTTCATGGCTGCGATAGGAGACTTCAGCTCATGTGTTACGCTCAGCATAAAATTGTGCTGTTGCCGTGAGAGCAGCATGCTCCGGCGAAAAGAGGTATATACAACCGCAGCGCCGGTCAGTATTACCAATAAAGAAGTAATCCCTTCGGAGATATATTGCCGGGTACGGGATCTCTTTCTTTGCTCCAGGTACTCCAGCGACTGCTGGTAAGCATCGGGTGTATCTTCCGGATCCACATGCTCCAATAAGGATTCCCGCTGCTGCTCATATATCATTACACTTTGCTTCTCCAGGCTAATGCCCCAGAACAGCATCGCGGCTATGATATAGCCCAGCAGCAACAGATACAGAGTGGTAAACAGACGCATATTAAGGATCTATAACATCTCCGTCATATTTCTTCGGTGCTCCCTTTTCCACACGCAATCCTACCTGCAGTACTTCCGGCAGAGGACTGACACGCATATCCTGCTCCAGGCTAAGTTCATATTTACCCGGTCTGGCCAACACATGCGGATCCTGCGTACCTGTAATGATCATCCGGTGCTCCCAGATACTACCTATACCCCTTCCCAGCCATTGGCCGGAGGGGGTGGCAAGCGGAATTTCAATCCGTGTTGTTTCTGCAGTCGAATCGCCCGGCTGTAGCGTATTTACCCGCAACCAAAGATTTGAGTAAGGATAAGCCTCCGTATGCCGGATGATAAAGTACATGTTATAATAAACACTGGTATCCTTCACCTCAAAACGAAATACCGGCTTATAATCATAGGTCCACGCATGTTCCGGGATGCTGTAATGTTTCTGGTAGTAAGGAGAAGTCATACAGGATCCCAACAGGAGGCAACATCCGATTATAGCAAAATAGCGCAGCATCATCTGAAGATAACTATGAAATTATAAAATACAGTACAGCTACAGTACATTCAAAACCTGTTCTTTTGATTTTTCCAGCTCGTCCTTCATCCGGACTACCATCTGCTGGATACCTGCATCATTTGCTTTTGACCCCATCGTATTGATCTCCCGGCCGATTTCCTGCAATACAAAGCCCAGCATCTTTCCTTTGGCTGCATCATCCCGATCCAGCACCTCTTTAAAGTAAATACAATGCTGTTTAAGACGTGTCTTCTCTTCCGAAAAATCCATCCGCTCTATGTAGTATATCAATTCCTGCTCCATCCGGTTAGGATCGATCCTTTCCGAACCGATCATTTCCTCAAGTGATTGCCGGATACGTGTACGCACGCGTTCTGTACGTTGTGCTTCCAGGGGATGAATTTCCTCCAGCAGACGTTCGATATTCGTAATACGCAGCCTGAGGTCATATTCCAATGACGCACCTTCATTCCTGCGGTGTTCGGTCAATTGTCCGGCAGCAGCTTCTATCACCGCTTTCACGTGTACCCATTCATCTTCCGACATTACATCCTGATCTGCAGCTACCACTTCGGGCATACGCATGAGCGTCGCCAGCACCTGCTCTTCGGGTATGGCCAGCTCCTGTGCGATCTGGCGCATGCTCTGGTAATAATATCTGGCAAGGGCAGTGTTAACGGTCATGGGGCGGCTCGCGCCTTCCTGGCGTATGGAAACGGTAATATCAAGCGTACCCCGCATCAGCATTCCGTTGAGCATGCTTCTGATATCCAACTCATATGCCTTCAGCACCGGAGGCAGCTTGGCAGACACATCAAACTGTTTTCCGTTGAGGGAGCGGATCTCCGCTACTACCTGACGGTCATTAACGGAACTTTCCGCACGGCCGAAGCCGGTCATTGAATACAGCATAATGCATTGGTTATGATAGTCAAATTATGTATTACTACAGGGAGTGTAGATAAAAATGAGGCTCAAAGTAAGGCATATTTTTTTATATACAGACATAAAATAGGCCGGCGTAATGTATTTACACCGGCCTGTCATTTCTGGCGTGTCAGGAATTCGGCAGAAAAGATTGTCAGTTCTTTATCATCTTTACCCGGACCGTTTCACCTTTTTCCTGTACTGCCACGATATAAATACCGGGAGGTATAGCCGCAATATCAAGCATAACGCTCTTACCGGACATGGTTGTCTGCATGATCACATGGCCGGCAATGTCCAGCAATCGTACAGTAGCATTGTGCACGGTACGGCCGGTATGTATCATTACGTTTGTCTGTACCGGATTAGGATAAATACGAATGTCAGGTGTACCGGCATAGACAGGTACAGATACATTGGTGACGGTATAACCATCCGAATGATCCGAACATCCGTTCGACATAGCAGCTTCTACACTGTAAGTACCGTTTGTGTCAACGACATATATGAGATCATTGGCGCCAGGAATGGGTTGTCCGTCACGATACCACTGCCAGGAATCATAAGTAGCTGTTGTACCGAGCGTGTCTCCGTTGACGGATATACTTAACGGGGGGTAATAGCCTCCCCTGACGATGAACGTGTCCACCTTCGGCTCACAGCGGTCTTTATGATATAACCAGTAAGTACCTGCAGCAGTGATGGTACGTACTGTGTCTGTGGATCCGTCATCCCATTGCCAGGTATAGTCATCGGGCGTAACGCGTAGCTCCAGTAATGCCCCTCCCGGAGTACCGGTACAGATCAGTGTATCCATTGCTCTTGTATGCACCGTATCATAGGATGTTGCAACAGCAACCACGTTTGGAAAACCATGTTGTGCTTTTGTCCCGGGAGCCAGCGGCATGGCATTTTTCACGGCGTTACAGCCAACACCGGAAACATTTGGATTTTCGATCCGATGCAAAGAATCGTGTCCTAAAGACGAAAAATATATTTTCCCATCCGGCGCCCGCTTTAAATCCCGCAGATAATCTGTTGCAGCAAATACTTCAGTCTTGGACGCAATAATGTCAGCAGTAGATGTCAGATCCAGATTATACTGATAAACACCGGCTTCACCCACGTATAATGTATAAAGCTTTTTGCCGTTCGGAGAAAATTCAAGTCCGTAACTTAAATTAGTGCTGATAGTAGTGATAGCTACCGCACCGGATAACTGACCTGTAGCCGGATCGAAATCATACAATTCTGTTCCACCGGCAAAAGCAAAAGGAGGGTTTCCGCTACAAGCGGCCGCCATCTTCAGTCTGTCGGGAGAAAATTTGATCACACCTAAACGATAGGCGCCAAGGTTGGTAAATGTCCCTACAGTAGAAACAACAGGTGCCGGATTCAGCCCTGTATCCCTGATATTAAATGCCTTATACTCATTCACCGAATGCGACCTCACCATCAGCCATACGTCACAATTTTCACCGGCTACAGCGGTCATTTTTTCCGTAAAGACCGAAGGAGAGTCAAGGCGTATAGCTGCGTGACCGGAAACAACATTACCCAGACCATTATCCAGATCCATGTCCACGATACTGTAATACAGCCTGCCGCCGCTGTTTACATTCGTTTCGAGCGAAAAAACATAATACCGGTTCCCCCGGTTGTCCGGTATGGGGACAATCACTGCGGCCTGGCTGGTGGAGAAGGTAAGCGCCGTAGCCCTGCCCGGAAATAAGATACCATCCGGCATGATATCATGATTACGATTCCATATGGTATCGCCATGGGTATAAAAAAGCAGGTTACCCTGTGCATCGCAAACGGAAGCCGTACCTTCAAGCGCATTAATACCCGTCTCTATCGCTACGGGATTCCCGCTATTGAAATCAACACCGGCGTTCAGCCCGAAAGCCCATATGTGGTTTTCTCCCTGTGCAGCACATTGTAGTATGAATACAAGAAAACAAGGGATTAAAAGTAGTTTTTTCAATTGCATATCAGAGTGGAATTTAAAACAGTTAATAATCAGTATTCAGAAGCACTACAAAGCTGGGAAATGATCCGGTATATACATAGAGTACTTTTACGTGCCTTTTCTGCGTGCATGGATTGCGTATTTTTGATGGCACAAAAAACTCCAAAATGACCGTGCCCGGAAAGCCATATGCTGTTTTTTTCCTGCTGGCAGCCGTTGCCGGTTTCCGGCCGGCGGAGAAATGCCGGGGACAGGAAGCTCCGTTAAACGGAGTACATACTTCCATAGAAAGGCCGGGAGACACCCGTTTTACCGGCACAACAGACACTCCCGGTATACATCGGCTGATACGAAGAGCAGACAGCCTGATCAGAACACACCCGGACAGTGCTATTGCTTTACTGGAACAGGCAGAGGAAAAAAGCCTGCACGCCGGTTATTACGACGGCGCGGCGCTCGCCCGGATCAAAACAGGACTGGCAGCAACCAGTACCGGTGATTTCAAGCAGAGCTTTTTACATTATGGAACAGCCTACCGCTACGCCCGACAGGCAAAAAACCATACGCAGCTTTTTCCTCTGATTCTCATAGATATCGGCACCATATTTACGCATATGCACCAGTATGAACGGGCGGCACAACATTACCTGACCGTACTGGATTTTCTGGAGAGATACATACCAGAACATCCCAACAGGATTATTGCCTATAGCAATCTGGCCGCTGTACTGATCAATATCGGACAATACGAACAAGCAGACTATTACCTGCAGCAGGCCGCCGCACTGGCAGCAAAGAACAATAATGATTACTATCTCGGTTATACCCTGGCCAATAGGGGTGGAGCTGCACTCGGAAGAAAACAATACTCCATAGCCATTGATCATTACCGGAAGGCCATTAATCTTGCACATAAAACAGGCAGTAAAGACCTGGAGAAGGGTATTTTAATCGCTATCGGACAAGTAATGCTGGCTGCCGGAAATCCGGATTCTGCTATAATTTATACGAAAAGAGCTATCGGCATCACAACTCCCGGTCATTCTTATAACTCCACACTTGTGCCCTACTATACGCTGGGTATTGCATTGCATCATACAGGAAGATACCGGGAAGCAGAACACGCGCTTCTGAAAGGACTGGCCCAATCCCGAAAAACAGACCAGGCAGAAGAAAGAGCAGAAGCGCTCAATACCCTTGCCACCCTTTACGGACAAACCGGAAGGATCCGCGAAGCTTTACAATACACACAACGTTACATTCAACTGAAAGACTCGGTGCTGAATAAAGAAAAATTACAAATCATAACTCAGCTTGAAGTAAAATACCGTACCGTACAAAAAGACAAGGAACTGGCTGAAAAGCAACTGATGATCATCTCACAGAAACGAAAGATCGAACAGAAAAACATGTGGATCACCGGCGCTGCTACCGGCGCCGGACTACTGGCCGTGCTGCTCTTTGTTTATTACCGGAACAGCCGCCACCGGCAGAAGATCGTAGCGCTTAAAGCAATGATTGAAGGGGAAGAACGGGAACGTACCCGCATCGCACAGGATCTGCACGACGGTATCGGCGGTATGCTGGCCGCCGTGCAGATGCGGCTGAGCAATGTAAACGACACCGACGCACCGGACATCCGCGAGCTGGTGCGGGAAACTGCAAACGAAGTGCGTAAAACCGCCCATAACCTTATGCCGGATATCATTCAGCGCTACGATCTGATAGAGGCATTGCGGATATACTGCGACAAGATAAACCGCTCTGATAAAGGCGTACAGATAGAAGTACAGGTACACGAACCGCTCCCGGCTCCTGACAAAACCCGTCAACTGTCGTTGTACCGAGTGATCCAGGAAATTGTACAGAATATAGTAAAACATGCGCAGGCCACTTTGGCCGTGATCCAGATCAGCCATCAGCATAACAAAATGAATATCATTGTAGAAGATAACGGAAAAGGGTTTCATCCGGAAGAGACAGAATATGGCCTGGGCATCCGCAATATGCAGCTCCGCATACACATGCTGGAAGGAACGCTCTCTGTAGAATCAGCACCTGGTATGGGTACCACAGTAAATATTTCAATACCAGCCTGAAAAGAATCTTTTTTCTGTATCTTACAGAAAGATCTCAACCTGCAATTAGTTTATGATCAAAATTGCCATAGCAGACGACCACCCTACGGTACTGAACGGCATTAAGTATATGTTGCTCGATATGCCGGATATTGAGATCGGAGCTACATATCTGAACGGGAAAGAGCTTCTTAAAGGACTCAGGGAACAGCAACCTGACGTGCTGATCCTCGACATTCAGATGCCTGGCCAGACCGGTGATGAACTGGCGCTCATCATTCACAAAGAATATCCCGGCATTGCTATTCTTGCCTTCACCAATTTTGATAACACACTGTATGTAAATAATATGCTCCGGAATGGCGTACGGGGCTACCTGTTGAAGAATACCGAAAAAGACGTACTGGTAGAAGCTATAAAAACAGTATACCATGGCGGCACGTTCCTGCTGCCGGAGATGAAAGAGCAGGTAGATCAATACCGGGGGCAGGTAAAACGAAAGATGCCTTCCAAGCTTGCCCTTACGCCCCGTGAGAAGGACATTCTCCGGCTGATCGCACAGGGACAGACAAACCAGGAAATCGCCGATGCCCTATACCTGAGCCAGCGTACTGTAGAAAACTATCGCTTTAACCTCTGTCTGAAATTACAGGTGAATAATATAGCGGGGCTGGTACGTAAAGCCTTTGAACTGGGGTTGGAAAAATAAACCGGATAAGGCCTCATTGCCGTCACTCCCTTCCCGGACACAGCATAATAAATGCATCCTCCTGCACGTTAAAAAGAAGGTACGCGGTATTTTTGCATAAACTCTTTGCGGAATACCTTGTTTTCATGTAAGTTTGGCCGTCTCCGGGCATCATTACAAAACACCCGGCAGATAAAAATACTCAGAAAATGAACCGGTTTATAAATAGTATCTTCCAGCTTATCATACACAACAGATCAGGAAAAATATACGGCGCTGTTGCCACAGGCATTGCCGTCTGTTTATCCATCAGCATATGTGTATCCGGACAGGGGCGCCCCATCGGCTTCTGGCGCTCACATCTCCCATATAACAGCGTACGCAGCATCGCAACCGACGGCATCACTATTTATGCTGCTACCAACCTGAGCATGTCCACAAACAATGTAATAACAAAAGAATGGTATCAGTACGCAAAAACAGAAGGTATGTCTGACTTGCAAACAGCTTGTATCGGATATGATGTGTATAGCGGCGCTGCAATCCTGGCCTATCAAAACGGGAATATTGACATCTTCAGGGACAATAGTTTTTACAACATTCCGGATCTGAAAAGAAGAGCCGTTTCCGGATCCAAAACAATACACAATATATACACGGAAAACGGGTATGCCTACCTGAGCACCGGTGTCGGGGTTATCGTTGTAGATCTGGAAAAAAGAGAGATCAAAGAGACATATACCTTTTATCAGGATGCACAGGAAATAGAAACCACCGGATTTGCCGCAGCGGGAGGCAGTTATTATGTATCTACCGTAAGCGGACTGTACCGGACACCGAAAAACAATCCTAATCCCCAAATCCCGTCTTCATGGCAATTGATCAATACCGGTATACAACTGGGGCATATAGCCTGTGTCGGGGATAAAGTGTTTGTATCAGGGACAGATAGCCTGTTTGTACTCAACAATGATACACTGCAGTTTATATACCGTACAGACACCACTACTGAGCGGATTGACGGAGGGAAGGATGCCCTGTGGATTCATACCTTTCATGAAGAGAATGGAGGCATCATCCATAAAATGAATATGAATTACGATGTAATCGGCACTATACACGGAGGCCGGCCCCGCCAACTGCTGGAATTACCGGACAATTCCATCTGGATAGCCGATGAATATTTAGGACTGATGCGTTACAACCGGGAAGAAGACAGACTGGAATCCTTTAATACACCGGGTCCTAACTGGCACGGCGCTTACGGGATATATGCGGAAAATGAAAACGTCTGGGTAGCGCATGGCGCTTACAATGAAATATATCAGCCACAGGGAAACAGGTTCGGGATTTCCAGATTTACCCCCCAGGGATGGCATAGCTTTAACGGAGGTTGGTTTACTCCCTTTGGCGACAGCATAACAGATTTTGTATCCGTTGTAAAGAATCCTGTTGATAATGCCCTCTGGGCAGGTTCACTGGCAACGGGGCTGTTTATACTTTACCCGAACGACTCCTATGAAATGCTGAACAAAGGCGGTCCGCTGCTACGTCAGATGCTGGACACGAATATGGTTTCTGCAAACAGCATTGCACCGGATGAGCATGGGAACATGTGGATCACACAACATATGTCACAAAAAGAACTGGCAGTCCGTACCAAAGAAGGCAAGTGGTATCATTTCGGCACACCCTATCAACGCACGCTTCCGCATTCAGCAGCAGGATTGCTTATAGACAATGCCGGACAAAAATGGTTTCATGCGGCACACGGCCCTGCTATGGTAATCGTATATGATGATAATAATACGATAGAGAACCCTTCAGATGACCGGCACAGGGCTTTTGGCAAGGCTGAAAATATACCGGGAACCAGGATACATTCTATGGCCATAGACCGTACCGGTGCGATCTGGATTGGAACCGATGATGGCATTGCCCGGATCAGTTGTCCCGAACAGGCATTCCAAAATAACTGCTTACCCGAACTGCCCAAGGTACAATATGATCAGTTTGTAGGACACTTGTTTATGGAAGAACAGGTAAGAACGATCGCAGTGGATGGCGCCAACCGCAAATGGGTCGGCACCGGTAACGGAGTCTGGCTTGTTTCTCCCGATGGAGACCAGATTATATACCGCTTTACGGAAGAAAACAGTCCACTTCCTTCCAACATCATCCACAAGATCACGGTAGATGGCGTAACCGGCGATGTTTATTTCGGTACAGACAATGGAATGATCAGCTTCCGCAGTACCGCAACAAATGGCAATGATGCCGAAAGCCCGATCATCTCCTACCCCAACCCGGTACCCAGCGGATACACCGGCTCGATCGGCATACGCGGGCTCACTGAAAATGCAGATGTCCGCATTACAGATATCTCCGGACAACTGGTATACCGTACAACAGCCTATGGCGGCCAGGCTGTATGGAACGGACAGGATTATACAGGCCGGCGTACCCAGTCGGGGGTGTATCTCATCTTCGTCACCAGTAGCGACGGATCCGAAACCAATACTGGCAAGATCGTTTTTCTGGAATAGAACCACCAGGTTTTTAATGTGGCAATTTGAGCATTCAGGCTTTTGAAAATAAACTTCACACCGGCATAACGCGGGCATTTTCAAATTGGCACATCTCCAAATTTTCAAATTAATGGGTGTATTTCTGCTAACTTTGCCGTTTATCAACCTAAACTTATGGATTTCAAGATCGTTCCAAAACCCTCAAAGAAACACCAGTTATATATTATTGATGATACCCGCCAGCTTTCCGGCATTGATGAGCTCAATGAAACAGAACGGAAATTTGTCATTACTGCCTCAGGCCAGGAGCAATCCCTGATAACGATCAACCAATATAACCGCTTCCTGTTCGTATACGTACTGAAAAAAGGGAAAACAGACTGGCAGACAAATGAAACCTGCCGTACAAGTGGAGCAGCACTGCTCGACATCCTGCATCGTCACCGGCTGGAAGAAATTACAATAACAGCATTTACCACGCATCCTCAAGCCGCAGTTCTTTTAGCAGAAGGTCTCACGCTGGCTGCCTATCAGTTTCTCAAATACCGGTCGGACATAAAAAAGCGGACCTATACACTCCGTAACATTCATTTCACCCGTCAGTCCGTTACTGCAAAAGAAGTAACTCAACTGGAGATTATTTCAGAAGCAGTGTACCGCGCACGCACGCTTGTGAATGAACCGTTGAATTATCTTACTGCAGAGCAGTTGGCCAAAGAAATTGCCCGGCTCGGAAAAGAAAGCGGATTTAAAGTAACCACGCTGAATAAGGCGCAGATCGAAAAAGAGAAAATGGGCGGGATACTGGCAGTGAATAAGGGCAGCATATTGCCGCCTACATTCACCATCATGGAATACAAGCCCCGCAAAACACTCAACAAACAACCCATCGTACTGGTAGGAAAAGGTATTGTTTATGATACAGGCGGCCTCTCGCTGAAACCGACACCGGCCTCTATGGACCGGATGAAAAGTGACATGAGCGGCGCTGCATTAGTCAGTGGCGCCATGTATGCCATTGCCCGGCTGCAACTACCACTGCATGTGGTCGCGCTCGTACCCGCTACGGAAAACAGACCGGGAGAAAATGCCTATGTACCGGGGGATATTATTACCATGTACAGCGGTACAACCGTGGAAGTCTTGAATACAGATGCAGAAGGACGATTGGTACTCGCTGACGCACTGCACTGGGCTAAAAAGTATAAACCGGAGCTTGTAATGGACTTCGCCACACTGACCGGCGCTGCGTCTGTTGCCATAGGTGAGCATGGTATCGTATGCATGGGCACTACGGAAGAAAATATAAAAGAAAGTTTCCGGCAAAGTGGCTTCCGGCAATACGAACGACTCGTAGAATATCCGCTGTGGGATGAATACGGAGACATGATCAAATCAGAAACTGCTGATCTTAAAAATATCGGAGGCCCTTCCGGCGGTGCTATTACGGCAGGAAAATTCCTTGAGCATTTTACGGACTATCCCTGGATGCACTTTGATATTGCCGGCGTGTCTTTTGCCACCTCAAAACGAAAATATATCCCCGCAGGCGGAACCGGATATGGTTTGCGTATGTTGCTGGACTTTCTACAGCATTACGGGAAAGGGTAATGGCGGAACAGGTATGGTCATTTAATTTGAAAATTATTAAAAACATTATCAGGCAATGGAAAAACCAATCATCGGCATTACTACCGGAGATTTGAACGGCATAGGTATGGAGCTGATCATTAAAACCCTCTCCGACAACCGGATTACAGAACATTGCACACCGGTTGTATTTGCATCCAATAAAGTAGTCAACTACTACCGCCGCATCGTTACCGATCATAACCTCGTATTCACCAGCACTAAAGACCTGGACAAGCTAAATCCTAAACAGGTGAATATATTCAATTGCTGGGAAGAAGAGATACCGGTACAGCCGGGTGTGCTTACGGAAACAGGCGGCAAATATGCCATACGATCGCTGATGGTAGCTACCCAATGCCTGAAAGACGGACAACTGAATGCACTTGTCACAGCCCCGATCCATAAGAGCAATACACAACTACCTGATTTTCCCTACACGGGCCATACTCCTTTCTTAAAAGAAAAGTTCGGCGCACGGGACGTACTTATGCTACTCTATAATGAGCAACTGCGTGTTGCTCTGGCCACAGAGCACATCCCTGTTTCAAAAATTGCGGCAACCATTACCAAAGAATTGTTGCAATACAAACTGCAGATACTACGCGAAACACTGATCCGGGATTTTGGGATAGATAAGCCCAGGATTGCCGTGCTGGGGCTCAATCCCCACGCAGGCGATAACGGGCACATTGGCAATGAAGATATCACCATTATTAAACCCGTAACAGAACAATTGCAACAGCAGGGGCATCTTGTGTACGGCCCCTATAGCGCCGACGCTTTTTTTGCACGCCACCACTATCATTCGTTCGATGCCGTTATGGCCATGTATCATGATCAGGGATTGATACCATTCAAAACAATAGCCGGCGAAACGGGCGTAAACTATACTGCGGGGTTGCCGGTTGTCCGTACATCTCCCGATCACGGCACGGCGTTTGATATTGCGGGGAAAAATCTCGCCGACCCCACCTCATTCCAGGAGGCCATTTTTGAGGCGATCCGGCTGCTCCGGCAACGTGAAACATATGCAAGCAATACTGCCAATCCTATGCGCAGAGGCAGGATCGAAAAGGAACGGGATAATGCATAGGGTGCAATTCAAATCTTCCGTACGTCTTTCGCATTCCTTATTTTTGTAGTCAGGGTCTAAAGCCCCTGCTACGGAAATATGGCAGATTTCATAGACTATTATAAAATACTCGGGCTGGATAAAAATGCTTCTGCCGAAGACATTAAAAAAGCATATCGCAAGCTGGCACGCAAATACCACCCTGACCTGAACCCCGATAATGCGGAAGCCAAGAAGACCTTCCAGCAGA
The DNA here is from genome assembly GCA_037190845.1 of Flavipsychrobacter sp. Lineage (GTDB taxonomy): Bacteria > Bacteroidota > Bacteroidia > Chitinophagales > Chitinophagaceae > JBEBVQ01. Next base: position 212,896 of record JBBCJI010000004.1, on the reverse strand, counting down.
TCAATGAGGCTCACGAAGTATTGAGCGATCCTGAGAAACGGAAAAAATACGACCAGTATGGCGCACAGTGGAAACACGCAGAGCAATTCGAACAGACACAACAACACAGCAGCAGAGGCTCATCCACAGGTGAACAACAATATGGCGGCTTCACCGGAACGGGTGAATTTTCCGACTTTTTCGAACAATTTTTCGGAGGCGGACACAGTCGTGGTCATGCAGCGTACAGAGGTGAAGATTACAATGCCGAGTTGCACATGACGCTGTCTGATGCTTATACAACACGCAGGGAAGTACTTCAGGTAAACGGGAAGAATGTACGGATCACAATCCCCGCCGGAGTAGAAGACGGACAGGTGATCAAACTCAAAGGATATGGCGGCCCGGGAATAAATGGCGGCCCGGCGGGAGATTTATACATCACCTTTCTCATACGCAACAACACCTCTTTCAAACGTGCAGGCAATGATCTGTATGCTACCGTAGACCTGCCACTGTACACAGCGGTATTAGGTGGCGAAACAGAACTGGACATACTGGGCGGCGGAAAGATCAAGCTGAAAATAGCACCGGAAACCCAAAACGGAGTGAAAGTCCGGGTGAAAGGGAAAGGTTTTCCGGTGTACAAAAAAGAAGGACAATACGGAGATCTGTACGTAACCTGGAATCTGCGTATCCCCACAGGTCTTACTGAAGAAGAGAAAAAATTATTCCGGCAACTGGCCAGTAAATAAAACAGCAGCTATGGAGAAAACCAACCTGATACCGGCGAATGATTTCTGTACACACTATCACGTTTCCTATAATGTGATCACCGGACTGGAAGAAGCCGGGCTGATAAAAGTCATCACCGTAGAAGAGCAATCTTATCTGCAGGAAGACGATCTGGGTGAGGTCGAAAAGCTCGTACGCCTGTATACCGACCTTGAAATTAATATCGAAGGGATCGAAGCCATTACCCATATGCTGCAGCGGATGAAAATGATGCAGGAACAGATGAGGGAACTGCAGCAACGTTTACGTCTGTATGAACAAGACTGAACAGACTCCACTCAACAATCGGATGTTTACGTTGTTTTAATGAAACCCGGGGTTAAATGCGATAAATCCAGGGCTTTATCCTTATCGGCCCTCCGTCATAACGATAAAAACACCAACCAAACGGATGCGGGAATAATAAAAAGGCACGTAAATCTACTCTATTCCCACGTTGCCTGATTGTCCAGTTTTGCAGTAAGCAATTTTACTGATTTAAAATCTGTTCATGATGGCAAAAAGATACACCCGCATTCTTTTTTTATTTTTCATACTGGCTACAGGATCTTCAAATCTGCACGCCCAGCCCGCTGACCTGAATCATATATGGGCAGCCGGCATAGGATCAGGCCCGCAAACCGGAGATGCCGGTATTTCCGTGGCCACAGACAAGGCAGGCAACTCATATTACACAGGCCGGTTCAACGGTACTATTGATTTTGATCCCGGACCAGATTCAGCAGGACTTACTTCTAACGGATCTCGGGATGTATTCTTTGCAAAATACGATGCAAACGGCAAATACATCTGGGCCAGAAATGTAGGGAACAGCAGCACATTACACGACGATGGCTCATCCATAGCCGTTGACGATTCCGGAAACGTGTATGTTGCGGGATTTTTCTCCGGCAAAGTAGATTTCGATCCGGGGACTGCGCCCGGCGACACGGCCTTCCTGACTGCGCCTACCTTGGCCAATCGTTATAACGGCATGTTCTTCGCCAAATACGATTCCAACGGACATTATGTGTGGGCCAAGGCCATTACCGGCATTAATCGTCCAATCACTATCGGGGAAAACTATGCCATTGCACTGGACCACAAAGGTTCACTGTATCTGACCGGCGCTTATGTAAGCACCGACCGTGTAGATTTTGATCCCGGCCCCGATACAGCCTGGCTACCGACAGCGCTAGCCTCCTATATTTTCTTCGCACGCTACAGCACCGATGGCGACTTCCGTTGGGCACAGGTGATCATTGGCCCGTCAGGTAACGTTGCTACCGCTATAGTTGCAGATCATAAAAGGGGTATCTACCTGACAGGAGCGTTCGGAGGCGCTGGGGCGACCACCACGGATTTTGATCCCGGGCCGGATACTGCCAACCTGGTCTCCAACGGCCTCGCTGATATTTTTGTGGCCCATTATGACACCAACGGAGCATACAAATGGGCAATCAACATGGGAGCGCCGCTCGCGGATGCAGGTTATGCGCTGGCAACAGACAGCAACGCGAACGTTTATGTAACAGGTGTCTTCCGCGGACTGGCTGATTTTGATCCCGGGCCGGATAGTTTCCAAATACGATCCATCAATAACACTAATGACATATTCCTGGCCAAATATGATTCCACGGGGAAGTTTCAATGGGCAAAAGCTATGGGTTGCACCGGCAGCACCGGCACTGCACAAGGGAACGGACTGGCACTTGACCAGTATGCAAACGTATACATCACAGGCACTTTTGCTGACACCGTGGATTTTGATCCGGGACCAGATTCTGTAAAAATCGGGAGAGCAGGAGTAAGCAGCACCGATATTTTCGTGGCCAAATATGATTCCTCCGGAAATTATATCAATGCGCGTAACATGGGTGGCACGGGAGCAGATGTCGGTGCGGCCATCGCCGTCACCCCGGTAGGCGTAGTCTATACCACCGGCTCTTTTTCGGCCACTGCTAATTTTAATATTGGCGGCGCTGCTCCGGCGAATATCATTTCAAAAGGCGGGATCGACATCTTTATCGCCAGCATGGGATGTGCTCAGGCAACAGACTATACGCATATCACCTGCGACAGCAGCTACACCCTGAATGGCACTACCTACGATAAAACCGGCCGGTATGTACAACGATACACCAATGCAGCCGGGTGCGACAGCCTGATCAACCTGAATCTCTCCATCAACTATACGGTTCCCGTATGGCGACATGAAACTACCTGCGACAGCTTCCTGTTTCATGGTAATGTGTACCGGGAGGCCGGTATTTATGCCGATACGTTTATCAACATATCAGGATGCGACAGCATCATCAATCTGAGCCTGTCGGTGCTTACATCCGACACCACGCTTACTGTCACTGCCTGCGACAGTCTTATACTGAACGGAGAGGCATTCACTACCACAGGCACACATACACAGGTACACACAAATGCAACCGGATGCGACAGCACCATCACCCTGCACCTTACCATTCACGACAGCCCTGAAGCCACTGTAGCACAAACCGGAATTATGCTTGCAGCAGGCAGCGCAGACAGCTACCAGTGGATAGACTGCAACAATAACGGCGCAATCATACCCGGCGCTACAGGACAGATTTTCGAACCGGTACAGACAGGCAGCTACGCAGTAGTTGTAACAGCAGACAACGGCTGCACCGATACCTCGGAATGCCATCCGGTAGAAATAGCCAATGACCACGTACCGGAGTTTGCCGGCAAGTACGGCATACAGCTATACCCCAATCCCACAGACGGGCGGGTGATGCTGAAATCAACCGCAGGATTTCATGCCGCCAACATCCGGCTGCTCAACATTACCGGACAGGTTTTAGAAGAATGGAGTAATGCGACAGGTCGTGAAATCATGCTGGATATCCGTAACCATACAGCCGGCATTTATTTTATAGAAATAGCCACACAAGCACATACGGCGCAGTTCAGGTTAGTGAAAGAGTAACTTAAACCCCTTGCAGATCATGTGTGTACGAACCCTATTCCTGGCATTTGCGCTTACCTGTAGTGCCCTACCCGTCCTTTCGCAGTACAACAGGCAACAGAATTTCTTAAAGGCCAATAGTGTGTGGGCATTCGGCGCGTTTGCCGGACTGGACTTCAACAGCGGAGGGCCGGTGCCGATAGAAACACCCAACCTCACCTACGAAGGGAGCGCCTCTGTTGCCGATACTTCGGGTAACCTGCTGTTTCATCTGGGCGGCTGGATCACCTTTCGCGGAAACGGTCAGCTCATGCCGAACAGTGCAGGAATAACACCATCAAACCAGACCAGCAACAGCGCACAAGGCGTGCTTATTGTCCCTGTGATCGATACACCATGGAAATACTATGTATTTACCAACATGGAGAACAGCAGCTACAACAACAATGCTGCGCCTCCTTTCCTGGCTTATTCCGTTGTAGACATGACGCTCGACAGCGGACGCGGCGACATAGAGCCCGGCAGGAAAAACATACCACTCGAAATAGCACATCCGCTTACCGAGGCTATGATCGCCATCCCCGGAGACAACTGTGATATATGGCTGCTCACCCATACCAACAAGTACCCAAATAATCCGACACAGGAGGAACAGACTTACTTTAAAGCCTGGCATATCACATCTGCGGGCGTAGATTCCACACCGGTGATATCACCTTCAATCGGCGAGATCATACCTGCGGCAAATGCGCAGGCCTTCGGCGTGGGCTGTCTGGCTGTATCTCCGGACCGGCAGAAAATTGCACTGGCATCGGTGGCCGGAGTAAATGCAGGTGTCTGGATATGCCGTTTTGATCCCGCTACCGGTATTGTTTCAGATGGCGTACGTGTTACAGGAAAATCATTTTATGGTGTTTGTTTCTCTCCGGATAATACGAAATTATATACTACAAGCCCTAACAACCATATATACCAGTACAGGATCCAGACACATGATGCGGCACAGATAGCTGCTTCCGAATATGTGGTATACCAGTCTGCACGGTATATGGGACTGAAATTGTACAGGGATACCATCTACGTGTGCCCCGGCCTGGAGCAGATAAACACCGGGCAGATATTATATCCTTACACGCTGAATTCCGTATACGTAGACCGGATCAACAATCCCCGGGGAAATGGTGTGTCCTGTAATTTCCAGTTCAACGCCATCCGGCTGCTGCCCGGCACAGGAAACATCACCGGCGGATTGCCCAATGATGTGGTGTTCCCGTTCATACATAAGGAACAAACAAACACAATCAGAGACACAATATGTTATACAATGTCTTCGGGATTTACAACAAAAACACTGACTGCACCGGCGGGATTTTCATTTTACGAATGGGATAACGGAAATACAGATAGTATACGTGCCATAAGCTTGCCGGGGAACTATTGGGTACGGTATTATAACAATACCTGTGCTTACCGAATAGATAGTTTTTTTGTAACGACATCGGATCTGAGTTTTTCCCTGGGAGATGATCAGATGGTAAGTTTCTGCGATCATCCTTTGTCATACGTAGAGTTGAAAGCAAACATCCCGAATGCCGTTTACCGTTGGCAGGACGGCAGTGGCGGCAACAGACATCGTGCTACCGGCCCTGGCTCGTATTGGGTAGAAATACATAAGGATGGCTGCATTGCATCCGACACCGTAAGAATAGATACACTTGGATTTGATTTAGGCCCTGACATCCGTGTTTGTGCCGAGGACTCCATAATAGACATACACATTTCCCTTCCGGTTCTTCCGGAAGGATCCTTAATAAGATGGAGCAACGGCAGCACCGGATCTTCCATACAGGCTAATGATACGGGTTTGTATTATGTGCAGGTGGTCCGCCCACCGTGTGTGTTTTCCGACAGCGTACGGATAACAACGATCTCCTGCGATACCATGCCGAAAGACACTATCATAGTGGAATGTATCGTCAACATCCCCAATGCCTTTACACCCAACGGAGACGGAATGAATGATCGTTTTCTGCCGGTAATCGAAGCTGACTGCCCGGTTCAATCTTATCTGATGAGCATCTATAACCGCTATGGCGAACGGATATTCCTCAGCGCCGACCATACGCGTGGTTGGGATGGAACCTACAAAGGTCACCCGGCTCCTGTTGGAAGCTATTTTTATGATTTACGATTAAAGGGACGGATCGCGGACAGGCAGATCTACCACAAAGGAGATGTGACGCTGATCCGGTAACGGGGTATTCGTGGTATTGCCTGCACATCTTATCTTCGCATGTATGAAACAGGATGCGTTAGAGACTATCTATTCCCTTGATACGATAGACAATGCGGCCCGCGAGTTATGGATGTTTGCAAAGGAACACCATGTCTGGACATTCTCCGGAGATATGGGCGCCGGGAAGACTACGCTGATACGCAGTTTATGTAAACTACTCAATGTACAGGGATCAGCTTCCAGCCCTACTTTTTCACTGATCAATGAATATCATTTCCGCAATATACAGGGAGAGGATACAATTATATTACATATGGACTGGTACCGGCTCAACAGTATTGCAGAGGCAATAGATGCCGGTATGGAAGATGCCCTGCAAAGCGGCAGTTATTGTTTCATCGAATGGCCGGAAAAGGCAAAAGACCTTATACAGGACAAGCATATTTCGATAAAAATAAGCGTTATTTCAGCAACAGAAAGGTCGTTGGATGCACGCAAGGCCGGATAATGTCACCACTCCGGGAAAAAAGGTTACTATACTTTACATTTTTAACAATTCTTGTTTTTTAAAAAATTCCGGAAACCTGTTTATCTTGCCTTATGCAGTTACACCTGGTTGACGCAGTTGTAAAAGGGACATTATTGGGTCTGTTTATGGCAATATCGGTAGGGCCTACCCTGTTTGCCATTATCCGCTATAGCCTGAACCATAGCTATAAAGCCGGCATTGCTTTCGTACTGGGCGTTTCGGTCAGCGACATTCTGTATGTGGCCATAGCCAATTTTGCGGCATCCTGGCTTGAGACACTGAAAGACTACCAGAAACCCATAGCGTTTGGCGGCGCCGTTGTACTAATCATCGTGGGTCTTTCCGGATTTATCCGGAAATATAAGCCACGCCGGCCATCATCCATACCCACCACCATCAGCCGGTCGCGCTATTTCCGGATATGGAGCAGTGGATTCCTGATCAATACATTCAATCCGGGTGTTATCATTACATGGCTGGCTGCTGTAACGGCTACCATCAACACCACCGGTATCTACCGTTTTACCCTTTTCGGCACCTGTCTGGGACTTATTCTCGCCGTTGATTTTCTTAAGGTGTTCCTGGCGGATGTCATCAGACGGAGGCTTACACTACGGAGGATCATGTACATACAAAAATTCTCCTCGGCCTGCATTCTGCTGATCGGGATCGCGTTAATGCTGACCACTATCTTTAATATACAATTGGGGTGACGTAGAGACACGATATGTTGTACAGACGTGATGCATCGCGTCTCTATCCACAACATGGAAAATAAATAAATCCCCGTAACTTTGCATCCTCATGTCTGACGCGATCCGCCACGAATGTGGGTTAGCCTACATCCGCCTGTTGAAACCACTGGCTTACTACCACCGAAAATACGGTACTGCTTTTTACGGTCTGAACAAGCTGTACCTGCTCATGGAAAAACAACATAACCGCGGACAGGACGGCGCCGGTATCGCTACCGTGAAGCTGAATGTCACCCCGGGGCACCAATTTATGTACCGGCAACGCCAAAGCGGCGCTCAAGCGATTGCCCGGATATTCCAGGGGCTGAACCAGGAAGTAGATGAAATGGCCCGGATGTACCCCGACATCCGCAAACATCCCGGTCTGGTAAAGGGTTATATGCCCTTTATGGGAGAGGTAATGCTGGGACACTTGCGTTATGGTACACAGGGGAAAAATAACGTAGAATTCTGCCACCCCTTCCTGAAGCCGCACATTAATCCTACCCGGAACCTGACGATGGCCGGGAACTTTAATCTGGTCAATACCGATGAATTGTTTTCGATGCTGGATATCAACCCCGGTACTACCCTGCGGGAAAGCGATCTGGGCGCTATGATCGAGATGGTACATTATTACCTCTGCCTGGCCGACGACACCAATCCTGAAGAACTCAATCTCGAAGGCGCGCTCAAGCAGGCCGCTACCCATTTTGACGGTGGTTTTGTCTGCAGCGGACTGGTGGGTAATGGTGATAGCTTTGTATTACGTGACGCCAACGGTATCCGCCCTGCTTATTTCTACCGGGGAGAAGACATAATTGTAGCTGCCTCGGAACGGCCAGCCATTATGACGGCCTTCAATGTGTCAAAGGACGATATACAGGAACTGAAACCGGGGCATGCAGTAATCGTAAAAGCAGACGGCACTTTTAGTAATCCACAGATACTACCTGAAAAAGAGATAAAGCCCTGCAGTTTTGAACGTATCTACTTCAGCCGAGGCAGTGATGCAGATATCTACCGTGAACGGATGCAGCTTGGCCGGAATCTCGCAGGCAAGGTGTTGGAAATGATTGATAACGATCTGAAAAACACCATCGTATCATTCATTCCGAATACTGCCGAAACTGCCTTTTACGGTCTGATCAAAGGACTTGAAGATTACCTCAACGAAATCAAACGTGACCGGATTCTAACCCGGAAACTGAATGATGAAGAGTTGCTCGAGCTGATCAGCCGGCGGGTACGCATTGAGAAAGTCGCCATAAAGGACGTTAAAATGCGCACCTTCATTACGGAAGACGCTTCCCGTAATGAGATGGTACAGCACGTTTATGATATTACCTACGGCACCGTTAACCCGGGTGTAGACACCCTGGTTGTAATCGACGATTCGATCGTCCGCGGAACCACACTGCGGGAAAGCATTATCAAAATGCTCGACCGGCTCGGCCCCAAACGGATCATCATCGTTTCTTCCGCCCCCCAGATACGCTTCCCTGACTGCTATGGTATTGACATGAGCCGGATGGGTGATTTTATTGCTTTCCAGGCAGCGGTCACGCTCCTGAAAGAAAGCGGCCGGGAATCACTGCTTGAAGAAGTGTACCAGCAATGCAAGGCCGCTGAAGAAAGTGGAGAAACCCGGCAGGAAAATTTTGTCAAGGCCGTATATGCCCCTTTCACTCCGGAAGAAATCAGCCGGAAGATTGCAGAGATGCTGCATCCCGGTGATGTGCAAGCATCTGTGGATATCGTATACCAGTCTATTGAAGGGTTATATGACGCTTGTCCCGATCATAAAGGCGACTGGTATTTCACCGGCAATTACCCGACGCCGGGCGGTAACCGCGTTGCCAACCGTGCTTTCATGAACTACATGGAGCGGAAAGAAGGACGTGGGTATTAAAATTCCCCTGTTACCTTTGCACCTCAAATCTTTGTGTTGCCTATGCAATTCGATCGCAGCGGATTAAAAGATCCGCAACTGGTAAAGCTGTATACAGAACTGGTGCGTCCGCGCATGATTGAAGAGAAAATGCTGGTATTACTGCGCCAGGGGAGAATATCCAAATGGTTTAGTGGTATTGGGCAGGAAGCCATTGCCGTAGGCGCTACACTGGCGCTTGATGAAGATGAATACATCATGCCGCTGCATCGCAACCTGGGTGTCTTTACGGCCCGGAAGATGCCGTTCGACAAGTTGTTTATGCAATGGCAGGGACGTAAGAAAGGTTTCTCGAAAGGACGCGAGCGCTCCTTCCATTTCGGCGCCAACGAATACCACATCTGCGGTATGATTTCCCACCTTGGTCCGCAACTGGCGATTGCTGATGGCATAGCACTGGCACACAAATTACTGAAAGAGGAAAAAATATCGCTCGCATTCAGCGGTGACGGCGGCACAAGTGAAGGTGATTTTCACGAATCTTTGAATGTAGCGGCGGTTTGGGGATTACCGGTCATTTTTCTCATCGAAAATAACGGCTATGGACTAAGCACACCTGTCAACGAACAGTTTGTCTGCGCACAATTGGCCGACCGTGCGACCGGCTACGGCATGAAAGGAATAACCATTGACGGGAACAACATACTCGAAGTATATAAAACTGTACAAAATCTGCGCAAAGAATGTATCCGTGGGCAAAAGCCTGTATTACTGGAATGTATGACCTTCCGTATGCGTGGCCATGAAGAAGCAAGCGGTGTGAAATATGTGCCGAAGGAACTGTTTGAGGAATGGAGTAAAAAAGATCCTGTCGCCAATTACGAACGATTCTTGCTTGAGGAGAACGTTTTATCGCAAGAAGATATAGATCATATCCGGGAACAAATACGCGCAGAAATCGAATCCGGCTTGCAAACAGGTTTTGCGGCACAGCCTGTAAGGCCCGATACAGAAGAAGAATTGAATGATGTATATGCACCGGCACCGAAAAACATAATAAGACCTGCAACACAGGCAACCAGCGAAAAGAAATTTATCCAGGCTATATCCGACGGTCTGCGCCAGGCTATGGAACGGCATGAAAACCTCGTGCTGATGGGCCAGGATATCGCGGAATATGGAGGAGCCTTTAAGGTAACAGAAGGCTTTGTACAACAATTCGGCAAAGAACGGGTACGTAATACCCCCTTGTGTGAAAGCGCTATTGTCGGCGCTGCACTGGGCCTTTCCATCAAGGGTTTTAAGGCCATGATGGAGATGCAGTTTGCTGATTTTGTAACAGTCGGTTTCAACCAGATCATCAACAACCTGGCCAAGATACACTATCGATGGGGACAACATGCTGATGTTGTAATCCGCATGCCAACCGGCGGAGGTGTAGGCGCCGGGCCATTTCACTCACAAAGTAATGAAGCATGGTTTGTACATACACCGGGGCTGAAAGTGGTATATCCATCCACTCCGGAAGATGCGAAGGGACTACTGGCAGCCTCCTTTGAAGATCAAAACCCTGTAATATTCTTTGAGCACAAAGCATTGTATAGAAGCATCAGCGGACAAGTCCCTGATGATTATTACACTATTGAAATCGGGAAAGCCCGTATCGTACAGGAAGGCACAGACATAAGCATCATCACCTATGGCAGTGGCGTCCATTGGGCGGTGGATTATGCACAACGGCATCCGGACACGTCCGTTGAAATACTGGACCTTCGTACATTGCTGCCGCTGGATTATGACGCTATAAAAGCTTCCGTACAAAGAACGGGGAGGGTTCTTGTCTTACATGAGGATACACTTACCGGCGGCATCGGCGGGGAGATCTCCGCATGGATATCCGAACATTGCTTTACATATCTGGATGCACCTGTAACACGCTGTGCAAGCCTGGATACAGCCGTGCCTTTTGCGATTGAGCTGGAGCAGAACTTCCTGGCCAAAAGCCGACTGGATGAAACAGCGGAAAAACTCATGGCATTTTAGGGCCAAATACCCGTATTGATATTTACAATACTATGGCTTATGCCATTTGGCAGTCGCCGGGGTTCGGCGTATTTTTGTAGGATTAAGCATCACAGGAATGGACACAGTAATTACCACCCCGGTTGTACTAACAGCAAACGCCGTCAAGGAATTGAAGCGGCTAATGAGTGCACCTGATTTCGACATGCAGCAGCAATTGCGCATCGGTGTAAAAGGAGGCGGATGCAGCGGGCTGAGTTATGTACTGGGATTTGATCACCAGGAAGATGATGATGACACCTACGACATATCAGGCATACAGGTGATCATGAAAAAAGCGCATGGCATCTATCTCATGGGGATGGAAGTGGATTACCAGGACGGACTGAATGCCCGCGGCTTTGTCTTTAAAAATCCCAACGCAAGCAATACCTGTGGTTGCGGAACTTCTTTTGCAGTGTAATCCCGGTGTTCCGGGCTGTATACAACGTCGTTCGTAACCTCGCTTCCTGTTTTTATCTGATAAAACCCGGATAGATTTTATGAGAACAATATTGATAGCCGCCTGTATCTGCTGTTGCATGGTTGTACACTCAACAGCTCAGCAGTGGGACAGTTACACCAACCCACATGATGCCGCAAAAAAGGACACGGCAAGCATATCCGTTAATCAACGGGATAAAAGCGGCAAACGGCATGGCTTATGGTGGGAGCAGTTCGCAGCAACGCACGGAGAGGCAGCCTATACAGCTTTTGGGTCGTACGACCGGGGAATGAAGATCGGCCCCTGGTACCGAATCAATGAATTGGGAGATCTCATAGCTATTGAAAACTACCGGTTTGATGTACTTCATGGAGAAGTGAAATATTTTGAACAGGGTTCCCTAACCTGCGTAGGCCATTACCGTGGATTAAACCCTTCGCAAGCATATGATACCGTACTGGTGATCCACCCTGTAACAGGAGAAGAAAAGCTCGTAGGCGTGCCTTCTGAAAAAGGATCTGTACGTCACGGAGTATGGAGGTTTTATGATGCCCAAAATGGCCGGCTGATCCGTGAAGACGACTATCAGATTGACGAACTCCTGCATAGCAAAACTTTCGGGCTTACAACAGCAGACAGCGCTTATTACCGATCACGCGAAAAGAACATGCCACACAACCGCCCTGTACATTATAAGCCGCCTAAAGGAAAAGGCAGCAGTCTTACCGAGTTACAAAATCGTTAGAAGCAAATAATAATTCGCCCTCTGATGCCGGCATTAGGGGAAGATGATCGTTTTCGTCCTTACTGCATAAGCGCTGAAATATCCAAGCGCTCCGTTGGTAAATCCGGTTATAGGATTTGCCGGGGCATCAGAGGGGGGGCCACCACCTGAGACTAATGCTGCCAATGTCCTGTAATAATCATACGCAGCCCTATCAATGCTTTGCAGGTGTACCGTTACCGTATCTCCCTTTAGCATGATGTATTCACCAAACAAGGGCATACTCAGACTGGTACCATTCTGCAATTCATCACTGATGAGGTAAATATCATTCTGTTTTACACGGTTTATCTCCTGGATAACCCGATAAAAATTCTCTGTTTCCACAGGATCTTTCAGGTGAATGTTAACCTGCCGCTCTCCCCAAAAACTTTCTTCGATTGTCAAAGAATCAATATCTACAGCCGGGGACAGATAAGACACAGATGTGTACGTAACGGCATTAACAGTCACCTCCAGCGTATAGGTACGTCCCGCCACACCCTGGAGGGAAGTAGTAATGTATTCACCGGGAGCCGTTTCACTAAGCGTTTCGCTATTGTTCATATCATCGTGGAGGACGAGCAAAGCGCCGCTGACAGCAGGGAATTCATTCGATTCGTCAAAATTCACCGTTTTCGAAACGCGTATTAAATAGGGTCCGGGCTGATCTGAAATACCCCCTTCTATAACAATTTTTGGCTCCTTTTTGTTCAGGTCAATATCAATAACTTTCTGGCAGGAAGTAATAGCCGTTACCAGCAAAAGTATCGCCGTGAAAATGTGGATATATCGTTTCATGGCATTTAAAATTTAAAGTTGTAGGTAATAGCAGGTATCCAGCGAAACAAAGTCGTACGTACAGCTTGTGTACGCGACGGATCATTCGGGTCTTCCTCGAAGGTGATACTGTAAGCATTTTCCCTGCCATAAGCATTATAAAGAGAGAAGTTCCAGCTTGATTCCCTTTTATCCGTTTTCTTCCGGATCCAAGTGATCCCGAGATCGAGCCTGTGATAATCCGGCATACGATAGCCGTTGCGCTCTGTGTAATAATTAACCACATGCCCCTCTACCCCATACTTTCCACTCGGGAATGTGATGGCATTACCTGTATAATAAACCCAGGCAGCCGACACCACCCACTTAGGCGCCAATTCATAAATACCCACAAGCGACACGTCATGGGTTCTGTCCTGCCGTGCATTATACCAGTCGCCTCCATTAATGCCATCAATTTTCCTTTCACTTTTTGCGAGCGTGTAACCAATCCAGCCATTAAGACGTCCATATTTCTTCTTCACGAAAAATTCGACGCCATACGCCCGCCCCACACCGATCAGCAGTTGCGATTCCACCGTTGTATTGAATTGCAGTTGGGCGCCGTCTTTATAATCAATCTGGTTTTGCATGTCCTTATAATAAGTTTCCACAGAAAACTCATAATTGTTATCTGCAAAATTCCGGAAATACCCCAGCGATACCTGATCACTTACCTGCGGCTTGACGTTTATACTGCTGGGTATCCACAAGTCTGTAGGATTACCGGAAGTGGTATTTGACAACAAGTGCAGGTTTTGGGTATTCCTGCCATATGCAAGCTTCACAGAGCTTACTTCATTGAGTATATAATTGAGTGCAAAACGGGGTTCGATAAAGAAATATGTTTTCACGAATTCACCGGATTTGTACGTAGCCGTATCGATGGGCCTGCCCTCCGATGAAAATGTGTAATAATCACCGGGGCCGATAGCACTGAACGCCGATGCCCGCAAACCATATTCAATATTCAAAGGTTCACTCAGCTTCCATTTATGTGAAACATAGGCAGCATTTTCCCAGCCATGATTTTGTGGCATCTTTGTTTGACTTACCTGATCATAACTTTCTATTGTAATAGCACCGGGTACAATTTTATGATAGATGGAGTTAATGCCGAATTTTAATTCATGGCGGCTGTCTGCATAGTATTGGAAATCCTGCTTCAGGTTATAATTCTGGATGCGCGACAGGATATTACCTTTAAAAGCACCCATGTCGATATTAATATTGTACCGGTAATTGCTGTAAATAAGCGAGGTATTTGAAAACAATCTGTGGCTGAACAGGTGGTTCCACCGCACTGTACCGGTTGCATTTCCCCAATCAAACCCAAAGTTATCTGCAAATCCCAACACATCCTTTCCGAAATAACCGGAGAGGAAGATCCTGTTTTTATCATTGATCCGGTAATTCGCTTTTGCATTCAAATCATAGAAATACAGCCGGGCTCGATTGATGGATGAATCCGGGGATAACTTCAGAAAAAGATCTGCATATGTTCTTCTGCCGGATATTGTAAAAGAACCCTTGTCTTTTACGATCGGGCCGTCAATTTTCAGACGGGAAGATATGAGACCTATGCCTCCTTCGGCACCGTATTCCTTATCATTTCCATCCTGCATCCGAATATCTAACACTGAAGAAAGCCGCCCTCCAAACTCCGCCGGCTGGCTTCCCTTATAAAGTGTTACATCTTTAAGTGCATCCGTATTGAAGACAGAAAAAAAACCAAGCAGATGCGAGGCATTATACACCATCGCTTCATCCAGCAATATCAGGTTTTGATCTGCACCACCACCACGTACATAAAAACCGCTGTTCCCTTCTCCGGCCGATTTAACACCCGGACGTAATTGTATTGTTTTCAACACATCCTTCTCACCCATCAGTACGGGTATATTCTGGATCTCCTTCATGTCAAGCTTTTCAATACCCATTTGTGTCTGGGTGATATTTTCATCGCGTCGTGTACCCGACACGACCACTTCTGCCAACTGACTTTCCGCTGACCCCAGAATAAAATCCAGTCGATGACTTTTATCCAGCTGTATCTGATTTTCTTCCGCTCTATAACCAACAGCCTGGGCTATAACTGTATAATTACCGGCAGGTAAGGTTAGCGCAAAATAACCATAGGCATTGGTAGTAGCGCCCGTACCGGATAGCTCCCGTATTACGATGGTTGCACCAATAATTTCTTCACCGGTATTAGCATCTTTTACATAACCGCTGAGCGTATACCGGCTATCGGCTTTCTGCGCCCACAGAGAGGTAACAGCCAACGCACATAATATAAGTGTGGCAAAAGAAAACTTCATGTATATTCATTTTATCAGGAATCCATACATGCTATATTACTTCGGTCTTTTATCTAAGACGTCTTTTCTTTTTGTCGTAGCTGGATACCGGATATTACATGACGGAATAAGGGTGTAAAATAAGCTCATTTGGAGCTGAAAATAAAAAAGGATCATGTTAATTATTCGAATTAGCTTACCGGAAAGAATCAATAATATGACACAGATGTGTAAAATATTCCCGGTTTTGTGGAGGAGTGTATAGTATCCATTTTAGTGTGCTGGTCTATGCGACCAGACAACATCAGGGAATGAAAGTTATCACAGTATTTAAAATATTGACTATCAAATAAAATTAAAAAAATCCGCCCCTCTTACATCCTCACAATACACAGTACTGTTTTTCTTGCCCGGTTTTTGATTATGTGATAATGCCTGAGGAAAGCAAAACATACAGGCAATAATATGTATCCATTTAATAAAGTGCAGCAGGAAGATCAATCGTGGCGTTTGGAATTGGATGGTATCTGTATCGTAGCCGAAGGTTTCTTTATCAATGAAGATCAACATTGGCTACGGAATCCGAAAAAAGCAATTGCATTCTTCAATATTGACGGGAATTTTTACGGTCTGTCGAATGTTGTAAACAGTAGTCCTACTGCCGAAAATTTTTATGATGTGATGTACCGGCAGTATGTCTATTTTAACCGGGAGACATTCTCTGATCATTTTTTCCGGGAATATGGATTTATTTTAACCAACAATAACTGGACACTGGAAATGACAGATAATCTGGGGCTACGTGGCAGTCTGGAATACAGGTACAGGGACGGGTGGTATTATAACGATATGTTGCTGAAGCGTCAACCGGGTAATATAGGCGACCTGATGCACTTTTATACAGAAAAAACGGGTGAAATACTAAAACGCATTTCCTGATCACCGTGGGAATACAGAGGGTCGTCGCTTGCCGCGGCGATCCTCATTTTATTCCATACTACTATTGAGTTCCCCTGATTACAGGACGCCGGGGATTATAACCTTCACGATACTGCTTCACGGTATAGCGGATATAAGTAAAGAAGTTGTATTCCGTCATGCTACGCAACTGCTCATAAGTAGGGCGGAACATTTTCAGATACGTCTGTACGCTGTCACCGGTTAGTCCGGTTATATTGGTTACAATCCGCTCATTAAATGTGTAGTCCACATACTTCTCCTGCTCAAACCAATTGTATTCACGCTGGAATGCCCATATCTGACGGTTCCTTTTGCTCAGTGCACTGAACGGATGCTTTATAGCATCCAACGTAGAGAACTGAGGAAAATTGAGCACATGCTTGTATGTTTCGTAATAATGAAGACTGTCTTTTTTCCAATCGTATCCACGCTGATGTACGATGTATTCCGGTAACTGAACGGTGCTTTTCTCCAGGAATATTTTAAAAAACGGAGGAATGATCCCTTCCGGAATACGCATGCGCTCCGTTCTGTAACCTGCCATACGAAATTCGATCAATTGACCCTTTGCCACCTCCATAACAAACTGACCGGCACTGTCCGTCATGATCTGCCTGCCGGTATGCACATTTTCCATATAAACATCCGCCAGGGGGATTCGGGTCTCAATATCGGAAACAATACCATTGATCTGTTGCTGCCCCCGTGCGGCAGTGAACAAAAGCAGGAAAAGGAACATTACCGGAATTACTGGCCGCATATTCATATAGCCGCTAAAATTACATTTTCATGGCCACGCAAAGAACGGGTTTTTGTTAAAAAAGTTAAAATCTGTTTTTCCAGATGTTGCAAGTGAATGACTAATTTTGGCCTTATGCCCGGCAATAACCACAACAAGGATATTACGTCTGAAGTTTTCTTTACGACGGCACGCAGTGGCGGCAAGGGCGGGCAACATGTCAATAAGGTGGAAACCAAAGCTGAGGTCTGGTGGAATGTAATCGCGTCCGTACTGTATACTCCTGAGGAAAAAGAACGGATCCGGACAAAGCTGAAGAACCGGATCAACAAAGATGGCTTCCTTGTAGTTACCTGCACCGAGACGAGGTCCCAGGCTGAGAATAAAGAAATTGCACTGCGAAAGATGCAAGAGCTGATCCTCCAGGCAACAACAGTCCCCAAAAAACGAAAACCGACAAAACCCTCCAAAGCGGTAATTGAAAAACGTAAGGACGCCAAACGACGGGTTTCAGAGAAAAA
This sequence comes from Flavipsychrobacter sp., assembly GCA_037190845.1. Taxonomy (GTDB): domain Bacteria; phylum Bacteroidota; class Bacteroidia; order Chitinophagales; family Chitinophagaceae; genus JBEBVQ01. The sequence goes on along the minus strand of JBBCJI010000004.1, from coordinate 195,201 downwards.
ACAATGGCGACGTGGGGTGTAACAGGGGTGAGGAAAGTGGTTACGGATTTTACACCAACAATTATTTTCATATTTTCTTATAATACATAAGAGATTCTTTCAGGGTATCGGCAACATGCTTCCGGAGGCTGGCCGGTTTCAGCACTTCCACTTCTGAACCATAGGAGAGTAACTCCATGATAAAGTCGTACGTGGTATGCAGCTTCAGCCGTATCCTGAGTTCATTGCAGGTATCGGTGATGATCTCCTGGCTTTCATGAAGCGGTAAAGCTTTTATATACTTTCCCTGCTCCTCAGAAAACGACAGTACAACTTCCTGCACCGGATCCTCGCAATACCGGTCTATACCAAAGAAATCATGGAACTGTTCCTCCACATTATAATCTTCAGGATAGCGAAATTTCTTCTTCGTGATCTCCAGGTCGCTCATCCTGTCTAAGGCAAATGTCTTCACCGTTTCTTCATCCAACTCTTTGGCCAGCAGGTACCATTGATTCTTAAATTCCTTGAGCGCAAAAGGCTGTACATGCCTGCGGACCGGCTCCGGATACTCGTATTTCTGATGGTCAAACAACACCGTCCGCCGGTTTTTAATCGCATGCAACAAGCCGTAGAGATGCTCTGTTCCTTTAGGTTTTCTTTTGTCAAAATAGATATAGCGCTTTAACCCGTCGCTCAGATTTAAAGCGTTAAACACATCAAAAGCCTCGAACATGCGGGTATTCAGCTCTGTTTCTCCAAAATCTTCAATGTAATAGACCTTTTGGGAGAAATCGTATTTAATCTCCATCTTGTATAAATTCCATATCTCCTGAATATCTCTTTGAAAGGTGCGTTTTGAAATCGTGTATTTGTCACCCTGAATCTCTGAATGCAGTCCCAGATGCGCCATTATCTCATCCAATGTCGCACAGTTTCGCTGCAATTTGTTTATGATTAAATGATATCTGGATAAAGATTTCCTTCCTGCCATGATTATGAAATTTAGGAACAAATGTAATCACCAACTACGACAAAAAGTGTCGTAGCTATAAAAACAAACATCGCCTCACACAACAAATTATCTTGTTTGTAAAACGGTTCATTCATTGAACACACATGCGTTTACGAAACTGCTTCCGCCGATCCGGTGGATTTTCCCGGCTTCCTCATGTATGTGTCTGAAAAAATGAAACCGTGGTTGGGTATTCATGACATATGCGCTCAGTTCCCTGCAACCGGTATTACGATCCAGTATACCGTAAGGCGGAGCATGTGTGATGAGTATGTCCAGAGAATCTCCAGCATGTGCAAATGAATCTATCCAGTGAAAATGCGGGGGCAATGCGCCCACCGTGATCCCGGCAATTTTAATGACCGCATTGTTCAGCCAGATAACATTTGCAGGAATGATCGCCCCACACGAATCAGGCTCCAGCTCAAAAATCAGGTCGTGATTGCCCGGAACAAAAATTTTGTACCGGGCCGGCAACCCTGCATACCAGTCGAAAAAAACTTTCAGCTCATCCATATTACCATCAGTGCACGCATCACCGGCGTGTATAAGGATGTCTGTACGTGGTATCTGCAGACTCCGGTGCCGGCCATGTGTATCCGATATGGCGACGACAGATTGGGTATTGATGATCGTCCGGAACATACTTATTTAGCGGTGTTAAATCCTACTGGTAGCCGGTTCCGGGCAATGGTTTCCTCCCTGCAAAAATCCAAAATACCGTTGAAATCATCTTTATCTCCGCGAATGATCGTATTGATTTCATACTTGCGGACGATATTGTCTATCTGTCCGCCGGAAAACTCGAATTGCGCTGCCAGCAAATTGCAGTCATCATTTGTCAGATGCGGCAGTTTCTGCTTCCATATCTGTGCCTTCTGCGCAAGACCGGGATTGCGGAACTGCACTTTAAACAGAAACCGTCTTTCAAACGCGGCATCCATGTTATGCGTCAGGTTGGTAGTGGCGATGAGGATACCCTGAAAATTTTCCAGCTCCTCCAACAGGATGTTCTGTATAGTATTTTGGACTTGTGACGTGCTCGAACTATCCACATCCCTCCGTTTGGAGAAGATAGCATCCGCTTCATTGAATAATAGAACGGGCAGCCGGGTACAGGTCTTTGCATAGGCGGCATAATCAGTGAAGATACGCTTGATCAGCTTTTCGCTTTCGCCAAACCACATAGATTTCGCCTCGCTGATCTCTACCTTCACGATCTCCCGTCCGGTTTCCCGCGCTAATTGTTTTACGGTTTCCGTTTTGCCGGTGCCGGGCGCTCCGTGTAGTAGTGCCGTTATACCTTTCGGCAAACCTTTTTCCGTGAGTCTGTCCTGTGTTTTTGCCAGGTGGGTTTCGTCCAGCAGGTTTTTCAGCAGCGACAATTGCTGCATCTCTCCATCACTGTAAAACAGATGCTGCACAGGAATATCGCCGGGCAGTATGATGTGGTCTTTTTTCTTTTTGTTTACAAACAGCCGTATACCGCACTCGTTCAGCATATCCATCGATTTCCCCGTAAGCTTCATTTCGGTGTCGTTAAAAAAAGAGGCTTCCACAATCTCCACAAGATCGTCTTTTATCAGTCTGTTGGTACCCAAGAGCATACTTTCCATATAGCTGATACGCTCAGGGGCACAATCATAAATCGCCTCCAAAGCCCTGCCTACATAGGAGGCTTCATTACCAGACATGGTTTTCCATACCAGATAAAGGTATAGGTGGGCATCTTCGGTTGCACAATTATAATCACTGATTTTTATGATCAGCGGCAAATGTATGTTTTCGGATAGGAGTTCTTCTGTCTGTTCAAACAGCTCGTATGTAGTAATCGTATCCTCATCCCTTTTTTTGCCGAGCTGGTAAATATGTTCAAGTAGCGTTACAATATCCATATCTCCCTGCCGGACAGATTCTGTTATCGGCACAGGTTGATTATTAAGTATCGCCTCCGGTATTTTTTTGTTTATGAGAAACGCTTCACGCTCAAAGCCGACACGTAGAAAGGGCATTTTTTTTCTTTGAGGCTGGATGAAAATGCTCTTTTGGGAAAGGGTGACAAAGTCATCACTAAATTCCAGTATTTTGGACGGCACACAATCGAAATATTTGATCAGGTCTTTCAGGTCAACAGCGCCTTCGTTGTAGTTCATGGAAAAGACCACTGATATAAACAATGCCTGGCTTTTTGATGTGTTGAAATAACCGGACAGGAAATGCAGGTCTTTGTCCGCTTTATCAAAAAATTGCGGTGTCAGCTTGCATTTTTTAGCCTGTGTATAAACTTTCCCTATGCTTTCCAGAATTTGAATTTTCAGGGATTTTTCCATTGCTCATTACCTTTTGTGTAAAGGTATATTTAGCCTACGCCAAATATTGGCGTAGTTGGGATTGAGATACCCCCCGACTTCCCCGGGGGATACGAAAAATCATGAAATTACTACTCGGTCAATAATCAAATCAAAATAACTATCAATATCATTTCTAAAGAGATAATTTGGATGGTATGTTCTAAAAGCACTATCCACATTTTCGATTTTTACACTTGCCAATTGACGTGTTGAAAATGGCTCCAAAGCTGTGTATTCTAATTTCCCAAAACAATCTTCAATAACGCTGTCGTAATTAGGGCCTGTCAAAAACAAAACAACGTTTGGCTGGACTATTTTAAGTTCTTCTTTAATGACATCAAAATGTACCCTTTCCATTTCATAGATATAATCAGGAGGAAAACCTTTCCCTTCACTTCTCCCAATTTTTATGATATTATTAGAAAGAAACGAAATTTTTTTGTTTTGATACCTTTCTTTAAATCTATCTAAAAGTATTCTTACTCCATTCCAAAAATGTCCTCCATAACTGAAGCATTCTTTTTTGTGTACCCATTTATCGTAATGGGATTGTATAGCCCTTATGGATTCGTCCTCCTCTTCATACCAACCATTCGTTTCTTGACCAAATATCATAATCTTAATGTCAGAATTTTCATAATCATCATCTACTGATATTAAATACGGGTTAGTCGGCTTCGACTCAAATGATTTTTCAGAATAAATTTGACTGTACTCATTGTACAAAGCAGGCCATTTTGATTCATACAAATTCTTTAGTTTCTCGTTCATAGTTAGGTTCTTAAATTTAAATTTTCGCCTACTCTGTTTAGTTTTCGGCATTCTTGTTAATAAATAAATATATAATATTTATTAAATAAACAAAACTCTATAAAACACCTCCACCTAATATCAATCTCAACACACCAAGCACTACTGCTAAAAAACACATAACCGTACCGCCCTTTGATCTGCCAAGAAGCGAAAACGCCAATCCTACAATAGACATCGGGATAACCAACCAGTTCAGCCAGCCAAATAATGGTATAAACCCGATCAGCATACCGACCAGGGAAAGCACTCCGAATAAACGACCGATTGTTTTCATAAACGACTATCTTGTCTGTGTTTCGTCTCCGGATCAAAGATAGAAGCAGGGTGCGCCAAAATACGTCGTAGTGGATTTCGAGAGATTATATTCCCTCATTCCCCTGCCCGGTTAAACTCATTTTCAATCTCTTCAATCGTTGGGAAACTGCTTTTAAGGTTTTCCGGCAGACTTTCGGTTATCTGAAATGCACTGATGCCCATCGGCTTGTTCATGTCCCGCAAAGCAAATTCAGCCACTACGTTATTTTTCTCCCTGCATAATAAAATCCCAATGGTCGGCTTATCGTCCGGCTGCCTGACCAACGTATCTACAGCAGATAAATAAAAATTAAGCTTCCCGGCATATTCAGGAATAAAGCGGGTATTTTTCAGTTCAATGACCACATAACATTTCAAACGGGTGTGATAGAAAAGCATGTCTATATAATAGTCATCACCGCCTATTTCCAGGTGCTGTTGCGCTCCGACGAATGCAAAACCTTTCCCCAATTCCAACAGGAATCTGGTGAGATGCTGCACCAACTGCTGTTCAATGTCTTTCTCTTTTGCTTCTTCGGCCAGGGTCATGAAGTCAAACACGTAAGGATCTTTCAGTGTCTGCAGAGCAAGGTCAGATTGCACTTCGGGCAACGTATGTTTAAAATTAGACACTGCCTTTCCGCTCCTCGCATATAAGCCGGTTTTTATCTGCAATGCCAGCGTATCCCGGCTCCAATTGTGGGTGATGGTTTGCTGGATGTAAAACAAGGCTTCATCCGAATCTTTTATTTTTCCAATAATCAACTTTATATGCCCCCAGGGAATTTGTGTAACAGGACCCGATAAATCGTCCCCGACTTGGGGACTGGTTGTTAATTCGTCATCAAGGCGGGGACGATCTTTAAAATAATTGTAAAACAACCGGCAATATTTCAAATTGGTTACAGAAAAACCCTGCATCTCCGGAAACTCCTCCCGTAAGTCTTTCGAAAGCGTTTCTAAAAATTTACTCCCCCACTCCGTCTGCTTTTCCGTAATCATCTTACCCAACTCCCAGTAAAACTGTATCAATACGGAGTTTACAGCAATAGCAGCCTTTATCTGCGCTGAACGGATCTTCCCTTTCAATTCAGTGAGCCATTGTTTATACGCACTATCGTAAATTCTCATATCATTATTTGTTTAAAACCACAGAAAAAACATGATTTAATCATGTAAATATATGATTTTAAATAAATAGTAATCAATAAATTTATAACATACTTATTTTACACTTACATAAATGATAAAATATCACTTCACTCCCAAGAGAAAAAATGTCGATTAATGGCAACTAATCCACGCGCAGTCGGGGCCTGTGTATAAGCAAATCTTGCAGAAGCTGCCGCAAAAAGAAAAACCGAACCATCGCTTTTCTGCAATGATCCGGTTTAATAATCTAAGGTCTTGTAATCCTATCGGTACACTACCGCTTCCGGCGCTTCACGATCTGCAGTCGTTGCAACGGTCTCTGTTTTCTGCGTATCAGCCGCATTGCTGTGGTGTGCCGGGGTGGTGCCGTAAATAGATGCCAGCGTAGGAGCTATCACCAGCGCTACAATACTCATCAGCTTGATCAGGATGTTCATCGACGGACCTGATGTATCTTTAAACGGATCACCTACCGTATCACCAGTCACAGAAGCTTTGTGCGGCTCTGATTTCTTATAAAATGTTTCCCCGTTGATGTCCACACCTTTTTCAAAAGATTTCTTGGCATTATCCCATGCACCACCGGCATTGTTCTGGAACATACCCATCAACACCCCGCTCACCGTAGCGCCGGCAAGGAAACCACCCAACACCTCAGGACCGAATGTAAAGCCGATAATCAACGGAGATACTATTGCAATCGCACCCGGCAGCATCATTTTCTGAATAGACGCCTGTGTAGAGATTGCCACACATTTTTCATACTCCGGCTTTGCCTTTCCTTCCATGATACCGGGTATTTGACGGAACTGACGACGTACTTCCTCCACCATCGCCATGGCCGCCTGCCCCACAGCCGTGATAGCAAGAGAAGAAAAAACAAAAGGAATCATGCCTCCGACAAACAGACCTGCCAGCACCTTCGCCTTATAAATATCGATGCCATCAATACCGGATATACCTACAAAAGCTGCAAACAAAGCCAGTGCGGTAAGCGCAGCAGAAGCAATTGCAAAACCCTTACCTGTAGCAGCCGTCGTATTACCTACAGCATCCAGTACGTCTGTTTTTTCGCGTACATCCGAAGGTAATTCGCTCATCTCCGCTATACCACCCGCATTATCCGCAATCGGACCAAAGGCGTCAATTGCGAGCTGCATAGCAGTAGTCGCCATCATACCGGCAGCGGCAATAGCCACACCATACAAACCGGCACATTCATAAGAACCGTAAATACCCGCTGCCAGTACCAGGATGGGTAAAAATGTACTTTCCATACCAATAGCGAGACCGCCAATGATATTCGTGGCATGACCTGTAGATGATTGGCGAATAATGCTCATTACCGGACGTTTACCCATAGCCGTGTAATACTCAGTGATAATACTCATTAAAGTACCTACTGCAAGACCCACCAGAATGGCGCCGATCACCCCGTTTTGTGTAAATTCATTTCCACGCAGCACCATTGTTTCCGGTAACAGATATTTTACCAGAAAAACAGATGCAACGCCCGTAAGGATGATAGATCCCCAGTTGCCCATATTCAATGCCTTTTGTACCGGCGCTGTGCTGATACCGGCAGCATCCGATATTCTCACAAACCAGGTACCGACAATGGAGAAAACAATACCGATACCGGCGATCAGCATAGGCAGAAGAATCGGAGAAAATCCACCATAGCCATCGCTCAAAGCCAAACCTGCAGCATCCTTCACTTCCTGTCCCAATACCATGGTAGCCAGTACCGTAGCCACATAAGAACCGAACAGATCAGCGCCCATACCTGCTACATCGCCTACGTTGTCCCCCACGTTATCCGCAATGGTGGCGGGGTTACGCGGATCGTCTTCCGGGATACCTGCTTCTACTTTACCTACCAGATCAGCTCCTACATCGGCAGCCTTGGTGTAAATACCACCTCCCACACGTGCAAATAACGCAATACTCTCGGCACCAAGGCTGAATCCGGTAAGAACCTCTATCGCTTTAAGAACCGATGGACTATCCGCAGTAACCTCGGGGGCAAATATGCTTATTAAAACAATAAACAAACCACCTAATCCTAATACTGCAAGTCCGGCAACGCCGAGTCCCATCACTGCTCCGCCCGTAAAGGATACCTTCAGCGCTTTAGACAGACTGGTACGTGCGGCCTCCGCCGTACGTACATTCGCTTTGGTAGCGATACGCATACCGATAAAGCCGGCCAAAGCCGAAAATACAGCGCCCACAATAAATGCCAGGGCTATAGACCAATGCGAATTGGCATTTGCACTCCCCATAAAGCCCAGGAGCAGGGCTGCAATGATCACAAAATAAGTCAACACCTTATACTCCGCTTTCAGAAAAGCCATCGCTCCTTCTGCTATGTATGTGCTGATTTCCTTCATCCGGTCTGTTCCGGCGCTTTGCCGCCCCACCCAGGAACTTTTAATCATGGTAAATAAAAGGGCAATGATGCCAAAGACCGGGACGAGATAAAATACGGTATTCATAGAATTAAAACAAGTGCTATTTTAAAGAACGCGCAAATATAATTGATTGAAAGAAAAAAATGCAAATATTTACCTTTACATCCGTAGAAATGACCATCTTCTGGCGGAATGACAGAGATATATAAAAATATACCAAGGCAGGGAAACCTCCTTTTTGATTAGCACAATTTCATTATATCATAGTTATTCTGGCTTATAATAATGGAACAGTTTTTGAACAGGTCTGGATAAAGCCACAAACATTTCAAATAAACGTGAAAACAAAGGCACAGGTATTGCCGTCCGACTACCGGAAATTGCCTGATAAGGCATTGGTTGACCGCTACGTACAACGTAATGAGCTGGCAGCCCTCCATTTGTTGTATGAACGGTACGGGCATCTTGTGTATGGCGTCTGCTGTAAATACCTCGATGGACCTGTAGCAGCAGGGGATACCGTACGGCACATCTTTACCCGTTTGCCCGACGATCTGAAGCAATACCATGTGGAGCATTTTAAATCCTGGTTGTTACGTGCCACAAAAAATTATTGCGTGATGCGGTTACGCCAGGCCGGCACCCCGATACCACCAGCGCTTACAGCAACGCCGGTCGCAGAAACCCCGAACGAAAAAAATCACCTGACAGGAAACGAAGAGCAAGTCATACTCAACCGGCTGGAAACAGCATTGAATACTCTTGATACAGCACACCGGCAGTGCATCGATTTTTTTTACCTCGAAAAGATGACAATCTCCGCCATCGCAACAAAAACAGGTTACACTACAGATCAGGTAAAACATCACATCCGGAAAGGAAAACATTTTCTGCGCAACAGTATAAAAGAGATGAAAGACTGATATCATGAACCGGCTACTGGCACATATCTTCGATAAAAGTGCCTGCCTTACCAAAAGGCAGTTGAAGAATTATGTCACAGGTGTCATGGCTGAAGAAGAATGTTATGCAGTGGAAAGACATGCAAATGACTGTTCTTTTTGCAGCGAAGCCATCGACGGTCTCAGCGCTCACAACAGTGAAGCCGTAAATCTGCTGGAAACACTGACACCGGAATTTATACATGATCATTTCCATAAAAATCTCCCGCCCGTCCATCTCAATTCCATAGCGCCGGCCGTTACTGCTGAACCGGCGCCGGCAAAACATAAAAAAAACGGCATCTCCTGGGTACAGATATCAGCCCTCACCGCAACCCTGCTGCTGGCATTTTTCCTGATCCGGGGCTGGGAACCGGCATACCGGAAAATCACCCTACCGGTATCCGCAGATAACACGCCTCCCGTTGTAATACAAAACCCTGAGCCGGAGCCGGGCAAGAAAAAAACGGCACTGCCCCCGACAGAAAAAAAAGAAAGCAGCGCAACAGCCAGGCCGGACCCACCAGCGGCAAAAACAACTACAATGACAGATCCGTTACGGGATGAAAAGGATATCAGTCCGGTACAGGAACAAAATACAGCAACAGACCTCCCTGCCCAAAGCGGAACGACCACACGGCTATATAACGCACCGTCTGTGGCGGAGGAAACTACAGCTACGATATCCACTTCCGGTACAGATCATACAAACCATCTGCAACTTGCCAATGAGGCATTTGAACGGGCACATTACACAAAAGCCCTCCACCATTACCGACAGGTATTAAGCAATAACGCTGCCAGACAGGAAGACCGAGATGCAGCCGGGATAAAAGCAGCACGTTGTTATATTCTGCTGGGCAGTAAGGCACAGGCTATTACCCTGCTGCGTGAAATTGCCGATGGAAACAGTCCGCACAGCAAAGATGCAGGAACATTACTGGCGGAATTAAATTAATCGCATTTACGTAGAGACGCGATGCATCGCGTCTCATCTCATATGCCCCCGGATGCATAGAGACACAATGCATCGCGTCTCTACATTTTACCGTAACTTTAATGTCAGATGATAATCCCGTTACCTCATGCGTATTGCTGTCCTGATTTTCTTCGTTGTATTTTTTTTTCTGATAGCCTGTAAACACGAACCATATAAACAGACGGCAACACCCGATGGGAATTATCCGACAGAGATTGCAGCCATCTTTACCACCCGCTGCGCTACATCCGGATGCCATAATGCACAAAGCTATGCCAATGCCGGAGGTCTGCGCCTCGATGCCTGGGAGTATCTGTTTAATGGCGGGAATAATGGCGCTGTAGCCATTCCTTATGATGTAGGCAACTCCTCGTTATTGTTCTTTCTTAATACCGATTCTTCGTTCGGCCCTATTGCCGTGCCGACCATGCCGCTGCACCAGCCGGCTTTATCACAGGAAGAATATATGACGGTACGCGACTGGATCGCACGCGGGGCCCCGGATAAAAACGGGAACATACCTTTTGCCGCAAACCCCGACACCCGGCAGAAAGTATACCTCACACAGCAGGGGTGCGACCTGCTCGGTGTAATTGATGCGGAGAAAAAAGTAGTGATGCGGTATGTTCCCGTAGGCATGTCAACGGCTGTCGAAGCACCGCATTGCGTACGTGTTGATCCGGCCGGCCGTTACGCTTATATCGGCTTTATTGACGGCCAGTACATCCAGAAAATAGATACCCGTACAGACGCTGTTACCGGATCGCTGCATGTAGGCAACGGCTCCTGGAATATCCTGCACATATCCGCAGACGGCACACAAATGATGGCCAGCGACTGGCAGGGAAACGGTGCGCTTGTCCTGATCAATACGGTTACAATGCAGGAAATAAGGCGGTTTGATCCCAGCAATACCTTTATCTTCCCGCACGGCATTACGAGCAATATAACGTTTGATACCTTTTTTGTAACGGCTCAATATGGGAATGTAGTATACCGCTTTTCTCCGTCCGGGGGAGCGATAAAACGGATCAGCATAGACGGCAACCCACCTGTATTTGCACCCGGCACACGAGATCCGCACGAGATCATGATGACACCCGATTATACAAAGTATTTCCTTACCTGCGAAGCATCCAATGAGATCCGGGTGATGGATGCGTATGCAGATACACTCATCCGCACATTCGATGTAGGGATCAAACCCCAGGAGATCGCTATGTCGCGGAAGCAGCCGTACGTGTTTATTACATGCATGGAAGACGTTTCACCTTTCCCTCGCTCGAAAGGGTCTGTGTATGTGCTGAATTACAAAACCATGGAAATAGTGAAAAGGCTGGATGGAAAATTCTTTCAGCCGCATGGCATCACGGTTGACGATCAGAACGGCGTTGTATATATCGCCAGCCGCAACGCCACCGCAGATGGCCCGGCACCGCATCACCCCAGCGCCTGCGGCGGCCGCAACGGCTGGTATACCCTGTTTGATCTGAATACGCTCACACCTTTAAACGAAAAACGGTACGAAGTATCTATCGAGCCGTACTCTGCGGATGTGCGGTTTAAATGAAAAACGGCTAAAAATGTGACAGATGTGTTGGATGTGGGAGATGTGATGACACATCCGTCACATTCAACACATCTGTCACATCAATTTGCCTTACAGATGTATCGCTTCTCCCAGCGCCACTTCTATCGCATCTTTTACGCTTTCGCTCATAGTGGGGTGCGGGTGGATGCTGTCCAGTACTTCCTGCCATGTGGTTTCCAGTTTGCGGGCAGTAACTGTCTGTGCAATTATTTCAGTTACATTAGCGCCGATCATGTGCGTACCGAGCCATTCACCATACTTCGCATCGAAGATCACTTTTACAAAACCTTCGGTAGCACCGGCCGCGCTTGCCTTGCCGGAAGCCGAGAACGGGAACTTACCTACTTTCAACTCATAACCGGCTTCTTTAGCCTGCTTTTCAGTCAATCCGACAGAAGCGATCTCAGGTGAGCAATAGGTGCAACCCGGTACATTACCATAATCCACCGGCTCCGGCTGATGGTGATATTTCCCGTCCTTATGGGCAATAGCTTCCACACAGACGATCGCTTCTTTCGAAGCTACGTGCGCCAGCGCCTGGCCAGGGGTGCAATCACCAATGGCATAGATACCGTCCACATTAGTCTTACCATATTTATCCACTACAATCTTACCCTTATCGGTATTAACCTTCAGCGCTTCGAGACCGATATTTTCAATATTGGCCACAACACCTACCGCGCTCAGCACCACATCCGCTTCCAGAATCTCTTCTCCTTTCTGCGTTTTCACAGTAGCTTTAACGCTGCCTTTACCGGCTTCCACTTTCTCAACGGAAGCATTCGTCATGATGTTAATGCCTTTCTTCTTGTATATTTTCTCCAGCTCTTTGGAAATATCTTCATCTTCTACCGGTACGATACGCGGCAAAAATTCAACGATCGTCACTTTCGTACCCAGACTGTTGTAGAAATAAGCAAACTCCACACCGATCGCCCCGGACCCTACCACGATCATGCTTTTCGGTTGTTCGGGAAGCGCCATAGCCTCACGGTATCCGATCACATGTTTACCATCTATCGGGAGATTGGGCAACTGACGGGCACGGCCCCCTGTAGCAATGATCACATGTTTAGCCTGGTACGCTGTGTCTTTACCATCGGCGCCGGTCACGACTACTTCTTTTTTATCATTCAGCTTACCGAAACCCATGATCACGTCAATCTTGTTCTTCTTCATCAGGAACTGGATGCCCTTGCTCATTTTGTCGGCTACGCCGCGGCTGCGTTTTACAATTGCTGCAAAGTCGGCTTTATAATCATTTACTACAACACCATAATCTTTGGAATGACCAAGGTATTCCATGATCTGCGCCGATTTGAGTAATGCTTTGGTAGGAATACAACCCCAGTTGAGACAGATGCCGCCCAGGCTTTCACGTTCAACTATTGCGGTTTTATAGCCCAACTGGGAAGCGCGGATAGCGGCTACATAACCGCCGGGGCCGCTGCCGATGACAATCACATCATATGCCATATACAGGAAGTGTGTTTTTTAAATGAATGGTCAAAAGGTTAATGCCCGACAAAAGTAGCAAATAATTAAACTTTCGCCAGCATTCGTATGTGCAGGCCTCAAAGCCGGACAGGCCGGTCTTTTTCTGTATACATTAATGATTATCCCTGTTTTGAATCCTTGCGTACCTTACTATGTTTGATACTATATCCAAAATATATAACAAATCCTATGGCAAGCCATATGGCAAGCCGTTCCCAGGATTCTTTGGGCAGAGAAGCCATCATAGCCACACAGACAAGTACGCCCAGTATGGGTATCAATGGTACCAAAGGCACTTTGAACGACCGCGGTGCATCGGGCGCTTTTTTGCGCATCACGATCACCCCGATGCACACCAGCGAGAAGGCAAACAGCGTACCGATACTTACCATATGCCCCAGATCAGCAACCGGCACAAACCCGGCAAACAGGCTGACAAAAACCATAAATATCAGGTTAGTCTTCCAGGGAGTACGGTTTCTGGGATGCAGATCTGAAAAGAACTTAGGTAGCAACCTGTCTACACTCATGCTGTAAAACACCCGGCTCTGCCCCATCAGCATCACCAGTATCACCGAAGTATAACCGGCAAGTATGGCGATCATCAGGAAGCTGTTCAGGAAATGATAACCGGTTTTGGCAAATGCGGTGGCTACCGGTTTAGCGTCACCCTGAAATGCAGTATAATGCTCCAGTCCGGTCAATACATAAGAAAACAGGACATACAGAAGCGTACAGACAAACAGGGAACCGATGATGCCAATTGGCATACCTTTTTTAGGATCTTTGGCTTCCTGTGCAGCAGTGGATACGGCGTCAAAACCGATAAATGCAAAAAACACAACACCTGCACCACGCATGATACCACTGATCCCATATGCGCCGAAATGATCACTTTTAAAAAATTCCCAGAAACCCATTTGCCCGGCGCGTACCGCTTCTTCACCTGCATTTGGGGGTATGAACGGCGTATGGTTGGCCGGGTTGATAAAGCTCCACCCCAACGCAATAAAAACCAGCACTACCACTACTTTTACAACAACAAGCACATTATTGATCAGTGAAGATTCACGCGTGCCTCTCATTAGCAAAAGGGATAAGAGACAAATGATGATAATGGCCGGCAGGTTGATAATGCCATCTGTAACAACAGTCCCATCCGCCAACGTAAGCGTTTCCCACGGAGAAGTAAGCAGACGGGGCGGAAAATGGATCCCGACATCACCCAGAAACTGGGCAAAATAGCGTGCCCAGCTTACGGAAACAGTAGCTGCGCCCAGAGCATATTCCAGCACCAGATCCCAGCCTATGATCCACGCGATAAATTCACCCATTGTAGCATAGGAATAGGTATAGGCGCTACCGGCTACCGGTATCATTGAGGCAAACTCCGCATAGCACAAACCGGCAAAGGCGCAGCCCACCGCAGCAACTATAAATGATAACGTGACCGCTGCGCCTGCATTATCTGCGGCTGCAATACCCGTGAGCGAAAACAAACCGGCGCCGATGATGGCACCGATCCCCAATGCAACAAGCGCCGTGGCTGAGAGGGTTTTTTTCAATCCTTTTTCGGTTTCGGATGCTTCCGCCATCAGTTGCGTAAGCGGCTTTCTGATAAAAATGCTCATTTTATATAATATGTGCGTTTTAAAACATAAAATCTTACTTGAAACTGTGCATTTTCAAATCTGCACATATTCAAATTAATGGCTAAAGATAGTAGAAAACCTCAAAAATCATAACCTGCACAAGAACGGTTTTGCTACGGAAAAAGAAAATATCCGTAGGAGACTGGTTCATTTTACAGATTTGCAGTAGGTTTGGCAAATGATTGAAAAAATATCGGCACGACCGGCCATTCTTCTTTTATTATCAATACTTTTTACTACCGCATTGCGGGCGCAACCCATATTGCCCGACATGATCGGCGCAACCCAGGACGGCATGAATATCCTGAGCTGGACCTGCCAGTACAATGGCATTAAATCCATTGCTGTACAGCGTTCGGCTGACAGCGTATACAACTTTACCACAATCGGATACGTCAAAGAATTACCCAAAGGTCCTCAGGCATTCATTGATGGACATCCCATGCCGGGGAACAACTGGTACCGCCTCTACATTGTCTTCAACTCAAATCTCACATGGTATAGCAATTATCTGAAACTGGAAGTAGACAGTATGCAGCTACTCCAGCAAAAGGTATTACCTCCCAATGAAACCTTACAACAATATGCTGCAAAAGTCGAGATCGTTGAAGGTAGCACAAGCAGCACCATTGATGAAAAAAAATCCCGTGTTGAAACTTCCCCCGGCGCCGCTTCAGGAAAACCTGTCAAAAAAGGCGGGACAACGCTCAGGGTACCGGATATCAGTTCAGCCGCACATCCTGCAATGTATATTAAATCACAGTATATTTTCACCAATCCTTTCACCGGTCATGTCAATGTAGAAATACCGGATGCGGCAAAGCACAACTTCAGTATATCCTTCTTCACACAGGAAGACCGGCCGGTCCTGGAAGTGCCCCGTATCCGGGAACCGTCAGTTGTTATTGACAAACGTAATTTCCAGCACAAAGGGATCTATAAATTTGAGCTGAGAAAGAACAAGGAAAAACTGGAAACAGGTTATATTACCATTTACTGATCCACCCCACCATGTCTGTATATCCGCTGTTAACACTTGTACGCAAAGACCTCCTGATGGAATGGCGGCAACGGCACACCCTGTTTGGTGTGCTGCTGTATGTGGGGGCAACGGTATTTGTTGTCTATATTATGAACGGACAGCCGGAGTCAAAAGTCTGGAATGCTTTATTCTGGATCACCCAGTTGTTTGTTGCCGTAAATGCTGTGGCTAAAAGCTTTCTGCAGGAATCGCCGGAACGGTTCCGTTATTATTTTACACTTGTGAAACCCACGACCTTCCTGGCGGCAAAGATGATATACAGCATCATACTATTACTGGTTATGAGCCTGGTAAGTCTTGCTCTGTTCAGCCTGCTGCTGGGCATGCCGGTAGATCAGGCCGGGCTGTTCATACTCATCACCCTCACCGGGAGTCTGAGCTTATCAGTCGTATTTACCTTTCTTTCTGCCATTGCTGCGCGGGCGCAACAGAATGCCGCGCTGATGGCGGTGCTGGGCTTTCCGCTGGTGACACCTGTACTTATGATGCTCGGAAACCTTGCGCTTAAAGCTTTATCTCCCGTATATCAGCCGGGATGGTGGGCGCTCGCCGGCATCCTGCTGCTGCTCGACGCACTGGTGATCATACTGGGTATGATCCTTTTTCCTTTTCTCTGGCAGGAATAGATATAATTGAAAGTTGAAAATGAATTTTCAACTTTCAATTTTCAATTAATTACCTTTACGGTAAAATTTCAGGGTTCTATATGCGCCAATCCTGGTGGAAAGTGCTTTGTGTCCTGCTGCTTGCCTATACCATTATCGGTGGCCTGCTTCTACCCGTTCCACGTCTCGACATCATCAACGAAACCGTCCGGAATCTCTATTTCCATGTACCGATGTGGTTTGGAATGATCCTTCTTTTTTTAATTTCCTGCATCTACGCGATCCGGTATCTACGCAGCAATAACCTTAAAGATGATATATATGCTACCGAATACATTAATGTAGGTATCCTGTATAGTATACTGGGGATGCTCACCGGCATGGAATGGGCACAGTTCACCTGGGGCGCTGCATGGAGCAACGACCCGAAGCAACTGGGTACTGCACTGGCCATGTTAATTTATTTTGCCTATCTGATATTACGCGGCGGAATGAAAGATGAGGAAAAACGCGCACGCATAAGCGCCGTGTATAATATCTTTGCATTTGCACTAATGATCCCGCTAATATGGGTGCTGCCTCGTATGGTGGATTCCCTGCATCCCGGCAATGGCGGCAATCCCGGCTTCGGAGCTTACGATCTCGACAGCAATATGAGATTTGTATTTTATCCGGCAGTAGCGGGGTGGTTTTTACTGGGATTATGGATCACCACATTACGCATACGCATACGATTGATTATACATCAGGCAGACAATGCTTTTCATACTCATTTTTATTAAGGTTATGAAGTATAAAAACTCATTTTTAATAGCCATATTTCTGTTGGTATTCCCGGCAATTTTATCAGCACAAGATCATAGCCCCGCTATGGCAGATGTGATGCGCAGTAACGGTAAAATATACGTTGTTGTTTTGGTATTAGCAACTATCTTTGCCGGAATTATTGCGTTCCTGATCCACCTGGAGCGCCGCATAAAAAAAATGGAACAAACAAAGCAACCATAATTTTCCCTTCAACACAATCAATCACAATACTATTTTTATGGCATCCAAAGACAACACGTCACAAAAGCATTATAGCTTTTTCCAGGGCGTGGAGCGCAATTTTGATAAAGCTGCGCAATATACCCGTTTTGAAAAGGGTATCCTTGAACAAATCAAAGCCTGTAACTCCGTATACCGGATCAAATTTCCGGTACGCATCGGCGATAAGATTGAAGTAATCGAAGCTTATCGCGTACAGCATTCCCACCACAAGCTGCCGTGCAAAGGCGGCATCCGGTACAGCATGGATGTAAACCAGGATGAAGTCATGGCGCTGGCCGCTCTTATGACCTACAAATGCGCTATCGTAAATGTACCTTTCGGCGGAGCCAAAGGGGGCATTCGCATTGATCCCAAAAACTATACGGTATTTGAGCTGGAGAAAATCACCCGCCGCTATGCTTCAGAGCTCGTAAAGAAAAACTTCATCGGTGCAGGAATTGATGTGCCGGCGCCTGATTATGGCTCCGGTGCGCGTGAGATGAGCTGGATCGCTGACACCTATGCATCACTCAACCCCAACGATATTAATGCCATGGGATGCGTAACGGGCAAGCCCATCAGCCAGGGCGGTGTACGCGGACGCACGGAGGCAACCGGCCTTGGTGTGTTTTACGGCATCCGCGAAGTGTGCAGTATTGCAGAAGACATGAAGCGTATCGGGCTTACTACGGGCATCGAAGGTAAAAAGGTAATCGTACAAGGGTTAGGAAATGTAGGTTATCATGCGGCAAAATATTTTTATGAAGCCGGAGCGCTGATCGTAGGTATCGCCGAATTTGAAGGAGGACTGTACAATCCTGCAGGGCTGCCGCTCGAAGAAGTAGTTGCGCATCGTAAATCCACAGGATCTATCCTCAACTTCCCCGGCGCTACAAACATCCCGAACACATCCGAAACCCTCGAACAGGAATGTGACATCCTGATACCCGCAGCGTTGGAAAACGTGATCAACGGCTCCAATGCTGCCCGGATCAAAGCAAAGATCATAGGAGAAGCAGCCAACGGGCCACTCTCGCCCGAAGCTGACGAAATACTCAACCAGAAAGGGGTCATGATCATCCCGGACATGTATATTAATGCAGGCGGTGTTACCGTTTCATATTTCGAATGGCTGAAAAACCTGAGTCACGTACGCTTCGGGCGGATGGACAAACGCTTCAGTGAAAACCAGAACAGCTCCATCATTAAAACAGTGGAAAGCCTGACCGGCAAAACTGTAACGGATACAGAACGCCGTCAGTTAATGCACGGGCCGGATGAAGTAGACCTTGTATACTCCGGGCTTGAAGACACCATGATTGGCTCTTACCACGAGATCCGGGAAAGCCTGCTGAGCCTTGGTATCTCGGATATGCGTACCGCAGCGTTTGTGGTCTCGATCAATAAGGTCGGCGTAGCTTATGAAGAGCTGGGTATCTTCCCATAGACAAACCAGCTGTAGGCATTCGGGAGTATTTCACATACTTCACAATATTCATATCGACAGGCTCAATGACCGTCATCAAAAGACGGTCATTGAGCCTGTCGAAGCAAAATTCAATTTTGAGATAGCGGCAATTTGAAATTCACCAGGCATCAGAGACTACAACCGCCTGATGAAGAAAGTTTATCTTTGCTGCTTTGATCCATGAGCCGTACCTGTAAGATCGTATTAGCCGGGAACCCGAATAGCGGGAAAAGCTCGCTGTTTAATGCGCTTACCGGACTCAATCAGAAGGTAGGCAATTTCCCCGGCGTTACCGTAGATAAAAAAACAGGAACCGTACTGCTGCCCGGCAACCTGAAAGCCGAAATCACAGACCTCCCTGGAACCTATAGCCTGTATCCCCGCGCTGCCGACGAACAAATTGCCACAGACGTATTACTCCACCCCGATCGCCCGGATCTGGTCGTCATAACGGTAGATACTTCCAGCCTTGAACGCAACCTGGTGTTGTGTACACAAATAATAGATCTCGGTATCCCCGTACTGATTGCACTGACCATGACCGATATCGCGCATCAAAGCGGCATGAGCATTCATACCGAAACGCTGGCGCAACAGCTCGCTGTACCGGTAACTGTAGTAAATCCCCGCCGTAATGAAGGAGTAGATACATTAAAAAAAACAATGGTCACCATCTACAGCAATGGTCGTCGGAAACAACTACAACTACCACCCGCATTTACAGATACCGGTATCTTTCCCGTCCCGCTGATAGAAGCAGTGAAAAGCTTTACCCATGCCACCAATGAATATGCGGCATGGCACATCGCCTGTCACTATGAAACATCGCCAGCGCTAAGCAGCATACAAAAAAAATATATTGCCGGGATATACCACGATCATCCGGTACGCAAAGCAGAGATACAAGCACAGGAAATCCTGGCACGTTACCGGAAAATTGATCAGATCATAAAACTATGTGTAACGAACGAAAGCCGCAGAAACGATATACCGGTTACGGAACGCCTGGACCGGATATTACTCCATCCGTTTTGGGGTAATATCATACTGCTGGGTGTACTATTCCTGATGTTCCAGAGTATCTTCTGGCTGGCGCAATACCCGATGGACTGGATAGACGCAGGATTTGGTGCTATGAGCACCTGGCTCAGTGATCACCTGCCGCACAACCTGTGGAGCGACTTGCTGATAAACGGCCTGCTGGCCGGGATCAGCGGGATCGTGATCTTTGTACCCCAGATCATGATCCTGTTTGGCCTGATCACATTACTCGAAGACACCGGGTACATGGCCCGTATTTCTTTTCTTACAGACAGAGTGATGCGTGGTGTTGGTCTTAACGGACGGTCCATTATGCCCCTGATGAGCGGCCTGGCCTGCGCCATACCTGCGGTCATGTCGGCCCGCAGCATTCAAAACCGGAAAGAGCGGCTGATCACCATTATGGTAACACCACTGATGAGCTGTGCCGCACGCCTCCCGGTCTATACCATATTGATCGCCCTCGTCATACCGGAACGGCTGTTATTGGGTTTTATAAGCCTGCAGGGATTGGTACTTATGGGACTATACCTGCTCGGATTAGTAACAGCCCTGCTGGTAGCCGGCGTCATGAAACTGCTGATACGGACGAAAGAGCATTCGTTCTTTGTCATGGAGTTACCTGTTTACCGTATGCCCCGATGGAAAAACGCCGGCATCACTATGATTGAAAAGGCAAAGATATTCGTGACACAGGCAGGGAAGGTCATCCTCATTATCTCTCTGTTGCTGTGGACGCTTGCGTCATTCGGCCCTCCGGCTGCCATGAAGGCTGTAGAAGAAAAATATATCCGGTTGCTGCAGCAACAACCGGACAATAGTGAAGTACTCGGGTTGCAATACCAATCCGAAAAACTGGAACATTCTTTTATCGGTATCTTCGGCCGTGCCATAGAACCCGCAATCCGCCCACTGGGTTATGACTGGAAGATCGGTATCGCACTGGCCACATCTTTTGCCGCAAGAGAAGTTTTTGTAGGCACTATGGCTACTCTGTACAGCGTAGGTGAAGGCGAAAGTCAGGATCGAACCATAAGGGAGAAAATGCAAGCGGCAACATGGCCCGACGGAAGACCGGTTTATACGCTCGCAACAGGTTTGTCGCTGCTGGTTTTTTATGCTTTCGCGATGCAGTGCATGAGTACGCTTGCCATTGTAAAAAGAGAAACCGATGGTTGGAGATACCCTGCGATCCAGTTTTTCTATATGTTGGCGCTTGCCTGGGCAGGCGCATTTATCGTTTATTCATTAGCTTCCTGAAAATAGCCTGTCCATTAATAAGACTTTGCTGTCCGCCTCCAGTCCACGCACGTCCCCACCAGACGGCGTCTCGAATATTTCGAGCCCGAAATACGTAGCTGCCACCATAATGTGATCAAATATATCGGCCATAATAGCTTCGTACTCTGTCCACACTACTGTACTGGTAAACGCATATATCTCCATCGGTAATCCCGTTTCAGTCGGCGCGAGTTGGCGAACCATCATGATCATACCTTTATGTACATTCGGATTGCTATTCAGGTACGCGAGAATGTATTGACGGAATACACCGATGTTTGTGAGATTCCTTCCGTTGATCAATACAGATTTGTCTGTGCCGGCATCCCGATTGAACACATCAATTTCAGCCTTACGCTTCGTCAGGTATTCACACACCAGACTGATCTTTTTATACTGCTCAACATCTTCATCCGTCAGAAAGCGTACAGACGCTATTTTGAGATAGATAGATCGTTTCATTCTCCGCCCTCCTGACTCCTGCATGCCACGCCAGTTTTTGAAGGAATCAGAGATCAATGCATAGGTTGGTATCGTAGTGATGGTCTTATCAAAATTCTGGACTTTTACCGTATTAAGTGTGATCGCCACTACACTGCCGTCTGCACCGTATTTAGGCATTTCGATCCAGTCGCCGATACGGACCATGTCATTGGTCGTCACCTGGATGCTGGCAACAAACCCCATAATCGTATCTTTAAACACCAGCAGGAGTATCGCCGACAGTGCTCCCATGGCCGTAAAGAATGCCCAGACGGACTTACCCGTTATCTGTGAAAAGATCAGAATCCCTGCCACAAAAAGGAGAATAATATTTACCACCTGCAGATAGCTGTCCATCGGCTTGTCGCGAAAACCGGGCTTTTCTTTTACCAGATCAGTTATTGATTTGAATACACTTCTGACAATGCTGACAAACAACAGTATCAGAAGTATGCCCATCAATGTTTCAAACGGTGTTTGTAACTCCGGGATCTTATTAAAGATTACAGGAACAGCATAAGTAAGTATGGCAAGTGATACAAGATGCGCTACTCTCCTGACCACCTTATTTCGGATCATGATCGCCATCAAAGCATCCGGGTTTCTCCTGGTTGATCTTCGGCCAAATGTGGTCAATAACACGTTGATCATTTTATCGGCAGACCAAGCCAGGATAAGAAAAACAGTTAATAAAAGTAGCACATGCAGATAAATCGCAGTCTGGTAAGGTATATGGGCTTTCATCAATACTCCAAAGGTCCACTCACTCAACTCCTGTATAACAGCTAAATTACTCATCACGTATTTTTTACAACCGGTTCGAAAAATATACGAAACAGCTATGAGGAATAAATAAAAGCCTCTACACGGTTGCAACGTGTATCAGCATACATTGCCCGTCACAAATCAGGACAGATGATCCAGAATACGTTGGCGGATCTGGCTGAACTGATGATCATCAAATTCCAGCTTGGGTCTGGTAAAGTTAATATCATCAGCCGAGTTGATAGGGACCAAATGCATATGCGCATGAGGTACTTCAAGGCCCATGACGCAGATGCCGCAACGGTCACAAGGGAATGCTTTTTCAATAGCAAGCGCTATGGGTTTGGCAAAAACAAGCCATTCACTCATTAAGTCATCAGGCAAATCGAAGAAGCGGTCTATCTCGACTTTGGGAATAATAAGCACATGACCTTCAACCAATGGAAAAATATCAAGGAAGGCAAGAAAACGGTCATTTTCCGCTATCCGGTAAGCGGGGATTTCACCGGCAATGATTCTGGAAAATATACTGCTCATACGATTCCGGTTTCGGTATAACAACTGCAAGATACAAGTAATCCTCCATTACATTATACTATGAAAATCATAAAAAATCATAATCCCAACTTCTCCATATACTTCCTGTTTTGTTTTTTTAAACAAAGAAGATATGAAGGAGTTAAAAGAACGAGAGTAATATCTAACTACGCAAATGGAGGCTAAACAGAAATGTGTTCAATTTTGAATTTCAAAAGACCGGCAGGAGCCTGAATTTCTACGGTTTCTCCAACCTCTTTTCCCAGAAGTCCTTTGCCGATGGGGGAAGCGACAGAAATTTTGCCCGTCTTCAAATCAGCTTCCGACTCTGAGACAAGCTGGTATTCAAACGTCTTTTTATTCCCCAGGTTGGTCACTCTCACTTTACTAAGCACCGTCACTTTGGTCGTATCAATATCCTTTGTGTCAAGAACACGTGCAGAGGCCACCGCTGCTTCAAGCTGAGCGATCTTGGCCTCATGGAGCCCCTGGGCTTCTTTGGCAGCATCATATTCCGCATTTTCCTTCAGGTCCCCCTTCTCGCGGGCTTCCGCTATCTGGCGGGCAATTTCGGAACGGCCGGCAGTCTTGAGCTGTGTCAATTCTTCTTTCATCTGTTCCAATGTCTCTTTGGTAACATAATTAACTCCGGACATAATAGTAAATTTTAAAAAAACAGAAAAAAAATACAACGCTTCCGGATAAGCAGAAGCGTTGCAATGGTATAAAATAAGATTTTTTCAGATCAGTCGCTACCGGATGCTTTTTTTATGCCATGCGGGAACATCATACGTAGCGAAAATGTGTGTACGCCGTTGTTGGGACGTGCCGTAGGACGAAACGCATAATCAATGGCAAACCGGGGTCCTTTTCCTTCATTGGCACGGTACTGTACCGTAGCTCCGGCGCTCACGCCGGTATAGAAGGTACGGCTATCAGTTGCACTGGTGATCTGGTTTTCATACCGGTATGCAGCACGCAGCATAAACGTCTCCTGGAATGCGTACTCCGCTCCGAGACCAATGTAATCGTTGTTAAACGAATTGGATTGGAATGCACCCATCACAGTAGCTCTGTGTTTCGGTTCGTCGTGTTCGCTTTTAAGCCGTTTTTCATCCAGGTAAAAATCGTATGCAAGACCGATATTCAGATATGTAGGCATTTCAAATTTTTCGGTAGGTGTATTACGGCTACCTGTATAAAGAGGATTTTCTGTGGCTTCGTAGTTAATGGCAAAACCCTGTCCCGAAAAACGCATGTTGGTACCTATATTACGCAGGGTAACTCCGAAATGGAAATTATTGCGGGCTCCTGTAACATATTGTACGCCTGCCTCAAAACAAGCGCCATTAGCCTTGGCGTCACGCAACGACTGGTTAACGAAACTGGCGGCAACACCTGCACGGATATATTCATTAAATTCTTTGGCAAAGCCAGCCTGGATATTAAACAACTGCGGCTTGTAGGTACCAATACCACCATCCGGATTATTATAGTCAGTAATATCAATTTCGCCAAAGGTCATAGACTGGATATTGAGACCCAGCACACCCACATCGCCCAACTTCTGGGCAAAACCCATATTGCTGATGCCCACATTAGAACCACGCAGATAGAGGGTATGCGCAAACCCTATCTCCGTTCCGTCGGTCAGCGCCAGGCCTGCAATATTGCCTTTCATAGCTTCCATGCCCTTAACATTCGCACTGTTAAGTCCAAAAACGCCATTACTAAGCCCCCACGGATTAATCATCAATTCCATAGCGCCGGCCTGCCCCGTACGGTCTTTATTACCGGCATGCACCTGTACGGAAAAGCCGAGTGCACAGATCGCTACGACAGCCTTGGTAGAAAACGTATTCATAATTCGAAGTAATGAAAATTTTTAATGGAGCCGGCCGGAACCGGCTCCTTATACAAAATATTAATAGTTTGTAACATCTATCGGACGCATAGCGCCAAACCAGCGTATCACAGTTTCTCCGATTCCGCCTGCATTAACGTGTATCAGATACATCCCACTGGCTATCGGCAATCCTTTTGCATTGCGGATATCCCAATCTATGTAAGAAACATTAGGGTTGTCCTTCTCCAGCCTGCGTATGAGCGAGCCATCCAGTGAATAAACATTGATAGTAGCTCTGCGGGGCAGATTTGTGAGACGGACACGTGTATCCAGACGGTTGATTTCATACCCTGCATAGGCATAGTACGGATTAGGCACTGCTTTGATCTTATCCAGCAATTTCTGCTTGTCGCTCGCGTAAGGATTATCCTGGTCCTCCAATGTACTTGGAGCAAGATCGTCAGTACTGAATGAATATAACGGCAACCTTCCATTTCTGGCCGGTATAGACGGATCTGGCGTGTATGTTGCGTAAGGACGGTCCACACGGATCCGCAACCTTGTCTCGGTTGGTATAATACCATCTTTCAACGGGCTGAGGTCAAAGCTCGGATTCAGCATAGGTAAGCCAACCCACATCATCATCGCCGGTATACGCTGAGAAGGAACGAACGGGTTTGTGCTGGAAAGCACATTATATAGCTCCACGCCCCTGTCATATTTAGTATTCAGAACGTAGATATAATGTTTCCCACCAAAAACAGGTCCGCCCATTTCATTAAGCAGATCCGATGTAGGATTCCATATCATGTCATTCCCGTTAAACCCTTTCAGCCAGGAATCTTCTGCAAACGCAATATTCAGACGCATACCTGTCTCCTGGTCAATCGCATATCCGGGGAACCATGACTTACCTTCGCTGGTATTGTCATATACAGGGTTACCGGCCGCATCTACATCTCCTGTCCAGGAAGCATGTTTCCTGGGTCTGAATTTAGCTACATTCCCTTCCGAAAGCGCAGGATCATCCTGGATTTCAATAACCGCACACTCAGACCATTTAGACTTATCAGGCGTCAAAACAATATCCACACTACGTATATTATTCAGACCGGCTAAAGTTGCGGATCCACTATAGATAACTCCAAAGCCACATGCTCCTCTTGTTTCGTCACTGGCTAGCGCATAAGGCGCCCATGTACCTTTCAAAATCCCGTTGGACGAGAACATATTCTCATAAAACTGGCCTACAGAATCCATATAAATGGTAACATTGCTTGGTGCACCTGGCACCCTTACACGGGTATCATTCCAATCACATGGAGGAGGATTACCTTCTTCATCATTCGACTCCTGATTCTTTCCACTACGAATCCAGTTTGTATATGCTCTGCCTTCTCCATCATTAACACCGGCAAGCCAGGTTTTCCCAGGATCAGTGAAGGCAACTGTAGAACTGATATAACCGTTACGATCAACCTGATCTTCCCCTGGACGTACTACCTGCTTAATTGATACAGAGAGGCCATATTTTTCCAGGATCTGGTCATTTAAGATCTTGAGATTGCGCTCACTGTATATTACATCTGCACCGTTATTATATACCAACTCCCAAGAAGCAAGGGAATCAACAACACCTCTTGCGGTATCAGCAACTGTACCTTTGATATACAATTCCCACTTACCGGGCTTTACCTTCAACGGATCTACCACTCTGATATCAACAGGTCCCTGACCTGACTCATATACCGGCTGTGTAACATGATAATCAGGACCAGCCAGCGCCTCGTCTTCCGAATCCTGACTTATCTGCAATGCAAGACCGCCATTACCCGTTCCCTCAATACGCTTGATAATGACACCAGTACCGTAATCTGAATTAAGCACTGTACCCATCTCTCCGTTAGCAGGATTGGGCATGGCTGCAACAACAGTAAGATTTTCGCCACCCGGCGCCTTATCACCTTCAAGATAAGGAATGTCCTGAGTATTTGCTGCGGATTCGCGGGTTGAACCGTTAAAACTCGGGACTATCATTCCGGTGGCAGTATCGCGCACAGCGGCAAAATCGTTAAAAGCATATGCAATCGCTACAAAATAATAGTTACGGTAATTGACAAAACGCTTGTCTGCACCAGTGGCAAACGCGTCAAACTGCAGCGAAAAACTATGCACCAACCCGCTATCCCTTCCTTCTATTTTCACAACAGAGGTCCAGGTAGAATCATTACCATTGCCAAAATCCTGCCGGTTCCAGTTCCGGATCGTCCCGACCCCGTTCCGGATATCGGTCTGAAAGACCTCTATAGCCAAATCTGCATTAAGCTCACCGTCTGCGTTAAAGATATCCGCGGGTTGCACCTGTGCATGCTTCAACTGGAAGACACGGTAGCCTTCAAACTTATATAATGAGTCCGGAAAATCTTTCGACTTCGGCGATGTGACACGGTACCTGCCGGCTGTATCATAGCCAAACTTTTCCTGGTAGTTATTACTCCTGGAATCATCATTCATCATATAAAATATAAGCTTGCGGTCCATTTCACGCACTACCAGACGGGGAGCATCAGGCCCGCGGATCACCTGGAAATTAGATTCATAAAGATCCTGGGCAAGATCAGATGCAGCGCGTATTTTAGAGAATGAAGTATTCGGACATCCGCCAGCATCAGCCACCCATATCGCAGCTATGGTAATCGTATTCTCGGCGCCGGCTTCCAGTTGGAAGGGGCCGGAAGAGTGTACAAAACGTCGGTCACCTACCAGGTTGTTACAGGCACATTCCGACCATTGGTTATTATTAGCCGGGTCGCCGGGATAAACGAACTGGGTTAGCGGACGACCGGCAGTAGTAGCATTAGAACGCGAGCCCGGGACTCCATCCCAGTCGAAGGTAAAACGCAAACCACCCCGTGTTGAGCCGGTCATGTATCCGTAGATATGCTGACCATTCGAGGGGTTACCGATCGGGGAGAAATCATTATTATAGTAATAAAAACCTGACATACCTAAAACCTCAAAAGAATCCGTCACACCGTCTGCAGCCATAATTTTACGCCTGGGGCCTTCGAAGAAATCCACACCTACCATGGGTACCTGCCCGCCGTAGCTGTTGATCTGTCCGGAACCGTCTATGCTGGTACCATTGTACAGAATGCCCAACTCACGACTGGTATCACAACCAATATAATCGTCAAAAGCATATCCCAGATCCGCATCCGTCCAGGTAGCCACATAAGCGCTGTCCAGCGACAGGTTGCTGCGGTTGATCATACGGTAACGGTAAAAAGTCGCATCATTCAGTACGTCTTTGGTAGAAAATGCAAAAGCGCTTGCCTGTACTTCCAGACCGATCGCTTCTGTCTGGGTCTGTTGTTTCACATTACCACGATCATTAAATACCCACCAGATGTACTGGTCACCGGGAAGATCAGGCTCATTACCCGAAGGAATACCTGGATAATCTTTATCTTCCCAATTATAAAAACCATCTCCATTCACATCAATAAACGGAGCGTAGGAACGCTCAAGTCCGGAGGTCAATTGTTGCAATGGTGTACCACTGATACCAAGAGCTTTTGTATTACCTGTTGCAGGCCATTGTTTGATAGCGTCAAAGCGTGCATCTTTTAACTCCTCAGCATCTTTTCCCGAGCGCTCTATAATATCACGAAATGCGATAATATCAGACTTATTCACCTTCCAGAAACGATCCCATTCAGCACAGGTAGTCGCTGTGACATCATTATTACCGGTGCCATCTTCCAGCGGGCCGGGCCAATAATCATTCCCGTCCTGGCGGTAGGTCTGTGCCGCCACTTTCAATTGTCCCTGGGGATCATAGCCGCCTACCCATATAGATCCGGCAAAGAGGGAATGTTTTCTCGAACCTTTGGGTACTTCATAACCGGCCTCGCTGATCCCGATATTCCACCACATATCCCCTCCCGTCATCAGGCGGGCGCGTACGTTATTGATGTCAAGGTCTATGGAAGCAACCGCCGGGCGGCAGCTTGCCGTAGTACGGAATTTACCCTTGTCGTACGCCGTCCGTTTGGTATTTGCCTGTATGTTAGGGCGTGCAATCGCATTCAGACTCATACCTGTCAGTACAGCTATAAACGCTGTAACCACTAACCGCTGTTTACTATTAAATAACATAACTTATGATCGTTATTACTTTTTGTTTAGAAATTGAATTGTAATCCGACAGTGATCCTTCTTGGAAGATTATAAAAACCAGGATTATTCATCAAAATCCGATACAAATCCTGGAATGATTGAGCATCGGTTTGTGTACGGATCACATTCTCTCCCAATGAAGAAGTCAGGTATCCATCATCATCCGGACGACCCGTAAAGCGGTGTGTAAAAAGCACATCTCTCGTATTCAACAAGTTCTGAATATACGTAAACACGTTCAGATAATAAGGACGTCCTTTGACAGAACCATCTTCTCTTGTTTTTGTAAAGTCAAGTGTAAAATCCTTGTCCACCCTCAGATTCAGCATATAATGCCATGGAAGGCGTGCACCGTTAATCTGCCCAATAATTACATTGGCATTATGCACCCCGCCTTGCAGTGTCTGCGGTTGTGCCAGCAATGTATAAGGCTCGCCACTGCGTGTCTGGAACAGTAGGTTTACACCAGCATTCTGTAGCACATGCTTTCCGGCAACCACTGGTCCTTCACCCTTTCCGTAACGGTAGTCTACATTAGCATTAATCATATGACGGGAATCATAATCCAATGCATTTGTAAACATCAGATTGGGCATCTGGGCAGAAATCAGGTACTGCAACAGCCCTCCCGCTGCGATAGCTCCAACCCCACCGGAATTCCCTAAAGCAGTACTGGAACCGGTACCATCTGCAAACTGGAGCGTATAGGTAAGAGTCATAGCCAGATTATTGACCCGACGCAATTCATACTTCAGTGTCATCCCTTTTGTTGTGGAAAAATCACGATTACCATATGTATAATAGGTCTGTGGCCATGCAAAAACATACGGACGGATCTGGATCTGATCCCGGCGTTCTTTATAAAAACCGTTTATGGTTACTACCGAAAGCTCTGAAAGCCGCTGTGTGAAACCTACTTCATAATTAATGGCCTTTTCCGGCTTGAGATCCGGATTACCGATAATACCGCTCGGATTCTGCGTCATGAAGAAATAATCTGCAGGCGTGGCAAAAGCCCCCACACCACTCAGCACCGCATTCAGCCCTGGTTTCGGACGCTGAATGATCACATCATAACGGGCATAAAATAAAGCCTCGTCCGAAATCGGGAAGGAGAATACAATACGGGGCATTGCATTCACCTGCGGTTTATAATCTTCGAATGAAGTATTCGGATCGTAGTCAGTATCTGTAATACGCGGGCTATTGGGCTCTTTAAGATAAGGCTGCGGGTCACGGCCACCTGTAGCACCTCTCAGCACATAAGGATCCGAAATTTCACGTCCGTTGGCATCATACCACACATCCCCATTACGATAACCGATCACAGAGGGACTGGAGGATGCATTATCATTTACATATACCGCATAGTTACTGCCGATATTATCAGGGTGCGCGCCATTATTAATTATGTTACGACTACCATCCACCTCTCCAGCATATTGCCCGGCATAGAGGTTATACGGATCTCTTAACACTTTGGTATTATTATCGAAACGTTCTATACGCACCCCAAGGCTAAACCGGATATCTTTAAATGTAATATTATCGGATATATAACCCGCAAGATAGTTCGGTCTATACGCACCTATGGGACGGGTATAATTCCCATTATCGTCTTTTGCCGTCCAGAAATCATTAAAATTAACCTGACCGGTTACCATGTTACCTTTGTAATCATATCCGTAATAGTTAACCAGACTGCTACCGTTATTTAATAATTCATCCGCAGTAAACATGTCCAGCGAATACATGGAAGGATCGTAAGCATCCGGCTGCAGGTAATCACGACCTTTCACATCCAGGCCCAGCTTTTGCCTGAGATTGTAATCAAAACCGCCGACAGGCGCTGCCGTATCATACCTCACACGGTCATAAAACACGGTATCATTAGGGCCAAAAACAACCAAGCCATTTTTAACATCCTCTTGAGTATAACTTTGGCCACCTGCTATATAAACAGATCCGGGGCCTCTGTCCATTTCGGAAAACGGAACAACGCGGTGTGTCAAAAGTCGCATCAACCCCCACATACCAGCTCCGCTTACACCAAAAAATCGCTCGCTACGTTGCTGATAGTACATACCAAACTCAATGGCATGTGTTGCCTTTTTCATTTTATAATCAAACGAAGCGTCTACACCGAGGGAAAACTGGTCAGACTGCTGTTTGTTAAAACCTCCCTGAGGTGTACCTACATTCGACCATAAAGAATAGGTAGAGTTGGGGGCATCACCATTACGCAGATATGCACCTGCGCTGGCAATATTACTTAACAGAAGGGGTGACTCCCCTCCAAGATTATAATAGGCCGAAGTATAATTAGCCAGCAGGGGGTTCAGTTCCGCCCTTTCATAAGTAACACCCGTAGGCTGGTATCCATACAGCAGGATCGCTGTTTTACCAGTGCTGTCATCCACGCCGGGCGCATACACCGGTTCATATTCTTCTACAAACTTTCCTACATAGCCATATTTGAAAGGATCCATTTTATGGTTCGGATCCTGTGTACTACCATAATCCCGATTATAATCTGCCTGAACAGAATAAAAGGCATTCTGGATCGTATTGACCTCATCTTTCCGTTCCCCATCCTCACCGATTGCCGGGGCAGCCTTTTTAAAGCTTTGGGTAAAACGGAGATAAGCGCGGCCTGTATAATTGACCGTTTTGGAAGTAGCTTCAGGTGCAAAAAGGGAAAGCCCTCGGCTGTAATTATATCCATTGGAATAGAAAAATTGGCCGCCCGCTGTAATATTAGTACCCGGCGTCAACTCATAATCCAGCTTACCGGTAAGGTTAGCCCGCTGATTAAGTGCATTACGCCTCTTTTTCTCCAACACCAGGTCTTCCTGTGTCACAAATTCACTGGCCGGTGCAAAGTTGGGCACACCGGTAGCATTCGGAATGGCTACAAGCGGGTTTTCCTGCAAGTCCCGGAGCACATCGTCCTTTACGACCCAGTTACCAATATAAGAAGGAAACTCGTCCTCATAATGCCGGTAATCCCCTGCCAGGAAAAAGCCGATTATTGGTTTTTTAAAACCCTCCGGAGTACGACGGCTGGCAAACGGACCAGAAATGTTAAAGGCCAGCATACTATTTTTGAATCCTTCTACTGAATGCTCTGCGGTAATACCACCACGATAAGTGCTGGTAATCCCACGGGTCGTAATATTGATCACACCACCGGAAGCATCGCCATATTTAGCCGGAATACCGGAAGTCATTATCTGCATCTGATCTATGACATCCGGCCCCTGATTAATATAACGTGTTCCAGTTACCTGAATCCCATCTATGATAATCAAAGTACCTTGCGAACGTGCACCGCTCATGTTGAGACCTCCTCCGCTAGAGCGTTGGTACACACCGGTATTCATCGATGCAAAATCTGTGGT
The DNA here is from genome assembly GCA_037190845.1 of Flavipsychrobacter sp. Lineage (GTDB taxonomy): Bacteria > Bacteroidota > Bacteroidia > Chitinophagales > Chitinophagaceae > JBEBVQ01. Next base: position 162,843 of record JBBCJI010000004.1, on the reverse strand, counting down.
GTTCCGGGTAGGCAAAGATTTGATCTGTTCGCGAGTCAGTGTAAGGTCAGGACCAGGCTTACCTTTATCGATCAGTGGCGGTACGTACGTAGAAACCACCTCGACTCCGGCCAGTGCTGTAGCAGACTCCATCGTCTTGTCCAGAATGGTAGGATAGCCGGGTCTTACCATTACGCCATTGATCCGAAGTTGCTTCATACCGGTGTAGGAGATAGTTACATCATACCGGCCAGGCTGGAGTGGCTTTATCGAATATCTACCATCAAAATCCGTTGCAGCCCCCCCTTTAACGACTCCCCCTTCTTCCACACGGATAACTACACCTATAATAGGCTCTTTTCTTTCATCCAGGATGGTACCTGTAATCTCACCAACCTGTGCCTGGGCAAGTACTTCTTTGTCTGCGACACCGATAAACAGCAGCATGAAGAATAAACAACGTAATGTACGCTTCATATTCAGATTTAATGATTTATTAACCAAATGAGGGGTAAAGATAAAATTTCTTGTTAAAATACCTCCTGTCTTCCCGGATTTTTGTCAGAAAAATGTTTATCTTATACGTTATTCCGCTAAAACAGCACTTTATCCAGTAATATTTTGCTCATTTTATACATAGCTTCATGGCTGTACCCGGCTATATGGGGTGTAATAATGACCTCCTCTTGCTCCGATAACAATCTTATATCCGGCTGATGGACATGCGCAGTATCGCCGGACGGCTCGCCTTCCACTACATCCAACACTGCACCGATGATCCGTTTACGCTCAATTCCTTCAAGAATCGCCATCGTATCCGCTACAGGGCCACGCGATGTATTTATTAAGATAAACGGCTTCTGCATAGCGTACAGGAAATCCCTGTCGAAATAATGGTGTGTATCTCCGGAATACGGCACATGAAAACTGATCATATCGGATTCCTGCTGCATCTCTGCAAGCGATACAGGGGTTATATATGCTGGCAGGGGGATGTCCGCTTTTATATCATAAGCGAGCAGGCGCATATCAAATGCGAGCAGCTTCCGGGCTAATGCGCGGCCGGTATGGCCAAAGCCAATGATACCTACTGTTTTCCCTTCCAGCTCCATACCCCGGTTAGCTTCGCGCTGCCATATCCCCTGCCGTACCTGGCCATGGCTCCGGCTTATCTTTTTTGTAAGCGCCAGCAGCATACCTACCGCATGTTCCGCTACTGCATTGGCATTTCCCTCCGGACTGCTGAAGCACAATATTCCTCTCTGCCGCGCATAGTCTGTATCAATAATCTCCATACCGGACCCCATTCTGCCGATCCACTTCAGGATCGGTGCAGCATCCAGCATTTCCCGCCCCAGCAACAAACGGTTGGAAGTGATCACCCCGGTACAATCCGCCAATGCAGCAGTTGCTGCTTCCGGGGTGACGGAGTCCATTATTTTCACGCGATAACCTGCAGCTTCCAATCCCTCCGGAAGCACCGGATGTACCGGGGCTGCTATCAGGACATTACCCCCATGCTTCATAACATATACTGTTTATATAGCGCTACAAAATCAGCCACTGACAACTGTTCCGCCCGTTTCCCCATTACAGGATCCTGCAATGCCTCTGCCGGCAGCGTTCCTTTTAACGCGTTTCGTAAGGTTTTTCTCCGCTGGTTAAATGCCGCCTTTACCAGCCGGGCAAATGCCTTTTTATCAGTAAGGCCAAAGGGATTCCGGATATTCGTAAAACGAACGACACCGCTTTTTACCCGCGGAGGCGGCGTAAAACAGTTTTCATGGACATCAAATAAATATTCCACTTTAAAATAAGCCTGCATCAGCACGCTCAGTATCCCATACTGTTTTGTACCCGGGCCTGCGGCAATCCGTTGTGCTACCTCCTTCTGAAACATGCCGATCACTTCCGTTACCTGCGGCTCCCAATCCAGTATTTTAAAAAGGATCGGCGAAGAAATGTTATAGGGAAAATTACCAATCACGCTGAATGCGCCGGTAAACGGGCAGTCTGCCTTCAGTATATCTTCGTGTATGATACGCCCCTGCAATAAGGGAAAAGTCTTCAGCAGGTAGTCTACCTTTTCCCTGTCAATCTCAATGGCTTTATAATCAGCTACTGCATCTGACAGATAACCGGTGAGCGCCCCGCCGCCGGGTCCTATTTCCAGGAGTTGCATGCCGGGCGTGACCGTAAGCTGCGCAACAATCTTCCGGCACATGTTATCATCATGCAGAAAATGCTGACCCAGGCTTTTCTTTAACGTATATTGCATAAGCGGAGCAAAAGTAATTGATTCATCCCCACTTTTGCTGGTAAATACTCCTTAAAATTGTACCTTGTACCAAATATCTCTTATGAAAAAGCAGTTGCTTCTGATTGCCATACCGGTATTTTTTCTTTCCTGTAAAGAAGGCTGGACGGATGAGTACAGGTCGGAATATATGCGCACCTGTATAGAGGAAGCCAGGCGGACCACTTTTACCGATTCAGCACAAGCCGCTGCATACTGCCAGTGCTCACTGGAGTCTATCATGACGCATTACCAGACTGTCGAAGAGTTGCTTATCAACAGGGACAGCATCGCTATAAGGAATGAGTTCCAGGCATGTCACGACAAAGTGCTGGGGCGGTAAGATCATCCCGTTTCCAGTCAGTGCATTACTGTATGAATTTCCCCTCTTCCCGGCTTATCCGGCGCAGCAGCACACTGGCCCGGTAACGGCCTTCATGATAATCATGGTATAATCCGTCCAGTATGGACAACACCTTGCCCCCTCCCCACTCATCACACCACTGCAACAATCCTTTGGGATAATTAACCCCTTTGGTCATCGCCAGCTCCAGGTCTTCCGGCGACGCAATGCCTGCATGCAGTGCGTCTGCCGCTTCGTTGATCAGCATTGCCACAATACGCTCAACGATCTTCGTACCGGCGTCGGGACCCGTCTCAGCTTCCGGCCGGCCGCCGCCGTTGGTATAATCATAAAATCCGCGGCCGCTTTTCCTCCCGAGCCATCCGGCCTCGAGGAGGCGCTTCTGTGAAAATGACGGCTTATACCTGGGATCATAAAAGAAAGAACGGAATACAGTTTCGGTAACGATATAATTCACATCATGTCCGATATAATCCATCAGTTCAAAAGGCCCCATACGAAAACCGCCAATCGTAGTCATCGCCTGATCTATCTCTGCGGGGGTTGCAATCCCTTCTTCATAGATACGGATCGCTTCTCCGTAAAATGGACGTGCCAGGCGATTTACAATAAAGCCCGGTGTATCTTTCGCAATGACAGGCGTTTTACCCCAGCGCTTCATCAGGTCACGGGCGCTTTCTGTTAATGCGGGGTCTGTCTGAACCGCCGGGATCACTTCTACCAGCGCCATCAGGGGAGCCGGGTTAAAGAAATGCAGCCCCAGCACACGTTCCGGCCGGACGCATGCCGCAGCAATAGAGGTGACGGAAAGCGAGGAAGTGTTTGTTGCGAGCAAACAATCTTCACGCACCAGCTTTTCCACATCCGCAAATACTTTTTTCTTAATGTCCGGATTTTCTACAATCGCTTCAATGATCAGCCCGCATACACCCAGGTCCTGTATATCTGTAGTAAATGAAAAACGGCCCATCACTTCTTCCGCAGATTCTATCTTACCCTTATCCTGCAGCTTCTGCAATATCCCTGTCAAAGACTGCCGCGCCTTATCCAGCACAGCCTCACTGGTATCGCATACGATTACAGTATGTCCGGCCATAGCAGCCACCTGTGCTATGCCGGAACCCATAGCCCCGGAACCGATAACACCGACTACACCTGTTGTGTTCATTCTTGCTTAATTTTTTTTTAACCTGTTTGTTCTATAATGTTCATTCGATCGTAGTCACGGCCGTATTACTCGGCCTGCTTTCATTCCACAAACGATCGAGCGCAGTAACAACATACGTACATTTCCCATGTTCATTAGCCTCCGGATCAAGCAACTCACGGTCAGATAATATTGCTATGATCTTATCCGGCCGGCTGATGTTTACCGGCTCGTCATCTGTAAACCGGTACACAACATAGCGCACCAGTTCATCAACGGGGTTGGTATGCTCCCATTGCAGCAGACTGCCCTGCACGGAAGGAATAGCCCGCAATACCGGAGCCGCCGGGGGAATACTATCCAGCCATTTCATAGGCGGCACCAGCGCCGCTGTACGGCAATAACGTTCCCGCAGACTATCACGGGCAGCACCCGGTACCTTGTCAAAACTGGATGCACTGTAAAGAGCATACCCCGGCGTTTGGGTTGTCCGGCGAATAGCAGAAACCTGCTTCAGCAACTCATCAGGGCCCTTCCAGGGAGGGTTTACAGCATTGACCATGCGATAGGCGCCCAGGCCGTAATATATATGCCTGTCATAGCTGTGCTTTTCCCACCAGGGCAACAGCACATCAAAAGCTGCCGCCTTATGCCCATGCTCCCAATAAAGCTGCGGAAGCAGGTAATCAATCCATCCTTTCTCCATCCATAGCAGCACATCGGCATAAAGATCATCGTAAGTGGTCTGGCCACCACGTGTCGCCGACCCTCTCGGATCCACACTGGCATTACGCCAGACACCAAACGGGCTGATACCCAGCTTCACATAAGGCTTAACCTGCTTGATGTTGGTATTCAGCACAGAGATGAACAGGTTAATATTATTGCGCCGCCAGTCATCTTTGCTGCTGATCCCACCGCCATACCTCGCAAAACTCCTGCTATCCGGAAATTCTGCTTTTGCGATACGGTAAGGATAAAAATAGTCATCCAGATGTACCGCATCTATATCATACCGCTTCACCACATCCATGATCACACGTACAACGTATTCCCTGGCTGCAGGCTCACCGGGATCTATATAGGCTTTTGTACCGTAATTAAGGATCCAGCCGGGGTGCGTCTTTGTGATATGCGTGGCCGGGTTAGGATTTTTTGTATGATCTACGAGCGCGCGGAACGGGTTGAACCAGGCATGAAACTCCATTTGCCGCTTATGCGTTTCTTCTATCATGAACGAAAGCGGATCATAATAGGGAAAAGGCGGTTGCCCCTGTCGTCCGCTCAGGTAACGGCTCCAGGGCTCTATAGAAGAGTCGTAAAAAGCATCGCAGGCAGGCCTGATCTGTACGATAACAGCATTACATCCCATAGCCTTCAGCGCATCAAGACGCTGGATAAATTCCTGCTGCTGCTGCAATGCAGGCAGTCCCTGCTTTGACGGCCAGTCAATATTACCCACCGTAGCAATCCATGCCGCCCGAAATTCATATTTAGGAGCCTGCCGGGCAGATGCTATGAAAAAACCAGAGGGAACGACAGTGAGTAATACCAGGAAAAAAAATATGGCGTATCGCATGAAAACAGTAACAACTAATGGTTCGGTGAGACAAAGGTAACAGATGCAGCGACTATATTAAAATGGGGGAGCATCTTCGTAAAAAAAGGTTAATAATGTGCTTACAATAAGCAGGATACGGGAATTTGATGTAATATTACCATCTTCTTATGCACCCACATGCCCATAAAAAAGAAGTTGCATGAAAAAATTGTTGCAATCCGGCATCCTGGCACTGTGCTGCCTGATGCTGTATGGTTGTCCTTATGAATCTGCTGTACCTATTTCCCCACCTTCCAATTCTGTTGAAGAAAATTTGCTCGGTCAATGGGTATCGGAAGCGGAAAGCTATAACGAATATTTCGTCAGCAAAGGTGGCAATATGCAATACAAAGTACTGCAACGCTCTATCACCGGACATACAGCAGAGTACGTGGCTCACCTGTCGGATGTGAAAGGCGTTACCTTTCTCAACCTGTATTCAGACAGCACCCAAACCTACTACATCTACCGGATCAACCTCAACACTTCGGCTGCAAAATTTTCACTCATACCGGTTTCAAATAAACTGAATGAGCAGTTCAGCAACTCCGCAGCTCTGCGTAAATTCATCGAGAAAAATATGAATCTCCGCAGCTTCTATGACGAAGAAGGCCCGGAAGAATTTGTAAAGCTCCATGTAAATAAACCGTAATTTCGCGCAAATTTTTCATCACATGGCCTTACAGGTAGGTATCGTAGGACTTCCCAACGTAGGAAAATCAACTCTTTTTAACGCAGTCAGTAATAGCGCCAAAGCTCAGGCATCGAATTACCGCTTTTGCACCATCGAACCGAACGTAGGACAGGTAGACGTACCCGATGAACGGCTGGAAAAGCTGGCGGAACTGGTGCAGCCCAACCGAATCCTGCCTACTACTATTGAGTTTGTAGATATTGCAGGCCTGGTAAAAGGCGCCAGTAAGGGAGAAGGCCTCGGTAATAAGTTTCTTGGCAACATCCGCGAAGTAGATGCTATCGTACATGTTATCCGGTGTTTCGAAGATGAGAATATACTCCGTGAAGAAGGCGCTATCAATCCCGTAGGAGACAAAGATATTATTGATACGGAACTGCAGCTTAAAGATCTCGAAAGCGTGGAAAAGAAAATACAGCGCATCGAGAAAGTAGCCAAAACAGGCAATGACCCGAAAGCAAAACGGGCGCTGGAAACGCTCCTGCACTGCAAAGAGCACCTGAATCAGGGCAAGAACATCCGGGCATTGCAACTGGAAGGCGAAGAGCTGGAGGCAATTGCGGATATATTCCTGCTCACACAAAAGAAAGTACTGTATGTTGCTAATGTAGACGAATCGGGCATTCATACAGGCAATAAATATTCAGAAGCGCTTGCCGCCTCGGCGGCAGCAGAAAATGCGGAAGTGATCATTATGAACAACTCCATTGAAGCGCAGATATCGGAGATGGATGAGCCGGAAGACAAAGCACTGTTCCTTGAGGAATACGGATTAAAAGAACCCGGATTGAATCGCCTGATACGCGCGGCTTATAAGCTGCTGAACCTGGCTACGTATTTTACGGCAGGTGTACAGGAAGTCCGTGCATGGACCATTCAGCACGGGTGGAAGGCGCCGCAAGCCGCCAGTGTAATCCATACCGATTTCGAAAAAGGGTTTATCAAGGCAGAAGTGATCGCTTACAACGATTTTGTGCATTACGGAAGCGAGGCAGCCTGCCGGGAAAACGGAAAGCTGCGGATTGAAGGTAAAGAATATGTTGTGCAGGACGGCGATGTTATGCATTTCCGGTTCAATGTATAACCGTACAATGTTTGTACCATTACCGGGATGTTGTGGAATTTATTACTTTCATCCTTTATTGTATCACCATAAACTTCCGGCAGGCGTCAGGAATACAAAAAATACCGTATGAAATACGAAGCAGTCAACCCACAACTCTATATTAAGAACAGGCAGCGGTTCATTGAGGAGATGAAATCCAATTCTATTGCCATTTTTCCGGGTAACCCGGTGACACCTACGAATGGCGATGGCATTTATACATACCGTCCCAATTCGGATGTAGTATGGCTCTCCGGAGTTATACAGGAAAAAAGCATGGTGATTCTTTATCCTGACAATCCCGACCGGAATGCCCGTGAGGTGCTCGTATTGCTCCGCCCCAATGAACACCTGGAGAAATGGGAAGGACATAAGCTGCGCAAAGAGGAAGCAACCGCCATTTCAGGCATCACCAATGTACAATGGCTGGACAGCATAGACAGCCAGCTCCAGGTAATGATGCACCATGCAGATACCGTCTACCTCAATACAAATGAAAACGACCGGCTGGATACATCACTGTTCCGCCCCGACCTGCTTTTTGCCCGGGAGTTCATGGACCGTTACCCGCTGCATCAATATGAGCGGGCGGCACGGATCATCAAAGAGATCCGGGCCATCAAAACAAAAGAAGAGATTGCCTTAACCCAACGCGCCATTGATATAACTGAAAAAGCGTTTCGCCGGGTCATGCAGTTTGTACGGCCGGGTGTCATGGAATATGAGATAGAAGCGGAGATTACGCACGAATTTCTCCGGAATAGGTCTTCACGGCACGCTTACGATCCGATCATTGCCTCGGGAGATCGTGCCCGTGTACTGCATTATGTGGATAACAATCAGGAATGTAAATCCGGGGAATTGCTGCTGATGGATTTCGGCGCCGAATATGGCAACTACAACGCAGACCTTACCCGTACCATTCCGGTAAACGGCAAATTCAGTAAACGCCAGAAAGAAGTCTATAACGCCTGCCTTGCAGTACACAACTATGCCAAAAGCATCCTGAAACCGGGTATCAGCATCGTAGACTATACTGCCGAAACGTGCAAAGAAATGGATAAGCAGCTCATAAAAATTGGCCTGCTCACCAAATCTGATATCAAAAACCAGGATCCGGCTAATCCCGCACACCGGAAATATTTTTACCATGGCCTCTCCCATCATCTCGGCATTGATGTGCATGATGTGGGAACAAGGGTATTACCTGTAAAAGCGGGCATGTTATTTACGATCGAGCCCGGAATCTATATCGAAGAAGAGCAGATGGGCATCCGCATCGAAAACAATGTCTGGATCACAAGATCCGGTAATACGGACTTGTTTAAAAACATACCCGTAACGGCAGAAGAGATAGAAGCCGGGATGCGGAAAAAGTAAACGGTTTAAATGTGACAGATGTGCTGGATCCAGCACATCTGTCACATTTAATTGATCGAATCCCAACCACGCCGGAATACTTCATTGCAACTTGCCTACAAATGCCTGCACCAGCTTCATAACATTTGTCATATTCCGGAGTGTTAGTGTAGCGGGGACATCGTAGATATCATGATAAAAACCCGGTCCTCCGTTTGCGTATATGAAAAAGGCAGGCACATTGTGTTCGGTGAAATGGTGATGGTCGCTATTCGCAGACTTCCCCCGTTCTTTTACATCAGGAAGGTATTCGTATTTTTCATTGATATTGCGCAGCAGAGAAAACGCTTCCGGATGCTCCGTTGCATTGACGGCTGTGATCCCGCTCGTTGCATCTGCCATCATATCAATATTAATGAGAAAACGGATCGCGGCGAGCGGAAAGAGCGGATTATTGACGTAGTATTCCGATCCAAGCAAACCAGCCTCCTCTCCGCTGAAAGCCATAAACGCTATTGAATAGCGTTGCGGGTTCGCCGCATAATATTTTGCCAGTGCCAGCATGAACGCCGTACCGCTGGCATTGTCGTTAGCTCCGGTAAACACAGCATCACCCATACGCCCGAGATGGTCGTAGTGTGCGGAAAACACGATAAAGCTGTCAGGAACAGAGGTGCCGGGGATAAACCCGATCACATTCCGGGCAGGATGCTCAGGCAATGCCATATTTTCCACCTGTACCGTTACACGTTTTACCCGCTCCGGCATTACCGTATCAGTGATATAAAAAACGGTCGCCGGCATGGGATATTGTGCAACAGTCCAGATAAGCTTTTGCCGCTGTGGTATCAAAAAAACACCCTGCGGCAGTTGCCTGCCAAGCCGGCGCACAGGAATTTTAAGGCGGGAGGATAATGTATCGGCATTGGTCAGCAGATAGATATTTGAAGTATCTGCCAAACCAGCTTTCAGATGTTCCCATCCGGTCGTATCAGTAATTGCAGACAGATCAACCTCCCTAATCGGATGCCTGCGCCAAACAACACCCTTGCTGGCAGCATCAACCAGATAATCGGCGCCGGGACGGAGCATTTTATTATTCAGACGCAGACTTACTTTTCCCGGAAAAGTATTAACGGAAAATGCGTATGGCTGATAATAGCTTCCGTCTGGCAGAAAAGACCGCAGGCCGGTTTCGCGGTATACATTACTGATATGACCGGCGGCATTTTCCTGTCCGTTGTTTACATAGCCCCGCCCTTGCATGACCGGTGCACACAGGAGGTTGATCTGTTCCCGTATGTACGTTGTGTCTGATGCCAGCAGGGACGAAGAAGACCAAAGCAACAAAAGTGCCGGAGCAATAACGGCACAGTATATCATGCTATTGAAACCGGCATCAGCGAGCCGGCGCATATCTTGCTGTGGTGGTCGTTGTAATGGTATCATATTCCGTTACCTTGCTCTGGACGATCAGCGCAGTATCATTAAACGAAAGGATCTCCCACACCACAGTACCCGATGTATCTGTCAGCTCCAGTTGGGTATCCGCTGTTTTGAACGCCCATCTCCCGTTAGGAACTGCATACGACTGGGGAGCATCCGGATCACACTTTTCTGCGCCCTCATCTATGGTAATCGTCTGGTCCGTATTGAATGTGATCTGGTTATCACGCACACAATCCTGCATGATATCATAAAGATCCGCTTCAGAAGTAGCAGCATTCCCGACTTTTGTCTTGGCGTCCAGTGCACTGATCCGCCATGCATTAGCCGTGATCATCTCCGTACGCAGGGTAATACGCTCTTCTTCTTTCTTGCAGGAAACGCAGAGCAGGATACAGGCAGCGCTGCAAAGAAGCATTATTTGTTTCATTTGATCGTGTATTTATATCAGTAATTAAGACGGTGAATATATTTCATTCCATCATTTTATCCAAGCTTTACTCAGTTTTCTGTCCATTTCTTTACTACAAGCGACGAATTTGTACCTCCAAAACCAAAGGAATTGGACAGAAAAATATCAAACTCCCGCTGCAATGTTTCCGGAATAATGTTGATCCGGGCAGAATGCTCGTCCGGGTTTTCGAAATTGATATTCGGAGCGATAAAGCCGCCCTGCATCATCAACATGGAATAAACGATCTCACTGGCGCCGGCCATCCAGCATTCATGGCCGGTCATGGATTTGGTGGAGCTTACAGGAACCGATCCGCCAAATACTTCGAAGATCGCTTCCGCTTCGCTGCCGTCGCCTGCCGGTGTGGATGTAGCATGGGCATTGATATACTGAATAGACGCAGGATCCACACCGGCGTCTTTCAGCGCCCGCCCGATAGAGCGTACCTGTCCTTCCACACTGGGATTGGAAATGTGTTGTCCGTTGGAAGAGAAACCGTAACCCAGCACTTCCGCAAGGACGGTGGCGCCTCTTTTCCGGGCAGACTCAAGGGTTTCAAGCACAACGGTGGCAGCCCCGCCACCGGGAACCAGACCATCCCTGTCGCGGTCGAAAGGGCGGGATGCCCTGGCAGGGGCATCCTCCCGGACGGAAAAAGTACCCAATGCGTCAAAATTAGGCATGGAATAGATGTTTACTTCCTGTGCTCCGCCACAAATCACCCGATCCTGAAGCCCCTGCTTAATGAAAAGGTAGCCCAGCCCGATCGCGTGGGATCCGCTGGCGCAGGCAGCGCTGATCGAAAAGTTGACACCGCGGAGCTTAAAGATCGTTGCGAGGTTCATCGTGACGGTAGAGTTCAGCACCTGGAATACCGACCCGGAGCCTACCAGCATGGTATCCTTCTTTTCACGTATCAGGTCTATAGCTTCGATAACAGGCCTGGCGCAACTGTCGTTACCATAAATGATACCGGTTTCGTTCTGCTCTAAAAAATACTCATCCATACCAGCCTGCTTTAACGCTTCGGTCGTGGCCATATAAGCAAATTCCGCGTGTTCCGGCATCATAATCCTTGCCCGGCGATCCAGCAGCCCTTTGAGTTGCGGGCGTTCCACATAACCGGTAAGACCGGACCGGTAGCCCATTTCCTTCCGTGCCGGGTCAAGAACAATCCCTGACCGGCCTTCAAATAACGATTGCATGACTTCTTCCTTATTTTTTCCCAGGGAAGAATAAATACCGGTTCCGGTAATGACGACTCGTGACATGTATATCGGGCAATTAGAAGCGTAAAATTGAATAAAAGCGGATGAAAATAAGTAAATTATTTTTGTACATTTGACAACTTCATAATATTCAATAGTTCAAGCTGAAGATAGTGTATCCTGTTTAGTTAGTATCATTTTCTGATTTTCATATGAGCATAGCAAAATGTATCCTGTCGTTAGCTGGTTTGTTTATAATAATAAGTCGTTCCGGTGCACAGGTGGATACTGAATTCTGGTTTGCCGCACCTGAAGTGTCTGTGCATACCGGGAATACATTTCTCGACAGACCCATATTTCTGCGGATCACCACATATAGCCAGCCGGCCACTGTTACTATCAGCCAGCCGGCAGGAGGCGGGATGCCCAACCAGGTAGTAACGATAGCAGCCAACAGTACCCAAAGCGTTAACCTGACGACCTGGATCGATATGATAGAGTCCAAGCCTGCCAATACAACCCTGAATTACGGGCTGCATATTACGTCTACGGCACCTGTCACTGTCTATTATGACGTAGTAAGCGGCGGCGGTGTTGCCGCAACCAATAACCCTGAAGCCTTTAGTCTCAAGGGCCGGAATGCACTGGGGACTAACTTCCTGATCCCTGCACAGAATTATTTGAATAATGGCGCATATAACCCGGTCCCTTATAATGCTTTTGACATAGTAGCTACAGAAAACAACACAACCGTTACAATCACGCCTGCGGGCAACATTACGGGACATGCCGCCGGTACAGCCTTTACCGTAAGCTTGAATGCCGGTCAGGTCTACTCTGCCGTGGCGACCAGCCAGGCTGCAGCAGCACACCTGCAGGGTTCTACGGTAACTTCGGATAAACCGATTGCCATTACATCAACAGACGATTTGCTGAACGGGGCTCCCTTTGGCGGTTGCGCTGATCTTGCAGGAGACCAGATTGTACCCATTGGGTTGCTTGGTACAGAATACATTGCCATGAAAGGTTTACTGAATGCGCCTGGTGATCAGGTTTTCGTAACAGCCGTTCAGAATGGAACAACGGTTTCACACAACGGCACCGTGGTTGCCACACTAAATGCCGGACAGACCCAGCGGATAACGGTGGGTAGTCCTTCCTCCTACATCACATCTTCACTCCCGGTTTCGGTGTGGCAGTTGAGTGGTATCGGTTGTGAGGTTGGCGCCTGCCAGCTCCCCCAGATATTCTGTACCGGCAGCACCTCGGTATCTTATACAAGAGCTACCGCCACAAGCCTTTATTTTAACCTGCTGGTACAAGCCGGAGGACAGGGAGATTTCCTGGTCAATGGTGTTTCAGGTGTTATCACTGCCATACAATTTACGGCAGTGCCGGGTACCACCCAATGGTATACGGCACAGGTGTCGCTCCCGATTGCGAATTATCCGCAGGGGAGTGTGATTTCCGTTTCAAATACATCTTCTCTTTTTCACATGGGCGTGCTTGAGGGAAGTGCCAGCGGCGGTACCAGCTATGGATATTTCAGCAATTTCGGATTTGTTACTGTAAATGCCAGCGCCCGTGCATCCCAGGTTTGCACAGGAGACAGCATCTATTTATTTGCTGCCACGGCACAAGGCGCCACATACAACTGGACCGGCCCCGGCGGATTTAACAGCAGCCTGCAAAACCCGGTTATCCCAAATGCCGGCTTGCAGCATTCAGGCGTTTATACGCTTACCGTAGATATGGCCGGATGCGGCAGCGGTACAGATACAGTACACGTTCAGGTAAGCGCATACCCGAATGTGAATCTGGGAAATGATATTTCCGTATGCCGTGATTCTGCAGTACTCAGACCTGCCGGCAGTTTCACAGATGTCACCTACCGATGGAGTAATGGTGCCAACACACCGTCAGTGACTGTCCGGAGTTCTGATACTTACTGGGTAACACTTTCCCGGAACGGCTGCGAACGATCCGACACGATAACGGTACAACTCGGACAAATGCCGGTAGTTGACCTGGGACCCGATATGGGCATTTGTGACCGCGACACACCGCTGGTATTAACCTCCGTACAACCGGCAGGAGCACATTACCTGTGGAGCAACGGGCTGTCTGCCAATTCCATGGCCGTGTCACGCAGCGGGATATACTGGTTGGAAGTCAGCATTGGTAATTGCAAAAGCAGTGATACCGTCCGGATCAATATAGTACCGACACCCACATTGTACATAGGCGCGGATTCTACCATCTGCGAACAATTTCCTGCCCGTATAGGCGGCGAAGTGGCCGGCGCTACATATGAATGGAATACCGGCAGTACCGCCCCTTTCATCCATGTAGCGGAAACCGGTGACTATATACTGACCGCAAATCTTCAAGGCTGCCTGGTACATGACACCATTCATATTACCGCCATGCCGCCACCCGAAACAGGCCTCGAAGACACGACCGATATCTGCCCCGGAGACTCCATATTACTTGAGGCAACCCTCGATAACAGTAATACCTATCTTTGGAATACAGGTGAAACAACGTCCTCCGTCTCCGTTACAGAACCGGGCTATTATTCCGTAACCATTACCTCTGCCTATCATTGCGTCAGTACGGACTCCATACTGGTTGCTCTATATCCGCTGCCGGTTATTTCATTAGGAACCGATACCAGCATATGCGAAGGAACCGATTATATGCTGACATTAACCGCAATGCACAACTACGCCGATGCCATTACATGGCAGGATGGGAACATGGGGGAAATATATCAGACAAGACATCCGGGTCAATATATTGCTACAGGGTCTAACAAATGTGGTATGACATCCGATACGCTCATCCTCACTGAAATTTTCTGTGACATCCGGCTGCCCAATGTTTTTACACCAAACGGCGACGGAATGAACGATATATTTTATGTATTGGGAACAGTAGGCCGCCTGCAGCATTTTGTATTCAGTATATATAACCGCTGGGGAGAAAAGATTTTTGCTACAACCGACCGGTATAAAGGCTGGGACGGGAAGCATAAAGGAGGGGATGCCATGGAAGGCACTTATGTATATACATTGGAATACACACTGGATGGAAAACCTGTCCTCCAAAAAGGCAATTTCCACCTGCTCCGGTAGCAATTTATGGAAAACACATGAACATACCGTATAAGGTAAACATTCACTACTTTTACGTACAAGATATTGCCCTGGCGGAGGGTTTGTATTTTTGTACTTTTAAACACAGCAAGTGAAAGCAATTATTCCTGTAGCCGGCGCCGGCACAAAGCTGCGCCCGCTTACATATACCCAACCGAAAGCGCTGATCCCCATAGCCGGAAAAACGATCCTGAGTGTAATTGTAGATCAGTTGCTTGATGCCGGTGTCAATGAATTTATATTCGTGATCGGTTATCTCGGAGAAAAGATCCAGCGTTATATTGCCAAAACATATCCGGACCTGAATTATACCCTGGTCACACAAAGCGACCGCATTGGCACAGGGCATGCCATATGGCTTACGCATGATGCCGTGCAGAACGACGAAGTACTGATCGTACTGGGAGATACTATCTGCGATTATAATGTACGCAGCATACTCGAAAGTCCCCATTCCAGCATCGGAGTACGCAAGGTAGACGACCCCAGAAGTTTCGGGGTAGCCGAGCTTGATGAACATGACCGTGTGCTCAAGGTTGTAGAAAAACCATTAATCCCAAAATCAAATATGGCGATGGTGGGCATTTATTATATCAGAGAGACCCAAACAATGTTTAGCGCACTGGAGCGTCATCTCGAAAATCGCCGGGAAGAAGAAGGGGAATACCACCTCACCAACGCCTTGCAGGAAATGATAGAACAAGGGATACGGTTTGATGCCTTCCGGGTGAATAACTGGTTTGATTGCGGTAAAAAAGAAACACTGCTTTCAACCAATGCCATTTTATTGAAACAGATGAATGAAGAAAATGGTATGCCCCTGCCGCATAAGTATGATACTACGGTGATCATTCCACCGGTAAGCATTGCCGAAGGATGCGTGATCCGGCATTCGATCATTGGCCCGAACGTAACTATCGGTGAGCATACAACCATTGAATCTTCTATCATTAAAGATTCGATTATCGGCTCCTATGCTGAATTGGAAGAAGTAGTCCTGCATTCTTCCATCATCGGCAGCGATGCTTTCATCCGTGGTCTCAGTCAAAGTCTGAACATCGGTGACAATACAGAAATAGACCTCGGTTAGGGGGCAATCCTGCATGACTGCCCCCTAACAGACAACGGACAATCACCCTATATTGTCCCACCCAGGATTTCCCCAACAAAGCAACAATAGTATCAGTATGTTCACAGGAAAAATCACGACAGACGGCACCGGTTTTGAGAACCGGGTCACTACGCTTTTCGGTATCCGTATCCCGTTGATACAGGCCGGGATGATATGGGCTTCGGGATGGCGTCTTGCAGCGGCAGTAAGTAATACAGGAGGATTGGGTATGATCGGCGCTGGCAGCATGTATCCCGATGTCCTGCGTGAACATATCCGGAAATGCAAACAGGCTACAAACAAACCGTTTGCCGTGAATCTTCCGCTTCTTTATCCCGATATTGACAAGCATATCAGGATCATTATCGAAGAAAAAGTACCCGTCGTATTCACCTCCGCCGGCAACCCGAAAACTTGGACAGGTGTACTGAAAGCGGAAGGTATACGTGTGGTGCATGTCGTATCAAGCGCAAAGTTTGCAAAGAAAAGCGAAGACGCAGGCGTAGATGCCGTGGTGGCGGAAGGGTTTGAGGCGGGAGGACATAACGGACGCGAAGAAACCACTACGCTCTGCCTGATACCGGCAGTCAGGGAAGCAGTAAAGATCCCGCTCATCGCAGCAGGCGGTATAGGCAGTGGACGGGCGATGCTGGCTGCAATGATATTGGGCGCTGAAGGCGTACAAGTCGGAAGCCGCTTTGTGTGCAGCGACGAAGCTTCTTCGCATAGGACATTTAAAGAAGCTGTGGTTGCAGCAGAGGAAGGCGATACAAGGCTCAGCCTGAAAAAACTGACGCCGGTCCGACTGCTCCGGAACACCTTTTACCAGCAGGTACAAACAGCGGAAGATGCATGTGTCTCAATACAAGAACTACAGGAATTACTGGGACGCGCCCGTGCCAAGCGCGGCATGTTTGAGGGAGACATGGAAGAAGGAGAATTGGAAATCGGACAAGTAAGTGCATTGATTAAAGACATAAAACCGGCAGCAGATATTGTGCAGGGTATCTGGGATGAGTTTACAGAAGTGGCAGCTCATCCATTTTGTTACCCAAACCGTTAGGCTCATGCATATCCGTACTGCTACGGAGGAATTATATACCGTTTTCATGGTATTTTTATACGCATAGCTAAAATCACACATTATACATATATCTTAGCGTGTTAAACACCCCCTAAATCTTAAAAAGAAAACCAAACATGAAAAAGATAACATTCCGACTGGTACTACTCAGCTTTTCCGCTCTTCTGGCGGTGACTTCATGCAAGAAAGATGAAGACCCCAAACCAACTCAAAATAACAATAATAACAACAACAATAATAATACCGGGAATGATGTCACAATCGTTGATCCCGGTACTGCCACCGGCGCTAAAGGCTCAGCGACATTTACCTATAACGGTGAAAAAGTCACTTATATCTCCGTACGTGCAAAGGACGGCAAGATATGGCTGCAGCAAAATCTGGGCGCCAGGCAGGTAGCTACATCGGCAACAGATGTAGAATCTTACGGCGACCTGTATCAATGGGGACGGTGGGCCGACGGGCATCAGCTGCGCACACCTGCCCCTGCAGTAAAAGCGTCATCTACCCTGAGCGCCAACAACCCTTCCGGTCTTCCGGCCGGAGGCAGTAAAGATTATATAAGCGGCTGGTGGAATGGCGGCGCTTCAACAGATACATGGAATGCGGCAACATCAACCAGTGTATCGGAGACAAACGGATGCGATCCCTGCAAGGTACTCGGCAGTAAATGGCGCTTGCCCACCGAAGAAGACTGGAGCAGCGTTTTGGCTGCCGAAGGCATCACCAATAATGCAACGGCATTTGAATCCAATCTGAAGATACCTGCCGGCGGGTGGCGCGCAACAACATCGTCATCCATTGCCAGTGCAGGCAGCTCAAGCTGGTTCTGGAGCAGTAAAGCTTCCGGCAGTGGACGTGCAAAAGGAGTATGGATACAATCTGCTTCTGTACAGAAAAGTTACGACGATGCACGAGCCTGGGGTACGTCTGTACGATGTGTAAAGGATTGATGCGCGGAATGTGTTTAGAACCATGAATTAATGAACGCTGTCATCCTGACGAATGAAGGATCACACATAATACCGGACAATCGACAATCCTGCATGATGTGAGATCCTTCATTCTGGATGACACAGGGGATAGATTCATGCGCTACGTCATTGTATCATACAAATGCAGTATGCTGAATCTTTTGTCAAAATGACGTCGTTCATCTTTTAGACACCCTCATTACCCTAACGCTCTCTTATACATCTGTACCGTATTCTCCAGCCCGTAATAAAGCGCATCGGCAATAAGCGCATGGCCAATGGATACTTCCAGTAAGCCGGGTATGGAACGGGCGAAATAAGGGAGATTCTGCCGGTCCAGGTCGTGCCCGGCATTAATACCCAATTGCTTCTTATTAGCTATTTCCGCAGCGGCAATATAATCTGCAATCGCGGCATACCTGTCTGTATGAAAATGGCGGGCATACGACTCAGTATATAATTCAATACGGTCTGTATCTGTATCTGCTGCGGCTGCGACCATTTCCGGATCCGGATCCACAAAAATGGATACGCGGATATCTGCCTTTTTGAATACAGAGATGATCTCCAGCAGATAGCCTTGCTCACGGATTGTGTCCCACCCGTGATTGGAAGTAAGCTGATCACGGTCGTCGGGCACCAGTGTAACCTGATCCGGCTTCACTTCAAGCACCAGTTGGACAAATTTCTCTTCGAGCGGGTTGCCTTCAATATTAAATTCAGTAGTGATCAGTGACTTTAAGGCACGGACATCTGCATACCTGATATGTCGCTCATCAGGTCTGGGATGCACAGTAATACCATCGGCGCCAAAAAGCTGACAGTCTTCTGCTACCCTGAGCACATCGGGATTATTACCACCCCGGCTATTCCGGAGCGTAGCGATCTTATTGATATTAACGGAAAGTCTGGTATGGCTCATCAGGCAAAATTAGCGTTATTCAAATTGCCACATTTCAAAATTAACAGCTTGCCGTTTTTTTGTACGTTTGAGCAAATGACGCGGTTTCGTAAAAATGCATTAAACCTGATGGCATGTGCCATGTTGTTGTTTGCCTGTAAAACAGGCAAAGGGCCAGACGATGAAAAAGACATTTTCCGGCTGAATCTCTCAAGCGGCACATTGGAGTCCGTTGACCCCGCCTATGCCAAGGATTTATATTCCATGTGGGTCGTACATATGGCTTACAATACGCTTTTCGAAACCGACGAGCAGCTTCATCTGAAACCTTCCCTGGCACGCGGATGGGAGGTGTCTGAAGACGGATTACGCTATACCATTCACCTGAGAACGGATGTGTATTTTCATAACAATCCTTTATTCGAAGGCGGCCGCGGACGTAAAATGACAGCGTCGGATGTGGTATACAGCTTCAACCGGATCATAGATCCATCCGTCGCTTCAAGCGGTGCATGGATATTCAATGACCGGGTTGCGGAAAAAGATCCTTTTACGGCTGTCAACGATTCTGTCCTACAGATCAGACTGCGCGCACCTTTCATGCCTTTGCCACAAATATTGAGCATGCCTTATTGCAGTGTCGTACCACATGAAGTCGTTGATCATTGGGGGAAGGATTTCCGTGCACATCCCTGCGGCACAGGGCCATTCCGGTTGCATTACTGGGAAGAAGGCAGCGCACTCGTGCTACACCGGAATGAACATTATTGGGAGACGGATCATGAAGGAAAGCAATTGCCCTACATAGACGCCGTACAGATCAGCTTTGCGGACAATAAAGCAACGGAGTTTCTCATGTTCCTGCAGGGACATCTGGATTTTGTAAATGGCATCGACGGATCTTTCAAAGACCTGTTGCTGACACGAGAAGGCATATTGAGGCCGGAGTTTACCAGCCGTTTCAAGCTTAACGTCAACACGTATCTTAACACGGAATACATTGGCTTTCTTACCGACTCAACAAGTCCGCTTCTCGCGGGCAACACGCTCCGTAATCCTAAAGTGCGGCAGGCTATGAACCTCGCCATCGACCGGAAAAAGATTGCTACCTATTTCAGAAACGGCGTTGCGCTACCGGCTACCTCGGGATTCATTCCGCCCGGCATGCCGGGTCACGACAGCAGCGGGCAATACGGTTATGATTATAACCCACAGCGTGCGTTGCAGTTGCTCAAGGAAGCAGGGTATCCCAGAGGGAAGGGGTTAACCCCGGTTACAATCCTGTCGCCGGATAATTACCTGGACATCGTGAATTTCGCCGTGACACAGCTTCAGGATATCGGTATTCCGGCACGGGCAGAAGCCATACAACCCAATATCCTGCGGCAGCAGATGAGCCGGTCGCAAGCGTTGATGTTCCGCGCACAGTGGATCGCCGATTACCCTGATGCAGAAACCTACCTGGCGTTTTTTAACAGCCATTTCCCCGCCCCACCCAATTACACACGCTTTAATAACCCGTTATTTGATACCTGGTATGACCGCAGCATGAATGAACCGGATACGACCCGTTGGTCATTATACCGGCAGATGGATAGCCTGGTTATGTCTTATGCGCCGGTGATACCGTTGTTTTATGACCGCTTGCTGCATTTTACCGGCAACCGGGTACAGGGCTTCCGTAGCAACCCGATGAATATGATCGAGATAAAAGAAGTACAGTTGAGAGAAGGCACTCCGTAGAAGTGTCCCGTTTATAGATCTTCGTTTATAATTTTATTTCCACAAGATGCGGCCAGTATTTCCCGGTGATAAATATCCGGTCGCCTTCGGCATCATAGGCAATACCATTCATCACCTCCGGGTCTTCATGCCTGGCTCTTGCAGCATCGGGTATGCCCAACTTCAGACGTATGGTACGGAGGTCTGCAATACCGGTAATATTACCCGTTTCGGGGTCTATTTTTAAAATGTTATCCGTTTGCCACTGGTTGGCATAAATAGATCCTTTGATAAACTCAAGTTCATTAATGTTATTTACCGGACCATATTGATCACGCACACGGATCCGTTTCACCTCTTTGAATGTAGCCGGATCCAGGAAATACAGACTGCTGGTTCCGTCGCCGTATATGAGATGCGTACCGTCGTTGGTTAATCCCCAGGCTTCTTCCGTAGCTATACCGAAGGTCTGTAACTGCTTCATCGTATTGAGATCATATACAAAACCGGTGTGTTCACGATAGGTCAACTGGTATATTTTATCCCCCATGATCGTCATTCCCTCCCCAAAATATCTGCGGTCGAGCTTTACCGATTGAAGGGTTTTCCCGGTTGTAAGTTCTGTTTTCCGTAATTCGGAAGTGCCGTAAAGGCCGGTACTTTCATATAGAAATCCGTTGTGGTATTCCAATCCTTCGGTAAAAGCGGCAGGATCGTGCGGATATACATGCACAACAGAGTAAGACATGACGGCGGGGCGCACGATGTCGGACGATGTTTCTTCTATCGTCCCCGGCTCATCGGCTTGCTTGTCCCTTCCGCAAGAAAGGAAGAACAATACGGCAATTGCCGGGCCTATAAAACGTAAGTAGTTCATTTCGGTAAAAATAGGTATCAAAATGGAATGAACGAAACAAGTTGTTCAAGATACACCTGATCGGTTGCATCAAATGCAGCCGGGTGGATACTATCTGCATCGAGTACCGCCACAACAGCACCATCGCGGATGACCGGCACGACAATCTCCGACCGGGAAGCACTGCTGCAGGCAATATGTCCGGGGAAAGCATCCACATCCGGTACGACCAGCGTTTCCGCCTGCTGCCAGGCAGTGCCGCATACACCTTTCCCTTTTTGAATACGGGTGCACGCCACCGGTCCCTGGAAGGGTCCCAGCACAAGCGCTTCTTCTTTTACCAGATAGAACCCTACCCACAACCATCCGAATTGTTCTTTTAAGGCAGCCGCAACATTCGCCAGGTTGGCGGTCAGGTCTGTTTCGTACATAAGCAATTCCCGGATCTGCGGGAGTAATGATTCATATTGCCCACGCTTATCTCCTTTTACAATAACAAGGTCTTCTGCCATCCTGCAAATTTAACAGAAGATACCCGGTATCCGGTCAGCATTGCCTCTTCCGGGTTCCGGATACAGACAAAATCCGGACGGGGTTGCAATTTTTCTTTAATATTCTGTAAATTCGTGCGTTAAAGGCGTACCGAAATTCATATTAACCACACAACATGAAGCATACACGAATCATTTTATTGCTTGCAGTTATCGTCTGGATATGCATAGGCTCCACTTCCTGCTCTCCCTATCGCAAATACGCCCAGGGGCAGCAGTATTGGGAAAAAAGACACCGGTACGACTATAAGCAGAAAAGATATTATTATCCTCGTTACAACCGGGACGACAGGCCCCGTTGGCAATCACGAAAGTAATGACATTGCAAACCTGCCTGGTATTTTTGTCAATGGCATATAGTTTGTTGCCTGATAATTAACTGTACTTATATGCTTGGAAATTGTTTAATGGTAATGGCTTCAACAAGTTCAGCCACCATCATCAAAGGACGGTGGCTGAGCTTGTCGAAGCCACATTAACTCTGGCCGAGTATCTCTTACATACCCCATATGATATGCCTTATGCCTCTCTTGAAGCCTGTCTGAATGATCTCGAGCGGAACGGACACCTGGTTCGGATCCCGGAAGAAACAGATCCTTATCTTGAGATGGCAGCCATTCATCTTCGGGTCCATGCAGCCGAAGGCCCCGCATTATTATTTGAAAAAGTGAAAGGAAGTCGTTTCCGTGCCGCCAGTAACATTTTCGGCACACTGGAGCGAAGCCGGTTCATATTCCGGGATACACTGGGTGCCGTACAAAAGATTATTGCACTGAAGAATGATCCACTGAAAGCGCTTCGATCCCCCTTCAAAAACCTCAGCGCCGGTATGGCAGCACTACATGCATTACCTCTGCGCAATCCCCGCTTCTCTCCCATACTGGCGGAGGAGATAAAAATTTCCGATCTGCCGCTTATCCACCACTGGCCAATGGACGGAGGAGCCTTTGTAACACTGCCTCAGGTCTATACAGAAGATTCAGACGCACCGGGCATTATGAAATCAAATCTGGGCATGTACCGCATACAGCTTACAGGGAATGATTACATACCCGATAAAGAGATCGGATTACACTATCAATTGCATCGCGGCATCGGCATACACCAGACGAAGGCCGCGTCCAGGGACCAACCGTTGAAGGTAAGCTGCTTTGTGGGCGGACCACCGTCACACACACTTTCAGCTGTGATGCCACTGCCGGAAGGGATCAGCGAACTCACTTTCGCCGGCCTGCTGGGCGGGCGGCGTTTCAGGCACCTGTACAAGGACGGTTTTTGTATCAGCACAGATGCCGATTTTGTGATCACAGGCGAAGTGTACCCGGGCGAAAATAAACCTGAAGGGCCTTTCGGAGATCATCTGGGCTATTACAGCCTCACACATCCTTTCCCTGTGATGCGGGTACACAAAGTATACGCACGGAAAAATGCAATCTGGCCGTTCACCGTAGTTGGCCGTCCTCCGCAGGAAGACACCAGCTTCGGCGCTCTGATACATGAGATCACCGGAGATGCCATACCCAATGAAATACCAGGTGTAAAAGAAATTCATGCCGTAGATGCCGCAGGTGTACATCCATTACTGCTGGCCATCGGCAGCGAGCGGTATACGCCCTACCTCGCAGCTCGCAGGCCCGCAGAAATCCTGACCATCGCCAATCATATTCTCGGCACAGGGCAACTGAGCCTGGCCAAATTCCTGTTCATCACAGCCGATGATACCAACCGGCTGCATACACATGATGTGCAGCAATTCCTGGAATATATCCTGTGCCGGATAGATACAACGCGGGATATCCACTTCCACACCAACACCACAATAGATACGCTGGATTATTCCGGTACGGATATCAACAGCGGCAGCAAGGTCGTTTTTGCAGCTTACGGCGACCCGGTAAGAACATTATGCCGGGAAACACCGGATGTCTTTAAGGAATTGCCGGTTTTCTCTGATCCTCAGATCGCTATGCCGGGCGTAGTTGCCGTACAAGGGACACCTTTTACCGGATATGAACAGGCGCAGCAGGAAATGGATACCTACAGCAATGCCCTTGGGGCAAGGGCATCCTTACCGGAGGACACAGCTCTTATCGTGGTTTGCGATGACAGCCGGTTTACCGCTGCCACAATTAAAAACTTTCTGTGGGTTACCTTCACCCGCAGCAATCCTTCTCATGATATATACGGCGTGGACAGTTTTATCCGCTTCAAGCACTGGGAATGTAACGGGCCCGTGATCATTGATGCCCGTACGAAGCCTCACCATGCCCCGCCACTGATCCCCGATGCCGAAACCGAAAAAAAGATCGACCGGCTGTTTGAAAAAGGAGCGCCGCTGCATCAATGGCGGTAAATTCCGACACTGTCTGTATCACGGACTGTCACAGCTCCCGGGATAGCACAGATTTTAATCCGTGGAATCCCTTAATCCGCCTAAATCCGTGATCCATTACGGTTGACAAGTATTACTTTTGCATTTTCCTGAACCTTCATCCATGAGCGAAGAGAGATCATTAAATTTCATAGAAGAGATCATTGAGAACGATCTGGCTGCCGGCAAGCACCCGGATGGCATACAGACGCGCTTCCCACCCGAACCGAATGGCTATCTTCATATTGGCCATGCAAAATCCATTTGCCTGAATTTCGGCCTGGCGAAACGATATAATGGCCTGTGTAACCTCCGCTTCGATGATACCAATCCTTCTACCGAAGAGACCGAGTATGTAGACAGCATTAAAGAAGACATACAATGGCTGGGATTTGAATGGACAAAGGAATTATATGCTTCCGACTATTTTGAACAGTTGTACGCATACGCTGTCACACTGATAAAAAAGAGTCTTGCTTATGTAGACGACAGCAGCAGCGAATCGATTGCAGCCACCAAAGGCTCAGTTACAGAACCCGGAAAGAACAGCCCTTACCGTGATCGCAGTGCGGAGGAAAACCTGCTCCTGTTTGAAGAAATGCGTTCCGGCAAATACAAAGACGGAGAGAAAGTATTACGTGCAAAAATTGACATGGCGCATCCTAATCTATTGTTGCGCGATCCCATCATTTACCGTATTAAACATGCCCATCACCACCGTACAGGTGACAAATGGTGCATCTACCCAATGTATGATTTTGCACACGGGCAGAGCGATAGTATAGAACACGTTACACATTCTGTTTGTACACTCGAATTTATCCATCACCGTCCGCTGTATAACTGGTTCATTCAGCAGCTTGATATCTTCCCGTCACAACAATATGAATTTGCACGATTGAATATGACCTATACGGTCATGAGCAAACGCAAGCTGCTTCAACTGGTACAGGAAAAACATGTGGACGGATGGGACGATCCGCGTATGCCTACGATCAGCGGTATGCGCCGTCGGGGCTACCCGCCGGAATCGATCCGTAAATTCTGCGACACCATCGGCGTAGCCAAACGCGAGAACCTGATTGATGTCGGACTGCTGGAATTTTGCGTACGGGAACACCTCAATAAAACCACCAACCGCGTGATGGCAGTGCTGGACCCGGTAAGGCTGGTGATTACCAATTACCCCGAAGGGCAAACAGAAGAAATGCAGGCCGAGAATAATCCCGAAGACCCATCCGCCGGCAGCCGGAATATACCGTTCAGCCGGGAATTATGGATCGAGCGGGAAGATTTCATGGAAGAACCGCCAAAGAAGTTTTTCCGTCTGGGACCAGGACTGGCCGTACGCCTGAAGAATGCTTATATCGTCCGGTGTGACGATTATAAAAAAGATGCAGACGGTAATGTTACGGAGATACATTGCAGCTACCTGCCGGAAAGCAAAAGCGGTAATGATACCAGCGGACTGAATGTAAAAGGAACGATCCACTGGGTGAGCGTGCCACATGCAAAAACGGCAGAGGTACGGTTGTACGACCGCCTGTTTAAGGTCGAAGATCCGTCTTCGGAAGATGGCGATTTTAAAGATTACATTAACCCGGATTCCGTAACGATATTACCGAAGGTATTTATAGAACCGGCATTGACATCTGCACAGACAGGAGTACGTTACCAGTTCCTGCGCAAAGGATATTTTTCTGTGGATTCTGCCAGCACCGGCGATCATCTGGTATTCAACCGTGCAGCCACATTAAAGGATACGTGGGCAAAGGAATCCAAACGAGCCGGTTAAATGTGACAGATGTGTTGGATGTGGGAAACGTGATAAACACATTCGTCACATCCAACACATCTGTCACATTTTATAACACCGCGATCACCGATATTTCCACGTGAACGCCCCGTGGCAGGCCTGCCACCTGTACCGTTTCCCGTGCAGGCGCTGTCTCCTCGTCAAAATATTTTCCATATACGCCGTTCACCTGTGCGAACGTACCCATATCGGTCAGGAAAATGGTGGATTTTACTACATGGGAGAAATCCAGTCCCGCTTCCTGCAGGACAGCCCGGAGATTTTCCATGACCTTTTCCGATTCCGCTTCAATGTTATCCAGCACAAGGTTGCCGGTAGCGGCATCCAGTGGTATCTGGCCGGAAACAAACAAAAGATTGCCCACGGCTACAGCCTGGTTATACGGACCTATAGGCGCCGGGGCCTTATCTGTACGGATGATTTTCTTTTTCATAGCTGCAAAAATAACAGGTAAGTTATTTTTGCAGCCGGATATGACCTATATTTTACAAATTGATACTTCTGCCGACCATGGCACAGTAGCCCTTACGGCTAACGGCGACCCTGTTGCTATTGCCATAAACGAGCAATCGCGCGACCATGCCGCCGCTATCCACCGCATGATGGAAGAAGTGCTTGCCACCGCCGGTATTGATATGAAACGCTTACGTGCCGTGGCAGTTTGTGCCGGTCCGGGATCTTACACAGGTCTCCGTATCGGGCTGGCGGTAGCCAAAGGCTTCTGCTATGCGCTTGACATCCCTCTGATCCTGCACAACAAGCTGACCCTTCTGGCGTACCAGGCTATCATCATGGAGCAGCCGGAAGCCGGCATATTACATGCCGTAATCAGCAAAGCAAGAGCCGGAGAATATTTTGCCGCCTGCTACAGTAATGTTACCATGCAACCAGTACTGGAACCCCAACATATACAGCACGATCGCCTCACCGGGTGGCTGCAGTCCGTTACCTCCGGCCTGGAGGTGATTACCGACCAGGAAAACCCGGAGGCGTCGCTGGTTGCTGCGGACCATATCCGCTATTATCCTCTTGAAAAAATTGATATAAAAACATGGGGTAATCTGGCATATAGAGATTACAAAAACAATAAAACTACCGATCCGGCAACAGCAACTCCTTTTTACATGAAAGATGTATATATCAATAAAGCAAAATAAATAAACCGGTTAGTAAAATTACAAAAACCAACAATTTAACTTTAACCTCATCTTAACACCGGTCGCTCCTTCTTGGTTTGGATTATATTTTATCCATACGTATGTTTGCATCTGATATGGGAGATGGTGTATTATACCATGTTACAGATAGCATCAAATAAGCGTATTAATTAACACTGTAAATTTAGCGTAAATGGAAACAACAATGTCAGGAAACACATTGGTGATCCGTAAGGATGAAGGCTCCAATGAACAAATCAAACTGGACTACATGGCTGTAAAGAGTGCGGCTATGACCCTTAGGGCAATCAATCACAAACTTCGCCAGCAGATCGTAAAGCTGCTGGAAGAGAACAAACGCATGAACGTAACCGATATTTATGTAAAACTGCGTCTGGAGCAGTCAGTTGCGTCCCAGCACCTGGCTATCCTGCGCCGTGCCAACATCGTGCGTACAGAGCGCGACGGAAAATTCATTCATTACAGCCTGAACCACGGCCGCATAGCAGCAGTAGCTCAATTTGTAAATGACCTGGTTAATTCCGACGAAGCATAAGAAAAAACGGATTATTCAAAGCTGATAGCCATACAAAACATGTATGGCTATTTTTTTTTCTCTTCCCCGGCGGTCTTTTTGATCTGTTCCCAGGTATGATACAATTGCTCCTGATCCGGCCGCTTATCCGGCATTTCGGATAAAGGCACACAAGGCAACAGGCTGTCATGACAATCTGCCGGCAGGGCCTGATAAAGTCGCGTACCCATTGTCTTCCATTCGATCATCTCATCGCTTACCGGTTTGATGATCTTCCCGGGGTTACCCACCACAAGCGAACGGGGAGGAATTCTGGTGTTGGCATTAATAAACGCCAGCGCACCGATAATACTTTCCGCACCAATTACTACATCATCCATCACTACAGCATTCATCCCTACCAGTACATTTTTCCCTACAGTAGCTCCGTGGATAACCGCACCATGACCAATATGTGCTCCTTCTTCGAGCAGCACAGTCACCCCAGGAAACATGTGGATCGTACAGTTTTCCTGCACATTACAGCCGTCCCGGATCACGATCGCCCCCCAGTCGCCCCGCAGGGCGGCTCCCGGCCCTATATAGACATCCCTGCCGATCACGACATTGCCTGTCACTACTGCCTGCGGATGCACAAAAGCCGTAGGATGCACCACCGGAACAAAACCTTTGAATGCGTAAAACATGATCAAAAATAACGGTCATCATTGAGAATAAAAAACACGGACGTAGGGGCGACCCTTGCGGTTGCCCACTACCACCAATCGGGCAACCACAAGGGTTGCCCCTACAACACCGAATCATTATTGCACGATGCGGGTAAAAATATCCTATATTTGCGGGAATATTTTTTACCTTACAAACAGATAACCGGGTCACACCTGCTACAAACACTGATCCCCGGTTTTTACTTTTCATGGAATACAATACAACACGCAGCAAAATGCTGATGCCGGAATATGGACGTAATGTGCAGAAGATGGTAGAATACCTGCTTACCATCGAAGACCGCGACAAACGTCTCAAAAGTGCGGAAGTGATCATTGAATTGATGGGGACACTGAATCCGCACCTGAAAGCGATCGAAGATTACAAGCATAAGCTTTGGGATCACCTGTTCCAGATGACAGATCTGCAACTGGACGTTGACGGACCGTATCCTCCGCCTACAATAGAACAGCTCAGCCGGAAGCCTGATCCGGTGCCCTATCCGCAGGTAACGCTTTCGCACCGTCATCTCGGCCGCAATCTCGAATCTCTGCTGAAGAAAGCGCTGGAAGAAACAGACCCGGAAAAAAGGCAAGGCTATACACAGACCATCGGATATTATATGAAGCTGGCCTATACCAACTGGCACAGGGAACCGATACACGACGACATGATCAAAAATGAACTTGCCGTGCTCTCAGGTGGTCTGCTGCAGTATGAACCCGGTGGCTATCGTGTACATTTTGACAGCCGGAGTGCATACAAACAACGTAACCAGCAGAGCGGCGCCCGTAATTTCAAAAACGGTTCCGGCCGCAACCAGAGCGGTGGCCAGCAACGTGGCAGCTATGGCAATGGGTACAATAAAAACCGGAAATTCAACAAGAATAAAAGTAAATAGTCCATCGTAAAAATGTGACAAATGTGTTGGATGTGATGAATGTGTCAGCACATCTCTCACATCCAACACATCTGTCACATCTAATTGTTCATTTTCCTTGTACAAAGCTTATGAGCGCTTTCGAGATATGCGGCGGACGGACGCTCCGGGGGACTGTTACACCTCAGGGAGCCAAGAATGAAGCTTTACAGGTTCTGTGTGCGGCGTTGCTTACCTCAGAACCTGTGACATATCACAATGTGCCGGATATCCTGGACGTAAACCTCCTGCTTGATCTTATGAGTGACATGGGCGTGCGGGTAGACAGGCCGGTTCCCGGCACTATAATCTTGCATGCAGCAAGCGTAGATACAGTTTTTTTTTCAGGAGATGAATTCAAGCGTAAATCAGGAAGGTTGCGGGGAGCCGTCATGTTTGCCGGCCCCATGCTGGCGCGTTTCCGTCAGGCACAGATACCGCCGCCCGGCGGGGATAAAATAGGCAGGCGCCGCCTGGATACGCATATACGCGGGTTCGAGCAATTGGGCGCAAAGTTTAGCTACGACCAGGCCCGGAATCTGTTTCAGCTTTCTGCACAGGCACTTACAGGCGCTCACATCCATCTCGAAGAGCCTTCCGTCACCGGAACCGCCAATGTGCTGATGGCAGCCGTTATGGCAAAAGGCACTACGACCATATATAATGCCGCCTGTGAGCCTTATGTGCAGCAGCTTTGCCATTTATTAAACCGGATGGGCGCACAGATCAGCGGTATTGGCTCCAATATGCTGCTGATAGAAGGAGTGGATGAGCTGCATGGTTGCACGCACCGTCTGCTGGCGGATATGATCGAAGTCGGTTCATTTATAGGCCTGGCAGCTATGACACAAAGCGAGCTGACGATCCGGGATGCAGATGTAGCTCACCTCGGCAATATCCCTGAAACTTTCCGGCGGCTGGGTATTCAGCTTTCGGTATCGGGCAATGACATCATCATTCCAGCACAGGAACATTACCGTGTGCAGCCGTTTATAGACGGATCCATGCTTACCATATCGGATCATCCCTGGCCGGGCTTTACGCCGGATCTGCTCAGCATTGTGCTGGTGGTAGCTACACAAGCACAGGGCACGGTACTGGTGCACCAGAAAATGTTTGAAAGCCGCCTTTTTTTCGTGGATAAGCTGATTGATATGGGCGCACAGATCGTTTTATGCGATCCGCACAGGGCCGTGGCCATCGGCCTCGACAGGCAGATCCCCCTGCGGGGTATTAACATGGTGTCTCCGGATATACGTGCAGGAGTCGCCCTGCTGATCGCGGCCTTATCGGCACAGGGAACCAGCATTATTCATAATATTGACCAGATAGACCGGGGATACGAACGGATTGACGAACGCCTGAATGCGCTCGGCGCTGAAATAAGAAGGATAGATTAATTGGGGAATTTGAAAATTATTCAATTTGAAAATGAACGTGTTGTGTAATCATTACATTCATTTTCAAATTGTCAAATTTTCAAATTGTCACATTAAAACCATAGGTTAACTTTGTCCCTGTTTCATTAGCTAATCAGCTCACAATTATATTATACACTATGTACCAGACAATATTGACAGACCTGCAGGATGGTATTCTTTTCGTTACCGTTAACCGGCCTGATAAAATGAATGCCCTGAACAAAGACGTGATCGGCGAACTGGGACAGGTTATGGAAGATGTATATCGAAATGATGCGGTAAAGGCCGTGATCCTGACAGGCGCCGGCGAAAAGGCTTTTGTTGCCGGAGCCGATATATCGGAATTTACTGCACTGGATGCCGCCGGCGGTTCTGCTTTGGCAGAAAGAGGCGCACAGCTTGTGTTTGACAAGATCGAGCACTGCCCCAAACCGATTATTGGCGCGGTAAACGGCTTTGCACTGGGCGGCGGGTGCGAGTTGGCGATGGCCTGCCACTTCCGTACGGCTTCGGAAAATGCAAAGTTCGGGCAGCCGGAAGTGAACCTCGGTCTGATACCGGGATATGGAGGGACCCAGCGACTGACTCAGCTTATCGGTAAAGGAAAAGCTATGGAATTGATGATGACTGCCGATATGATCAGCGCTGATGACGCAAAATCGCTGGGGCTTGTTAACCACGTATTCCCATCGTCGGAATTAATATCAGAAACAAAAAAGATCGTACAAAAAATACGGACCAAAGCGCCGGTCGCGATATCTAAAATCATTGCCAGCGTGAATGAAGCCGCCCGCGGCGATGAAAACGGCTTCCGGAATGAAATAAAGCGCTTTGGCGAATGCTTCGCTACGGAAGATATGAAAGAAGGCGCTACCGCATTCCTCGAAAAACGAAAAGCAGTGTTTACCGGAAAATAATCAATCAAATGCTCCCTATACAATTATTCCGTCAGGAAAAGGAACACATACTGGCGGGACTTGAAAAAAAACATTTCAAAGCAACCGGACTGGTTGACCGGATCATCGCCATTGATGAGCAGCGGCGCCAGGTGCAGGTAAAAAATGATACCCTGGCCGCTTCGGTCAACAGCGCATCCAAACAGATCGGCCAGTTGATGTCCAAAGGACAAAAAGAAGAAGCGGAGCAACTGAAAACAGAAATTGCGCAGCATAAGGAGCAGGCAAAAACATTATCACAGGAATTGTCGGATCTGGAAACAGCGCTGCATGATCTGCTGGTACAATTACCCAATCTGCCGCATAGCAGTGTGCCGGCGGGGAAAACACCGGAGGAGAATGAGCAGGTTCGCAGCGGAGGCACAACGCCGGATCTCTCTCAACAAAAGCTTCCGCACTGGGAGCTTATCGAAAAATATCGCCTGGCAGACCTCGATATGGGCACCAAAATAACCGGCAGTGGATTCCCGGTATATATCGGTCAGGGAGCAAAATTACAGCGTGCGCTCATTAGTTACTTTCTTGATTACAATACCAACGCCGGATACCGGGAATATTACCCGCCGTATCTTGTAAACAGTGACTCAGCATTCGGCACCGGCCAGTTGCCGGATAAGGAAGGACAGATGTATCATGCAACGGAAGATAATCTTTACCTGATACCTACATCCGAAGTTTCGCTGACTAATATATACCGCGATACGATCATCACGCAACAGGAGCTTCCCGTAAAGATGACCGCCTTTTCCCCCTGCTTCCGCCGGGAGGCAGGGTCTTACGGCAAGGATGTACGCGGCCTGAACCGGGTACACCAGTTCGACAAAGTAGAGATCGTACAACTGACTCACCCGGAGCTGAGCTACCAGGCGCTGGAAGAAATGGTAGCACATGTAGAACAGTTGGTGCAGTCATTAGGGTTACCTTACAGGATCCTTCGCCTCTGCGGCGGCGATATGAGCTTTACTTCTGCGCTGACTTATGATTTTGAAGTGTATAGTGCGGCACAGGAACGCTGGCTTGAGGTGAGCTCTGTCAGCAATTTTGAAGTATTCCAGAGCAACAGGATGAAGATACGTTTCCGCGATGAACAAAATAAAACCCAGCTAGTGCATTCCCTGAATGGCAGCTCACTCGCGTTGCCGCGCATTCTGGCCTGCCTGCTGGAAAATAATCAGTCGGCCGAAGGAATACGTATACCCGAAGCGCTCCGGCCTTATTTCGGAGCAGATATGATTAAATAATTTGAAAATTTGCTAATATTGAAAAAATAAAACATTACGGCATTAATGAGTTGAAATCATTAAGAACCGATTTTTATGAATCAGTCTTTATTTAAAATAAAAATTTAAACTGACAGGAATTTTCAAATTAGCTCATTTTCAAATTTTCAAATTAAAACCATGATCCAGAGAATACAAACCGTATGGCTATTACTGGCTGCACTTACTGCGGCAGGTGTTTTTTTTACAGATTTATTCCGTGCACAGATTATTGAGGACACAGTTGCCGTAACGAAAAATATAGACGCTACCGGAGAATTCGTACTACTATTGGTTGCCATACCAATGGTATTATTACCTTTAGTCGCAATTTTCATGTTCCGTAATCGGAAAAAGCAACGTGGCATGGTCTGGATCGGTTTTCTGGTTACTGTTGGCTTTATCGCACTGAGTCTGATGATTATATCCAACTACAAAAATGATCCGGCAATCCGGATAACAAGCGGTAGCTACCATATCGGATCGGTGCTGCCGGTTGTGTCGTTGTTTTTCCTGATCCTTGCCATCCGGGGTATCAACCGGGATGAAAAGCTGGTACGTTCGCTCGACCGGTTGCGGTAAGACATGTATTTTGTATGATAAAATTAATAATATTTTTATTATAATTATTCAACTTGCTGAAAAAATGGTATGATTTGTGCGGCAATTGATACAGTATTTAATATTGTCATTTTTTAATATTAAATTTTATTCTAAAAATTTCTGACAATGTCCGAAAGTAAAGCAAAGATTTTGCTGGTTGAGGATGATCCTACCCTGGCTTTTGTAGTAAAAAACAGCCTGGAAACCAACGGATATGAAATAATACATTGCCCGGACGGGGAAAGCGGGTGGCAGCAATTCATGAAGCACAATTTCGATATGTGCCTGCTGGATATTGTCCTTCCTCGTAAAGACGGTATGGCGCTGGCAATCCAGATCCGCAAGAAAAATGAGCATATACCGATCCTGCTGCTGACAGCCAAGACAATGGATAATGACAAAATCGCAGGATTTAAAAGTGGCGCAGACGATTATATCACCAAACCTTTCAATATGCAGGAACTACTTCTGCGTATTGAAGTTTTCATGAGACGAACCCGCAAGCAGGAGGATACACAACCGGTAGACTTTGTAATCGGCAATCTGAACTTCAACTATAAAAATCTGCTGTTGTATAATGACGGTGTAAAGTATCAGCTCACACAAAAAGAAGCGGATCTGCTACGCTATCTCTGTCTTAATGCCGGCAGGGTATTAAAACGCGAAGAGATTCTACTGCATGTATGGGGCAAGGAAGATTACTTTCTGGGGCGTAGTATGGATGTATTTATCACCAAGATCCGGAAATATCTGAAGATGGCGCCGGATGTGGAACTGCAAACCGTCCATGGGGTGGGCTTCCGCTTTGTTATGCCGGGAGAAGAATAAAAACAAAACTGCTACATGTACACCGTTGCACAAATAGGAACATAATGCTTCTCCAAATGGCAGCAACAGATCATCAGTTCGCCCCCGTTATCTCCCACATTAAGCAACAGACACATAGGCCGTATCGCTAATCCATAATACAGCGGATACAAAGACCGCTGGATTTCCATGCTTCACTTTCAAAATACACCGGAGGGCCGGTACTTTCCATATACATAATAGCTTCATCACTATCGGCAACCCACCAAATCCCCCGGGTCCCTTTTCTGGCATACCTGTCCTCGATAATCATGCCATTGGGCATTGCTGCCCAGCCGCTGGATCCGTGCGCAGACTCCCGGTCTCTTTCGTCGTACCAGTACCAAACCTCTTCCGGTTCAGTTCCGGTAAGTATCAGCGCACGCCAGGCCTCCTCAGGCCCTCCCAGATAATCAATCAGTTCCTGAAATTCCTTACGGGTTGGTACATGCCATCCTGAAGGACATATCCCTCTTGGGTCGGAAACAACTGCATAATTATAATGATAACCAAAAACATAATACTCCTTACCCAACGAATATACAGACGACATATATAACAAAAGCGATCATCGTGGGATTATTGCAGTCATAGGGACGTATCCCTGCATGATCATTTACCAAACTTCTGCTTTAGCAGGCTCAGTGCATCCTGCATATTACGGGCCGGAGATTCTTTGTGTTGCAGTTCGCGTTTACCGTTGTCCCGTTCCGGTTTTCGCTGGTGCCGGCTGTTCGTTTCCGGTTTTTCTGTCGCCTGTTTAATGGAAAGAGCAATACGTTTACGTCCGGCGTCCACTTCAAGCACCTTCACCTTCACCTGCTGGTTCAGCTTCAATACCTCATTTGGATCCGAAATATACCTGTGTGCCATCTCCGAAACATGCACCAGCCCGTCCTGCTTCACACCTATATCCACGAAAGCGCCAAACCGTGTGATGTTCGTAACGATACCCGGCACGATCATGCCGACAGCCACATCCTCGATACGGTAGATTGCGGCAAACTCAAATGCACGTGCTTCACTGCGCGGGTCGGGCGCAGGCTTTTTCAATTCTTTCAGAATGTCCTGCATGGTATGCATACCGGTCTCCTCCGTCACATATTTTTGCGGCTGTATGTTATTAATCAGCGTTTCATTTCCGATCAACGCGCTCACCGCAACGCCCAGATCTGCTGCCATACGTTCGGCCACCGGATAAGCTTCCGGGTGCACAGCGCTGGCATCCAAAGGATTTTTGCCGCCCGGCACACGCAGAAAGCCCGCGCATTGCTCAAATGCTTTCTGGCCCAGACGCGGTACTTCCAGCAGCTCCTGCCGGCTGGTAAAGCCGCCGGTCTCGTCGCGGCGTTTTACGATATTGGCTGCCAGTGAAGGGCCGATACCACTTACATAGCTCAGCAGATGGCGGCTGGCCGTATTCAGGTTCACACCCACAATATTTACACAGCTCACCACGGTCTGATCCAGCTTTTCTTTCAGCCGCACCTGGTTTACATCATGCTGGTATTGCCCTACACCAATGCTCTTCGGATCTATTTTTACAAGCTCTGCAAGCGGATCCATCAGACGGCGGCCAATACTTACGGCGCCGCGGACCGTGATATCCTGATCAGGAAATTCCTCCCGTGCTGTTTCAGATGCAGAATACACGGAAGCGCCATCTTCATTTACCAGAAAGACCGGCACGCCCAGATCCAATTGCCGTATGAACTGCTCTGTTTCCCGGCCTGCCGTACCGTCGCCCACGGCAACAGCTTCTATCTGATACTCATGCGCCAGCGTGCGGATCTTATGCTGCGCTTCCGTAAGCCTGTGATTATTTTCGTGTACATAGATCAGGTCCGTTTTTTTCAAAGTCCCGTTCTCATCCAGGCATACCACCTTGCATCCGGTACGGTAGCCGGGGTCTATTGCCAATATGCGCTTACTGCCCAAAGGAGATGAAAGCAGCAACTGGCGCAGGTTCTCAGAGAATACGTTGATCGCTTCTTCATCGGCCCTTGTTTTAAGCGCCATACGGAATTCACTTTCCATACCCGGCTGCAGCAGGCGGCGCCAGGCATCCTTCACTGCTTTTTTTACTTCAAGAGAAGCAGCACTGCTCCCCGATACAAACTGGTCTTCGAGCAGGGCGATCGCATCTTCTTCGACCGGCGTTATCGTCATACGCAGTACACCTTCCATAAACCCGCGCATTACCGCCAGCGCACGATGAGAAGGTATCTTCGATACCGGCTCGGAAAAATCGAAATAATCCTTGTACTTAACTCCTTCTGTTTCCTTATCTGCCACTACCTTGCTCTGTACGGCTGCCTGCTCTTCAAACAGCTTACGCATTTTTGCCCT
This sequence comes from Flavipsychrobacter sp., assembly GCA_037190845.1. GTDB lineage: Bacteria > Bacteroidota > Bacteroidia > Chitinophagales > Chitinophagaceae > JBEBVQ01. Next base: position 125,894 of record JBBCJI010000004.1, on the reverse strand, counting down.
GGCATCAGCATCTTCATTGATAGTCTCTGCGATAATATCCCGTGCACCCTGCAGAGCATCTTCCGGTGTAGCGACCTGCTCATTGATAAATGTGACAGCTTCGGCGATCGGGTCTGTATCACCTTGTGCCAGCAATATTTGCGCCAGCGGTTCCAGCCCCTTTTCACGGGCTGTCTGCGCTTTGGTTTTTCTTTTGGGCTTATAGGGCAGATAGATATCTTCCAGTTCACCAAGTGTGACGGCTGCCTGAATCTTTGTGCGCAACTCATCCGTCATTTTTCCCTGTTCCGTAATCGTCTTTTCAATAAAATCCCTGCGTTCTGAAAATTCTTTCAGAAACGCAGCCTCATCGCGTACCTGCTGAATCTGTACTTCATCCATGGCTCCCGTACGATCTTTACGATAGCGGGCTATAAACGGTATGGTAGCACCTTCAGCAGATAATTCAAGCACTGCGGCTACATGTTTCTGATCCAGACCAAACTTTGAGGATATTTCTGAGACAAATTCAGGCATAGCAAATCAATTGAAGGAGTGCGAATGTAGGAGAATTGGATGAAAACCTGACATTTTTATGTAGGTTTGTTACTGAAGTATGCACCTATGCGCCTGTCCCGTTTATTTGTTATATTACTTGTCTGTCTGTTCTTATTGCCACAGTCATTTTTTACTAAAGCGCAGCAACACAACCGTGAAACATTAAAGCAGCCTCGTATCCTGATCCTGCTGGACGGATCTTCAAGTATGATGCAGCCCTGGCAGAATGATGACACACGCTTTAAAGCCGCAGGAAAGATCATCATTAATCTGATGGACAGCATCTATCGGATCAATGACCAGGTAGAATTTGCACTACGCATTTACGGACATCAGTCGCCGGTACAGGAAAATAACTGCTTCGATACCCGGCAGGAAGTAGTTTTCAGCAAAAACAACCGGACACAAATGTACCTACGCCTGAGCAGCCTCAGTCCACGGGGCGTCTCTCCGATCGCCTTCTCTCTGAAAGAAGCCGCAGAGCGGGATCTGTTAGGAGAGCAGCAAAACGCCTACAGCATTATACTGATCACTGATGGTGGAGAAAGTTGTAACGGGGATATCTGTGATGTAGTACAAAAGCTGCTGGACAGAAAAATATTCTTTAAGCCCTATATTCTGAGCCTGGTAGATTATGCACCACTGCGCCAGCAGTACGCCTGCCTTGGCACATACCTGAATGTATCCAATGAAAAGGAGATTACTACGGCTACCACAACGATCATGGAATCGTACCGGAAAACATTGCAATTGCCCAGCATTATATCCAAACCCACACAGCGCCCATTTGTTGCACCGGAACCGAAACCTGTGACCATGACGATACCGGCGCCCAAAAAAGATACGGTCATTGAGGTAAAGCCCGTTCCTCCCCCGGTTGCAAAACGGGATACCGTAATACCGGTCCCGAAACCCGTGGCACGCACCCCCTCACCTGTAGTGCTACCGAAAGAATATATACGTCCGGTACCGTTCTATACCGCTGCCCGGAAATTTCCTGTCCGGAACAGCATACCTCCTGCAAAAAAAGTCAGGCCTGCCACCTATAAAATAAGCCTGGATCCTGAACCGCCTGCACCGGCGCCTGTAGCGACTACAAAACCAGCAAATCCCAATGCACCGGTAATGCCCACACGCACCGTTCCCGCGCCGGCAATAGCCGAAAAGACGCCTCCTCCGCCCGCCCGTACGGACAATGAAAAGCCTTCCTTTACCGTCAATACGGAAGAAGCACAGGAAACCACACTCGAAGTTTACTTTACAGACGGCAAAGGCACTTTCTATAAGTCTTCGCCGGAACTACAGCTTGTTGATCCCGGCTCCAAAAAGGTAGTGCATCAGTTCCGGCGCAATATAGATGCAGCCGGCAATCCGCAGCCTCAGAAAATTCCGGCAGGAACATACGATATAGTAATACCTGCAAAGTCGCAGACCCTGTCTGCCGGAGTTGTGGTAACGGATCAGAAAAAAAATAAGGTCATCATTAAAGTAACCAAAGGAAGCCTGCGTTTTGCGTATCAGGGGGATCCGGGCAGACCTGTAAAGGAATTTGAAGCCATTGTAACACGCCGCTTCGATAACCTGGGCCCAAGTGTACGGCAACGTTGTACGGCAGAACTGGATTTTGCCCCGGGGAATTACTACATAGAAGTCAACACATTACCAATCACCCGGTTTAATGCAGATATTGATTTCGGCACAACCACGGAATTAAAGATCCCAGAACCGGGATTTGTCCAGTTTACCAACACAACGCCCGTAGGCCGCGTAGCACTGCATGCGCCGCTTGGCGACGGTTATGTACGTTTTTTCACAATGGATGTAAACGGTAATCTCAATGGGCAGAAAGTACAGTTGAAACCCGGAACTTATGAAGCCCGTTTTACGAAAACACCCAATATGCCCTATGCTCAGGAAACTATTATCAAATTCCTGATAAAAAGTAATGCGATCACAGATGTGGAACTGCAATAACCGTATGACAACCGAAAATCACACAATATGGAACAGGTGACCATCAGGGAAATAGCTGCTGACAGTCCGGAATATGAACAGGTATACCAGTTGCGGGAAGAAATTTTACGTTCGCCGCTGGGGCTTTCACTCAAAGACGAAGATCTTTCCGGTGAAAAGAACGAAATGATACTCGCGGCCATACAGAACGAACAGGTAATCGGATGTGTATTGCTGCAGCCGGTAAATGACATCACCGTCAAACTGCGGCAGATGGCCATTGCTGCAACGGAACAAAACAAAGGGATAGGCAGCCGGTTACTTGAAGAAGCAGAAAACACGGCATGGAAAAGCGGATTTGAACGGATCGTACTGCACGCCCGGAAAACAGCAGCGGATTTTTACGAAGATGCAGGATATACAGCCGAAGGCGACGAATTTGAAGAAGTAGGTATACCACACCTGTTTATGGAAAAGCACAAACCCGCGTAGGAGAGAACTACTATTCGGTTAACAAACGATCCATTAGATGTGCTGGATGTGGGAGATGTGCTTACACATCCAACACATCTGTCACATCTAATGGATTAATAAGCACATCATCCGTACTATTTCAGCTAATCAATCATTCCCTGTACCTTTGCCGGGTTATATGCTGCAACACTATTGTTCATCGCTTACCGCGTATCAGAGGCTGCCTACGCAGGAAGTCAGGGTAGGAGACCTGCTCCTGGGCAACGGACACCCTGTACGCGTCCAGACCATGACCACCACCGACACGATGGATAAGGCAGGGACCGTAGCACAGTGCATCCGATGCATTGAGGCCGGTGCAGAGCTGGTACGCATCACAGCGCCCAGCAAAAAAGAAGCGGAACAACTGCAGCATATCAAAGACGCCCTGCGCAAACAGGGCTACCATACGCCACTTGTCGCCGACATCCACTTCACACCTAATGCAGCGGAAGTAGCCGCACGTATCGTCGAAAAAGTACGTGTCAATCCCGGCAATTATATTGACAAGAAAAAGTTCGATTTTATTCAATATACAGATACCGATTACCGGGCGGAGATAGAACGCATCCGCGAACGGTTTACACCACTGGTACGTATCTGCCGCGAATATGGCACCGCCATGCGGATCGGCACCAACCACGGATCGCTCAGCGACCGGATCATGAGCCGCTACGGCGATACGCCGATGGGTATGGTAGAAAGCGCCATGGAGTTTTTACGGATTGCGCGGGATGAAAACTATCACCAGATCGTGCTGAGCATGAAGAGCAGCAACCCGATCGTCATGGTGCAGGCATACCGGTTGCTGGTAAGACAGATGGGTGAAGAATTCGGGATTTGCTACCCCTTGCATCTCGGCGTTACAGAGGCAGGCGACGGAGAGGACGGACGGATCAAAAGCGCCATCGGCATCGGTTCCCTGCTGGAAGACGGCATTGGCGATACCATACGGGTTTCACTTACAGAAGATCCTGAATTTGAGATCCCTGTGTGCCGGGATATTGTACAGCGTTATACCAGCCGGCATACACATGAACCGATCCGACCTTTTACACCGGAACACAATAAGATCATATTACCCTATGACCCTTTTGCATACAAACGCAGGGAAAGTACAGCGGTACAGAAAACAGGCGGCAACACCGTACCGGTTGTAGTGGCGTCCCTGAACGGACCGGAGTATATCAGACATGAAGACCTGGCTGCTATCGGTTACCGTTATGATGCGGTAACCGATAAATGGAATATCGGTGATGCAGCGGCAGATTTTATCTATACAGGCAACCAATTGCCGGACTTTGCCCTGCCAGGAACTTTACAGGTGATCTGTGATTATGACCACTGGCAGGTACTGAAAAACAAAGACGGTATTTATCCGCTGATACAGGTGAACAGACTGGAAGAAACAGTTATACCACATGACCAGATCTGTTTTCTTGAAACGGATACAAATGACGATTGGACATTCCTGTCTCATCTCGCCCAATATAAAGATGCTGTACTTTGCCTGAAAAGCACTAATCTGCACGCTATGGCATCTGTACGCCGCCTGCTGACGGAACTGGCAAACCGGGAGATCAAAAACCCGGTGATCCTGATCACGGAAAGTGAGGCGGCAACGGTAGACGAGCAATTGATCCATTTTGCTACCGAAACCGGTGGCCTTCTGCTCGACGGGTTCGGAGACGGCATCTGGCTGCGCAACAAGCCGGACGCGATACGGAGCATGCGCGTCAGCGGACGGACGTACCTGGAAATGATCAACAACCGGCAATTTCTCAATAATACCGCCTTTTCCATACTCCAGGCAACACGTACGCGCATCAGCAAGACGGAATATATCAGTTGCCCAAGTTGCGGACGTACCCTGTTCGACCTACAGGAAACCACTGCAAAAATCCGTGCCGCCACACATCATCTGAAAGGTGTGAAAATCGCGATCATGGGCTGCATTGTAAATGGCCCGGGAGAAATGGCGGACGCAGATTTCGGATATGTAGGCAGCGGCCCCGGCAAAATTACCTTGTATAAAGGGAAAGAAGTGGTGAAACGGAATGTACCCAGTGATACCGCCGTAAACGAATTGATTGGCCTGCTGAAGGAAAATGAGGCATGGATTGATCCGTAGAGACGCGATGCATCACGTCTCTACGATAGATCGGCATTATTGTCTATTTTTGTTTCTTTACCGGAAAAATAACCTCCTGCATGCGTGCTGCATTAATCGTGTTATTTATCACAATGCACTTTACCGTTGTTGCCCAGCAGCCCTCACGGTCTGACCTGGAAAAACAACGACAACAGTTGTTGCTATCCATAAAAGAAACCCAGGAGCAACTGGAGGCTACCAAAAAAGATCAGAAAGCTACACTCAGCCAGCTCCGGGGGTTACAGGCTAAACTGAATGCCCGCCAGCGTCTTATCAATAATATCAACCAGGAGATCGGCAACATTGACCAGAACATACAGTCTTCAGCCGGAGAAGTGACACAGCTTCAGCAAAAACTGGATCAGCAACAGCTCAGATATGCACAATCCATACGTTATGCCTACAAACACCGCAATTCATACAACACGCTGGTCTTCATATTTTCTGCACAGGATTATAATGAGGCGCTGCGGCGTATGAAGTACCTGAAAAAATACAGGGACTACCGGAAAGATCAGGTCAATGAGATCAAACAGACACAGGCTAAACTGGAAAACAAGATCGGAATACTGAATACACAGAAATCGCAGAAGAACCTGTTGTTGAATACAGAGGAATCACAACGCGAGGAGCTACTGAAGGAGACCGATGAAACCAACAGCGTAGTAAAGCAGCTGAAAGGCCGGGAAAAGGAGCTGGCCCAAGAGATTGACCGCAACCGGCGTGCCGCACGGCAGGTAGACCAACAGATCAATAAGATCATCCAGCAGGAGATCGAGCTGGCCAGGAAAAAAGCAGCGGAAGAGGAACGGAAACGAAAGGAAGAAGAACAACGTAAAGCAGCGGAGCTGGCTGCAAAATCACAACCGTTGCCACAACCGGACGGGACGACTTACGGCAATGTAAAGCTGAATACAGGATCCGGTACCGGTGCACCGAAACCGGCAACCGGTCCGGCCACGCCATCATCCGGCGCCAAAACACCGGCAGCGGATAAACCGGCCGACCGGTCGCCAATCGCTGCTGTCAAACCTACCCCTCCTCCAAAAGCAACACCACCATCCTACTCGCTTTCACTGACCCCGGAAGTAGCGGCGTTATCAAACAGCTTCGAGGCCAACAAAGGTAAACTGCCGTGGCCGGTAGAGAAGGGATTTATTGCGCTCGGGTTCGGGCCGTACAAGCACCCTACCGAAGCCCGTATCATGCTTGATAATGCAGGCGTCAGCATTAATACCAGCCAGAATGCCGTTGCCCGGGCCGTATTTGCAGGAACCGTGAGCAGCGCATTCTTTGTATCCGGGGCAGGATGGACGGTGCTGGTCAGCCACGGACAATACTACACAGTATACAGCGGTCTCTCACAAGTATCGGTACAGAAAGGGCAGACGATCAACATCAAACAACCGGTAGGCGTTGTCGGTGAAAATGAAGAAGGTGTACCGGTCATTAACTTCCAGGTGTGGAAAGTTGGCGCCAACAACAAATCTTTTAAGCTGGACCCCGCCGGATGGATCGCGCGATGAACGCTTATGCAGTTTAGGTATAACCATCCTTCAGTAAAGTGATACATCCCCCTCACTCCCCCTTCAAAGGGAGATGAGAGAGGGATGTAAAACCTGCAATGATAGAGACTCTGTTATCGAATCCTATGTTTCATTGGCAGCAGTGTTAGTCGATTAATATGTCACCTTTCATTTCTTCGGGAACCGGGATACCCATGTAACGAAGGATAGTAGGTGCAATATCGGCAAGCTTACCCGGCCGGAGCACACCATGATAATCATTTGAGATAAGGAATAACGGCACAGGATTTAACGTATGCGCCGTATGCGGAGAACCATCAGGATTGACGAGATAGTCGGAATTTCCATGATCAGCTGTCAGGAAGACCGCGTAACCATGTGCCAATGCAGCAGGCACAATACGGGATACACACAGGTCTACCGTTTCGACCGCTTTGACTGCGGCTGACCATACACCCGTATGCCCAACCATATCTGCATTTGCGAAATTCAGGCAGATGAAATCAGTTGTTTCCCCGTTGATCTCCGGCAGGATGGCTTCCGTGATCTCAAATGCACTCATTTCAGGTTTCAGATCGTAAGTAGGGACTTCTTTGGGTGAAGGTATCATGATACGCCGTTCGCCTGCGAACGGTTGCTCCCGGCCGCCGGAAAAGAAAAATGTAACATGCGGGTATTTTTCTGTTTCCGCAATACGGATCTGGGTTTTACCAGCTTCTGACAATACTTCTCCGAGCGTCTTGTTTAAGTTGTCGTTGCTGAAAAGAATACCGACATTTTTATACGTCTGGTCGTATTCGGTCATTGTGATATAATCCAGCGGAAGCGGGTGCATACCCAGTTCCGGGAATGCCTGCTGGGTGAGCACAACGGTTATCTCACGACAGCGGTCTGTACGGAAATTGAAACAGATAACGACATCTCCGGGTTTGATCCGGGCGACCGGTTCCTGATGCTCATCGCATACCACCACCGGCTGTATAAACTCATCAGTAACACCGGCTTCATAGGATTCCTGTATCGCCAGCAACGGGTCCGTCACCCGCCTGCCAGTACCACCGGTCAGCGCATCATAGGCAATTTTCACCCGGTCCCAGCGTTTGTCCCGGTCCATCCCATAGTACCGCCCGGTAACGGAGGCGATCTTTGCCCCGGTGAGATGGGTATGCTCCTGCAATGACCGGATAAAGCCGTAACCACTTTTCGGATCCGTATCGCGGCCATCCGTGAATGCGTGTACCGCCACATCAGGGACGTTATGAGTTTGTGCCAGTGAAAGCAATGCTTTGAGATGATCTATATGTGCATGTACACCGCCGTCGCTAACCAGCCCCATAAAATGCAGGGTCTTTCCCGGTATCTTTGCAGCAGCAAAAGCAGCCAGCAACACCGGGCTGGCAGCCAGCTCGCCTGTTTGGACCGCCCTGTTGATCCGCTGAAGTTCCTGGTATACGATCCTGCCCGCTCCGATATTCAGGTGCCCTACTTCAGAATTACCCATCTGCCCTTCCGGCAAACCAACGGCTTCACCACAAGTGATCAGCTCTGTATGAGGGTATTTCCGGTAAAGTGATTGTACAAAAGGCGTTTGTGCATGAGCAATAGCATCGGCTTCAGGAACCTGTCCATGTCCCCAGCCGTCCATGATAAGCAATATACTTTTCCCTGACATGTCTGCAAAAGTAATGGAAATGACTTATTAGATGTGGAAGATGTGTTGGATGTGTCAACACATCTTCCACATCCAACACATCTGTCACATTAAATTAGTTTCATCGCATCAGCAACAAAACGCTGCTGAAAATCACAAAATATATACATTTGGCATAGTTTTAGCTGATTCTGTATAGCACAGTGATGAAAAGTTCCCAACCGATGAAAAAAATCTACCTATACTCACTTTTTATAGCACTGATCATTACTGTTCCTGTGCCTGAATCGGTTGCACAAAACGCTCCGATCGGGCAGATCAACAACGCCTTCCGTTCCGGCGACGTATCTGACATAGCCCGGTATATGGATAACGTAGTGGATGTGACCATGAACAACAACCAGAATAGCAGCAGCCGTGCGCAGGCGGAAATGATGTTGCGTGATTTTTTCAGTAAAAATGAACCCAAGAGCTTTGAAGCCGGGCATAGCGGACAAAATGCACAGACGAACACCATTTTCAGCATCGGCCATCTCAATACGTCAACCGGCCGCTACCGGGTATACATATTGCTAAAACAACAGGGGCAAAATTATCTGCTCCAGGAAATCCGGATAGAGAAGTAATCCTCATTCATCCCTGATTACTTCTTCCTGTTCTTATACTTTGAGATCAGCTCGGCAACCGGGGTGCGCCGTAAATATTCCGGATTGAGGGATGTAAACACCTTCACACGCTGTGGTGCGTCATCCAATGCAGTTTCCAGATGGAGTAACGCTTCTTTGGTCTTTCCCAGCTCAAACAACAGGGCTGCCTGAAAGTAACGGAAGTCCGGCTTATCTCCGCAATGCTCCCGTGCCACTTCGAGCTGGGTGAGCGCTTCGTCATAATAGCCGGCAATATACAATCCGCGTATCAGCGCAATCCAGGTGGTTTTATTTCCGGGCTTGAGCCGTACCGCATTCAGATAGCAAACAAGGGCTTCATTCTTCACATCCATCTCCATCAGGCAGTTGCCGATCGCCATACAGTAGACGGCATTTTCCTTGTTCAGATGCAAGGCTACCGAATAAGATTTTACCGCTTTCTCCCATTGCCGCTCCCGTGCGTATGTTTCTCCGATCTTGAAAAAGATGGAATCATCTTCCGGACTGAGCTGGGAAGCCTGGCGGTAGTAGTGCCGGGCGCGGGGGAAATCCTTCTGCTTTTCCCAGCAGTAACCCATTGCTTCAAAGATCACATCTTCGGGCTTGGCAATTTCGAGATGTATCTCCAGCACTTCCAACGCTTTTTCGTACCATTTCAACCGCATATACGCATCCGCCATATTCCGGTATGCGAATTCAAATTTCTCATCAATAGCTACGCAAAATTCATAAGCATCAATAGCCTTTTCATAAAGTTTAAGCCCCTGGTAAGCAGCACCCAAATTAAACCATGCAAGCGCATTGTACGGATCGGCTTCGGTAAGCTCCGTATGAAGTGTAACGCTTTCCTCCAGCCGTTGGGTCACCTCCGCCCAGAAGCAAACTTTCTGTAGCGCTTCTTCATTGCGCCGGTCAATCCGTATAATCCGCTTCAGGGTATCAAAAACCGCATCAAACTGCTCACATTCGTCATATACGTCTGAAAGCTCAAGAAGCAGTTCAATTTTTTCTTTTCCTTCAAATTCATCAGAGCGCTGTTCGAGCAACAAGGCAGCCTGGTCGTATTTGAACTGGCTCAGCAATATATCCGAGCGCAGCAGCACAGCCTCAAGGCTGGCATTGTCATACTGCTCCATTTCGTCCAGCGCCTTCAGCGCCTGCCCGTACTTTTGGGACTGAGCGAGGATTTCAGCCCTGAGTAGCAGCACATTACCCGAAAAGGGGTAGTAGGTACGTGCAATATCACAGGCTAATAGTGCCTGCTCTTCATTGTTATCCTGAAAATAATATTCTATAACCCGCTCGAAATCCTCCTCTTCCATAATGGCCCCTGCTACTCCCCGTTTTACCTGATCGTATCGTTGGAGCAACTCATCCATGGAATTCCAGTCGTCATCCAGATAATCGTCGTTAAACATACCAGGCGATTTGTACCAAAGTTAATAAAAAGTACCGACAAGTATCTGTTTCTGATCATAGCATCTTTGTTATCATTTTGTATCATCTTCAGACAACGGTTTTAATCAGACAATTTGAAAATGTGCTAATATTGGAAATGCCTTTATTATTGTAAAAATTACATTCATTGACTCATTTTCAAATTGTCAAATTGTCACATTAATAGGCTATTTCGTAATTGTTCCTATCTTTGTACGACCGTACAGCTTTCCCCATACAAAAATTTATCGCATTCACCAAGCTGCACACCGGTCTTAAAAAACAGGAGTGTTATGACTAAGTACATTTTTGTAACCGGTGGTGTTACATCTTCATTAGGTAAAGGCATTATTGCCGCCTCTCTGGCCAAATTGTTACAGGCCCGCGGATTCCGCACTACCATACAAAAATTTGACCCATACATCAATGTGGATCCTGGCACGTTAAATCCATATGAGCATGGGGAATGTTATGTAACAGAAGACGGCGCAGAAACGGATCTTGATCTCGGCCACTACGAGCGCTTCCTCAACACCCATACATCTCAGGCGAATAACGTCACCACCGGCCGCATATATCAATATGTGATCAACAAAGAACGGGAAGGCGCTTATCTCGGGAAGACGGTACAGGTGATCCCCCATATTACCGATGAAATAAAACGCCGCATGCTCCTCCTGGGAGAAGAGGGCAATTATGACATTGTGATTACCGAGCTTGGCGGAACAGTGGGCGATATCGAATCGCTGCCCTATATAGAAGCCGTACGGCAGCTCAAATGGGAAATGGGAGACGAAAACTGCCTGGTCGTGCACCTGACGCTTGTGCCGTACCTGAAAGCGGCAGGCGAGCTTAAAACCAAGCCCACCCAGCACTCCGTCAAGATGATGAGTGAAAACGGCCTGAATCCCGATGTGCTGGTATGTCGTACGGAAGAACCGCTTTACAAGGAGCTGAAGCGGAAGATCGCCCTGTTCTGCAACGTAACACAGGATGCTGTCATTGAGGCGCTGGATGCAGATACGATATACGGTGTACCGCTTGAGATGATGCGTGAAAAACTGGACATTATCTGTCTCCAGAAACTCAACCTACCTTTGGGAACAGAGCCCGAGCTCATCCGCTGGAAAGAATTCCTCAATAAACTCCGCTATCCGAAATCCAAAGTTATAGTCGGACTTATCGGCAAGTATGTAGAGTTGCAGGACGCCTATAAGTCGATACTGGAAGCGCTGATACATGCAGGCGCTATGAATGAATGTAAAGTGGAAGTCCGCAATATCCATTCCGAATATCTGACACCTGAAAACGCCATAGAGAAGCTCCGTAACCTGGACGCCATACTCGTAGCGCCAGGCTTCGGCAGCCGCGGTATTGAAGGAAAGATAGAAGCGATACGTTACGCCCGGGAGCAAAAGATCCCCTTCTTCGGCATCTGCCTTGGTATGCAGATGGCGTGCGTGGAGTTTGCACGTAATGTGCTGGGTATGCCGCAAGCTCACTCCACAGAAATGAACCCGGACACGAAAGATGCTGTGATCTGTATGATGGAAGAACAGAAAAAAATCACGCAGATGGGCGGTACTATGCGGCTGGGCGCATATTCCTGCACTGTTGAACCGGAATCAAAAGCCGCTGCCATTTACAACGCAACTCATATCTCCGAACGTCACCGTCACAGGTATGAATTTAACAATGATTATCTGGAAGCTTTTGAGAAAAATGGTATGATACCTGCCGGTAAAAACCCCGATACAGACCTGGTGGAAATTATGGAGATACAGGAACACCCTTTTTATATCGGCGTACAATTCCACCCGGAATATAAAAGTACCGTTGAAAACCCACATCCGCTTTTTGTCGCATTCGTAAAAGCAGCAAAAGAAACACAGGAACAACGTAACGGGCATCCACAGCAGATAGTATACGAGCAGACTGCCTTAAAATAAACCTGATTATTCATTTGGGATACATCATATGTACCCCATTCAAATTATCTCATTTTCAAATCTTCAAATTATAAATGAGCACTGTTCTATTCCATATCAAACAGCAGGTAGCCTGGCTGACGCTCAACCGGCCGGATAAGTATAACAGCTTTAACCGCGAAATGGCGTCAGCCCTGCAGCAACTGCTGGATGAATGTGCTGAAAATGACGATATACGATGCATCTGCCTGACCGGAGCCGGCAAAGGCTTTTGTGCCGGCCAGGATCTGGGAGAATTTCCGGATCCTGCGCAGATTGATTTTGATAAGGTAGTATCTGAATACTACAACCCCGTCATTGAGCGGTTGCGAAATATTGAAAAACCCGTGGTAGCCGCTGTAAATGGCGTAGCTGCCGGGGCCGGGGCCAACCTGGCACTGGCCTGCGATATCGTCGTGGCTGCCGGCAGCGCCTCGTTTATTCAGGCATTCAGCAAGATCGGTCTGATACCCGACAGCAGCGGCACATTCTTCCTGCCGCGCCTCATCGGCCTGCAGAAAGCAGCGGCATTGATGATGCTGGCCGACAAAGTAACGGCGGCAGAAGCGGCGGAAATGGGCATGATCTATAAAGTGGTCGCAGACGAACAATTTGCCTCAGAAGTGGAACGTATTACCGCAACCCTGGCAGCACTGCCTACCACCGGCCTTGGGCTCACCAAACGGGCACTGAACCGGTCGTTTGGCAACAGCCTGGACCAGCAGCTCGAACTGGAAAAAGAACTCCAGGTGGCAGCAGGCGCTACTTCAGATTTTAAGGAAGGCGTACAGGCATTTCTCGAAAAAAGGAAAGCGATATTTACGGGGAAATAGATAGTGCTGTCCCGGATGTTCCGAAGGGCATTCGGGACGACAGATGATCGGAGTCTGTAACCCCGGAAAAACAGATGCTGTACAGTATCCGGATTGCAAATCCTGCTTTTACCAGTGCTCCCGGATGCGCTCCGCTAACATCCGGGATAGCGAAGAATGACGATTGCAGGAATCTGTCCACTCCATCATCCTGAATGCAGTGTAGCGGAATGAAGGATCTCACGTAATATGGAACACTCACTTTGTGGGTTCCTTCGCTCCACTTCGTTTCGCTCTGGATGACGGAGTGGATTGTTCGCAGCGACTACCATCCCGGTATCCGATGCTTACCGGGACAAAGTTTTAGAATCCCCGGAAAATTCATACGACTAATCTGCCAAACGATTATCTTTGTTTGCCAAAATCATATAACAAAATGCGTTTTATTGTTTCGTCATCAGCATTACTCAAAAACCTTCAGCAGATCGGAGGGGTTATCAGCACCAATAGTGTATTGTCTGTCCTGGAAGATTTTTTGTTTGAACTGAAAGGCAATACCCTGACGCTTACTGCTACCGACCTGGAAACCATGATGCGGGTATCGCTGGAAGTTAATGACGCTCAGGACAACGGACGCATCTGCATCCCTTCCAAAATACTCCTTGAATATCTCAAAAACCTGCCGGAACAGCCCGTCACATTCACGATCAATGAGAAAGAGCTTTCTGTAGAAATAGCCAGTGATGCCGGCAAATACCGTATTGGCGGAGAAAAGGCGGATGATTTCCCCAAAGAACCCGCACCGGACGACACAACCTCATTCACCATGCCCTCAATTGCGCTTACAGAAGGGATTAACAAGACCTTGTTTGCCGTCAGCACAGATACGTTACGCCCGCAAATGACAGGTGTGTATTTTGAACTGACACCCGGCAACATCACCTTTGTATCTACCGATGCGCACCGCCTGGTACAATATCGCCGTGATGACGTAGCCTGCCCTGCCACGGAAGGGTTTGTGGTCCCCCGAAAGCCCCTGCAGCAATTACGCTCAACGCTTCCCGCTGACGAAACACAACTCCGTATCTCCTACAACAGCAGCCATCTTTTTGTACAAACAGACAAGCTCAGCATGAGCTGCCGGCTTATTGACGCCAAATTTCCGGACTATAAAGCAGTCATTCCTACCGATAACCCGTTCCGGCTCACCATCAGCCGCGCTGATTTTATCAGTGCGCTCCGCCGGGTAGGTGTTTTTGCGAACAAGACCACCAACCAGGTTGTGCTGGACATCAACGGTAACGAATTACAGATCAGCGCCCAGGACATTGACTTCTCCTACGAAGGAAAAGAACGACTGGGCTGCCAGTACACCGGGGAGGATATGAAGATCGCCTTCAACGCCAAACTGATGGTGGAACTGGTCGGCAACCTGGACGGTACGGAATTGAATGTAGAGCTGAGTACCCCGACACGCGCAGGCATCTTCCGCCCTGTAGAAAAAGGCGACAACGAGGATGTGCTGATGCTGCTGATGCCGCTGATGGTAGGTGTGTAGACCTACTTGATCAGTCCCAGGTCTATAGCTGTTTTTACCAGACCGGCAGAATTTTTTGCATCCAGCTTGAGCAATAGTGCAATGCGGTAATTGTCAACCGTACGTTTGCCCATGTGCAGGCGTTCGCCGATTTCCTTACTGCTGTAATTTTCAGCGATCAGCTGGAGTATTTCCTTTTCTCTTCTGGTAAGGGTAAGTTTACGGTCATCCTGCAGCACCTGATTGACATGGCCCTGGATCATAGGATCAAAATATTGTTTGCCTGAGTATATGGTTTTAATCGCTTGCAGCAGGGTTTCCTCATCGCAGGTTTTCAATACATAGCCCATCACACCATTGTCCAGCATCGACCGGATATAATAGGTTTGCTCCTGGTTGGTAAATGCAAGGATGCTTATTTCAGGAAACTCGTTGTGTAGTATGGAAGCCAGCTCTTCTCCGTTTTGTACAGGCATCATAATATCCAGCAGTATGATGTCCGGCTTGTTATCCGGGATGTCCTGCACCAGCAATTGTCCGTTTAGATAGGTGCCCGTTACTTCTATTTCCGGATGACAGTTCAGAATACCCTTCAGTCCCTTTAACAGCATCGGATGATCATCTACTATGGCAATTTTGATCTTTTTCATTTTTTGTAATTCCGGTTAAGAATGCATTTTTTTATGCTTGCAGGGGATTGCTAATTCCACACTGGTACCCTGACCGTCTCCGGAGATAATTTGTACCGTTCCTTTATATTGTCGTACACGTTCCCGGATATTTTTCAGTCCCATCCCCCGGGTACTCATTTCAGTGGCATGTACATCAAAACCTTTGCCGTTATCTTCTATGGTAATACGGATAAGCTGATCATGCTGCATCACCTGCACCAGTATCTCCGTACACCCGGAGTGCTTCAGGCTGTTATGGATAACCTCTTCCGCAATACGGTAAAGCGTAGTAAACAGGTCAGCATTATCAATATAAATATCACCGAGCACCTGGATGTGCATGTGGATATGGCTGTAATTTTTCTGAAGCTTATGGCAAAGCATCCGGATGGCGTCACCCAGATCCCGATGAGTGATATTATCAGAAAGGAGATTATACGCAATAGCACGCAGTTCATCACGCATCTCATCAATCAGCTCCATTCCGTCCCTGAACGTTTCCGTTTGACTAAGCGAAGGACTTTTACCTATAAGTATGTAATTCATTTTAATGGCGGATAAAAGCGCCCCAATACCGTCATGCAAATCTCTTGCAATGCGGTTCCTTTCTGCATTCCTGATTTTTTCCTGCTGCAGCTTCTGTTTTGTACGGTAAGAGAATATTACAAATAATATCAGGGAGCAACTGCTCAATGCGATAGCGCCGATCCAGATATTTTTTTGTTTCAAACGAAGCTTATTGAGGTCAAGCTGCTGTTGCTTATTGAGCAACTCCTGATTTTTCTCGTTTAAGCGATACTTAACTTCCATTTCTCCGCTGATGCGCATAACGGCTTCATTAAAAATGCTGTCATTTAAATCGGCGTAGGCAATACTCCATTTGAGCGCTTCCCGGTAGTTGCCCATATGAGTATATATATCCGTCAGGAGATAGTAGACATTCAGATTCAACGGACGACCGCCTTCAAGATTATTTAATGATAATGCCGATTGGCTGTGCCGGATAGCAGTCCGGTAATCTCCCCTTAAATAATGTAATCGTGCCAGCCTTTGCAGCAGTATGGTATTGTTCTGCATTCCCTCCGGGTACAGCGATACGGCAGAATCCAGGTATTGTGCTGCCCGCAGTGTATCATCCTGCATAAAGTATACACCGGCAATATCACATAAAGCTGTTTGCACCTTACGCAGATTACCCAGCGATTTGAATAATTGAACATTCATTGAGGCATATTGAATGCTCTTTGAAAGATTGCCTGACATTTTCCAGGCGTAGCTGATATTCCCGTATATCGAAGTTAATAAACCGGTACTGTTTGTCCGCCGGGCAAGGTATAATGCACGTTTTATATACCATTCAAAAGATTCAATATCCCCGAATGACAGCATGCAGGCAGCGGTATTAGAATAAATGCTGCCCAACAGCCGCTGATTGTATATTCCTTTCTTCAAATATTCAGAATAACCCATAAAAATATATTGGAGCGCAGAGTCTGTATACCCTTGCATCTGATAGAGACCACCGATAGAATTATAAATCTGCGCTATCAGAGCGGGTTCTATGGAAGACGTCTTACGAGCGAGTGCCAAGGCTTCAAAAAATGTCTGCTGGCTTACCAAGTATGCTTTTTCTTCCTTTAATGCATACGCTTTAACAACGAGCCCATGGGCCACACCATAGCTGTAATGAGCTGCAAAACTCAGATTGATGGCACTGTCTGAATATTCTAATGAGAGCGATGAGGAATCGGACTGAAATTGCCGGGCTCTTGATAATAATGTATCTATAAATGCAGTATCCACTGCAGGAAGCGTATGTATTTTAATAAGCTCCTCCTGTGCCGGACTGATTTTTGTCAGTACTGTCAGAGTAATAACGAATAACAGAAATAACGCAATACGCATGCAACAGATACAAAGTAAGCGAATGTAATAGAGTTAAAGCCTAATCCGGAAATAATATTCACATAGCGAGTACAGTTTTTCCGCCATAAGCCGGAAGTGAATATAAGGACTTTAATTACAGACACCCAACGGAAGAATATGGTTTGCATGGGACAGATTCAGGGATTTGAATTAAACAATTAACAATAAGATAAAGGGTATTTATACACTAAAACTGAAATTCAGAGGTATTTATTTTTGATCACAGCCGATTGGTTTAATGTTTTTGAATGATGATTGTGCGGTTTTTAGCTTATATGAGGATACACACAGGCGCAGTATTATTTCTGATCATGTCTGTGGGTAGTCACACGGAATTGAAGGCTCAGAATCTCGTTCCCAATCCATCTTTTGAGGAGATGAACGAATGCCCGGGAATAATGACCCCCGTAGGGCTGCCCGGATCGGCCTCGCCGGTAAAGGATTGGTACGGAGCCAACACCAATACCACGGATTATTTCAATGCCTGTGCGAATCATCACCTGGGCGGCAGCCCGTATGCAGTGCCGAAAAACTCGCCGGGCTATCAGCAGGCCCGTACCGGCAATGCTTATATGGGCGCTCATATGTTACATTATAATCCGGCTTCAGGGGTCGACCAACGGGAGTATATGCAAACGAGGCTGACAAGTCCCTTAATAGCAGGTCATACATACCAGGTAACTTTCTGGGTCTCCCGTGCCAATCTCTATTATGACGGATATATTATTGACCATATCGGTGCGCATTTCAGTCCGCAGGCAGTGACAGGAAGCACCCCGACACCTTTGATACTGACTCCGCAGGTATTGAACCAGCCGGGTAATTTCCTGGCCGACACTCTGAGCTGGATGAAGGTATCCGGCGCTTTCACAGCACAGGGTGGCGAGGAGTATATGATTATCGGCAATTTTTTGCCCGGATACAATCAGCAATTTCAACAGGTAGGCACCGGGGTATCAGGATATTATTATGTGGATGATGTGTGCGTATACGACATTACCGGCAACACTTCTGCTATGGATACACTTATCTGTGCGCAGGATTTTCTCATCCGGCTTACCGGTAATATCGCATTTCCTGCATGGCAGTGGAATACAGGGGATACGGGGTGGGCATTAGATGTACATACACCAGGTACTTATTGGGTACGTTCGTTTAATGATTGCCAATGGGCTGTGGACACTTTCCACATCCGCCACACGCCGGTACCGCCTTTCTCGCTTGGCAAAGATACTGCTGTATGCGATGGTTCGCCGGTTGTATTATATGCGCCATCTGAGCCCGGAATCAGATGGGAGTGGGAAGACGGGAGTGCAGAAGCCATGCGTACCATAACCCAATCAGGAAATTATGGCATCCGCCTGAGGAACGGAGCCTGTATGGACGCAGATGATATCAATATTCAAATAAAGGACTTTACGCAGTATCTGGGCCCGGATACAACAATATGCATCACAGGAGATCCGCAGCCGGTGAGACTGGAAGCCAGGCTACCTGAACAGGCAATTGTAAGATGGAGCACAGGAGCAACTGACCCTGTGCTGGAAACCAAAGACAGCGGTACTTACTGGGTACAGGTAAGTGATTTTGTTTGCAGTGTCGCTGATACGATCCGGATACAAATGGAAAAGTGCGCGTGTATAATCCAGGTGCCTAATGCTTTTACACCTAATGGAGACGGGAAAAACGATGTATTCCGCTCTGTATTTGAAAATGACTGTCCGATAACCGATTTCTACCTAAGGATATATAACAGATATGGACAACTGGTTTTTCAGACATACAATGCGCATGAGGGCTGGAATGGATTGTTTAACGGCGAACGGGCAGAAGTCGGAACCTATTTTTACGATATGCGTGTACAGCATGGTACCGGCGCTCATCAGCTTAAGAAAACAGGAGACGTTATTTTGATTCGGTAATGATTTATTATTTGATTATTAATTTTTAAAATGATCCGTCATGATTAAAAAATGTATTTTAAGAAGTTTTGCTGTCATGTGCTATGCAGTGGGGGGTATGAGTGTAATGACAATGGCACAGCAGGGGGCGGTTGACCCTTCGTTCGTAACCGGAACCGGGATTGTAGATGGAACAAAGGCCGGGTGGCTGCAACATATATTACTGCAGGACAACGGGAAAATGGTATTGACAGGCGGCTTTACAGGATACAATGGCACGGCGTCTAAAAATATAATCCGTCTTGACCCATCAGGTACGGTAGATGCCTCTTATAATGTAGGCTCGGGTTTTGATGAGATGGTGGAATCCTCAGTGATACAAAATGATGGTAAAGTAGTAGCCGGCGGATGGTTCGTAGATTATAACGGCACACCGGCATCCGGCATTGCAAGAGTCAATACAGATGGAGGCCTGGATGCCTCATTCGTATACGGAACGGGCTTCACAGCGGGCAAAGGATCGGGTGGCGCTACAGCAATGGCGCTACAAAAAGATGGAAAAATCATCGCAGGCGGCTATTTTACGGAATATAATGGCAGTGCGGCTGAAAATATTGTCAGGATTAATCCAAATGGTACGATCGATGCAACTTTTACTGCTGCATTAGATGATATGGCCACTACGATTGCCGTACAAAATGATGGGAAAATTCTTGTGGGCGGTTGGTTTTCGCAGGTGAACGGAGTAAACCGCAAGGGGTTCGCCAGATTAAATGCCGATGGCACACTGGATGCTACGTTTAACAACGGAACCGGATTTAACGGCGATATAAATGGGATTACCGTGCAGCCGGACCAGAAAATACTGGTAGGTGGTTCCTTTTCTTCCTATAACGGTACTACATACGGTAAAATCATCAGACTTATGCCGGATGGCAGTGTGGACACTTCGTTTAAAACAGGGATGGGGTTCAGCTCCGAATATGTGGCCCGGCTTACTTTACAGCCGGATGGAAAAATTCTGGCAGGCGGGAACTTCAGGACCTATAATGGCGATGACGCAAGAAGCCTGGTACGTATGCACGAAAACGGGGCAATTGACACCAGCTTTAAAACAGGTACCGGGTTTGTCAACGGAGCAACCAGCAATGGCCAGATATGGAGTGTGGTTCCGCAGCCTGATGGCAAGATACTGGTGGGAGGAATATTTACACAGTATAACGGGGTAAGCCATATATGCCTGGTGAGGCTGGATGGTTTCGAAGCTCCGATGAAAATAACAGAGCTCCTGCCGGGCACGAATTATTGTCCCGGAACAAAAGTGGCTGTTAAGTTCAGAGCCGGAATGGCTGGCTTGAACCCCGGTAATATCTTTACCGCTCAATTAAGCGATGCAAACGGAAGTTTTGCAAATCCTACTGTTCTGGGTACGCTGACGGGTACTTCAGATGGGATCATTACCGGAACCATACCCTCCGGTATCAGCGGATCGGGATTCCGGATCCGGATTGTAAGCAGTGATCCTGCTCATATCGGACCAGACAATGGTACGAATATTTCCATATCCTCAGGTGCTAACGCCCCGGTAATTACGGCTTCTGCATCAAAAAATGAGATATGCGCAGGAGAGCAGGTTACGCTCACCGCAACAGCCGGCAGCACCACCCCTTCCTGGGATAATGGCGTAACAAACGGGACGCCTTTTACACCTGTCGCTACGACTACCTATACAGCTACAGCAACCTCCGGCGGATGCAGCAATACGGCACAGGTAACGGTAACAGTACATCCGCTTCCGATAATAGTCGCCACAGCTTCTGCCGATACGGTTTGTAAAGGTGAGCAGGTAACCGTTGACGCTACAGGCGCCGCCACCTATACCTGGAATAATGGCGTATCCGGCAATCATCCTTTCACAGCCAACACCACAACCACTTATACCGTGACAGGTACAGACACCAATAATTGTACCAATACAGACCAGATAACCATCACGGTCCTTGAACCCGGAACGCGTACCATTGACGCCACTATCTGCGTAGGTGATACCTATCAACTGGGTACACAATTCCTGTCTGCAGCCGGATCCTATACAGAAACCTTCACCGGTGCAGCAGCCAATGGATGCGACAGTATCGTAACCCTCAACCTGTCTGTAGCACCGGATAATATTTCTGTTACCCGCGACGGACAAACACTCACTGCCGATGAAACCAATGCTGACTACCAATGGATCAATTGTGCAGACAACAGCGCCATCACCGGAGCAAACAATCAGAGCTTTACGCCTAATATACCCGGTGTTTTTGCTGTAGTCATTACACAGAACGGATGCAGCGATACTTCTGATTGTGTGCCCGTATGGCCGGCAGGTATCTCCGGGCAGGAAGGCGGATCAGCAGTTATCCTGTACCCCAATCCCGTACGTGATCTGCTAACTATAAAAGGCAGTAACATTACCAGTATCAACGCAAGTGATATAACCGGAAAAATACTGTACAGTATGACAACTGAACGGTCTACAGCGATACACACCATTCCGACGGAAACATGGAATGAAGGTATCTATATCATTCGTGTAACAACCGGTACGACACACCAGATATACAAAGTGCAAAAGACAAACTGAATAAATTGAAAATTATATCGTAGGGTCTGGTAGAGACAAGGCATGCCTTGTCTCTACGCGTTTATTATTACCATATCTGCACCTCCCGTTCCAGCGTAATGCCAAACCGTTCCTGTACAGAATGGATAATCTCTTCGGATAATTGTCGGATATCGCTGCCCCCTGCCCGCCCGTAATTGACCAGCACAAGCGCCTGCTTTTCATGAACGCCCGTATCGCCTTTCCGGTAGCCTTTCCAGCCACAAGTCTCGATCAGCCAGCCGGCAGGTATCTTCACGGTTGTATCGGAAACCGGGTATGATGGTATGGCAGGATACTTCTCCTGCAACGTCCGGAATAAGGAAATGTTCACCACCGGATTTTTAAAAAAGCTCCCGGCATTGCCTGTTACTGCCGGATCGGGCAGCTTGCTCCGGCGAATGCTCATGACGGCATCTGCTATCGCCCGGGCAGATAAATCTACGATCTTCATCCTTTCCAGCTCCTGTGCAATAGCGCCGTAAGAAGTTCTGAAATCAGACTGCTTTGTCAGCCTGAATATAGCTGAGGTGATGAAGATCTTTTCTTTCAGCTCCTGCTTGAAGATGCTGTCGCGGTAGCCAAACCGGCATTGCTCATTGGTCAGGGTGATGAAACATTGTTCATCCCAATGCCAGCCGGTAACACTTTCGATCGTCTCGCAGGCTTCCACACCATAGGCGCCGATATTCTGGATCGGCGCCGCGCCGACCGTACCGGGTATCAACGCCAGGTTTTCAATGCCCGACAAGTTGTTATCCAGCGCATACAGTACCAGGTTGTGCCATACTTCTCCCGACTGTACTTCCAGCCATATGGCATGTTCATCTTCACGGAGCTGTTTTATTCCTTTCAGCCTGTTGAGCAATACAAGTCCGGACACAGGTTGCGTGAGCAGGATATTACTTCCGCCACCCAGCACATGTTTTTCAGGAAAAAGAGATGACTTGCCCAACTGTTCCGGTTGCTGCGCATCAGTAACCATAAAAAACATTTCGGCCGGAACGTCTATACCGAATGTATTATAAGGGCGTAAGGATACGTGATGCTGTACCTGCATGGGGTAAAGATAATGCCGGAATCATTGCCGTGCTAATGCATGAAAAGGCGTATCAGCATGATAACGACCGCTGCAAGGAATATGAATATAGAAATCCGGTTCATGCCGTGCATCAGACGGGTATTCAGATTCCGCGGTTCGTTGCTGTCGCGCTTGCGGATGTAGAAATAGGTAAGCAATTGCTGCCACATAAAACAAAAGGGCTATCTTATAAAGTTACGAAAAATTGAAAAAGTCGCCAAAGCGGTATATATTTGCATCCCTTTCCGGGGGATTAGCTCAGCTGGCTAGAGCGCTTGCATGGCATGCAAGAGGTCATCGGTTCGACTCCGTTATCCTCCACAATGAAAATCAAGCCCTTATGGACTACTCCATAAGGGCTTTTTTCGTGGCCGTGCACACAATGTGCACACAGCTTTCACAGTCCAGAGTAAAAGAAGGAAAAGAAAGAGAAATACACTCACCCTGTATCTTTTTAAAAAGTTTTTAAAAAACTACTTCACCTCCTTCACTTTAGTTATAGCATAGATATACCCTTGCATATAACTGCTGCAAAAAAGTTTTTTAAAAGAGCTTCACTTCCTTCACTCTGATCACACTGCATTTAAACAGTGCGTGTGCTGATCCGCTTTCCCAAACCATCAAACACTTCTATTGTTTGCCCTCGCCTAACCGTGAATGTGCCACTTGCAGCACACACAACTTCTCTGTTTGCACGTGGGATTGATGCAATACACCTGCAAGCATCATTGTAAATTTCGATCAGACGCCCGCGGTACACCACGACGAAGTCATCATCTACAGCCACCACTTCCCGGTTTGTGGCGCTCATACTGGAAATCCTTCTCCCGGAAGCATCCCGTAATTCAATTGTTGAACCTTTCATTAAAAAATATGAAATCATTAAAAAAAAATTGTGCCTACTCTTGATCAGGTTTTCGGCTTCCCCTGTTTAAAATCAATAATGCAACACGTCTTTTACGCATGTTATTTCTCTTTCAAAAGGGCACAACCATCTTGAAAGCAAATTGAAGAAATCGATAAATGAATCGTAATAAACCGCTGCTTGAACTAAGGTGTCTCGTAGCATAGATTTTTTTGTATGCTACTGTTCTTGCCTGGTTTAACCCCATGCGTAGGAAGGCATGGTATTAGAGAAGATTCAAAAAAAACTGGCGTTACAATGATTGAGTGTGTGTATCAAATGATGATCACATCTTAACTCCGTACTCTTTGGCCCAATGAAAAAAAGTACCAATACTGTAGCTGTAGTTTCCTGCAAGACAATTAGAAAACAAGTTGTCTGCGTGCGATGCATTGTAACCGGGATTGATTTGGCTGACAGCATGAAATAAACTCCTACCTTCTTCTCCAAATTCATTAGCCAAAGAACCAGCAATCTCAACCCATTGGTTATAGTTCTCTGTTATATCAATCCCAGACTTTTCTAACCTTGAAATAATTTCCAGAACTTTTCCCTTATTGTCTTTTGTCGATTTTAATTTTGGGCAGTTTTTAAGTTTAATGGAAGGCATCTGTCTGACCTCTTCATATTCAAACGTGTGCTTAAACACCACTGCTTCTCTGTTAACATGGGCGTGTGTGTCATAAGTACACCCCCGTAGTCTTGATACGTCACCACAACTTTTATCAATTGTAATATTGAGACTTAAAAAAGCTGTCTTAAGCGCCTCAAAATGCTGCTTATGTTTTTCTGGATAAGCTATTGGGATCAGGCAAAACACTCCCTTACCACTAACGGAAAGTGCAGCGTAAGCGACATTAATGATGTTGGCTAATTCGTTTCTTAAACTGGAAAAATCATGTATAGCCGGGTTGTCTTTTGCATCAATATCAATACAGATATACCCGCTATGTTCAATCAGCTCGCTCGCTTTTCGTGTGTTGAACATACCGCTGGGTGTAATACAGGGGAGTGTGCTTTTTAGCTTGTCCCGTTCTTCTTTGTTTTCAAGTGTTCTTATCTTCTCAATCACCTCTTTAAAATCTGGTTGTAATAACCATTCCCAGAGATCAACTTGTTTAGGTGTCTTATCCCGATAATTGTCAAATAAACTAACTGTGATTTTTTCCATAAAATTATATTTTGAATTGTTTTATATTAAAGGAGATCTAATTTAATATTTCATTCATGATAGTTTGGTCAAGATCGCTTAATGAACGCTCACACCAGATATACATGTAGTGGTTAGCTCCTTCTTTTAACTGAAAACCTAACTGCTTTAACCTGTCATGAAATTTTGATCTGCTGCTTGGATGATATCCATTCGTTTTACAGAATAGCTGATATTCAGTCAACAAGTCATTTGTTCTTATTTTTTTATCAGTTGAAGGTTTTAAGTTCAATTCTTTAACAAAAACAGCGACATTGTTACTTTCCGTCCGATATTTTGAAATTATGTTTTCAACAATTGAAGAATGTGTAAAGGCTTTATTTTCCACCAAACGTTTGATGCCGTCCATTACCAGATTAAAGACTCCAGGTAATTCTGTCAGAATAATTTTTTCCGACAACTTAATGTCTTTCTCGTCATCGCTGATAGTAACTTGAAATGGGATGATCAATAAACGCCTAAAGAAAGCATGGGTAAATTCACTACTTGGCATGCTATTGGAACAAAAAGCAAGTCTTGCGTACTGTTTTATTATATACTTATCATGGTATAATGAACGTGCTTCAATTGGTTCTCCGCTTGCAAGTTTTTTAAATGCCTCCACATCAAACTTTCCACTTCCAGTCTCTGTACTCCAGTTTAGTAGCTTGTGCTCAATACCTGCTCGACATGTATCCTTGTTATCACACAGACTTTGTAGAGAATATTCAGTTACATTATCACTGTCGAATAAGGCGGTGATAATATCAGACAAAACACTTTTCCCGTTTGCACCATCACCCACCAACATCAAAACCTTTTCCAGCTTTAAATTGGTAAAAACTGATCCGATAAATTCAAAAATAATATCTTGACATTCTTTATCTGGCAATACCCTGTCAATAAACTTTTGAAAGAGCGGCGCTTTGGCATCAGGGTCGTATTTAAATGGAAGCTTGTGAGTAAGAAAATCTTCCCGTTTAGGTGTGTGAAAACCTGTTTCTCCGTCTTTAATACACAAGACACCATTCTGCATATTGATAAGAAAATGATCTCTGAGATTTTCAGCGGGCTCAATTGTGGTTGTACTCCTAAATTGAGATACGTACCTATCATCGTTCTTATGAATTTTAGCTTCATTGGCCCGAATACCTGATTGTATAGCGACCATTCTTATGAAAATTTTCAAAGTGTCTTCAGGAATGGTTTGCCACCATGAATCATGATAAATATAGAGGGAGCCTTTTGTTGTGACAAGACCACTTCCACTTGAGTGAGCGACCTCTTGTAAGTTTTCAATAATTCTTACAAGATTTTCGTCATTTAATAAACTCTTTTTCGAACGCCGGTTCGAATGGTTTTCTTCTTCCGCATCATCTTCGAAATCAACCTCGTTTATTAAATCCAGAATACTCTTAAACTTAGGATCATCTATGATGGGTTTTAATACCATATAATTTGATGGTCTAATACCGTATTTATTATTTCTTCTTTCTTCTTCATGTTGATCCTTTATTCCTTTAATCAACAAATTCAGGTCTGTCCCTTTATCAATTTTTATTATTCTATTTTCCATTTTTTTGAATTTTTTGCTGTGAATGTTTAATCAGCGCTTGTAATGACTGATTTTGCTGTTGCGTGGGCGATGTTGTACGAGCTTTACACCATTCCAGTAATTCCTGAACATCAAAAAGGTTATGTTTACCGAATTTTGAGTAAGGAATTTTCTTTCCTGATGTCAATTTGTACAACGACGATTTAGATACCGGATACCCGTGTTCAGAAAGGAAAGCGATGGCTTGTTTACAATTCAGTTTATCCTTCGCGGCTGTTTCAGATACTGGCTCTGGATTAGATTTTTTAATCAGTCCTTTTAGTTCATTAAGAACCTGCTCTATTTTATGCGAGCAGTTACAGTTAACATATTCCATTATTTTAAATTTATTTAGGTAAAAATTTTTATTGCTTTATTTATTGACTACCAACATCTACGAGTCGTCAAAAAATCCGTCTTGATTTTTGAGCATAAAATGCCTGTTGTCACATGTCTTGTGCATACATTGATTTTTTGTTAATAAAAAAATCACAAGTCCCGCCTTGTGACGAGTGTAGATTGCTATGGATTTAATCCATAGTTGGGATCAACTTTAAAATGATTTAGGTTGCAGAAGATTCTTAAGAAATCTTTGTAGCTATTCTGCTACGGAGCAAATCGCTACGGAGCATTTTTTAGGGATATTTTTATCCATGCCAGTAATTCATGCAATAATTCCTGTATGATGAGGAATTATAAGGGATCTGATTGCGTCAAAACAGTTTCTTTCATTTTTGGATAAATCAGGTCTAACAAATGTTGTTTGATTTATCCATGATTAAATCAATAAAGGCATTCCGATCCTCCAAAAAAAGTGAGAGAAAACTATATGCTTATTTCAGTTTTACACATACTTAGTCTAACATATCCTTTCCTATTTCCTCTTTCTTCCAATATATAAGACATCCTTAAAATCGTTCAATCATCAAATGAAATGAGATCTTTTTTGTGGAAATGAGCGCATTTTTGTTATAGAAATGTTAAATTGATGTTTTTTACAACTTCGCATAGCATCCACTTCAAATATGTTGCGCTTTGGGGATAATTATTTACATTTTATAGATATAAAAGCGTTTTGATTGCTATTGAAATGATTTTCTGATTTGGTAAGGAAATTCAAATCAATTGTGATCTGTTCGGGAAATTTTCTTTGCACTATTGAACAATCAATATTTGAAAATATTTCAGGAAATGATACGTGTTAATATTATGTTAAACGATTTTTCAGATAGACAGATTTTGTCTTTTGGTAAAGGATACTGATTGGAACCTGATTTTTATAATGAATCCCCCTTACACTTTAAATATTGTAAAATTCATCGGAAGTATCCAACATCAGTAGTAGAAAAGAATGTGCTTTGATATTGCATGATATGATATGACGATCTTAAAAAGCGCTATTTTTGTGCTAATAAAACCAACTGCTATAAATAGATAGACACCAATAAATAAATTGCGTTTTCGCTTTATAAGCCTGTATCTGAAACCGACCAAATTTCTGAGAAGCACGGGTAGTAAAGAGGAGACGCCTACGGTAAAGCGTAGGCGTTCTTTTTGCTTTGTGCTTCGGGTTCTTGGTCGGACCTCAGATACGGGCAATTAGAAGCAGCCTACGCTCTCTTTTTTACCGTAGCTTATGACCACACACCTCCCCTACTTCCCTGTTTCATTATTTAGTCCGACACGACCTCCATAGTTCGGGGCAGTACTGTATTTCTCAAAAACTAATCATTTCCCCCACTCTTAAAAAAATTATAATCAAAAATGAAAAAATCCTTTTTACTTGTAATACTGATATTATCAGTTTGCTTGAATGTTTCAGCACAATGGCAACGTATTAACACAAGCTTTCCACCAACCAATTCTAAAATTGAAAAGATTTTTTTCATAGATGATACAACAGGTTATTGTGGTTTACTGGATGAAATCTTCGGCATGTTATCTATTCACAAAACAATCGATGGCGGGGTCACTTGGAATAAACTTACTTTGGAAAAACCAGCAGGCATCCTACATTACTTGAACATACAATTTGTCTCTTTAAATGTTGGCCATGTTTGTCTAGGGAAAGAGCTTTACAGAACTCTTGATGCTGGCCTAACGTGGAGTAAAGTATCCCCCGAAGGTTATTGGGGTGTGGATTTGACAAATCCCAATAAGATTGATGTCCATAATGTACATTTCTTGAGTAAAGACACCGGATTTATTATGAGCCCTGATGGTGAATCGGGGGTATGGAAAACAGTTAATGGTGGCCTTGATTGGAAATTAATCATTAGTTACTCTAATAATGGGGGGGCAGTTTTCACTTTTAATAGTTTAAGTTTTCCAACTAATGGTATAGGTTATGCTTTATTTGATGGAAAGAAATTATTAAAAAGTGTGGATGGGGGAGAGACTTGGAATATGATTTATAATCCGACTTCGATAGATTTAGGCAATGCTCATTTCATAAATAATGACACCGGATTTATTTCTGTGCTAACTGGGTATTTGTTAAAAACTAATGATGGAGGATTGACGTGGTCAAATGTTAATACTATTCCGAGTCAACACTTTCTAAACAACGTATACTTTCCATCGGAAAAATTGGGTTTTTGTGGAGATTATGTAACTATTGATGGAGGACTTACTTGGACTAATATTAGCAATGCCAGCACAAAATCCATGACATTCCCTAACGATAAAATAGGCTACGGATTAAGGAATGTATGGAATGATGATTATAGTGGAACTTTGGAAGATAGGTTAGTCAAATACATCACTGAACCTTGCAAGCTCGCAATAACGGCACAACCACAAAACATAACTACAGCTTTAGGGGGGAGTGTTCAATTCGTTGTTGGAGGAAATGATGCCAATGCAACGTATCAATGGCAAACAAACATACCTGAATTTGGGTGGTTAAATTATCCAAATACTACTGGTAGCATTTTAAACATATCTCAAATATCCCTACAAAATCATGGTCAGCAATTTCGTGTAATAGCGTCTTCATCATATTGTCGTGATACATCTGATGTTGCTACCTTGTCCATAACCGATACCTGCACATTCACCAATTATGTAACGGTTACCGATACACTAATCTATAATGACACACTGACTTATAATGATACAACCTACTTGACCATTACCGATACAACTTACTTAACCGTTACTGATACAACCTACCTAACCATATACGACACAACCTATGTATCAGTACAGGATACGCTCATCATTCGGGCGGCACACGTTGGGATTAATGCACCAGGCAATGTAAATACGATCAAGGTATATCCTAATCCTGCAAGCATCCAATTAAACATAGACTTCGGGAATTACAGTTCAATGAATGGATATGCTCTACGGATTGACAACAACATCGGCCAGACAGTATTTAACCAGCAGATTGACCGACAACAAGTACAAATTGATCTGTCTTCGTGGCCAGGTAAAGGGGTGTATTTCCTCCGGATAACAGACCCGCAGAATAACATCATTGAAGTAAAAAAGATACTGCTTCAATAATCCATAAAATTGCATGATAGTTTTAAAGCGGGTCTGACAAACCCGCTTTTTATTTCACTCCTAAAAACTCTTTCAATTGACGAATGAATACAAATAAACCATATGAATTATAAAGGTGAAGGAGGTGAAGTGATTTTTAAAAAAGATTTTTTAGAACAACACATAAAATACTTCCTTTGTCTAAAGATTTTATTTTTTATATCTTTACAGTGAGTTTTAAACTCACCCAATGGCTATAATAAATAAAAACGTATCATCTCAGGCGACTGAGTTGCTTGATAAGCTGCTCCAGGCAAAGCTACCCGGCTTTACCATAGATCAGGCATACAAACTGCTGCCGGATTCAAATACCGATGCCGTCAAGAAGCTGCTCAGCGATATGGCTAAGCGAGGTTTGCTGATGCGGGTAAAAGAAGGACTTTACTATGTCATTCCTTTTGAGCTGGATGCTGAAACCTTTATGCCCGACTGGCATTTGCTGGCGCAATACCTGGTGGGTGATGCAGATTATTATATCGGTTATTTCTCCGCACTGCAAATACATAGCTTAACGACCCAGCCACATCTGAAAGAGCAGATCGTAGTAAACCGGCAGATCAAGCCGTCAACCCTCCTGATAAAAAATATCCCTTTCCAGTTTATTTACCACAACGAAAAACACTTTTTCGGCAATAAAAAAACATGGATTGACAGCTACAATAAAGTACAATGTTCAAACCTGGAGAAAACGTTTATTGATTGTCTGTTTAAACCGCAATACGCCGGCGGCATAACAGAAATTGCCAAAGCCATTCATAAATCAAAAGACAAGATTGATTACCCCACGCTCCTGGACTATGCAAAACGTTTCCATTCCCAGGCGGTAATAAAGCGTTTAGGGTTTCTGTTGGAATTGCTGGAAATAAAGCACCCCGTCATTGATGAGTTACAAAAACTAAGAAGCAATTCTTTTGTGGCTTTGGAACCTTCGTATCCTAAAGAAGGGAAAACAATTTTCCGTTGGGCCATTCAACAGAACATAGACAACGATTCTATTCTTTCACCCATTTTTAGCTGATAACATGATTGAACCAAAAGAGATAAATAAAATAGCAACGGCGAACAGAGTTAGTGACCGGCAGATTGAAAAGGATTATGTTTTGTCGTGGGTGCTGTATGCCATTTCAAAGAATGAAGTACTAAAAAACGCTTTGGTCTTTAAAGGAGGAACCGTTTTGAAAAAAGCATATTTTGAAGATTACCGTTTTTCGGAAGACTTGGATTTTACACTTGTTGATGAAGTCGTTTCAAACGAGGAAATAAGAACGGAGTTCAACAATCTCTTTGATTTTATCAAAGAAGAAGCGAACATAGACATGCGTATTGATGAAAAGAAATGGACAGTACATGAATCAGGCAGTCCACAGTTTTATATTGACTATGTGGCTTCTTTAAGGGGAAGTATGGGCAGCCGTGATCTGAAGATTGACATTACCAGAGGCGAGATTTTAGAAACAGGAATAGAACACAAAAACATTTACAGAAACTACTCCGACCTGGAAGAAGATTTTGAACTGCCATGTTATTCGTTAGCCGAAGTGCTGATTGAAAAAATGGCCGCGCTGATGGGAAGAACTGAGCCGCGTGACCTATACGACTTTTGGTATTTGGCCGAAATTGAGAGGATCAATATTGCAGAACACACTGCTCTGTTTTGCAATAAAGCAGTGCGAAAAAAACATGACCCTAAAAATTTCGCACAAAAAGTGCTAAGCAAAGAAGTTGCTTTCAAGCGTGACTGGGAAAGGAAACTCGCCAGCCAGATTCATGACCTGCCCATGTATGATACCATTTTCAGAGGGGCGAAAAGGCATTTTAAGGTTTTATCTTAATTGCAATATCCAGACTGAACCTAAAAAACGTTTCATCTTTATACCATAGCGGACTTTTGAAAATTGGGAAATCGTGATAAGACATATAATCTCCTTGCACTACAACTCCATAGGGATAAAATAGCTGTCCACTTTTTTTACGTGTTCAATATCCACTTTTTCGTCAAGCTGAAATTGGGTTCTTAAAAATTGTCCATCAATGAATGGATCTTGAAAATAGATTTTTCGAAATTTTCCATTCTCTTTTAGAGTCTTGAATATCTGCCTGTCAACAAATCTGTTAAAGAAAGGGAATGAATAGCCAATAACAACCAGAATATCTGTATTTTCAGCAATTTTCACCGCTCGTTGGACTCGTTGGATTCCTTTACTTTCTTCCCAAGCAAAATTCAATACATGCTCCACATCTTTAAGATTTAATTTGCGTAACAAGACATTAATATCTCCATCCCAATTGGAAATTAAAGATAACTTTCTCTCCTTTTGATATGCGTATCCTGCGATCCCATTTAAGTGTATCAAGTTATATGGTTCGTTTTGGCTCGGAAAAAAATCCAAACTTGGTGTAGCGGTAAAATATCCATGTTGATGCCATGAAGAAGTATTGCTTGTCATCTCATGTCGCTCAAAATTTCCACCGAGTTTCACACCAGCAATCTGCAATTGAAAGTCGTAGTTCCACGTAAGAATATTTACATTTTCTGGTAATGACCGTCTTTTTTCTATCGTTGTTAGAAATCCTAAAATACGGTTGTCAAACTTCCGATAGAGAACTTGCTCTATAACAAAAAAGAAGCACAATGCTTTTTTTAGAGTCTTATATTGATCATCTTGTCTATTAAATAAAAATTTGGCATAAGTATCAATAGTCCCAAATTCTTCTGCTTTGTCAGCAAAATACAGTAGATTTTCTTTTATGCCATCTATGTCATTTTTGTATGTAGGATCTATTGGTTCATTGAACTCGTCAACAAACTCTCTAAACCTCTCTGATAAACCGAGTACGGCTGCTTCAGGAGTGCCCCGTTCCTGTTTCTTTATTCCCTTAACCAGAGGGAGAGCTTTTGCACTCGCTCCTGCTCCGAGCAAATAGGTTACATTTATTTCACTTGAATCCACAGTGTCTTTTTTGTTCAAAACGATACTTATACACTATCGTATAATATAGCGAATATCGTACTTTTGAGTAAACCTATAAATATCTATCAAATGGAGATTCAAACGTTATCAATCGCATCGCCGGTAATGCTAATTTCTGGCCATTCTAAGAAGTACATTGTTGTTGCTTTCTTAACAGTTGATCAAAAACTAACCACCACCGAAACAGAATGGGCAATACTTTGTGAAGAGGA
This sequence comes from Flavipsychrobacter sp., assembly GCA_037190845.1. Taxonomy (GTDB): domain Bacteria; phylum Bacteroidota; class Bacteroidia; order Chitinophagales; family Chitinophagaceae; genus JBEBVQ01. The sequence goes on along the minus strand of JBBCJI010000004.1, from coordinate 92,513 downwards.
AAATCCATCCGTGCAATTTATGCTTCACAAATCGCGTTTCAGTTTGTGGGTAGAAAAAAAAGTAGCACCTCAAGATTTAGCAGGTTTCTTTTTTTAAAAAAAAACAGGGTCAGAAAAGCCGGGTTCAATGAAGCCGGCTTTTTCATTATAATATCATCTCTTTTCTCTCTCTGTATATAACATATCCCGTCAAAATATTTTGTCTGTAAAACCACTATTATCAATAATTATAGCTCTCTGTTTGTATTCATAGTAGGTTTGTTAAGAAATACATATGACTTTTCTCATTGTAACTCTTTTGGAGGATTCTTGAAAAAAGCAATATCATTTTTTACACCTAACATTAGTTGTTGAATATCATTAATTTTGAGAATATCGTATCAATTGTTTTGAGTTTGCAAATTATGAGAATAAAAAAATACCACATTCTTAATAGAGACCAAGAAAGGATATACTATGGATTAAAAGAAATTGGAGAGGCACTTGCCAGCTTCTATATTGACGCACTTCTCCTCATTTCACCTTCATGTATCTTGGATTCAAAAGCTAATTTAATTGCTCATTTAGCTCGTGAAATTGATGGTGGCTTAAGAGACATATTTGCTCCAGCTAATATGAAAGATGAAATACAAAAAGGTTTAGGAATAACGGAGGGACATTTCGCTTCAATATTAGTAGCTATAGGGAAAAGAGATCCAAAAGATTCTTTAGCGAAAGAGTGGTTTGATATTGCAAAGAATTTTCACCGAATAGCACATCGAGACAGAGAAAATATACATGGACGAGCTAAAGATAGTAGAGAAATGCTCGACATATGGGTGAGTTATGAAAAAATATTGGGTAAGTTCATTGGATCATTCTATGCAGTTACGAATAGGTTAGATGTACTTCTGCAAAATGAAATCCCTCCGTTTAATGAGTTACCACCTGGCATAAAAAATTTATTATTAAAACCTACGCATGCTGGCTATTTTTTCGGACGACTGAAGCACGCTCAATGGATGCCGTTGTTACAACATGCTGGTTTTTTTGATACCAAAAATGCACCTCCTGTATTAGAGGATAAAGGGATCCCAAATGATTGGATGGTTTTGAGGTATTTAGTCAATATGGCAAAAAATGACGATGAGGTTTTTCAAAAGGAGTTAAAGTCAGTTATTGACCCAATTATTAACAACTATACCGAGGGTCATTTAATACTAAATATTTTCACTTTATCCAATATTGTACAAATAGTATCAAATGCTATTGGCTACGGTTTTACAGAAAGAGAGCTTCTATTTTTTAAGACACTATTATCTCAAGATGATAGTTCAATATCATGGTTTGGAAATTGTATAACAGATGAAATTCCCAGTAAACTAATCAGACAAAAAAACAAGGTCGGATTACGCATTTTTTTATCATTTCTATTTGGTTTTAGTGTGCATGAGCAGGAGGCCATTGATTTAGGAGAAATCAAGCTATCTCCCATGACTAAACGCATAAATAACGTTGAAGAATATTACATTTCAAAATTATTGGAAAACCATGGAAATAGAATTGTAAATCTCTTGGGTAAAGATGCCATCATGATTGTAATGGATGTCTTAAGTCAATTATATAGAAAAGAATTAGTTCATTTAGATATACCTTCTATAGAGGATACAGATCAAAGGAAATATTGGGATGGTTGGGAAGCAAGTTTAATCGACTTTGTAAGGGATTTTTCAAATTTGCTTATAGAAGAGGAATTATTAAACATTATTGATGAATTACTTTATTCTAAAGTTTCAATACTTAAGAGATTAGGAATACACTTGGTAAGAGATAATTTTCCACTCACGGAGGGCATATGGTGGGATTTCATTAATAATAGTACTGAACCAATTCATATTCATGAAGCTTATCTTCTAATCAAAGAAACTTCCCCATCGTATAGTTTAGATCAGTTAAATAAGATAATAGATTGGATAATTAGTATTTGCACAGTCATATCAGAGATCGGAGTTTTCAACAATAAAGATGAAGCTCAAGATTATTGCTACTTCGAAATACGTAGATGGTTAACGTCTCTGAACGTTTCAACTGTCGAAACTCAAAAAAGATTAAGTGCGATACTTACTCATTACAATTCATTAAATAATTGCGCAATCAATCATCCTGAGTTCGACACATACACTTCTGATATAGAGCCCCTAAAAGCAACCATCCCTTCTGATTTTAACTCATTGACTATTCAAGAACAAGTTGATTATATTGAAGCTTTTAAGCCAGAAGATGAACATTTCACCAGTTACAGAGAGTTATTTAGCGTTATACATATATGTGCTTCGCAAGAACCTTATAAATACATATATGACTTGGAGAAATTTGGGGAAATAAATATCATCTATTTAGGCAGTCTATTTTCTGGATTGACAGAAGCTCTTAGAAACAAAAAAATTACAATCTACTTGCCTATAATCAATTTTATAACACTGGTACTTAATCAAAGTAATTTTTGGGATCAAAATGATTATAACATCCGCGAAAGATTTGTTTCTATGATACCGGACTTTTTATTAGAACTGTCAAAAAACGAAAATGATTTCTCCTTTAGCGATGATGAAATAGAACAAGTTAACAATCTAATTATACTCTTGCTGCATAAAACAGAAGATTCACACAATGAAGATATTAAAGGAGACCTATCTCTACACCTACTTACTGCATTCCGTGGAAAGTTGTACCATGCACTTTTAAATATAGCATTATTATACTCGAAAAGTCACTTTGACACTGAAGGGAGAGCTACATGGCCGAATGTTATAAAAGACTATATAACAAACAAACTTAATGAAGTTGACAATACTGATAGGAACTTCAATATAGCATTGGGTTCATTTCTGCCGCTACTATTATATCTTGATATGCAATGGGTAAATGAAAATTTACATAAAATTTTTTACGAGGAAAATCATCAAAATTTTGAAGACCGATTGACAAGTTCTCTAAATGGTTTTTATCGGCCAAATAAAGATTTATACAATTTGTTAAGACAAAATAATCTCTTCGGTAAGGCTTTAGATAATTTTACTTATGAATGTAGACCATTGCAGATAATTGTAATTTATGGACTGCTGGAATGGGAGAAATGGGGAGTGACATTAGAAAACAGAGATAGCATACTCAGTGGCATATTGAAGAAAAAAAATCAAGTGCAATATAAAGTAATGATAGATGTTACTTGGAGAAAAAAAACACTTTCGTATCAAAACATAAAAACCCTGTGGGGGACTATGCTTGATATAATTGAAAGTGAACAAGTATTTGAAGATATTCCTTCAATGATGTTGTGGTTTGTAGAAATGGCATCAGAATTAGATAGTGAAACTGTATCCTATACTCAACGTACATTAGATTCTGTTAGTAAAGAACATAGATATACGTACAATATGCTGCGTTTTATTTACAAAAATGCAGACTCAAATCTTAAGGGGGCAGCAGATATTGTATCTAAGGTCTATAATAGTGGTTTGGCGATGCCATATTTAGAAGCAGATTTAAATAGCTTCGTTGATAAACTTTATATGAACGGACTCACACAAGAAGCCAACGTTATTTGTATGTGTATTTCAGACCTTGGCTCTCTTGCACTTAGGGACATATATAATAGACATAATTAAACGTATTAAAAATTAGTCAATAACTCCGCATTCTTTCGCCTTTCCTCATCCTCAAAGCTCGCTAAATAATTTTCAGTCACTTTTATATCTGAGTGTCCCAGGCTCTCGCTGATAAAAGCAATATTAGTTCCTGAACGTTTTAGAACAGTAGCGAAGCTATGACGGGCTGTGTAAGTCGTAATATGACCGATCCCGACTACCCGGCCGATCTTTTGCATGTAATGATTTAGCGAATAAGTAAATGCCTTAACCTTTTTTCTCCGTTCAAAAGCTGTTTCATCTCCTGTTAGAATAGGGAAAATATAGGTATCGAGGCTCATCGGTTTATTACCCCATTTATCTATGATCTCCTGAATTCGATCTGTTATGCACACCAAAATCGCCTTTTTTATCTTTGACTTTGTAATCGTTTTTTGCCTGTAAAATTGAATATTACCATTCCGTATATTCTCATATTTCATGTTGCAGATGTCCGCTACATTTGCTCCGTTGCAGAGATATGAAAATATCCATAAATCCCTACGAAATTCAAGTGTCTTATCATGACAATCGTACGAAAATATCTCTTTGATCTGTGCAATCGTTAAAGCCATATTTCTTCCGGAATGTTGTGGAATTTCATATTTCCCAACTCCAAAAGGGTATTGATGTGTTTTTATAACTCCGACTTTTTTTGCCTCATTAATCACTGCCTGCAACTGACGCATATACATTGATATGGTGGTATATGATTTGCCTTTTGAAGTGAGAAATTTTTCAAAACGTTTCAACCAGTCAACAGTGATCTGTGAAAATGCTATCTTCTCTCCGGCAAATGCTTCTATTGATCTTAATGAATACATGCAGAGTTCAGCACTCGAATACTTTTCTTCAAATTCACTTCTTTCAATCCTCGCTTTAAATGCAATATTGACAGTAGCATCAATCCCTTTACCTAATCGGATATTTAACTGATCAAAAGAAAAATTATCTTCTTTAACCAATTCATTTACGGCATCTCTTATATGATTGAAAGCAATTTGGATCAAATCTTTTTGCCTGATCAATTCTTTACTTTTTGCTACCGGAAGTCTCATCCAGTCAATATCTGTCATAGTAACCCCTGTAAGATAATGTTGTCTTATTCTTTTTTGGTTGACCCTGATACGAACAGGGTACATTCCATCCGCTAAAAGTCTTCTTTTGTCAATAAAAGAGGTAATAGTAATGTTTAAAATACTTGTCGAAAACATAACTTTCATTTTTTCGCTTTTACTAATACTGTGCACACAATGTGCACACAGCTTTGTCTTTTCAATGAAACAAAGGTAAAAGAAAAGAAACCGAAAAAGAACAGAAAATGCTAATAATCAGCAAAATAGAAATTAAAAGAAAAAATAAGAAAACAACGGAAAACAATAATTTTCTGCATGGCATGCAAGAGGTCATCGGTTCGACTCCGTTATCCTCCACAATGAAAATCAGGCACTTACGGACTTACCCGTAAGTGCCTTTTTCGTGGCTGTGCGCGCAGCTTTTTGTGTGTTACAATCAGATAAGACCCAGCTCTATAGCGGTGTTAAGCAGCCCCATAGCATTCTTAGTGTCCAGTTTCTGATAAAGCTTGTAGCGATGGTTTTCAACTGTGCGGATACTGAGAAAAAGGCGTTCAGCTATTTCCTGGTTATTATATTCCTTGACGATAAGCTGCAGGATCTCCTTCTCCCGCCTGGTAAGAATAACCTTTTTCAGCTCCGGGTCAGACGCTCTCTTTTCTTTGAATGCGGTGAGATTTTCATATAGCTGAGACTTCAGCGCCTCACCGATATAGGTACCTCCGCCATGTACTGTCTCTATGGCCTTAACAAGCTCTTTCTGACGGGTGTTTTTCAGCAGGTAGCCGCGGCACCCTGCACGCATCATCGATTTGATGTAGCCGGGGGCATTCAGGCTGGTAAGAGCAATGATCTTCAGCCCGGGAAAGCGTTCGAGGAGGATCGGCACAAGCTCTTTGCCGCTTATGCCGGGCAGGAGGATGTCGAGCAGCAGGATATCCGGCAGGGTAGCCTGGGTGAGCTTCTCCAGCAGGGCTTCGCCTGTTTCAAAATGACGTGTCACTTTCAGATGACTGAACGGCTCCAGCAGGTTCCGGATGCCGGCAATAGCAAGAGGATGATCGTCTGTGATGTATATTTTGATGGACATGTATGACTGGCTGCTTGCTGTGATGGTTGTGTGAATTTACGACTCTTTGTTTTTTTTACTCCGGTCAAATTCGAGATGGACCGCCGTACCGATGCCTTTGCTGCTTTCGATTTCCATCTTCCCGCCAAGCGCGAGCATCCGTGCCCGTATGCTCCTCAGTCCCATACCCTCGGCCTTCTCGGTATCGCTGTTGTCCATGCCTTTTCCGTTGTCCTCTACCGTGATATAGAGTACTTCATCCCTGTAGTCTACCTGTACGATCGCTTCTGTGGCACCGGCATGCTTGACGACATTCTGCAGTAATTCCTGCACGATACGGTATACGGAAAGCTCGAATTGCACTTCGTACCTCGACGGGATACCATTCTGATCAAACAGGATGCGGAGCGAGAGATCCTGCTGCAGAGTATTGCAGAAGTAGTAAAGCGCTTCGCTGATGCCTTCTTCGAGCAGCATGTCGGGCATCAGACTATGGGCGGTTTTACGGAGGCTGTTGGTAGCTTTATCGAGATGGTCCTCCAGGTGTTGCAGCTCCTGCTTTACAGCGGGAGATTCGGTTTTCTCAAGGATGGCGTTCAGCTTCATCATGACGGAGGAAAACTGGACCATAATACCGTCGTGGATGTCCCGTGCAAGACGTACGCGTTCTTTTTCTTCACCATTCATTACGGCTTTGATCTCGCTGAGTTCCTGCTGGCGGATGAGGTTGGTTACTTTTTCATCTTTCAGCCGCTGTTTATGCCGGTTACTGCGGGTAATAAGGATGATCAGCAGCAGGAGCAGTAGCATACCGGCAATGGTAATACCGATCCAGATATTGCGGATATAGATGCTGTTTTCCTGTGTACGGATGGTGAGTTGCTGTTCGGCAAGCTCTTTGCCCAGAAGGGCTGTCCGGTAGCGGACTTCGATCTGATTGGTGAGCTGGCGGTTAGCTCTTTTGCCGAGGCTGTCGTTCCAGTAAAGTTGCTCCTGCCGGGCGGCATATGCGTTTTGATAGTCGCCCCGGGCGGCATAAAGTTCAGCGAGAAAACCATGAGCCTGTACCCGATCAGCAAGAATATCATGATCTTGCGCTTTGAGCAACGCCTCCCTAAGCGTTGCTTCCGCTTTGTCATAGCTGCCAATGCGCAGATAGGACCGGGCGAGCATGAGCAGGGTGCTGTTCAGGGAGAACGGATCAGGGAGGGCATGGTCGCGGGCCTTCTCAAGGTAGGCTACGGCCTGGTGGTATTGTCCTTTTTTCAGAGCGATCTCTCCCTGGCTGCGATAGACGAGCTGAATCATCCCGGGTACAGGACTATGCTTGTTGATCTCCAGGACGGCGCGGAAAACGGAGTCGCTGCCGTGGAGCTGATTAAGCGCGGAAAGAACAATTCCCTGATTGATCATCAGTCTGATAAGATTGTTGGTGTCGCCGTTGCCGGATGCAATATGGAAACCTTTTTCGATGAAGTACAGGGCCTTATCGGGCTGCCTGGTTTCGATCAGCACAGCGGCGATGTTGTTGTATAGCTCCTCAAGCCCTTTGTTTTGTTCCTGCATTTCTTTGATACGAACAGCTTTTTCGAGATGGGTCATGCTCTGCGCATATTCACCCCATGCCTGATAGATACCGCCGATATTGCTGTGCAGGATCGCCTGCTGATTGTTGTATCGCTCCGAGCCGGTGTCGATATGCAGCAAAGCTTCCTCAAAATATGCAAGAGCGGCAGGGTAATCGCCCTCAGTACCAGAGATCACCCCCAGACCGGTAAGGGACATGACTGTGCCATATGCGTACCTGGTATGGCGGCTGTCCTGCAGGGCTTCTGCGAAGTATTGTCTGCCGCTGTCGGTATAGCCGCTGCTCAGGAGCTGCTGGGCAGTGGTGATTATGTGCAGGATCCGGGCCGTGTCTTTGCCGGCAGGAGGCTGGGCAACGGTCCGGTAACCTGCCAGGAGCATCAGGCAGATAGCCAGGAATATATGGATCTTGGTGCTGCTCATGAGAAAGGCTTCGCATTTGGATTGAAGCATAAATGTAGCGTGTTTTTGTTGTTTCCAGGTTTGTGTGAAGCACCCCGGACAGGTTTCATCATACTCTTTCCGGCATAGCGGTGAAGGAACGGCAGGATAATTGCATGAGTAGTTTTACTCTGTTTTCCGGATTGAGTATGGATACTGACAAGACGGGAAATATGGCTTTCTATTTTTGTTTTAACTTAAATGGACAGTAAATGACAAAAGAAATATTATCTATGAAAAAAGGGGTGGCGATGGCAGGGCTGTATATGTTGGCGGCCGCCGGACCGGCAGTTGCACAGGATTTCAGCGTGGCCTGGGGCATCAGCTTCCCAAGCAGCACAAATGCTTATAACTATCTCAATTCTGTAGCGGCAGACGAGGAAGGAAATGTATACAGTACAGGATTTTTCTGGGGTACGATAGACCTGGACCCCGGAACAGGAAATCTGATCCGTACTTCTTCCGGCCAGTCTGATATGTTCATATCCAAAGTGGACAGCAATGGCCAGCTTATATGGGCGCGGCATATCGGCGGCAAGGGTGCAGACGAGGGCAAGCAACTGACGCTGGATAAAGATGGCAATGTATATGTGACAGGGCATTTCGGTCATTCTTCAGATGCAGACACGGTGGATTTTGATCCGGGTACAGGTGAGCACAAGCTGGTATCCAATGGCAACTGGGATGCTTTTGTGCTGAAGCTGGATAAAGACGGCCAGTTCGTATGGGCTAAGCATATTGGCGGCAAGCAGGCAGACCAGGGGTATGCCATTGCAGTAGACCCTTCGGGTAATGTGATCGTGGGCGGATATTTTACAGATACGGCAGATTTTGACCCCGGATCCGGCCAATACCAGCTTGGCAGGGCAGGCAACAATGAAGATGCCTTTCTGTGCAAGCTCGATAGCCGGGGCACATTCGTATGGGCCAGGCAGCTTGGCGGGAAAGGCGCATCAGAATGGGTAACCGGCATCACAACAGATGCAGCAGGAAATATCTTTGCAGCAGGGGATTTCAGTGATACCGCAGAATTTCACCCGGTGGCCGGCACGCATCGCAGGATATCTGCAGGCGACCGGGATGCATTTACTGCCCGGTTTGATCCGGCAGGGAGTATAGAATGGGTCCGCACAATTCAGGGAGATCTGCAGGAGCGCGCCACCGGTATTGCACTCGATGCCGGCGGAAACAACGTGTATGTATCCGGCAGCTTTAGGGAACGGGCAAGATTCAACGAGCAAAATGCCCATGACACATTGCTGTCTTTCGGCGGACAGGATATGTACCTGGCATCTTATGCAAAGGATGGTGTGTTTCGCTGGGTTCAGCAGGTCGGCGGGTCCAGCCTGGATGAAGGCTTTGCAGTAGCTACCGACAACAAGGGTCATGTATACGGACTGGTCTGGAGCGCTTCGCCGTTGCTGGATGCAGACCCGCTGGGCAACGGAGACATTCTGAATGTGGATATCCTCGACATGGTGCTGGTGAAGTATGACAGTGCGGGTAATTACAATTGGGGCACAAATTTTACCGGTAAGGGTATTGAATCCGGCTATGGACTAGCAGTGGACGGGTTGCGGAATATCTACCTTGGGGGTACGTTCACAGATGATGTGGGACTGGATCCGCAAAACACGGCTACGGTTCACCTGAGCACCACCACGACGGGATATGATCTGTTTGTGGCGAAGCTGCGCCCGGTGTGTTATGACGTGCATGATTCGGCGACGTACAAAGGATGCGGCCCTTACGTGCTGGGGGATTCTGTATTTTCCCGCTCAGGTGCGTATGAGGTAGTGTTTGTAACACCGGACGGATGCGACAGTATAGTGTATGCGGAGGTGACCATCATCGTAGTGGAAAAGCCGGTGATCACACCGCGCGGGGATACACTGGGATTGCAGCGGGCATATCAGTCGTACCAATGGTTGAAGGACAATGAACGTATTGACGGCGCTACAGACAGTGTGTACGTAGTTACGGAGAATGACGCTTACCGGGTGGTAGTGGCCGATGAGAACGGATGTACAGATACTTCAGAAGTGTATCATGTGACGAATGTTTCCGTGTCGGACATAGGTTATTATGGCAGTGGAACGGAGATATACCCTAACCCGGCTACAGACAGGGTCTTTATAAAAACCGGGAATGATGTGACGGTACAGTTGCTGGGAACAGACGGACGGGTGCTGCTGCAGGAAAGGAATCCCGGAGTGATCCGACTGGGGCAGTTTGCAGCGGGTATTTATTTCCTGCGGGTAACGGATGACGCCGGACGGATGATACGCCTGGAAAAGCTGGTAAAGGAGTAGGTCGTATGATCACTGCCTGCTTATAATAATGTTGTCGATAATTATGCTTAAATGAGGTGTTGTGTTTCCGTGATGGTTTTGACGGTTTTGCTGTGCCTGGCCTTTGACAGCCAGGCGCAGCACGACCAGGTCTGGGCTTTTGGTAATAAGACGGGTCTTGATTTTAATACCAGTCCGCCGACCATTATCACTACTATGGTGACGGGCGACAACAACGGAGAATGCTATGCTTCTGTATCAGACGATCAGGGGCAGCTTCTGTTTTATACGGACGGAAGCACTGTCTTTAACCGCAACCACGCGATGATGGTCAACGGTGATGACCTTACCGGATTTGGACCGGGGGCAACGGGGAGCTCCAGCCAGGGCGCTTTAATCGTTAAAATCCCGGGATCACAATACCGTTATTTGCTCTTCTCCGTAACTTCTTACGAAATGGGGCCGGTCAACCGTGGCCGGTTGTTTTACAGCGAGATTGATATGAGCCTTGACAACGGAAACGGCGCAGTGGTGCCGGGACGGAAAACCATGGCAGTTGACACAGGCATCGGGGAGGCAATTGCGGGCTATGCCGGCTGCGACGCATGGGTGATCGTACGGAACCAAACAGCAGATTACCGGTTTAAAGCTTTCCGGGTAACTGAGGCCGGGCTCGATCCTGTACCAGTGGTTTCAGATCTGCCGGATAAAGATATTGGCTATGTAGGTAAACTGCAGGTAAGCCCGGATGGCCGTATTCTGGCCGATTCAAAGGCTTCCGGTATCCGCTTGTATGACTTTGATCCGGCTACGGGTGTGATTGCCAATGAGCGGCTTATTGTCAGGGGGTCCATATACGGACTGGCATTCAGCCCGGACGGTTCCAAGCTCTATTATTGTGTATATCAGTCAGGGATTTTCCAGTATGACATCGCCAATAACAACCATGTGCTCAGACCTGTAGCGTACATCAATATATTGGGTACTTCTATTAAAGCCGGCCCCGACGGCCGGATGTATTTTATGGATAAGGCTTCCTCTATAGGCTACCTGACATATCCGAACAGGGATGCGGCTGATGTGGGCTATGTCGCGGCTGCTTTCTCTCTACCGCAGAGCGGGTTTACACTGGGACTTCCCAACATTCCTGCGATCGTAATCCGGGATACGGTGTCGCGTCTTTCGGAGAGAGACTATGCCTGTTTTCCGGGTACCGTACAATTGGAAGCTTTGGATACCGGCGGACGGGATTATCGCTGGGCTGCAGGCGATACAGGAAAGGTTGCATACGTCCAACGCACCGGGATATATGCCGTACAATATTATACCGGCAGTTGCACGCTCAACCGGGATTCTTTTGAGGTGCATATAGGGGCTGCGCTGCCGGAGATCCATACTATAGCTGCCTGCGCGGGACAACCGAACGGCACGGCTCGTATAGACCGGGGCAGTGTGCCGGGGCAGGATCTGACAATACAATGGCGGGATACGCTTAATGGCAGTGTGCTGGGAAGGAATGATACACTTGACGGCATTCCCGCCGGCACTTACTGGTTATACCTGCGGTCCGGATCTTGCGATACCGTGCTGCATGTCGAGGTGCCGGTTGAAAACAATATACTGGATATTGACTTCCCGGAGTACGTCTGTGTGGGGCAACCTTTTGATCTGTCTCATACTGCCGATCCTTATTACACCAGCTATCAATGGCAGTTCGGGGATGGGCAGGGCAGCGCTGATGTACAGCCCCGGCATGCATATGCCCGGACGGGAGTATATACGCTACGAGTGATCGCTGCCGGTGACCGCTGCCGGGACACATTGGAGACCGTCATTACTGCAGATGCTGCTGATACAGGTTTGCATCTGGTGATCAGTCCGGCATTTGCCTGTGCGGGAGCAGAAGTGACGCTCTCTGTACCACACGGAGACGGATTGTTGTCTCAGGCATGGATGGTGGATGGTGTAGAGGAACAGGTAACGAAAGGCGGACCCGTGACATTTATGCAGGGGGATCCGGGCATTTACAAAATAACGGTAACATCCCGCTACCGTGCCTGTCCGGAAGTGTTTACAGAGGGTGAGGTATCGGTGAAGGCGCTACCGGATATTGACCTGGGCGGGGATACATCTGTCTGTCCCAATGCAGAGCCGGTAGTACTGCATAACCGGGCAGATACGGGAGACGGAAATGCACATTATGTTTGGAGCACGGGTGCGGAAACACGGCAGATACTAGTCCGGGAAGCGGGTGATTACACGTTGGAGATTACGGACGGGTATGGTTGCCGCAATCATCAGACGGTGCATGTGGCACGTGATTGCTATGTAGATGTCCCGAACGTCTTCAGTCCGGATGGAGATGGAGTAAATGATTTCTTTTTTCCCGGAGCACTTTTTGCGCGGGGCGTAACTGAGTTCCGGTTCAGGGTATATAACCGCTGGGGGCAATTGCTTTACCAGACAGACAATCATGCAACGTCAGGCTGGGATGGCAGTTATGAAGGTATAAGCCAGCCGTCAGGAGTGTATATATATGCGATTTCTGTGCGTTTCTCAAACGGACGAAGTGAAAATTTACAGGGGAATGTGACCCTTTTGAGATAAGTAAACAAAGGGGATGATGAAAATAATCCAGACCATCAGGTATTATTATGTCTATGTTTTTTCGGATCCGGATGTCACCAGATTTGTAACCGGCATTTCGATCCGGAGGGATGTGACATACCCGGAGCCTGAGGGATACGAGGCTGTGAAGTTAGTGAAAGATATGAAGCTGGCATACCTGGAGCGGTATGACGATGCACGGTCGGCTATTAACCGGGAAGCGGCATTGAGCCGTTATTCCCGTGCCCGCATGAAGATGCTGATCGATAGTGTAAAAAATATTGAGTAATACAGGTAATTGCAGGCGGACATGGGTACAACGAGGTGGTCAATAACGGCTTTGTCACTATTTAAGAAAGGGATTTTGGCGAGTATGTGGGTGATATATTTCTGGAGGATGATTGTAGGAAGGGGGATGCAGCATCAGAAAATGATACAGCTTTATTTAAGGATACGGAATGGGACATGATGAAGCTTGTTTCAGATAAATTTAAAGGGAAAACGACCAAGCAGATTGTTGATATTAGTCATAAGGAACCTGCATGGCAGGAGAACGTAGGGGAATATCAGAGGATCAGTTTTGAATATGGTTTTGAGTTGCGGAATATTGACTGATATAAAAGTGCTGGTGGAATAATATTTAATCTTATCATTGCAATACTACTACCAGATTATGAAACGCTCTATTCATTCAAAAAAATTTACGCCCAAAGGGAGCAGGTTGGGGTGGACGCCTGCCAGTAGTGTGCAGCCGGTTAAGATTTCTGTTGCAGATGTGAAGGGTAAAGTAGTTAAGTGCATTTCTGCGAAAGTGGCCACTATTCATCGGAAAAAGTTTTTAGTGCCTTGATTTTTGATAATCCATGCCGGTATAATGCCGTAAAGTCACTTAACCATATTATATCCAAATGATTAAGTGAAAAAATTAGACAGATTTAAGTTGTAGTTCAAAAACAATCAGTATCTTTGTAGCAACATGTCCACCCCCCTTCCCGTCAGAACAGGGCGCTTAGGGTGGACTTTTTATTTTACCCCCATATGAGCAAGCTGCCCTATGCCAAACCTCCGCTTACTTATGATGAGCAATTGCAACAGTTGAAGGACAGAGGGCTGATTGTTGAAAATGACCGGAAAGCACTGCACTTGCTATCGCATGTCAGCTATTATCGACTAAGTGGATATTGGTATCCTTTGCTGGCGGATAAACAACGGCATATCTTCAAATCCGGATCCCGCTTCGAAACTGCCTTTCGGCTCTATTGCTTTGATCGTGAGTTGAGACGGCTTGTGATTTCAGAATTGGAAAAAATCGAAGTAGCGTTACGTACTCAACTGATTTATGTGTTATCACACCGGCATGGCTGCTTTTGGTTTACTGATCCGTTATTGTTCAGAAATCCGGTCAGACATGCAACAACGCTTACCAAGATCGGAGAAGAGTATGAGCGTAGTGATGAGGCGTTTGTTCATACGTTCAGAAGTAAGTATACCGACCCGTTGCCGCCAGCCTGGATGATCATGGAGATTGCTTCATTCGGCACGTTGTCTATACTTTATAAAAATCTGAAGCCGGGGAGAGAGAAACGTGCTATTGCTCATCACTTCGGGCTTTCGGACTCTGTCCTGGAAACATGGCTGCACAGTATCGTTTACCTGCGCAATATCTGTGCGCACCATACCCGTTTTTGGAATAGGGAGCTGAGTATTCGTCCGCAGATACCTGTCGTGCCCCGGAAGACATGGTTTTATAACACGGCGTTCAGCAATAACCGTTCCTATTTCATGTTGTGTATGATCCGGTATTTACTGCAAACAGTAAATCCTGCAACACGTTTTCCGGCTAAGCTGAAAGACTTGCTGAGACAATATCCTGAAGTTGATATACGGGTGATGGGTTTTCCGGAGAATTGGGAGCAGGAAGTATTGTGGCAGTAGGAGATTCCATACAATTGAGAGCCCATCACTATTTGGATTGCTCTCGATTTTCCCACCAAATGTCCTCAAGTTGCCATGCCTTTTTCTTAATGTCGTCAACCAGTTTTTTTAATGCCCGCGAATAATCCGAAGCGCCCATTTTCATCTCTATTTCTGTCTGAATAACCCACAATGAGCGGCTTAGATAATTTATCTGTCTATCAAGATCATCAATACGCTCTTTAGTCAATTCAGTATTATCTCCTTTAATTGGTTTGCGATGTTTGTATTTATCTCCTTTCAAGCGATACTTAATATCGTCACATTTTACAAAACCAAGGGATAGAGCGACTTTTTCAGACGCAAGAAAATATTTTTCTCCCGTATGATATTCATCTATTGTTATCAATTGCTCCTTTCTATCTTGAAAGAGATGAGGTAAGATTACTTCTTTTAGTGCATTTGTGAGATATCCTTTACCTCTGTACTTACGCAGGACAAACCAATGTAAATCTGTCTGCATATCATGAACAATCCCGACATAATTGCCTTCCTGGTCTTTTATGAAATAGTAATGCAAAGGGCCATCTCCATGGGTACGTTTATGTCTTGGGCTAGGCTTTCTTCGCCAGATTTTTGCAAAATCAACTGTATCAGATAATGGTCTTAATTGAATATACTTATTGAGTTGCTTTTTGTTGAGTTTTCTGATCAGAGAATTTAGATATTGATTCGTCATTAGTCTAAATTATTTGCACTACGGAAAAGGTTCAGGATTTTTTCTTGAAACGTTTGAATCATTTTTTCATTATGCTCATTCTTGAATCGGTTAAAACTTACAATCAAATTCTCTATTTCCTTTTGTCGAGAGCACCTGACATCTTGTGTTTTTTGTGTGTACGATTTGATGATAGTGTCCGTAAAAGCAAACATACCTTTCACAATTCCAAGGAAAAGAATTAGTTTATGAAAAGTAGTGTCAATATCTAATTCAGATAGCCCTTTATATAATTCTATAGCGCCTTTATCGTAATGTACAAACAAACTTCGTTGACGTTTCAATGTTTTAAAATCTACTATAGAGTAATCATCCAGCGCCTTAGTCAGCGTTGCATATTCATTTTTCAATTCAGGCAGATCGTACTCAATAATCTTCCCAATTTCACGTATCCAAAAGGACTTGTTTCGCTGAGCAGTTTTTACCTGATCATGATCGTTTTTCTGTAAATAGCCATATATTGCTTTGTAACCTTCATTGATGATAATGATAACCTGTTTGGCTGCAAATAATCCTTCATATTGAAATTTAGCGTTTAAATACATCCTGACACAGGATGCCAGATCGAGCATTAATAATCCTATAAGCAATCGGAACTTTACGAGGCTTTCTATTCTTTCCAAATTAATTTCCACTCCCATATCCTTCGCAAGTGAGCGAATTATCTCCCCTTTACGCAGTAAAGAATATAACCTGTCAACCTCTTTTGTTACCTCTTCGATTTTTTGTTCTGTACTTTCTCGAAGGTGTAATTTGCTTTCTTCAGAAATAGCACTCATTTAGCAGATGTTAGTTATTGCTACTATATTGTACAATTGTATCAATTGCTGCATTGCAAAAGTGAGTAGGAGTAAACTGCTCAATTTGACTGTTACAAGAATACACAACGTTCTGTCTAAAAGCAATCACGACACTATGCGGTGGATTTCTGCCAAAGATTTTATTAAAGCCCTCAATAAACAACTTTTCAGCAGTTTGCATCATTCGTTTAAAAATGAATAGCGATAAATTCCTGTTCACAAACAGACGCTTTTCGTCAGATATAACTCCAACTTTCAGTCTTTCTTCTTGTTGGTTCAATAATGCTCTTTTACTTATCACACTATTAATGCCTTGTAATTGATGGTCAAATCCATTATTTGAGGCATCATCAAAATATAGCTGAAAACTCAAGTCGTTTAAAATCATTGCATAGGGTCGGAAATTATGTGAACAATAAATGAAGTTGTTATTCTTTCCTTTTACTTCCAGAGCTGTTACAATCAGTTGTATTCTTCTAATTCTTGCAGAATTCCTTTTCAGGTTTGAGAAGAACTCATCCCTTTCATTACTTAGGCAATCATTCAATATTTCTCTAAGTTCATCTTGGTGGTGTTGATGCATCTCAAAATCGTTCTGCCTTACTACTGCAGCCCGCCACAAAAGAGAGTATATAAAAATTCGCAACAATTCTCCTTGCTCTATTTCAAGTATATCAAATCCGATTAGTCGTGTTACGTTATATTGACGTAGTTTGCTGATGATGTCTTCGGCAACTGCAGTTTCCATTACCTGTAGCCGTTCTTCACATTTGCTACACAAAATGTAATCCTTTGTAAAAGGATTTGACTTCATCATATGCTCAATTTCATCGTCAGTTAACTCTCTGCCTTTAATTCTTTCAACGGCTATGGGATTAGATTGATCTCTTCCAAAATAAGTTTCAACAAACTCTGTTTCAGAAATAGAAAAAACAATTTCGTTATTCCGTTGTTTAATCCCCTCCTTATTTACTGCATCACGTATCAGAAACCACGAAAAGATATGTGATCCTGTTTTATCAGCTTTGGTTAAGTTGCAAAGATTGCATTGTGAACTACTCATTAGGCAGTAGTTTATCCAGTTCAAATAACGATGTGTCTTTTAGATAATTCTTATGGTTTTACTGTTTCTGGATTCGTCAGGTACTTTTTCAGAATCCAGCCAGTTTGTGGTAGTGAATCTTTAGGGCTTTTATAGTTTATATAGACCCATTTATGATGATCTTGTAATATAGTCACTTCAAATCCAGCAGGTAAACGTTCAATCGAAGCTGATTTATGTTTAGGTTTAAGTTTAACTACTGTTTTACGATTAATTACTTTGTATTCATTTTTCTCTTTTAATCTTTGTTCAAACAATGAAAACTGTGTTTGTATGCATGATACAACTTCTTCTTTTGTAGCATAATTGGGTTTAGGTAGATAATTCCGGACCTCACCGACTACTGTAAGAAGAAATCCTAATACCGCGAGTACTTTCCATAAACGAGCATTAATATCTGCCTCAATTTTGTCAACTTTAGCATCGAGTTGTTTTATTAATTCCTTAATTTCGTTTATAATTTCAATTGTAATTCCGTTGTTGTTTACTATTTGCTCATTAATGGCAGTGGCTTGGCTTGTAATCTCTTCAAAATTTTCTAAAGAATTCCATTTGCCCTGAGATGCTACAGTAGATATTACATCCCCATAAAGAGCTCCTAAAGCATATTGCATACTATAGATCTGTGGTATTAATTTGCTATCGGTAACAATATTTTTATGTATTAGGCTCTCATATAAGCTCCCGTATTTGCGATTTACAGAGTATATAGCATCATAAATCTTGGAAGAATATCCCCACTTTGGTTGTAAGGCTATTGACCTAGTTAATGCACTCGTAAATGTGGGATTGATAGATTCTATGAAAGACTTCAGATGTGCAGGTACTTGAAATGTACTTATTGTTTTTTTCTGTTGCTCTAGTATTTTGTAGATTGGCTTATTGAAGAGGGAATTTAATTGTTGTACTACTTTTGCACTTGCAGGTATGAAATCTTGGGGGGTTATCATTTTTACTTGTTATGATATGATCAATTTGAAGACAATGGATTGTTGAATTTAATGCTTCTTAAGCAGGATTCAATGGGTTATCTTTTTATATTTATCTTTTTTCGTCAATATCAAACAAATATACGTCCCAAACAATCTTTTTATCTCTAAAATCCCCTTACTTTGCTCTCAGACACAACGAGTTGTGTCTACACATAGTGTTATCAATATAGATAGCCATTCGCTTGGAATCTCGAATTAGAAAACTAGCAATTTTCACGCAAACGAGATCATAAGACGAATAGCTCACGACAAGGGCGTGGGTAACTCTCTTATTCGTTTGCGGGTATGCTAGTACCTCTAATTCGGTAAGTTGAGTCCCACGCCCTTTTATTTTCATAATCAGGCGTACTCACTGATTTGCCCACGGCAAAGGATTCCTTTTCGATTCCGTAACCGGTAAATGCCCGTGAGTATGAACATCAGATTATCAGAAGCGCAGAAAAGGCAATCTTATACCAGTCCCGAAAGCATCGCAGCAATGATGCACCGGGTGTTACTGCGGGAAAACAGGCTCAGCCGCAGCCAGGAACACTTCTGGGTGCTGGGGCTGAACAACGCCAACCAACTCCTCTATATCGAACTGATTGCCCTTGGCCGTCAGAACCGTGTGGCGGTGAATCCGCCGGATGTCTTCCGCACAGCCATACACCAAAGTGCATTGAAGGTCGTGCTGGTGCATAATCATCCCAGCGGAAGGCTGGATGTGTCGGAGGGCGACAAGTCGGTGACTGGCCAGTTGCTGAAAGTCGGCGAGCTGATGGGTATCGAAGTGCTCGACCACCTGATCATCACGGAAACGGACAACTTCCTGAGTATGCGTACAGAAGGCCTCCTTAAAGAACTGCAGGAGGGACAAGGATGGCGGTTAATTCGGCCGGACGAACACAAACAACAACGGGTATTGCAGGAATACAAACAGCAGGAACTGATACTCGAAACGCAATACCATACCCGCCGGACAATCGCACAGAAACTGAAGGGCCGCGGCATGGATGAGGGGATTATCTGTCAGGCTACGGGGTTGCGGCTGATGGAGATCCGGAGATTATGAGACAATTTATCACAATCTCCCCCCACGTTAAAAAGCGCTTGTGACAATTATCACAAGCGCTTATCCCTTTGTCCAGACTACAGGTCTTTATTGTTTTATAATCTTTTCGACTTTTATCAACCTTCCTCCCTGATCCCTGATATGCAACAGGTACATACCCTTAGCCAGACCTTGCACAGGTATCGTCTTCGCATCTTCTACATGTAGTACGACACGTGCGTCTATACCAGATAGATGTGCATCCACGCTTACCGGGCTGTTGATATAAATTACTTCTTTGACCGGATTCGGATAGATACTGATATACTGACTTATACCTTTATACTCATCAACACTAATATTCGTCACTCCATAAATATCCGAAATGCCCTCACAATTATGCCCATCTATAACCCTTACCTGGTAATCAGCATTTTCGGTTGCAGTATAAGTAGGATTAGTAGCACCGGGTACATCAACACCATTTTTAATCCACTGGTACACAACATAGGTGCCCGCTACCCCCAATACATCGTTATCAACAGTAATGACAGGCGCATCAATGGATATAACCGTCAACTCAAGAAACACAGTACTATCACAGCCGGCGGCATTGGGGAAATATTGTTTATGAATACCGGCGGTACCATAAGATTTCCCATTGAGGGTATAGCTCGTGCCGCATTTTATAGAAGCAGTGATATGGGAAGATGAAGTATCAACGCACACTAACTTCATAACAAATGCATCAAAGCCTCCGGCAGATACAAGCGTATCTGCGTTAGGTCCGGGATCGAAATCCAACGAATTAAAAACGCCTGCCACATACGCATTACCGCCATCCATGGCTATTCCAAGACCGCGATCAGTAGAACTGTTTCCACGATCATTGATACTCCCGCCTATACTTTTAGCCCAGAGATGAGTGCCGGCGGAATCATATTTGGCTATAAACATATTCTGGCCCGCCGCAGTTGTAAGTGTCGGGATGCTTGCTCCGGGATAAAAATCCGCCGGACCGAAGAAAGCCCCTGTCACATACACGTTATTACTGTAGTCTATTGTCAGCCTGGTCCCATAGTCGGTATTGCTGCCACCCATACCTGCTGCCCAGAGACAATTACCATTAGGATCATACTTGGCCAGATACACATCATAATCTCCCGCCGCAGAAAGGATAGCGGTGCCCGCCCCGGGGTCAAAATCCACAGTCCCACTGAAATGCCCTGTTGCATATACATTACCCGCATCGTCCACGTCCACCCCGTAAGCAACATCATTATCGCTATCGCCCATATGTATCGCCCAATGGAAATTACCACTGGTATCATATTTGGTAATAAACGCATCATTCCCCCCGTACCTTCCTCCCGGCGCGGTAAGCATTACGGTACCCGGACCCGGGTCAAAATCTGCTGCGCCGGCAAAGCTGCCCACTACATATACATTGGCCATATCATCCACAGCTATTCCCCAGCCATTAACGGATTCTCCGCCGTAAACAGCTTTAGCCCAGATATAATGCCCGCCCGCATCGTACCTGGCGACAAACATACCGGACTCCCCTGATGTTGTCAGCATAGCGCTGTCCGGGCCGGGGTCAAAATCTGCACCTGCGCCCATAAGTCCGAAATAACCGGTCACATATACATTTCCGGCTGCATCCACGTCCACCGCGGTTCCGTAGTCAATCCCATCACTGCCTATGCTGAATGCCCAGCGGTAATTCCCTGCGGAATCATATTTGGCCAGGAATATATCATCAACACCGGCAAACTGCAGTACCGCAGTTCCCGGCCCGGCATCAAAATCTGCAGATGCAAACTTGCCTGTCACATACACATTGCCCTCACGATCCACACAAACATCCAGCCCTTCATCATAACCGCTGCCTCCCATGGATTTAGCCCACAGGTAATTGCCGTTCGGATCATACTTGGCTAAGAACACATCAATCCCTCCTGCAGCGGAAAGTATAGCGGTACCTGGTCCCGGGTCAAAATCTACGGGGCCTTCATAGTTTCCCGTCACATACACATTCCCGGCGCCATCCACAGCTGTTCCATGAGTCCCGCTATTACCGCCGTTTCCCATATTATACGCCCACGCACAATTTATATTCTGCCCATGTGCATTGAGGAAATACATGGAAAACAGCAAGCATAAGACAGCATGTCCCATAGCGTGCTTAACAAATCCCGGACGGCTCGTTTTTATACCTGCATATGCAGCAGAACCATGATCCTTCAGATTTCCGGATTCATTTGTTGTTTTGGCTGTTGTCCTTATGCCAAGGTTAAGGGTTAATTTTTTTGTCATTTTTTTGCTTTTTAAAAATTAATATAAATTGTGTCATCCATCAAAAGCAAAATAACCGGCAATCAAAGAGTTAAAATACTGTATTTTCACGTAGGCATTCTTTTAAGCAATATTCAAAGTGGAAATTAATAATAATTAAAATAATTATTTCTCAACTTATATCAATTCAATTGATAAAAAATATACTATATTTCTGTTTTATATTTTTATGTAGTATTCCTGTGTATCTCCCTGCACAGGAGCGGGTATCCTTTAGTACGCATGTATTGGTTGACAGCGCTTACGTCAGAGAAAGAATCACCTCCGCAAAAGAGATCATGTACTTCCACCCCGACAGTGCTGAGCTTATCATCAGCAACTTGTTGAAAGCGTGCCTGGAAACCGGGTATAAAGTCGGGATCATAAGTGCATACGAAACCCTGGGAATAATTGCCGACACACGGGGCTCATATGAAAAGGCAATGCATTATTTCACCTATACGCTCGCGCTGTTACGTGCCGGTCTGCCCGACAGATATCCTTTTTTCGCCACTGTTTATAACAATATTGCCATAGTATTTACCAATCAAAACAGGTTTGAAGAAGCAATGCAGGCCTACCGGAAAGCAATCTATTACGCCCAAAAGCAACCTTCCAGATACAAACTGACACTATACCTCACGCACAACTTTGGCGTACTGCTGTCCGATTTGGGGTATCAGGACAAAGCCATACCTTATTTTGAGCAGGCAATGACAATGGCGGATAATACAAAAGATTCTTTTGCTGCAATGATCGCAGCAAGTCTGGGTATAGCTTATGAGCGTAAAGGAGATCCGGATAATGCTGAAAGATTTCTGGACAGCGCCATCAGTATGGCCAGAGACAAGCATGGGCATATTACACCCTACCAGGCCGGAACATTATACTTCGCGCTTACACACAAAGCCGGGCTGCTGCTGAAAAAAAAGCAGCAGGAAAAAGCAATAGCATTATTGTCTGAAATTAAAGAAATGCAGGAGCAGTATCATTTAGATACCTTTCATCAACGCTATGCGCTTATGAATATCGGTATTGTATTTCTGTCCGAAAAAAATTATGAAGAAGCGGAAAGATATCTGACGCAGGCAAATAGTTTTGCAGCACATGATTCCAAATTGAAACTATCCGTGCTGCCTCATCTGTCAGAGCTGTACCATGCTACCGGCAGATATACGCAGGCATTTGAATTACGAAAACAATACGAGCAGCTTAAAGACAGCATCCGGGACAAAGAGGCGGTCTATACAGTAGCCGAACTGGAAACACAATACCGAACGACGGAAAAGGATAAAGAGCTTGCCTTGCAGCAAAACAAGCTTTACCAAAAGAACTTCTGGATATTCGGCATCACGTCCTGCAGCGTGCTGCTTGTTGGCCTGCTGTCGGGCATCTTTATTTACAGGAATAAGAGACAGAAAGCCGTAAAGGAACTGGAATACCTGAGAGCCATGGTGGAAGGAGAAGAAAAAGAGCGCAGCCGTCTGTCGAAAGATCTGCACGATGGTGTGAACAGCCAGCTTACAGCCATAAAGCTGCATGTAGCAGCGCTGAAGAACAAACAGCAGGATGAACATATACAACACAGCTTTGCCGACATAGAGTCCATGCTGGTGCGGGCATCAGGCAGCGTAAGAAGGGTGGCTTATAATCTTGCTCCGGACCAGTTGGAGAAAAACGGGTTGTCATACTGTATAGAGGATTTCTGTACAGGCTTATTGAAGGACTCCGATATCGAAGCGGATATGCAGATCTATGAAAATGTAGATTCGGTGGAACCTCAACTGGCGCTAAGCATCTATCGCATCATCCAGGAGCTGGTACACAATATTGTCAAACATGCAAAAGCATCAAAAGTTACGTTACTGCTGGTGCGCAATGAGCACACCTTACAAATGGTTGTTGAAGACAACGGAACGGGTATGGATGAAAGTATCGTAAGGGAGAAAAGATACGGACTTGGGTTAAACAGCGTGGCAGAGCGGGTAGGAGCACATCAGGGGACAATGTCCATCACCAAAGACCCTAATCATAAAGGGACTGTCGTTGATATATCATTTCCTCTTGAGCGGATGAGCTGAATATACTATGGCTTAACAGGCGCCATGTGCAAATCGGTTTTAGTTTTCCTATTTTTACTTTCTGCTAAAATCAAATTGTCATGTCTATCCGGGTAGTTATTCTTGACGACCATGTAATGATCAGGAAAGGATTATGCAATCTTTTAAGCGATACGCCCGGAATAGAAATAGTGGCGGAATATGAGCATCCAAATCATTTACTCACCGGATTAAAAACAGATACTCCGGATGTACTGCTGCTGGATTTACAATTGCGGGATCATAGCGGAGAGGAGCTGTTGCCTGTGATCAAAAGAGATTATCCCGGTGTCCGTGTCATTATTCTTACCTCCAACGAAAACACGTATAATGTCAGGAAACTAATTAATGCAGGTGCAAACGGTTACGTTTTCAAAAATGCCGATACCCGGATATTGGCCGATGCCATTAATCATGTGTATTATGAAGAAGGCCCTTTTCTTCCGGATGAGGTCAAAGAAAGTATACGGAGAAAGATAACACAAGTAGACAAAAATATTTCTTTAACTCCGAGAGAAACCGATGTATTAAAGCTGATAGCACAAGAGCTGACAAGTCAGGAGATCGGGGCTATGCTACAGATCAACCACCGCACCGTTGAAATCTACCGCCAGGGGATCATGCAAAAATTGGGCGTAAAGAATATGGTGGGCATGGTAAAAAAGGCCATTATGCTGGGATTGATCGTTGAGTGATCTGTTCAACGAATCAAACTGATATCTTCTTTATACTGTTTAATAAGGCAAAAAACGGGCAGAGGAATCTCTGCCCGTTGTCTCCTGTACTAATGATATGTACTTTTATTCGATCACCAGCTTCTCTGTTTTCAGAAGTCTGTTATCCTGATCCAGAATCCGCAGCAAATAAATTCCGGGGGTTATATGACCTATCCCTACCGAGGTCGCCTGCTGTTCCATAAGCACAACCCGGCCGTCAATGCTGCTGATCTGTGCATTGACCGGCACAGGGCTTTTGATGTACAGCATGCTGCTTGCCGGGTTGGGATACACGCTGATCTGCGCAGCAATATCATCCATATCCTTCACACTCACATTATTAACGGTGTAGACTGCAGAAGTAAATTCACATGCCCATGGATCCTCAGTAACCCTTACCTGGTAGTCCGCGTTGTCGGTCACCACATAGAAAGAATCGGTAGCCCCGTCAATATCCGTTCCGTTTTTGATCCACTGATAGCTGCTGAACGGCTCCCTTACATACAGCGTAAACTCCACCGGCAAAATGGTTGGCGTACGCTGATAAAAGTTCAGGTTGAGCCGGACAAAACTGTCGCAACCGCCGGCATTGGCAAATTGCTGTACGTAGCTGCCCGGTTGGGTATAGACACTGTCATTCAACGTGTAGCTTGTTTCGCACACAGTCATATTCAGTACATGAGAAGACGTATCGTTGCACGAAAGCTTCAGCAGGAATATGTCGTAATTGTTGTCAAACCCTTCCAAAATGCCGCCAACACCGCCCCGGTTAAATTCTGCGATATGGGAGCTGAAATACCCGGCCGTATAAACATTGCCGCTGCGATCTACCGCTACACCTCTGCCCCAGTCCTGTCCATTCGTTCCGCCCATTCCCCTGGCAAAAATAAAATCGCCATCTGTGTTATATTTCGCCAGGAATATGCAGTAGGTTGCAATATTGAGTACCGTTCCTCCGTTTATCCCCGGGTTAAAATCCACATAGGAGGATCCCGTAGTACCGGTAAGATATAGATTCCCCGCGCCATCCAGCGCAATTGCCTGCGCATGGTCTTTGGCATTGCCTTCCATGCTTTTGGCCCAGATAAAATCCCCGTTTGATTCATACTTGGCGATGTACAGATCTATATCCGCAGACAGAATAAGCTGCCCTGCGCCACCTGTGGCAGCCGGGTCAAACTGAGCCGTATCTGAATCAAAATAGCCGGTAATGTATATTTTATCTAACTGATCAATAGCCAACGCCATGCCATGATCCGGCCCTTTTCCGCCCATTTTCTGTGTCCACATCAAACTCCCGGAAGGATCGTATTTGGCCAGGAATACATCATACCCACCGGTTGTGCTCAGCAGGCTGGCCGGAGTACCGGATGCATCAAACTGGGCACTGGCAGAAGCAAACCATCCGATTACATAGACATTATCCGAAGCATCTACCGCTGTCTGTCCACAATAATCCGCTCCGGTACCGCCAATTTTGTGTGCCCAGAGAAAACCTCCGTTGCCGTCATATTTCGCAATATATGCGTCTGCATTTTTCGTGCTTCCGGATATGGTAAGTTCACCGGAACCGGCCACACCAGGATTGAAATAGGCAGTTGCCGACTTGAAATCACCGGCTATATATATGTTACCTCCGCCGTCTATCGTAACGGATGAAACGTTTTCTGCACCTGAACCGCCAAAGCTTTTGGCCCAGATATAATTTCCGGAAGAGTCGTACCTTGCCAGGAACACATCGTTACTACCGGCAGAGGTAATATTCCCATTGGTGTCCGCAGGGTTAAAATCTGCTATTCCGGCACCTATCGTACCTGTAAGGATCACATCGCCTGTAGCCGGATCTGTAGCCACGCCCAGACCGGCATCAGCATTACTCCCGCCAAATCCTTTAACCCAAATTAAATGTCCCGCCGGATTAAACTTGGCCAGGAATACATCCGTATTACCAGTGGGGACAAGCGTATCACCACCCCCAAATGGGAATGTCGCCGTATCGTGGAAACTGCCCGTTATATAAACATTCTTAGCATCATCCACAGCAACAGCATATCCATGGTCATAGCTTGAGCTGCCCATACCTACCACCCAGTCGAACACCTGGGCATTTACCGATCCGCCATAACCGGCAAGGCATATGACTGCCAGAACAGTTTTTACATTAAATAGCTTTCTCATCATGTATTTATTTTTGAAAATTTAAAATATCCGGCTTCACACTGCCTATACAAAAGTAACCGGCAGGCCAATGCATGATTAGAGTAATATTACTCGAATTCCATTCCTACGGGAAAGCTACACCGGACAATCCGGAATAATCATGTAATTTAACCTTTTTGCCGATGTTCAGACTGTTGTTAGTATTGTTGCTGCTTCCGGCCCTGCATACTGCGGGACAAGAACTTGGCGACACCTATACCGAAGCAAATTACTTTCAGGACAATAGCATGCCTGATATCAAATGGCTGATAGATAACGGCCGACGGCTGGAACATATAAACCCCGACAGTGCCTGGTATTTCTTCACAGAAGCATACCGGATAAGCAAAGCCCGAAAATACACATATGGCGCCGGCATGTCTCTGATGCGCATGGGAGGTATTGTTTCCATCACCAGGGACAGGAAAGAAGCATTACCAATATACCAGCAGGCACTTACATACGCACTACTGGACAGACCGCACAAAAACCTGACCATAAAGCTGTATCTGAATATCGCCAGCATTTATAACCACTATGGAAGCTACCAGCAGGCTGCATATTACCTGTATAGCGCCCTACACCTGACTGATGAATCCGCTCCGGAAAACAAATGGCTGGCCATCTATGTGTACAATGGCATGGGAGGGTTACATATGCGGTTCCGGCAACCGGAAAAAACGCTTCATTATATAGAGAAATCGCTGGCAATTGCAACGACCATAAACAAACCTGACCTGCTGGCCTTCATGTTCAATAATAAAGCGCACGCATTAGCCGTAATGAAGCGTTATGAGGAAGCTGCCGACTATTACAATAAAGCAATCGAACAGGCTTCTTCATCAGGTAATGAAGCAGCTCAAGAGGCCTATTTGATTGGTATCGCAGAAATGTTGCTTGAGCAGGGGAAAACACAGGAAGCGCTCCGGTATCTTCAACAAGCTCTTGACCGGGATAGCCAGAGGAGACCGTATCTCCGAGACATATACCTGCATTATCTTGCAGGCGATGCCTACCGCCGGACGACACACTACAACAGAGCCATTCATTATCTGCTCAGAAGCATTGATACCGCACAGAAGTACCAGGTCCGGGATCATATGTACCCCGTGCATGCAGCACTGGCGGAAGCTTATGGGGGTGTCGGCCGGTATAAAGATGCCTGGTGGCATGAGAAAATTGCCTCGGAGCTGAAAGATAGCCTGACGGATAAAGAACGTACCAAGGCAATAGACCAGCTTGAGTTCAAATACCAGTCCATACAGAAAGATATGGTCATTACGAAGAAAGACCTGCTGATCGCAAAGCAGGAAAACCAGATCGGTAAAAAAAACCTGCTGATCACGGTTGTATCCATAAGCTCGCTGGCGCTGATAGTCACCCTGCTGCTGCTGTATAGGAACCGTCGGCAACGTCAGCGCCTGCAGAATCAGAAGCTGCGGGATATGGAGCAGGAAAAATCTCTGCTTGAACAGGAGAAGGAAATCAAAATTATGCACGCACTTATCAGCGGCGGGGAAAAAGAGCGTACGCGGCTGGCACAGGAGCTGCACGACGGCGTCGGCGGACGGCTGGCCGCCCTACAGATGTATTTCTCCTCCGAGCAGCATACGGCAGGCCTGAACCCGGAGATCCACCGGGAAATCATGCACATGCTGGAAGAAACCTCCGAAGAAATACGGAATACCGCTCATAACCTGATGCCTGATATTCTTACCCGGTACAGCTTTGAAGAAGCGCTGGAGATGTATTGTGTACAGCTTGGCCAAGGAGCGCAATTGCATATTGATCTCCAGATACACGCTTCCGTAGCCGGCCTGTCGCCAGAAGATCAGTTGTCGCTCTACCGTATTATCCAGGAGCTGCTGAAAAATATCGTAAAGCATTCCGGCGCTACAAATGCAGCCATACAGATCAACCGGAACCAGGACATGCTTACAATAATCATCGAAGATAACGGTAGGGGATTCACCATACAGGATCAGCACCCGGGTCTGGGATTACAAAACGTCCAGAACCGCATCAGGGCGCTTAATGGCACTATGACGATCGAATCTTCTCCGGAACAGGGAACGATCATACAGCTTGAAATAAATCTTCAGTAAATTTGAGCATTGCAGTCTTATGCTTATGGAACAGATAAGAATTGCCATAGCGGATGATCATCCCGTAGTGCTCAACGGTATCAAGGATATGCTGCTGCATTATCCCCACATCCGGCTGGAGCATATGTATACAGATGGCGAATCCCTGCTCAGCGGACTGAAGCACAATTGTCCGGATGTATTACTTCTGGATATCCAGATGCCCGGAAAATCAGGAGACGAACTGGTACCGATACTTGTAAAATCTTATCCGAAACTCCGCATCCTGATCCTGAGCAACTTCAACCAGATGATCTATATCCACAACATGCTCAGCAACGGCGCAGCCGGATACCTTTCAAAAAACACGGATCAGAAATCCATTGTGCATGCCATTGAAACCGTACACAAAGGGCAGCAGTACCTGAAGCCTGATGTGGAGCAGAAGCTGGACGAATTCCGCAAGCAGATCAAATGGAAGACTTCTACCAAATACGGACTCACCCCACGGGAAAAAGACATCCTGCGGCTGATGCTCAAAGAATACAGCAATCCCGAAATCGCAGAAGAATTGTGTATCAGCCTACGGACAGTAGAAAATTACCGCTTTAACCTGGCCACAAAACTCGAGGTGAAAAACACCATAGGGCTGGTAAAAAAAGTTATTGAGCTGGGATTGCTGGATTAAAAAATGACCGGGTATCAAAAGGGAGGCGATCATGTTATTCCATAAATCAGTGGCGGCATCACAGAACTCATTATCATGAATCTCAAAAATCACCCTGCTCCGCAAGGATAGCATTACATTTGCGTATAAATTCTCTTGGCTTGAGTGCGTCCATCTTTCTGTTTACACCGCCGTTTACGCAACTGAATACACCCTATCCAGCTACTGCGTACCTGAAAGGGTTCCTCAATACAAAAGGAATATCTTCGGTACAGGCGGATCTCGGCATAGAAATAATCCTGGCTTTATTTTCCCGGGAAGGATTACAGCAGCTTTTTGCACAGATAGATGTAAGCAGCGCATTGCCTGAAAACATACAACGCATCATTACCCTGCGCGAGCACTATATACAAACGGTAGATAGTACAATCGACTTCCTGCAGGGCCGAAATGCTACACTCGCACACCGCATTTGCAAACGCGATTTCCTGCCTGAAGCGGAACGTTTCAGCCAGCTTGACGATCTGCATACTGCATTCGGGAGCATGGGCATACAGGATAAAGCCCGGCACCTCGCCACCATGTATCTTGAAGACCTCGGAGACCTGATCACGGCATGTGTCGATCCCCACTTCGGCTTCAGCCGTTATGCGGAGCGGCTCGGAAGGTCGGCCGGCAGCTTCGACGTGCTCTATAATGCTTTACAGCAGCCGCACACACTTATAGACAACATACTGCGCTCTGTACTGGAAAAACACATGAACGCCATACAACCTGAGCTGGTAGCCATATCCGTACCATTCCCCGGCAACCTGTTTGCAGCGCTACGCTGCGGAGCATGGATAAAAGAAAAATACCCCGGAGTAAAAGTAGCGATGGGCGGCGGGTATCCTAATACGGAACTGCGCTCCCTGTCTGACCCACGGGTATTTGAATTTCTTGATTTCATTACACTTGACGACGGAGAAGCGCCGGTTGAAAACCTGCTGCGTTACATAAAAGGGGAAATACAGCAGGATGAACTGAAGCGCACCTTCCTGCTGACAGACAGCAAGGTAACGTACATCAACCATACCGGATGCCGTGATTACCGGCAGGATCAGCTCGGCACACCGGATTACAGCGATTTTTTACTCGACAAGTATATCTCTGTCATTGAGGTACCCAATCTCATGCACAGCCTCTGGAGCGACGGACGCTGGAACAAGCTGACTATGGCGCACGGATGCTATTGGGGGAAATGCACATTCTGCGATATTTCTCTGCCGTACATAAAGCTCTACGAACCGATCACGGCACAGTTGCTCTGCGACCGGATGGAAACGATCATAGCGCAAACAGGCGGCCATGGATTTCACTTTGTAGACGAAGCTGCGCCACCCGCGCTTATGCGTGAGCTTGCGCTGGAGATCATACGACGCGGACTCGTGGTAAGCTGGTGGGCCAATATCCGTTTTGAAAAAAGTTTTACACGCGATCTCTGCCTGTTGCTAAAGGCATCCGGCTGTATTGCCGTTTCCGGAGGGCTTGAAGTGGCCTCCGACCGTCTGCTGGCAATGATCGACAAGGGCATTACTGTAGCACAGGTAGCACGTGTCAATCACAATTTTACAGCAGCGGGCATTATGGTGCATGCTTACCTGATGTACGGATTTCCGACACAGACCGCGCAGGAGACCATAGATTCCCTGGAGATGGTACGGCAGATGTTTGAAGCAGGCATCCTGCAATCTGCATTCTGGCACCAGTTTGCCATGACCGCGCACAGTCCGGTAGGTCTTAACCCTGAAAAATTCCACGTCATTAACCAGACGCCCGTTATTGGCAGCTTTGCCAACAACGACCTGGAACATGCCGATCCCACAGGTACAGATCATGACAGCTTCAGCTACGGCCTCAAAAAATCACTACTGAATTACATGCATGGTCAGTGCCTTGAATATCCGCTGCATAAATGGTTTGACTTCAAAGTGCCGCGCACCACTATACCTCAGCACTTTATTACGAGCGTGCTGGAAGAACAAGTGTACGCACAGACGCGCCCCAATACAAAGGTAGCCTGGCTGGGCACGCCGCCCACGGTAATGCATCATATCAAATCAAAAAAAGGCAGCCAATGGGAAGTAACCATACTCACCTTTATCAACCGGCAGACCAGTTCAAAAATATCTGTAGACAGACCGCAGGGCGAATGGTTTGTAGCACTGCTGGACCGGATCAGCCGGCAACCCTGGAAAACAATGCCCCTGCAGGAAGTAAAGAAAGACTATGAAAATGCCGGGCTTGAAGACTTTGAACTGTTCTGGGATAACAAACCGGTCAATACCCTGCACCGCTTCGGGTTGCTCCATCTATAACAATACCGGCTGAATACAGGTTTTTGTATATTGTATTCAAGAACTATATTTATATGTGTGTTTGTGATTTTTGAAATGCAATTTGCTGCGAAATATTTTTTTTCCGCCCTTATACTTGCGTGTGTATTCAATGTTACCGGATATGCACAAGAGTACTATTTCAAACAATTTACGACAGATCAGGGACTTCCTCATAACCAGGTACGTCAAGTAATGGAGGACAACGATGGTTATTTATGGATCGCAACAGATGGCGGTATCGTCAGTTACGATGGTTATCATTTTGAAGCGGTAAAGCATAATAACAAATTGCTTAGAATACCCTTCTTCAATATTCACAGGGGAAAGTCCGGGAAATTATTTTTTTCGGGACGCGACGGACGCATACTTGTACGCGAGGATCAAGCTTTTTCATACAAAAATAATGGACAAACCAAACACACCTTCCCGCCAGAGCACATGCTTATAGCTTATAGTGTTTATGAGAAAAATGATTCTTTATGGGTACAATATAACAATTCGAAAAGCGAAATACTGGCTCCTGACTCGACAGTGAGCGCTTATAAAATGCCGGCCGGCATTCATTATAATCTACAGGATTCACATCTTTTTTATGAAGAACACACAGAACAGGGATTCAATGGCTGGAATAAGTTGCACATAACCTGGCCCGATGGTACAAATACTATTGATTCCGTAAAGATGAATATCACCATATATGATTATGACACACGAAGAATGTTTTATTCCCGTGTCGGGAACTGGGATATTTTTTGCATGAAAGAAGTGATACTAATTTACAAGGATAAAAAGAAATATCGTGTTTATTATACGCCCAAACGTATTACTGCATTTGCGGCAAAGGGAGTTAATGATATATATATAGCTTATGAATCCAGTGGCGTGAAAAAAAACACTCTTGACAGCGCGGCTGAACTGACCGTTACTGATTCACTTTTCGAAAACATGTACGTTACAGACATTTATTTTGACCGTGAAGGTGGTCAATGGTTTTCGACCCGGCACAAAGGACTTTACTACCAACATCCGACACAATTGCGATACTGGAAAAGTGATAATGAGATCAACACTATTGAACAATACGGCAACAGGGTTGTGATAACTACTCTTTCAGGCACTGTGAATGTTTTTGAAGATGGAAGGTTATATCATAAAATGCAAATTCCTTTACAGAAAGATGAGTTACTGAAGCAGTGTTTTTACTATAGCAAGGATCATTATTTCGCCATTACAGATCAACGCATTTTTGCAGCAATACCCGGCAGGAAAAAAGAGTTTTTACCTTCAATAGACTATTTTGATCCGGATGTTGTATACCCGATCAATAAGGAGATATTCTTCTCTTTCCTGATCAATTCGAAGGATCTATGGAATATAGTACCATTAAAGCAGGCAACAACTTTTGGATGGCACTTCACCTTTCGAAAATTTAAAGACAATAAAACGATATTGTTTGAACCATTCACCAATGCCATATTTAAAGACTCTTCCAATGAATATTGGATTACAAGCGCTGACGGTGTTTCTATCCTGGATAAATACGGTATTAAAGATCTTTCCAAAGAGCTTCCCATCTTCAATACAAGGATTATTTCGTTGGGGCAGTTATCTACCGACTTGATTGTATTGGCAACATGGGAACAGGGCATTGTGTTATATAACAAGCGTGATAAAAAGGTATATAATTTTACAGAATCAAACGGCCTGCCCACATCTGTTATCCACGCGATGCAGGTAGTAGGAGATACGATATGGCTTAGTACGAACATTGGCATATTGTCCATTACTTTCAACAACAACAAGTTCGGCATACAGCAGTATAGTAATGAAATGGCGTTGCCTGCTGTGGATATCTGGAAGTTTAGTATTTGCAATGGCTGGCTTTACTTTCCCTGGGCGGATAATATTTGTGTACTGCCTCTCAGGGCTATTCCTGCTCTATACCAACAGAGACCACCGATCATAAAAAAAATAGAGGTGGGAAATACAGCGATCGACTTTTCAGCTAATAACGATTTCAAATATTTTCAGAACGATTTTGTTTTTGAATTTATAAATATAAATTTCAACAAAGGAGCACAACAGAAGTACCGTTACCGTTTGAAAGGATTATACACAGACAAATGGTTTAACACAGATGAACGAAAAGCCATATTCATTGATCTCCCGCCCGGGGCGTATGTTTTTGAAACAGAGATGACAAATGCTATAAACAACCCTATCTCTCCTGCTGCTGCCTATTCTTTTACAATTCATCCTCCGTTCTGGAAGACGGCCTGGTTTTATGCGCTGCTCATATCTGCTTTTATATTAGGGTGTGTTGTGATCTTCTATCTCAGGTTGCGGAGCATTAAAAGGAAAAACAAAATGATACTTGAAAAAAATGCTATGCTGCTTGATCTGTCTGAATACCAGCAAAAAGCGTTGGTACACCAAATCAGCCCGCATTTCATTTTCAACAGCCTTTTCTCAATACAATCAGCCATACTTAAAGAACTGCATACCACTGCATATGATATAACATTGCGATTTGCTAAACTAATGAGATTGATGCTGGATCTGAGTGCAGAAAAATCTGTGTTACTGGAAAGGGAAATATTATTCCTTAATAAGTATCTGGAATTAGAACTGGAAAGATTTCCGGGTCGTTTTGAATACCATTTTGAAGTAAATAATATTAAAGCGAATGTAAAAATACCTAACATGCTTGTTCAGCCATTTGTGGAAAATGCGATCAAACATGGTTTATCACATCTGAAAAATAGAAAAGGAAAACTAAATATCAGTTTTTCGCAACTCGAAACTGTTATCATCTGCGTGGTAGAGGATAATGGTATAGGAAGGGAAAGGGCTACGATGATAAATAGTAACCTGAGGAAGAGTCATCGCTCGGTAGGAATAGACATTACCGTAAAAAGGCTGCAGTTGTTGCACCAGCAGGAAGGAACCGAATATCAATATACCGTAGAAGATAAATATGCAGAAAATGGAGAAGCTATCGGGACGAGCGTTATATTTTCATTGCCTGTTTACTGATGATCTGCCTGTTGCATTGCCGGTAAGTAAAGCATGTTTTTTTCAAACAAAATAGATGCAACTTATAAAAAGAATCTTATGTTTGATATTGTGTTGAGCGTTAAAAATTATTCACACTGCAAAATGGATTTTTGTACAAAAAAACATAACAATGACTGCTTTGATCGTAGACGATGAAGATGCCTGCTCTTCAGCTATTGAAATGTTGCTGAAAAAACACACGAAAAATATTGAAGTAGCCGGTATCGCAACTGATGGTTTGATGGCGATACAAATGATCGCAGATTTGATGCCAGACATTGTATTTATGGATGTACAGATCCCTGAAATAAACGGGTTAGGGGTTCTGGAAAAATTTCCGGAACGGAAATTCGAAGTAATTTTCACTACGGGTTATTCACAGTATGCACTCAATGCATTACGGCTACATGCGGTTGATTACCTGCTTAAGCCGATAGACCCTGCTGAACTGATTGTAGCTGTAGATTATGCCAGAAAACAATTGTTTTTCAAATCCCAGTTGAGGGAAATGGGATCCACTTACCAACAGGGAATACAGATAACAACCCACAATGATATTATTTACTTAAATGATAATGATATTATCTATATCGAGGCCATGGGTAATTATTGCTATATATACAATACTAATGGGATAAAGCATACCGTATCTAAAAACATTGGTTATTTTGAAAAAAAACTTTCCCCCCAGATATTTTTCAGGTGTCATCATTCCTTTGTTGTTAACCTGAACTACGTCGTAAAATTTTCTAATCGCGACGGCGATTCTGTTGAAATGCAGAATGGCTCATTTGTTGAAGTCTCAAGAAGATATAAAAAGCAATTACTGGATTTTCTGGCATTAAAATTCAAGTAAGCTCCTCCGTACCTGCACAATCCCTTCTTTCTGTTTTAAAGTAAGACTTTTTTTATTTCCCTAACCTTATACATAAAGTATAACGGGTTATACACAACTATGCGCCACATATACAGTTGCCATGGAGCAGTTGCCATTTGTGTATATTTTTGTAAAAGCGAACTATCAACTAATGAAATTCTATATAATTTCATTACAATCAATATTTTATAAATAAAACATAAATTTGTATAGTACTAAAATGAAACTATTGTATACACAAGGCTTTCAAAAAATCTACGGATAACTATGCGTTTCGTTTTTACAAAAAATACTGCACATATCACTATGAAACATTTCCTCTGCGTGTATCGTCCCCCACAGTCTCCGTGCCGGTAATATTACAATACCGGTAATAACCTGTGAGCTCGTCAGCAATAAGTGGCGGCATCAGGTTCTGAATAGGTGATAACTACTTCAGCAACGGCGCCGGTATTGGTAAAGTTTAACGATTGATAAAATAAATAATGATGAAAAAAACACTACCTGTCTTTTTGCTTTTTTGTTTTACCTGTATACATGCCTTCTCACGGGATACCGTTATTAACAAGTACGCCGCCGTACTGGAAAAAGACCTGTGCAACAATATATTGCTTGTAGACGATGCGATAGATTTTAATGCAGGTGATACGGTACTGATGATACAAATGAAAGGAGCAATTATTGACACCACCAATACGGCAAGTTTCGGTAATGTGCTTGATTATCGGGGAGCTGGTAATTATGAACTGAACATTATTAAAGGAAAAAACGGCAACAACCTGACGTTAACTTACCCGGTACGCCGTCGATTTGATATACCTGATGGTAAGGTACAAATAATAAGAGTTCCGCATTATCAGAATTATACCATCAATGACTTACACACCTGCCTTCCCTGGAACGGCAGTACGGGAGGTGTATTTATAATAGATGTTGCCAACACGTTGACGATGAATGCAGGTATAGACGTCAGTACAAAAGGCTTCAGAGGGGGGCAACCATTGCGCCTTACTCAATATCTATGTAATAAGCCGGATTACTTCTACCCTGCAGATAATTCAGGTGGTAATAAGGCGGAAGGAGTATCTGTCATATCCAATGGTAAGATGTATGGTCGTGGAGCGCTGGCCAATGGCGGGGGCGGGGGCAATGACCATAATGCAGGAGGCGGAGGCGGAGCCAATGGCGGCAACGGCGGTAACGGTGGAGATCAGTATCCCTTACCGGGATCCTGCCCGACCAATGTTTCTGATGTAGGTGGTGTGGGTGGTAAGATACTGCCATATAGCACAATGCCGGACCGCTTGTTCCTGGGAGGCGGAGGAGGCAGCGGTCATACCAATCAACAGACGGATAAACCCGGCGGCAATGGCGGCGGCATTATTATTATCATAGCTGGAGCCCTTGCAGGGAATAACGATTCTATCAAGAGCAATGGAGGAAATGTTATAGAATGCACCGGAGCAGTATCAGGCTGTGCTGATGATGGAAATAGCGGCGGTGGGGCAGGTGGTACAGTTGCCATGTTTGTGAATACCTATACGGGGAACATAAACGTACATACCAATGGAGGTAAAGGAGCCGATAACTGGATAATACCTGGAGGTATTGCGCCTGCCGGACCTGGTGGAGGCGGTAGCGGAGGAGTAGTAGCATTTAAACAAACAACCGCTCCCGCGAATGTTATCAGCACGCTCTCGGGAGGAAAAAATGGTATCTCAACCCAATTCGGAAATGTAGCGTGGAATTCACAGCCGGGCCAACCGGGACTGACGCTTAATAATGTCCAGCTTAATTATCCTGCCGATACATTTATCAACCAGAATATCATAGACATCAAAGATTCTATGATCAGTTGTTTTACCTATAAGCTTATCATTGAAAGTATGACTACAGGCATTACGACGTGGAATTGGGATTTGGGTAATAATACAACATCTCAGCAAAAAGAGCCGGTGGTTACGTTTGGCGGTT
The DNA here is from genome assembly GCA_037190845.1 of Flavipsychrobacter sp. Classification (GTDB taxonomy): domain Bacteria; phylum Bacteroidota; class Bacteroidia; order Chitinophagales; family Chitinophagaceae; genus JBEBVQ01. The sequence continues at coordinate 54,773 of JBBCJI010000004.1, read as the reverse complement.
ACGGTATCTATACAGCAAGTCTTACAGCTATGGATGCTGCCGGTTGCATACATAACGGCACGATAACTATTACCATTTCTCCCATCGTCATACACGCGGGCAATGATACCATGATCTGCCCTCATGATATGGCACAGCTACATGTAAGCGGCAATAATCTGTCTGCCTATAACTGGAAACCTGATGGCACATTGAGTTGCAATAATTGCAGAAATCCTGTTGCAAGCCCTCTTACAGAAACAATTTATGTTGTAACAGCTACTGACACAAATGGCTGTGGCGGTGTAGATAGTGTAGCTGTATTGATCGCGGATAGTCCGGAAATATCTCTTGGGGCAGACACCGAACTATGTCCCAGTCAGGTTGTAGTATTGGATGCAGATAACACACACGCTACCTATTTGTGGCATGATGGCAGTACGCTTTCCACATACGCCGTAACTGCACCGGGTGTTTATTGGGTAAAGGTAACATCAGCATATAGCTGTGTTAATAGTGATACAATTGAATTCAGACCGGGTGAATTACCTAAAGTAGCATTGGGACAGGACACAGTAGTGTGCGAAGAAACACCTTTGGTAATAAAGCCAATTTATTCAAATAATGGAGATGCCTTCTTGTGGTCGAATGGCAGTGTAGAACGTCAGATATCTATCGTGCACGGCGGTGTATACACCGTAAATGCTTCTAATGAATGTGGTATGGCAAGCGATACCATCAGCATTCGTCAGATATTCTGTGACATATGGGTCCCTAACGCCTTCACGCCGGACGGTGATGGCCTCAATGATGTTTTGAAAACGTTGGGTAATATATCCAGGCTGCAATCTTTCACATTCAGTATCTATAATCGCTGGGGCGAACAGATCTTTAAAACAACCAATAAATATTCGGGATGGGATGGAACTCACAAAGGTAATGAATGTGCTCTGGGCACCTATGTATATATGCTTCAATATAACATAGACGGCAAACCGGAATTGCAAAAAGGTAACGTGACACTATTGCGGTAATGAACGGGACAGGAAGTTCTCTTTATAATAAAGTCATGTTTTGACCGGATACAGAAATCCGATCAGATTATCATATTGTTAAAAAAACCTCTTATGAAGATCAGTAAATTTTTTCTTTTTCTGGTAGCTGCTGCTACCTGGACAGGCTATGCTATTGCCCAGATCAGCAAGGGCGGACAACCTTTGAGCCGTAGTGTAAACAATGCCTTGATTATACCTCAATATATTCCCGGTATTGAGCTTCCGCTGCCGGATATGGATGCGATAAGAAGGGAAGACAGCATAGAGATGCAAAAGCCATTGGGACAATTCCGCATTGGCAAGCTGGTAAATACAGACATAGATTTTGCCACATCAGGTATTATTACAGCACTTGACAACGGGGATAAGATATGGCGCCTGCAAATAAGAATACCAGGCGCGCCTGCATTAGGATTGTATTATGACAGATTTCATCTGCCCGAAGGTGTTCAATATTTCCTGTATAACGGGAACGGCAGGCAGGTATTAGGAGCCTATACATCTGATAACAACACGGATGAAGAAGGCTGGGCCAATGAAAAAGTGCAGGGCGATATTGTGAACCTTGAATTAAATATTCCTGCAAACGTAAACCTTGCTGATATCTACATTCACATCAATAACGTTGCTGTATTCTATAACTCTGTTGCTTATTTGCAGCAATATGCCACCACTGCTCCCAACGCAAGAACGACCAAGCGTTTGCCATTCGGAGGGTCATCTGTGTGTCAGATCAATGCAATATGTGATATTGGCACAAAGTATCCTGTACAGCGTAGTGCAACGGTGGCAATAGAAATGATCAATGGAAATAATGTCTCGGGGTGTACCGGTACAATGATCAATAATACGAAGCAGGATTGCACACCTTATCTGTTAACGGCATCTCATTGTGCCGGTACAGGAAATATCAGCAATACAGCATTATCACAATGGATGTTCTACTTCAATTATGAAACACCAACCTGCCAGTATTCCAATGCTGACCAGCCAAATACCAGCTATAGTATAACCGGCGCAACGTTCAAGGCAAGATCTGCTTTAACAACAATGGATTCAATAGCGGGAGATTTTTTATTGTTGCAACTGAAGGAAGCACCACCACCTGAATGGAATATTTATCTTGCCGGATGGGACCGTTCAGGAATTACACCTGTCGGTAAGACTTTTGCCTTTCATCACCCCGGTGGTGATGTGAAGAAATTGTCAACCACAACAACCGTACGCCCAAATGGCAGTTTCAATGAAGTACAAAAGGATAGCCATTGGGACCTTGTGTTTGAAACAGGCGGAATAGAGGGAGGCTCATCGGGTGGCGGACTATTTGATTCCAGTGGCAGGCTGACGGGTGATGCTACTGCTGCTTATATAGCGCCGGGCCGTACGTGCACTATACCAAGCGCAACTTTTCAATTCGCAAATGGCGCAACATATAGTAAGCTTTCACTGAATTGGGAGTATGTATACCAGCAACCCTCCAGCGCTGCAACACGCCTGAAAGACTGGTTAGACCCTGAAAATACAGGTGTCATGACATTGGATCCAATCTTTTCCACTTGCTTTCCGGCATCCGTAACAACAGCATCCGTATCTGCCGGTAATGTTACAGTATACCCCAATCCTTCTAACGGGGTCATTTATGCGAATGTAATTTTTGAAAAGCCTGTTGACCTTACGATAGCCGTATTGAGCATGACCGGTGCTAAACTAAAAGAAGTAATAATACCCGGAGCAATTACCGGCAACTATAAAATAGATCTGAGCAATTGTGCTGCGGGTATGTATATAATCACGGTTCATTCAGGAAGCACAGTTACTGCAAAGAGAGTGACGCTGATGAAATAAGACGACTTCGATTTATACCGTTTATGGATTTGCGCCTACTATTCCAAATCAATAATTGTTCATTAAAATCAAAACAACTAATTATGAAATACACTCAATTACTACTTTGTCTTCTCTTAATTGCACAAGCAGGAATTGCCCAGATTTCCGGCCCCTCGACCGGTACGGTGGGTGTACCGGTCACTTTTTCTACTACGGAGGCCGGCAGTGATTACAACTGGGCCTTTAACACTACTGGTCCGATCATTATCAATCCTTCGAACTTCAATCCGACAGCTAAAAACCTGGGGAACCTCGGCAATACTCCGGCTGGTACCAGCATGGTTTTTGATGGTACTAACTGGTATTCTTTTTCTTCCGGCATCTATGGCGGGCAGATTATCAGAGCCAGCTTTGGTAATGACCCGACCTCAATGCCTACCCTTACCCCTCTCGGTATCAGTCTTTCATCCTTTACAGGCAACCGTGCAAAATCAATAAATGTCGTTTATGACTCTACGGCCGGCAGGTGGTTTGGCATTGTCTGTATTAAGGATGAGCCCGGACTGACATTACTTGATTTCGGAGCTACCGGGCTGAATAACCTGACGCCAACCATGACGGTTATCCCAACCACTCCGTCCGTCAACCAGGCCGACGGACTGATCACCGTGGTGAGAGATAATGGTGCATGGCATTGTGTCGTTTCGTCTTATCAAAGTTCCGGCTGGACTTATTACAATCTCGGTGCCTCACTGGGAACGCTTTCGGCATCAACACCGGTAACCAGGGTTAGTCTGGGCGCTGCGGCTCCGCTTCAGTATACCTATTACACATTATACAAGGAAGGCCAGGAATGGTTTTCCATTGCATCTGATGTCAGCAATCTCTACCGATTTGAATTTGGCACCAGCCTCCAGAATACCCCTACAATTGTTCCTCTGCCTGGTCATGGCGGCGGAACAATAAGGGGAATAATGCTGGTTTCCGGGTGTGATAATCAATTGTATGGATATACCCTGTCCAGTGGCGTCACAGTAAAGAAACTTGACTTTTCCGGCAGCATCAAAAATACACCGACCTATACAACACTTACCACTTCAGGTTTTTGGGGCGGCGATCCAGGCAGTAGTATATCCCCCTTTGCTTATAATGATACGTTATATGCGGCGGTGAGTGCGTTTAGCACCAATGCCCTGTATATGGTCCGTTTGATGCCGCTTACCGGTTCTGCAACTTTGCATTATAACAACTCCGTGACAAAGACTTTCACCGCGCCAGGCACTTATGATATCAATCTGTTTGTAGACCCGGGACGCCTCCAGCGCCAGGCCGCTCATTGTACACAGATAACTATAAGTCCGGGGGGGCCTGCTCAGCCGGGTTTATTCACAGCAGCGCCGCCAACTGTATGCGCAGGACAAACTAATGTGACTTATACGGTGCCTGCAGTGAGCGGCGCCACGTCTTATGAGTGGTTATATACAGGAACGGGAGCTACATTTTCAGGAACCGCTACTACTGCGACACCCACCAACAATGTGAGCTTTTCAGGTGCAGCAACAAGCGGCACACTACGCGTACGCGCGGTAAACGGGAGTAACAATAGCACGTATCGAGATACAGCCATTACGATAAATGTCCTGCCGGTACAACCTGGCGCGTTCACTGCATCATCATCATCTGTATGTCAGGGTCAGAATGGTGTAACTTTTACTGTACCTGCAGTAACAGGCGCCACGTCTTACGAATGGTCATACACGGGAACCGGCGCTACATTTTCGGGAACCGCCAGCACAATGACACCTACAAACAATATAAATTTCTCAACATCCGCTACAACAGGCAATGTGGAAGTGAGAGCCAGAAACAGCTGCAGTACAAGTAGTACCCGCTCTACGTCGGTTACAGTGAATACATTACCCACAGTCAGTATTACCGGTAATAGTGCTGTATGCGGGAATGCTACACTTACACTAACAGGAAGTCCGGCATCAGGCGTCTGGAGCAGCGGCACACCCACGGCAGCAACAGTTGATCAGGCAGGTCTTGTAACAGGTGTCGCAACAGCAGGTGGCAGCACTTTAATTACCTATTCATTTACTAATGCTAATAATTGTACGGGAACGGCTACGAAAACAGTAACGGTAAATGCGATTCCTCCCGTTCCCAATCCGATAAGTGGTAATTCCCGCGTGTGTATGGGCGATTCTATATTGTTAACGAATACGACGACAGGTGGGCTATGGAGCAGTGGCACACCTTCTGTAGCTACTATCTCAGGCGCAGGTTGGGTAAAAAGTGTATCTACAGGCAGCTCAACAATAACATACAGAGTTGCTAACGCAAACAATTGCAGTAATGCCATATCAACTAATATAGCTGTAAACCCATTGCCACCGGCTCCTGCTGCCATCACAGGCGCGACATCTGTATGTGTGAATGCGGAAACCACTCTGGCAAGCGTAACCACCGGCGGTATGTGGAGCAGTAATGATGCGAACACGTGCAGCATAAATGCTTCGTCAGGAATGGCAGGCGGTAAGATGCCAGGCGCTACAACGATAAAATACACCATAACAGATGGTAACGGCTGCAGCAATTTTGTTACGAGGAATATGATAGTAAATTCAAATCCATCAGCAAGTATCACTCCGGCAGGTACGATTTACATTTGTGACGGCAATGCCATTACATTAACCGCTGCCCCTACAGGCGCTGCATATACTTACAAATGGATGAAATTAATGACGCCTGCACCTATAGGTACGGCAGGTACACACGATGTTATTTTTGCTGGATACTATAATGTCATAGTTACGGACAGCAATGGATGCACAGATACATCAGCGATAGATACAGTGATTGTAAATCCGCTTCCATCACCTACCGTATCATTGAACGGACAGATAATTAGCACCGATTTACCTTACACCTCTTATCAATGGTATGCTAACGCAGTGATGATAAATGGCGCTACGCAACGTTCATATACTATTACCAAGGATGGTAATTACTACGTAGTAGTCACGGATGCCAACGGATGTAGTAACGCATCTGATACAGTTACTACCGTAGCTGTTCCGATTGTTAATCATCGTGAAGATAATATCGGCATATATCCCAACCCGGCCAATACAATGGTACATATAATGAGCCCGGTAGCTGTAAATGTACAGATATGGAGTACAGATGGCAAAATGATCATAAAGCAGCATGAAACTATGGCAATAGATATCAGCAGTTTGCCAAATGGTGTTTACATGCTGAGGATTATGGATAGAAATGGTGCATTTATAAAGGCTGAAAGGCTATTGAAAGCAACCGGCTATTAGCATTTTTCACATCATCAGATTCTATGCTGCCTGGGGAAATTCCCCAGGCAGCATAGAATTATCTAATCATAGATATCTTCATTTAACGACATCAATGAAAAGAATTGGCTACCTGTTTCATATCGTTACCTGTCTATCACAAGCGTTCTGTTATGGGCAATCCCGCTGTCCATTATCCGGATAAGATAAATGCCGCTCACAAAACCTTCAGTGTTGATTGACGTATGACTGTTTGTAATAACAGTACTATAAACGATCCGCCCGGTCATATCCGAGATATCAAGGGTTGTATGTAACAGAACATGAGCAATGTTGATCACATCTCCGGCAGGATTGGGATAAACCCAAGGCAGATCGTCTGCCGTAAGATCCTTTGCAGATACGGATCCCTGGTTTTTCAGCAGAATGCCCATCGAGGTATTTATCTGAGCCACATAAAATCCCCCCTGCATGATTATCCAAGCATCCACTTCATTATGAGGTTGTTTTCCCTATCTGTTAAGAATCCGACTCAAAAATAAAATTACAGCATGAAAACAACCCGAGAAAAATATAAAAGAATGAAAAATCAGGTACAACCACATTCTGTAAAAAAGCGAAGATGCCGCATCCTGCGGCATCTTCGGGGATTTTCAGTGGGCCCACCAGGACTTGAACCTGGGACCACCTGATTATGAGTCAGGTGCTCTAACCAACTGAGCTATAGGCCCTGGCTTTATCGCCAAACGGATCGCAAAATTAACTCTTTTTCTCAAAAAATTTACATCCGGAAAATTTTTTGTCCGCAACTTTGTACTGCATAAACAACCGCTAATGATCCGGAACATCCGACACATCATCTTCGATCTGGGTGGCGTACTACTTAATATAGATTACACCCTTACCGAAAAAGCCTTTCGTGAAGCCGGTATCGAAAACTTTGGCTCCATCTATTCCCAACTGCAGCAGACACCGGTATTCGACGATTTCGAAACAGGAAAAACAGACCAAAGCGACTTTATACAAGCCATGCAGGAGGCTTCCGGATACCGGGTCACACCGGAGCAGGTCATAACCGCCTGGAACGCCATGCTCCTTGATTTTCCGCTGCGCCGTTTACAGATACTCCAGCAACTGCGCATTTATTACGATCTTTTCCTCCTGAGCAATACCAATATCATTCACGAGACAGCGTTTAATGATATCCTGATGCAGGAACACCGCATTTCTAATTTAGGCGTGTTTTTCGACCGCGTATACTTATCCCACCGGGTAGGCTTACGAAAGCCCATGAAAGAAGTTTTTGTGCGGGTGCTGGAAGAAAACGGGCTTCAGCCGGAGCATACCCTTTTTATAGACGACAGTCCGCAGCATGTGGAGGGCGCCAAAGCAGTGGGTATCCAAACCATATTCCTGGAAAAAGGCATGACCATCGAAGAGCATGTATTCAGGCCGAAGGCCTGATGATGATGTATGAGATGTGACAGATGTGTTAAATGTGCCTGACAGACACATCTGCCACATCTCACACATCTGTCACATTCCTAAACTGCCTTTACTCCAGACGGAACGTGATCGGCAATGTAAAGTATACTTTCACAGGACGGCCATTCTGCTTACCGGGCTTCCATTTGGGCATGCCTTTCACTACGCGGACAGCCTCTTCATCGCAACCTCCACCGATACCCCGTTGTACCTGTACATCGGATATTTCACCGCTTTCATTTACAACGAAACGGACGATTACCCGTCCCTGGATATTATTTTCACGCGCCATTTCCGGATAGCGCATCTTATCTGCCAGATAACGGCTCACCTTATCGTTACCACCAGGAAATTCGGGCATCTGCTCCACAAATTCAAATATCTGGGGAGCAGGAGCGGCTTCTACTACGCCTGTACCTTTGGAATCCAGCAATCCCGGATCAATCCCGTCCGGATCGCCTTCCTGGGTCACCGTACTGATCGCCTTGTCTTCCATCTGCGTTTGCTCTGGCGGTTTTTCCTCCTCACGAACTTCTTCATCCTTTTTTATCACCGGCGGCGTAAACGCGATCGTCGGCTTCACAGGTGGCGGCGGAGCAGGCGGCGGCGGCGGTGGTGGCGGCTGATTGGGATCAATCGGTGGCGGCTCCGCAAGCTTTACTTCCGTAAGATTGGCGACCAAAGCCTTCTTGCTTTTGCTGTCTGCAATATTTGCAATTACAGGTATAGCTAATGCAAGAGCGATCACCGAAATACCAATAATGCCGGCATTACGCATACGCTTCGGATACTTTCTGCGCAACTCATAGCTACCGTATTCTTTATTACGGCCATCGAACAAAATGTCGAGGTAATCGCTTTTGAGTATTTTATTAATATCCATGGTTCAAGATCCTTGTTTTATAAAGACGGAAAATAACCCGAAATTCCACACACCATGCTATAGGTAAAATGGATTACTGGTTAGCAGCCTCCGTTTTTTGAATAAATTCCTTATCTACTTCAGATATATCCACAATCGCATACACCTTCACATCATTGATATTCATCTCATCCAGTATGCTCACTACATCATCATACGTGCAATCATCATCAGGTTTAATAAGCACCGTCATTTGATCATCTGCAGTCAACCCACCAGTGCGCTTCAGATCTTCCACTTTTTTCTTTTTATCAATAATCACATCCCGGATGCCATCGTTAGGACGGAAATAAGTGACATTCACTTCAGGTGGATTAGTCGGATCGTCTCCGATACCCTCATAATGATACAAACGATGTTCCTTACTCAGGAGTATTGTCAGCGCTGTACTATTCTTTACTTTGTTACGCTCTTCATCGGTAATCGTCTTGTCATTATCCGGCATGTTTATCTGCATGGTCTTCGGTTTGGCCATGGTCGTGGTAAACATGAAGAAAGTGATCAGGAGGAAGCCCAGATCTACCATTGGTGTCAGATCCACCCGGGTGGAAAGCTTTTTGGCCTTTTTCCCGCCTTTTTTCTTACCACCACCACCGGATTCTGCTATTTCAGCCATGTCATTTAGCTTTAATCAGTTTACAAATATCTATTTACTCAGACCGGCCATCTGTTTTTCATGAGCGGCCGTTCCGGGAGGTACTGCTTTAAGATTTGTGATCAGGTTAAACTTGAATATCTTCAGGTTTTCCAACGTTCTGATTACTTTTCTATAATCGGGATAAACCGCATCGGCATCCGCTTTGATACAAACACGCAGCTTGTTTCCGCTGAGATGACGCGCATTGTCTATCCACTGGGAAAGCTCGTTGTCCCTGGTGATAGCAGCCGTATCTGCAGGAATACCCGAAGTGGTTTTATCATATTCCGTACGCACTTCAGGAGCTGCTGCGAGATAAGCTTTCAGTTGATTGAGCGGCGTACCGATGGAAGCCCCGATCGCAAACGAGTGTATCTCACTTTCCGTCAATCCCAGATTATTAGCTGTATTAACGGATTGAACCAATTCTTTTCTCAGATTTTTATTATCAATAGAAAAGAATATCCGTCCTTTTTCATCCAGGGTGATGAGCATCACATCCGTATCCGGCATAGGTATTTCGGAAATGGACGAAGGCGTTTTCACCACAACAGGTTCATCAGGCTTGAATTTGGTAGCCAGCATGAAGAAGGTGAGCAGCAGGAACGCTACATCGCACATCGCCGTCATGTCAATATGCGTGCTTTTCCTGGGTATTTTTACTTTAGGCATAACTTACGTTTCTAACAACTGTTTGTAATAAGAGTCTGAAATGACTTTATTCCATAAAAACAAACAACATGAAGCGGAAAACAGAGTCAATCGCTTTCCGCTCCATGACGGCCGATCAGCCTTATTTATAGTTTGCCGCAAAGCTTTGTGTCAGCGTAAACCCACTTTCGTCAATGCTGTACGTAATGTTGTCTATGATCGTCGTAAAGAAGCTGTAGAAGATGATCGCCAGGAATGAAGTACCGATACCGATCATGGTATTGATCAGGGCTTCGGAGATACCGGCAGCCAGGGCAGCCGCATCAGGCGCACCAGCCTGTGCCATTGCCGAGAACGCACGGATCATACCCAGTACCGTACCAAACAGTCCCAAAAGTGTAGCAGCCGATGCGATAGTGGAAAGAAAGACCAGGTTCTTCTCCATCATAGGCAGTTCCAGTGTAGTGGCCTCTTCAATTTCCTTCTGAATGCTGAGCACTTTCTGATCGGTATCCAGTTCATGGTTATTGATCATCTCTTTGTACTTAAGCAGACCCGCACGCATTACATTGCCTACGGAACCGCTTTGCTTATCACATTCTGCAATCGCCGCATCTACGTTTTTATTAGCCAGATGATACTGTACCTTACGCACAAACTCACTGCCGGCAACTTTACCTTTTGCACGATAGATCGTCATGGCACGCTCGATCACAAAACAAATCAATACCAGTGCAGTTGACATAAGGATCGGAATTACCCATCCACCGGTATAGGCAGTTCCGAAGAAGTTGAGCGGAACATGTTTTTCTGCATCGCGGAAGTTGCTGGCATCACCGAATCCAATATAGAAAATAAGATGAGCTACAACCAGACAGGCTACAACGATGATAAGGTTGATGAAGAAACTATTCGTGCTTCTCGGCTTACCTGCATGATTTCCATAAGAAGCGGAAGCTTTCCCCGTGGCTTGTTTTACATCTGCCATAATTCTGATTTTTGATTTTTTGTTTTAAGGTTTTCCTTCTGAATTGAATAAAATAAATGCAAGGCTGCAAAGATATAAGTACCTAATAAAAAAACAACCTGATCATATAAATTTCATCTAAAATTAGCATTAACACTCCAACACGGATAAATGAAAAAAAAATAATTTCTTAAACTGTTTTTTATCATAAAGATGTTAAGGCTAACGATACAATGCTCCAACAGCATGGTAAACAATCCGCAGACTTACCCCCTTACCCGGATCACAATTATTGCAAAACGGAAAACATAGAATATTTATTGTAAAAAAATATTGTAAATTTAAAGTCACCTAATAGCCTGGCTAAACGGTTTTATATTTTAGGCTCATTTAAAAAACAATCCCCTTATGAAAAAACAATTACTTTTTCTTGGAATTGCAGTGTCCTTCCTTGCTCCCTTCGGGACAGATGCTGCCACCTGGTATGTAAAACATAACGCTGCCGGCACACAAAGCGGCGCCAACTGGACCAATGCCTTTACAGATCTTCAGGATGCCTTCGATGCTGCAGGATCAGGAGATACCATACTGGTGGCAGCCGGTACTTACCACCCTTCCGTAGCAGCAGACGGCAGCAGTGCCAATGCCCGCGACCGTGCATTCGTCCTCCGCAGCAGTGTGCATGTATTCGGTGGTTTTGCCGGTACGGAAACCGTTCTGCAGGACCGTTCCGGAGATTCTGCATCATTGCATGTCACTAATCCCGCAATACTGAGCGGTGATATAGGTACGGGAGGGGATAGTACGGACAATGTCTATCACGTAGTAGTAGCGGCCGGAGCTACCGGCTTTACACTTGACGGCTTTACCATTGCTTATGGAAACGCCAATGGCACCGGAACTTTAACCGTAAACAGCAAGACCATTGAAAGACGCGGCGGCGGCGGGATATACAACGAAGATGCTGATGGCACCTACAGCAATCTGGTCGTTAAAAGCAATACGGCTAAAAGTGATGATGATGAATTTGGCGGCGGCGGCGGTGTATATAATCATGAGGGAGGTCTGAGATTTGCACACTGTGCTTTCGTATTCAATCATGCTGAATCTTCAAACGGCGGCGGGATGAAAAACCTCTCCAGCAGCCCGGAAATCACCGACAGCTATTTCGGATATAATACATCCGTCAGCAATGATGAAGGCGCCGGTGGACTAAACAATAAAAGCAACAGTAACGCGCTGTTGACAAATGTAGTTTTTGAAGGTAATGAAACAAATGGTTCCGGCGGTGGTATCTATAACGACGGGAGCGCGCCCGAACTGGAAAATGTCCTGTTCATTAATAACCGGGCCGGGAGCTGCGGCGGGGGCATGGATACAGACAACGGAAGCAGTGCGATTTTGAATAACGTTACCTTCACCGGCAACCATGCAGATGACGACGGCGGCGGACTATTTGGCTGGCAAAGCAGCGCAACACTTACCAATGTACACTTTATCAACAATCATGCAAATAATAACGGCGGTGGTATGTATAATTATAACACCTGCAACCCCGTGCTGACAAATGTAACCTTTACCGGCAACTCTGCCGGGAATCATTACGGCGGCTTCGGGATTGAACGGAATAGTACCGCTACTATCACAAATGCACTCTTCAGCCGGAATACAGCCGTCAATAACGGCGGAGGTTTGGGTGCACATGATAATCATAGCTCACAGGCCACTATCATATCCACCAACGTAACCGTTGTAAACAACACTGCCGGGAACGGCGGCGGCGGATACGATCAGGGGACAACTTCAAAATTGCGCAACAGTATTATCGCCGGCAATTATCCGGATGATGTGGATGTGAATCCGCTACTCGTAGTCGCTTCCCGGAATAATATCGTAGGTATAGATACCGGCATTATCTATATCGAAGACGGAAGTGTTAATCCCTATGGCGTAGCAACCAACTGGCCGGTTTTTGAGGATACCAATGCCAGTAACTACAGACTCATTTCAAACAGCCCTGCCATCGATGCCGGCGACAGCGCTTTCTATGACAATAGCGCATCCCCCAATCTCTCTGCTATCACGCAGGATCTGCGTGGTGCAGACCGCACGATGGGCGCACAAACAGACCTCGGCGCTTATGAATTTTGTGATCACATTGTAACCATTGGAGTAAGCATTGCCGTGAATCCCGGGAATACTGTGCCTCCCGGCAGTAATGTAACCTTTACGGCAACACCTGCCGGAGGAGGGGCTAATCCAGCTTATCAATGGCACAAAAACAATACCTCCATACCCGGCGCTGTAAATGCGGTTTATCATGCAGTGGCAGGAACAGATTTTGTCAATGAAGACAAGTTTACGGTAACAATGATGACATCCGAACCATGTGCGGATGTAGCCGGAATTACCAGCAGCGAAGTAACTATGTATCTGGCATCCGGTGTGGCTGACCTGGGATCAGACAAGAATTCACTCCTTATATACCCGAATCCCAACAACGGGGCATTTATGCTTACAGGTCTGGCCTCGGGAAGTAATAATACAATTTCCATAACAGATGCTGCAGGCAGAAAAATACACCAGGCATCATTACATACGGCTGCAGGCGAAACCCAGTTGCAAGTCACGCTGCCGGATCTGACGCCCGGGATTTACTTCCTCTCGGTAGGCACCGTGCAGCAGCCTGTGCAGACTACACGGTTTGTTATCCGGTAATTTCCGGAGGCAATAACAGAGGTTATTATCGCGACTTGTCATAAATGGTGGCGTAGCGCATGGGCCTGTCTACTTCGTCATCCAGAGCGAAACGAAGTGGAGCGAAGGATCTCACAAAATGCAGGATTACCCCGCATTTTGTGGGATCCCTCCTTCGTCGGGATGACACTGTGCTTTGATGTAAGGTTATTCAACATGCCAGAAAACACGTCATTGACACTTGCATGTTCAGGCTACTTCCGCACCAGCTCAATGATCTTTGCGGCAGCATTATCTGATGCAGGCGTTCCACCGAGCCTGTGCCGGAGCAGGGTATAATTCCTTCGCTGCTCCGTAATATATACACTGTCATACAGCAGCTTGTTCAGCTCCTGCTTCAATTCTTTTTCATTAAGATCCTGCTGTATCAATTCCCTGACCACCGGCTTATCCATGATCAGGTTGACGAGGGAAATATATTTCACCCGGATAAGCTTCCGCGCCAGCCAGTACGATACCGGGTTGCCTTTATAACAAACAACCTGAGGCACGTTAAAAAGCGCTGTTTCCAATGTTGCGGTACCGCTGGTTACCAATGCTGCTTTCGCCTGCCTGAGCAGGTAATAGGCATCCTGCACCAGAAGCACATCCGCCTGACCTGCTATCTCCCGGTACAGACTTTCCGGTTGTGCCGGGGCCTGCGCTATGGCAAACTGGTGATCCGGAAAATGCCGTACCATCTGCAGCATGATGGGCAGCTTGGTCTTTATCTCCTGCTCGCGGCTGCCGGGGAGCAAAGCAATTACCGGTTTTTCTGATAAAGAAAGTGCCGGTACATCATTGATCTCCCGCGCAATCACTTCCATCAGCGGATGCCCCACATAAGTAACCGGGTAATGCCATTTTTCATAAAATGCCTGCTCAAACGGGAGGATCACCAGCATCAGGTCTACATCCCGCTTTATTTTTTTTACGCGGCTTTCCTTCCAGGCCCACACCTGCGGGGAAATGTAGTAAACAACCGTGATACCCTGTTTTTTTGCCCATTCCGCGATCCGCAGGTTAAAACCCGGGTAATCAATCAGTACCAGCACATCCGGCTTGAAGCGGAGCATATCTTTTTTACAGAAATCAATATTACGCAGTATAGTCCCCAGGTGCTTCAGGACTTCCACAAACCCCATAAACGCCAGATCGCGGTAGTGCTTTACCACCTCCGCTCCGGCGGCTTCCATGCGGTCGCCGCCCCAGCAGCGTATTTCGGCATGCTCATCCTGCCGGTGCAATGACCGGATCAGGTTGCTGCCATGCAGATCTCCGCTTGCCTCTCCGGCTATGATATAATAACGCATCGAATAAGAACAGATTTCCATTCATTGGGCAATCGCAGGGAGCCCCACTACCATACAAACTTCAGCAGTATAAAGAGTACACCATACAGCATTGTAGCGACAAGTATACCCCGACCGGTCAGATCAAGCTTGCGGTTGGTGTATAATACAAACGGAAGCACATTTATCAGAACGCTAAGTGTAATTACCTTAGCAGCAATATCTCCATCTGAAAATACTTGATTAAGAAACGCATCAGGAGAAAACGCCCTGAACCATATCAGATAAGAGATAAGCATACCAATTACCGGAGCAAACAGGCCGATGATAAGTCCAAAAACAGCATTGTTTTTTCTCATAAACTGGAATTAATTGCGAATATAGCACAACCGTATGATTTATACTGTTTAGCCGGTTTCCCCTTACCTTTGCACCCGTACTATTTTAAATATCATCTATGAACTTCCCGCTCAACAATATACCTGACCGTACGGAGAAACCCCGTGGTCATGGCCTTACAATGGTTATGGATAAAGGAATGGGGCTGGATGACGTCAGAAATTTCCTTTCCGTCGCAGCCCCTTATGTAGATATTGTAAAGCTGGGATTTGGTACGGCAGCCGTCACCGCGCACCTCCTGGAAAAGATTGAAATATATCGCGAGCAGGGCATCCCTGTCTATTTCGGTGGTACTTTATTTGAAGCATTCCTGATACGTGACCAGTTTGAAGATTACCTGAATGTTGTAAAAGAATATGGTCTGGATTACGTGGAAGTATCGGATGGTTCTGTCACTATACCACATGCTGAAAAATGCGGCTACATCGAAAAGCTGGCGCAGCATGTCACGGTGCTGAGTGAGGTCGGGTCGAAGGATGCAGCACATATCATGCCTCCCTATAAATGGATCGAGCTCATGCAGGCAGAACTGGAAGCCGGCGCCACCTATGTGATTGCAGAAGCCCGGGAAGCCGGCAACGTAGGCATTTACCGGGGTAGCGGAGAAGTACGCGAAGGACTGGTACAGGAGATCCTGACACAGATACCTGCCCGGAAGATCATATGGGAAGCTCCCCAGAAAGCGCAGCAGGTGTATTTCCTCGAATTGCTGGGCGCTAATGTAAACCTGGGGAATCTCGCACCTGCCGAGGTGATCCCGCTGGAAGCCATGCGTATCGGCCTGCGCGGAGATACCTTTCATCTGTTCCTGAATAAAAAAGTGAAGAGCGAAATATAATACCGGTAATGCGGATCCGGTAAATATCAAGATCACCCTATGGCAGCAGCATACGGTATTATCGGATTCCCGGTAGCGCAATCGTTTTCCCCGGCATTTTTCACGGAAAAGTTTACCCGTGAAAATACAGATGCTACTTACACGGCATTCGCTCTGGAGCATATTACAGAACTTCCCGCCCTGCTCGCCGGCCACCCGGAGTTGCGGGGACTGAACGTCACCATACCACATAAAACAGCGGTGATTCCTTACATAGACGAGCTTGATGAAGCGGCCGCAGAGGTCGGGGCCGTCAATTGTATTGCGATCCGCAACGGCCGCCTGAAAGGTTACAACACTGATGCCATTGGTTTTGAAAAAAGTCTGAAACCTTTACTGCAGCAACATCACACCCGTGCATTGGTTTTAGGGAGAGGCGGCGCTTCGAAGGCAGTATGTTATGTATTGCGGAAGCTGGGCATTAATTACCGCATCGTTTCCCGTACACCCACCCATGATACGCTAACGTACGGGCGCATAAATGAAGCATTGCTGGCACAGTTTCCGATGATCATCAACACGACCCCGTTGGGTATGTATCCGGATATGCAAACCTGCCCCGATCTGCCCTATAAATACCTTACTGATGTACATCTCCTGTATGACCTTGTGTACAATCCGGAAGAAACGAAGTTCCTTACGCTGGGCCGGCAGCAGGGCGCTACGGTGAAAAACGGGATGGAAATGCTGCATCTGCAGGCCGAGGCGGCATGGGTAATATGGCAATCACCGTAGTAGAGACGCGATGCATCGCGTCTCTACGCGCGACAATTATGAAACAAACGTGATCCCCTGTGTCTGCACCGTCGTGCCACTCAATGTACGGACTGCAGCAACAATTGCTTCCGCATCATAGCCACATTCGTGGTGAAGCTCTTCAGGTTTACCGTGCTCCACAATACGGTCGGGGATTCCGAGTATCGTTACTTCAGGTGTATAATGATATGCTGCGAAAAATTCCAGCACAGCGCTTCCGAACCCACCGGTTACCGTGCCATCTTCTACAGTAATGACCTTGCTGAATCTGCGTGCCACATCATGAAGCATGGCTTCATCCAGTGGCTTGGCAAAACGCATATCATAATGTGCCGGCCGAAGCCCTTCTGTCTCCAATGTCTGACAGGCTTTTACGGCAAAATTACCCGGATGCCCGATCGTCAGTATGGCTATATCACGACCATCTCTGATTATACGGCCAGTACCAGGCTCTATCTTTTCGAAGGGCGTCCGCCAGTCAGACATAACACCCTGTCCACGCGGATAACGAATGACAAAAGGCAGTTTATTTTCGCCAAGTTGCGCTGTATACATCAGGTTACGCAACTCCGATTCGTTCATAGGTGCGCTGACTATCATGTTGGGAATACAGCGCATGAAGGCGATATCGTACGCCCCATGGTGCGTAGGCCCGTCCTCTCCTACCAGCCCGCCCCGATCAAGGCAAAAGATAACCGGTAATTTCTGAATGGCCACGTCATGTATCACCATATCATAAGCGCGCTGCATAAACGAACTGTATATGTTACAGAACACGCTCATCCCTTGCGTCGCAAGTCCGGCGCTGAGCGTTACGGCGTGTTGCTCGGCAATACCAACATCAATAGCACGGTCAGGCATGGCCTCCATCATAAACTTCAGGGAACAACCGGAAGGCATGGCAGGCGTAATACCCATGATCTTCGGATTTTTCTCCGCCAGCTCTACAATGGTATGGCCAAAAACATCCTGGTATTTAGGTGGTTCCGGAACCGGAGAAATCTTTTTATTGATCTTACCCGTGATCTTATCAAATGTACCCGGCGCATGCCACAACGTCTGATCCTGCTCCGCCAGGTCATAGCCTTTCCCTTTAACCGTCTTGATATGCAGCAGTTTGGGACCGGGTATGTCGTTCAGGTCTTTCAGTGTCTCTACGAGCTTCAGCACATTATGCCCGTCTACCGGACCGAAGTAACGCAAGCCAAGCGCCTCAAAAAGATTACTGGATTTGGAGATCATCCCTTTCAGCCCGGCCTCCATCTTGGAAGCCATATCGCGCTGAAAATCCGGATAAGGCAGTTTGCCCAGCAGCTTCCAAACATCATCCCGTAATTTGTTCCAGGTATGGGAAGTGGTAATATCCGTCAGGTATTCCTTGAGCGCCCCCACATTGGGGTCAATAGACATGTTATTATCATTCAGAATAATCAGCAGGTTGGTATTGCTCACACCTGCATGGTTGAGTGCCTCAAACGGCAAGCCTGCAGTCATGGCTCCGTCACCAATCACGGCCACATGACGACGGTCTGTCTCTCCCTTGTATTTTGATGCGATCGCCATCCCCAACGCCGCCGATATAGAAGTGGATGAATGACCTACACCAAAACTGTCGTACGGGCTTTCCGTACGCTTGGGAAACCCACTGAGCCCACCGTATTTACGGTTGGTATGAAATATTTTTCTGCGTCCCGTAAGGATTTTATGCCCGTAAGCCTGATGGCCCACATCCCACACCAACTGATCGTCGGGTGTATTCAAAACATAATGCAGCGCCACCGTCAATTCCACCACACCAAGACTGGCACCGAAATGCCCGCCATGCACACTCACACAATCAATAATAAACTGACGCAGTTCATTACAGACCTGTTGTAACTGCGATTTATCAAGCTTCTTTAAATCTGCAGGCGTATCAATCCGGCTGAGCAGGGGACCGGCGGCTATTTCTTGCATCTACGCAGGGTTTGAAAAACCTCCAAAAATAAATAAAATCAATGGCTTGATGATTCCGGGTAAAAAATAAATAAATACCAATATCTTTTAACGTATCATTCAGAAACATGCAGCCGTGAACGTATATACATATACACCCAAACCGACAAATGGACTATCTTCGCCCGTTATTACACCACACGACTTTGTATTATGAACCGCACTATAAAATCTGCACTGATTTCTGTATTTTATAAAGATGGCCTGGAACCGGTAGTAAGAAAGCTTCATGAGCTGAATGTCAACATATATTCTACCGGCGGCACACAATCCTTTATTGAACAATTAGGTGTTTCCTGTACAGCTGTTGAAGATGTGACCGGCTATCCCTCTATCTTGGGTGGCAGGGTAAAAACCCTGCATCCGAAAGTATTTGGTGGAATCCTGGCACGTCGTGATCTTCCTGCCGATCAGCATCATGTGACGGAATATGAAATTCCCCTTTTCGATCTGGTGATCGTAGACCTGTACCCTTTTGAAGAAACCGTAGCGTCTACTACCGACGAAGCAGCCATTGTTGAAAAAGTGGATATTGGCGGCGTTTCTCTGATACGTGCTGCCGGTAAAAACTTCAAAGATGTATGTATTATCGCTTCGCGTCACCAATACGGCAATCTGCTGGAAGTATTGGAACAGCAAAAGGGTGAAACATCTCTGGAAGAACGGAAGCGGTTTGCAGCAGCAGCTTTCACGGAATGTGCACATTACGATGTAGCCATAGCTGATTATTTTAACGGCGGCAATAATTCAGACAGCTTTCAGTTATCGGTTGCTCATAAGCAATCGCTACGCTACGGCGAAAACCCGCACCAGGCAGCTACCTATTACGGGGATATTGAGGGGTTATTTAAAAAACTGAACGGTAAAGAGCTTTCATACAACAACCTTGTAGACACCGATGCCGCTGTGCAGCTTATGGCAGAATTTGAGCCGGAAGCGGCTGCATTTGCCATTATCAAGCATACTAACGTTTGTGGAGTAGCCATACAGGATAATGTAACGGCTGCCTGGGAAGCTGCGCTGGCCGGCGATCCGGAAAGTGCGTTTGGCGGTGTACTTATCACCAACCAGACCGTGAATCTGGCCGTTGCCACAAAGATCAATGAATTGTTTTTCGAGATTCTGATTGCACCTGCATTCGATGAAGATGCGCTACAACTCCTCAAAGGCAAAAAGAACCGGATACTGCTACAGCAGAAGCAACCCTACCGCCCGGCGCCCGGTTATAAACGTGTTCTTAATGGCGTATTGATACAGGATGCCGATGTACAGAACTATGAAACCTGGACTGAGTCCGGTGGCCGCGCATGTACGGAAACAGAAAAAAACGACTTGCTGTTTGCCAACATTATCTGCAAGCACCTGAAATCGAATGCTATTGTGCTGATTAAAAACCAACAACTAATCGGCAAAGGCTGTGGACAGACCAGCCGTATAGACGCACTGCGCCAGTCGCTCGAAAAAGCCCGTCAGTCAGATTTTCCAACTGCCGGCGCTGTGATGGCTTCAGATGCCTTCTTCCCGTTTGATGACTGCGTGCGTATGGCATATGAAGCAGGTATCATGGCCGTGATACAGCCTGGCGGATCAGTAAGAGACAACGACTCCATCGCCTTCTGTAAAGAGCACAACATGGCGATGGTGCTGACAAAGACCCGCCATTTCAGGCACTAAGCGAATGACCCATGGTTTCGATCCTGATAGATGATGAAATATTACTCCGCAACTACCAGCCGGATGATGCAGCGGCATTATTTCATGTGATCAACGAATCAAGGGGACACCTGAGGTCATGGCTGAGCTGGGTAGACCGCACGACAAAACAGGAGCATTCCCTGCAATTCATCCAGAAATCATTACAGGATATCAATAATCAGCAGTCGCTCACCCTCGGTATTTTTCGTAACAGGGAGATCATCGGCGGTATGGGCATGCACAACTGGGATCACGAATTGAAAAGAGCACAGATCGGATACTGGATCGCAAAAGATTTTGAAGGGAAAGGCATCATAACAAGATCTGCACGGCGCTTCGTAGACTTCCTGTTCCAGAAGCTGAGACTCAATAAGATAGAGTTGCACTTTGCTGTACGCAATAGACACAGTGGAGCAGTGGCGCAAAGGCTGGGTGCAAAAACAGAAGGTATCATACGCGCGGGCTGCCTGATCAACGGGATACCCGAAGATCTTGTTATTTCAGGTATTCTGCGCAGCGAATGGAACCAACAGCCATAATACGGGATCACTCCCGGTGATAAAATTAATTGCATCTAACATGCTACAACTGCATTCCTACCCCTTTGACCTGGCATTTGAATACCCCTTCACCATCGCCAAAGGCACAAAAACTCATCAGTCCACACTGATCGTATCACTGGGCATGGGAAATATACGCGGATACGGGGAAGCGCCTGCCATCAGCTATTACCAGGTAACCGTTACTGCTATGCAGGAACTGCTGGAAGCCAAGCGTCCGCTGATCGAACGATATGCCCTTACCGATCCGCAACGCTTCTGGCACTTTCTTCATCATCTGCTACCGGGACAAAATTTTCTCATCGCTGCACTTGATATTGCCGGCTGGGACCTGTTTGCAAAAATGCGCCGTATGCCGCTCAACCGGTTGCTCGGCATATCCGGACCCGCCCCGGTTACCGATTATACACTGGGACAAGACCCTGCAGAGATCATGTTACAAAAAATGCAGGAACACCCCTGGCCGGTATATAAGATCAAAATAAAAGCCGTTGATGACATCAGCCTTATCGAACAATTGCGCTGCCATACAAATGCCGTGTTCCGGGTAGATGCCAACGAAAGCCTGAACTTTGAAGACGCCATGCGTCTCTTACCGGAGCTGGCAAGGCTTGGTGTGACCCTGCTCGAACAACCGCTTCCCAGAACAGAAACTGAAGCAATGCAGGAACTGAGAAAAGAATCACCGATCCTGCTGTTTGCAGACGAAAGCTGTGTAGAAGAACAGGATGTGACAGCCTGTGCCGGAAAATTTCATGGCATAAACATCAAGCTTACCAAATGCGGGGGCATTACTCCTGCGCTGCGGATGATACGGGAAGCACGGCAGCTTGGCCTGAAAGTCATGCTCGGCTCCATGTGTGAAAGTACGGTTGGCACGGCAGCACTGGCGCATCTGATGCCGCTTGCAGATGAAGCGGACGCCGACGGCCCTCTGCTGCTGAAAGAAGACGTGGCCGAAGGATTGCAGTTTGATAACGGGGTGGTCAACATTACCCCGACACCCGGGCTGGGCATTATATTCAAAGGCAGGTAATTACAATTTATCGAAGTATTATGCATAGACATCTATAAGGCATTCAATGAAATCGATAAATTAACACAGCGTTACTACCGTATGAGTAAAAAAAACTAAATAACTTTGAAGGTCAGACAGATGTGGGCAGTGATGATCATATTTGTATCTTTAAATGAATGACCACATAACCGGATCGGGCAAATCAAACTTTCATTATGACAAAATTATCTGCTACCGAACGGATTGATGCAGTGAATATCGGCCTGATGCTGGTTTCATGTTGTGTAGCTGTAATGATCCCTTTCGAACTGTTTTTATTCAGCTACGCGATACTGGGCCCGATGCATTATCTTACTGAAATATCCTGGCTCCACGACCGTAACTACTATACCAAAGGCAGATACGATGCCTTGTTCCTGCTGATCATAGGTGTGCTGGTATCCATTACCTTCTTCAACTCCATATACCGGCTTGAGATAGACATTCCGGCTCAGTTTAACACTCAGCTTGCCTGGGTGGCCCTGCTGTCCTCGCTGGTATTTGTACTGGTAAAAAATACATTCTACCGGATCGTGGGTATCTTTCTTATTATCGTAACATCGCAGCTTTCCTCACACTTCTGGCTTTTCCTTTCGGTGTTCCTGCCTACGCTGGTGCATGTGTATATATTTACCGGACTGTTTATGCTGTACGGAGCGCTGAAAAGCAAAAGCCGGCTCGGTATTTTATCGGTCGTCATTTTGGTGCTATGCCCTATCCTGCTGTTCAATGTTTACCCGGATACCGTATTCTTTCCGGTGAGCGATTATGGGAAAAACGCCTACGTTGGCGGAGAACAGGGTGTCGGTTTTTTCCAGATGCACATCCAGTCGCTGGTCAGCTTTTTCGGTTATAAAACGGAGGGGACCAATATGACTTACTGGCTCAATGAGGTATTCAACTCCAAGACAGGTATCCTGATGGCCCGGTTCATTGCTTTCGCCTATACATATCATTACCTGAACTGGTTCTCCAAAACACGTGTTATACAATGGCATAAAGTACCGAAGGCCCGGTTTGCCATTGTGATCATCTTCTGGGTGGTGAGCATCAGCCTGTATATATACAACTATACCATGGGGCTGCTGTGGCTGTTTTTCCTGAGTTATCTGCATGTGTTACTGGAGCTGCCGCTCAATTATACATCAGTAATCGGTATAGGGAAATCGCTGAAAGAACGTTTCGTAAAATCACCGCAGCAACCGCAACCCATTACGGGATCCGGGGTACAATCACGGAACAATTCCCGTAAACGGATGTCGTCACCATCGTAGAGACGTGATGCATCGCGTCTCTACGGTTGATTGATTATACCGGATCCACATCCGGTATAATCTGTACAGCCGAAAAACCTTTTGTATGAATAATCTGCTGCCGGTATTCCCGGATCAGGTATTTAACCTGATATAAAACCTGTGTATCTCTGGAACATTTGACCCATACCTCCTGTATATACAGATTGCGGACACGCGCGACCAATGCCGGCGCCGGCCCCTGTACAGTTATGTGTTCAATAGATTGTAATGCGTTTGCCATATGCGCAGCAGCCCTGGCCGCTACTGTCTCATCCCGGTGTTTAAAAACAACCCGTATCAAACGTGTGAAAGGAGGATAAAAAAACTCCGCCCGTTCACGGATCTCCTGTTCGTAGAACGCAGCTACATCATGCTCCTGCACCCACTTCAGCACAGGGTGCTCCATATTGTACGTCTGGATCAATACCCTCCCGGCGCCATCTGCTCTGCCTGCCCTGCCGCTTACCTGCTCCATCAGTTGAAAAGCACGTTCATTTACCCGGAAATCCGGATAACTCAGCAGGCTATCGGCACTCAGAATACCTACCAGCGCCACCCGGGCAAAGTCAAGCCCTTTAACCACCATCTGCGTACCCACGAGAACATCAATCCGCTGTTTTTCCAACTTCTCAAGAAGCTGCGTCAGACTGTCTTTACCACGGAGGCTATCGGTATCCATACGCGCCACGCGTGCACGGGGGAAAGCCTGCTGCACTTCTTCCTCAATTTTTTCCGTACCAAAACTTTTACTGATCAACCGGTTACTGCCACAAGACGGACAGGTATGTATCACTGCGCTCTTCAATCCGCAATAATGACAATGCAGCTTATCCGTGATCTTATGATAGGTGAGCGATACAGCGCAGTTTTTACAATGAGGCACCCATCCACAGACCGTACATAGCTGAAATGGTGCATATCCCCGTCTGTTCTGGAAAAGAATCACCTGCTTTTTTTGCTGCAGTGCTTCTGCGATTGCCTGTTGCAGCTCCGGTGTCAGTAAAGAAAATCCACGCGTACGCGCAACGGTCAGCGATGTGGCATTGATCAACTCAATAGCAGGCAAACGCACACCCTGGTATCGTTCCTCCAGCAACACCCGGTTATACTTTCCCTGATGTGCATTATAAAGACTTTCTACCGAAGGTGTGGCAGAGCCCAGTATCACCTTGGCGCCATGCAAACCGGCCAGGTAAATTGCCGCATCGCGTGCATGAAAACGCGGCGCCGGATCTTTCTGCTTGTAAGAGCCGTCATGTTCTTCGTCTACTACAATTAGTCCGAGATTCTTATAAGGAAGCCAGAGCGCAGAACGCGGACCTGCAACAATACGATAAACACCCTGCTGTACTTTCTCCCATATCTCCACCCGCTCATTATTACTGAACCGGGAATGATATACACCCAGCTCTTCTCCAAAATAAGCATACAGGCGGCTTACCAGTTGGGTGGTAAGTCCTATTTCAGGCAAGAGAAAAACAACCTGTTTGCCTGCAGCAAGATATTCCCTGATCTTATGGATGTACAGCAATGTTTTACCACTCCCGGTAACACCTTGCAACAACGCTACATTTTTCTCCGACAGACCTTCGCTAAGCTGATCATAGGCGAGCTGCTGTGCGGGCGTGAATTCAATGGTACGTGCTTCTTCCTTACCCGAAAACACAAGCCGGTCCGTCGCTTTTTCTTCTATGATAAATATACCTTTATCCGATAAGGCTTTTATTTGAGATGCATTAGCCGATGTACGTTCCAGCAGGTCTGCCTGACGCACGTACGGATGTTGCATCGAAAATTGCACATAAGCCATCAGCAGTTCAAGTTGCTTCGGTGCACGCTGTAGAACATCAAATAGTGATGAAAGTTTCTGTTCATCCCTGTATTCCGGAGAAAGGCGAATGATCCGCTCTTTACGCGGACGATACGAGGGTTCGAGCGAATCATTGATGACCACCACTTCCTGCTCCAGCAGTTCATAGATCACGCGCGACAGTGCGCGCTGACCGACAAGTCCCTTCAATTCACCCAATGTCAGCTCCTGTCTTTGTTCCAGCATCTCTGCTGCGGACGCTGTTTCCTTGCTCCACTCATACAGCACATCTTCATGCTGCGGCATCCATTGCAATCGGGTTTCTCCTGAAAGCTTCAGATGAGCCGGCAAAGCGGCCTGCATCACTTCACCCGGCGTAGCCAGGTAATAATCCGCGATCCAGTTCCAGAAGCGAAGCTGGATACCGTTCACCACGGGCGTATCATCCAGCACATTACGAATGGGTTTTACCTGATAGGCTTCGGGTTGCTCATTGTGTATCCGTACCACAATACCGGCATACTGCTTATTGCGCCCCAGCGAAACTTCCACACGCATACCGGGCTGCAGCACCTCCTGCATTTCCGAAGGGATACCGTACGTCAGCGGCTTGGGCAGGTTGAGCGGTAATATAATGTCTGCAAAACGATTGTCTGGATGCATGGATGTTGCAAGTTAGGGCGAATGAGCGGATTTGCAACATCCATGCATTTCGTTATTCATTTCCCGCAACCACAATCACAATCTCGCCTTTTGGCGGATGTGTTTCGTACCAAGCGGCCAGCTCCGACAAAGAGGCTTTGCGGGTTTCTTCAAACATCTTAGTCAACTCGCGGCATACAGCGGCAGGGCGTGATGCACCGCATACTTCTGCAAGCTCACGGAGTGTCTTCACCAGGCGGTGCGGAGATTCGTATAATATGATCGTACGCTCTTCCTTAGCTATCTTGCCCAACATAGTTTGGCGCCCCTTTTTCAGCGGGAGAAACCCTTCGAATACAAACCGGTTAGAAGGAATACCGGATTGTACCAAAGCAGGCACAAATGCTGTAGCGCCAGGCAGGCATTCCACAGGGATCTCATGGCGGATACATTCGCGCACCAGTAAAAACCCCGGATCCGAAATGCCCGGTGTACCGGCATCAGTCAGCAATGCCAGGGTCTGGCCTTCCTGCAGGCGACTGACAAGCAGCTGTAGTATTTTATGTTCGTTGTGCTGGTGATACGGCGTGAGCGGTTTTTGTATCCCGTAATGCCGCAGTAATACGCCACTGGTACGCGTGTCCTCGCAGAGGATGGCATCCGCATTTTTCAACACCTCCACCGCCCGGTAAGTAATATCTCCCAGGTTACCAACAGGCGATGGAACGAGATAAAGACGCATATTACCTACGCCTCCGTGAGCGTAAACTCAAACGATTCCATTACGGGATTAGCCAGCAGTTTTTTGCAGGCATCTGTTGCAGTTGCCTCAGCTTCTTCGCGGCTTGCCGCTTCGATCTGCAACGTGATGTGTTTGCCGATACGCACATTGCGCACCTGGCTCAGGCCGAGATTATGGAGACTGCTGTTGACCGCTTTTCCCTGCGGATCGAGCAATTCTTTGAGCGGCATTACGTTGATATGAGCTATGTAAGTCATTACTGGAATGTTTTTGTATGATGCTTGGGATACAAAGGTAACTATGCCATGGCATTTTCACCGGAAGAAATTGGTTCCGGATCCCGGTATATAAGCGAAAGCAGGACATAAAGGATAAAGACCAATGGTACCGCAGCCGACCCCAGAAAAGGAAGCGTCGCAACACCTGCAATCACAAGAATAAGCCTTGGCCACAGGTATGACATGCTCCATTTTGGAGGCATAAACTTAAAGAACCGTATCTGCGATACCATTAGCCAGCAGAGCACCGCAACGATCAGATATATCGTCCATTTACCTTGGAGCCACATTCCTATACCATAAGGATTGTAAAAGTTAATAAGCGGAAAAGATGCTACCAGTAAACCTACAGCAGGCACGGGCATACCTGTAAAACCGGATCCTTTTGCCGGGGTTACATTAAACCGCGCCAGGCGTAATGCAGCAAAGCAGGTGATCAGAAACGCAGGCGCCATAGACAACATCGAAATATCAAAGGCGTCTTCTTCCAGCATCCATGCAGCCCACAGCATTTTGAAAAGAATCATAGACGGCGCCACACCAAAAGACACCAGGTCAGCCAGTGAATCCAGATCTTTTCCGATCGGGGAATATATCTGCAATGTCCTCGCTGTAAAACCGTCGAGCAGATCACAGACAGCCGCCAGACCTATGAAAACTGCCCCCCAATAAGCACGCTCCGTACCGGTAACATAATAATATTCCCCGTTGATCAGCACCTGGAAAGGCTGTGCATCAAGGATAAACACGATTGCAATACAACCGAAAAACAGGTTTGTAAGTGTAAGCAGGTTGGGTAAATGCTTCATGAAAGTTATATCAGGCCGCTAAGTTAGTTGGATTTAAGCACGTTGGGAATGTGCCAAATGTGTTGAATGTGACGAATGTGTTTATCACATTTCCCACATTCAACACATTTGGCACATTTTCAAATTCTCAAATTCTCAAATTGGTTAATTAATTACTCCGGCACTACCAGCCGGAAGCCATTCCCGTGGATGTTGACAATTTCCACACTGCTGTCCTGCTTGAGATACTTGCGGAGCTTGGCGATATAAACATCCATGCTTCTTCCGTTGAAGTATGTGTCGCTGCCCCAGATGCGCTTCAGGGCAGTCTCACGCGGCAGGAGGTCATTTTTATACTCGCAGAGCATCGTGAGCAACTCATTCTCCTTCGGTGAAAGAGTTTGCGCATCCCCATTGACCTCAAGCGTACGGAGTTTGCTGTTGAAATGATAAGCGCCGATCTGCCATTCCACCTGTGCGTGTTGCTTTTCCTGGAGCTCCTGGTTGCGTTTGAGCACGGCGCGAATCTTATGCAGCAGTACTTCGCTGTCAAAAGGTTTGGTGATATAATCATCCGCTCCCAGCTTGTACCCGCCAAGGATATCCTCCTTCATGCTTTTGGCAGACAGGAAAAACAGAGGGATATCCGGGTCTACATTCCGGATCTCTTCTGCCAGGGTAAAGCCGTCCATATTAGGCATCATCACATCCAGCAGACAGATGTCAAATTTTTCACGGCGGAAAGCAGCCAGGCCGAGTATACCGTCACGTGCGAGTTCTACTACAAAGTCGTTCAGTTCCAGGTAATTTTTTAATACCTGCCCGAAGTTGGTATCGTCTTCGACGAGCAGTACTTTATATTTTTCCTTTTCCATTCGAAAAATGAGTGTTTGGAAATAAATTAAATAACTTTTTTCATTACGTTTCCGCTACATAAACAATGCCACAAACTGCGACAGCAGAAATGGTACTGAATGGGAAACACCTAATATCCAGACAAACATAACAATAAAAATCGTCTGAAAACAGGAGTGATGCAGAAGTTTTTCTATAAAATGCGACCATTAACCGGTGGAGTCGATCTGTTTAATGTAACCTATGTACTAAATGCAACGAATATGTTTACCGGATTTTCCATGTTCAACCCATGTATTAAATTTCACACAAATTCCAGATTAAAACGATGGTATAGTTCTTGTATACGATTTATACCGTATCTTGTGCATACTACAAAACCACTTTATTCATAATCAAAAATTTCATTAAATAACAAGCCTATGAAACGGAATGTTTTAACGATTGCCACGCTGGCTTTATTAATAGGCAGCGGATGCGTGAGCCAAAAGAAATATAAGCAACTGCAATCCAGTCACAATCAGTTGCAACAAAAGGCACGTGAACTGAATACACAAAATCAGGAGTGCCAGGGTGAGCTTTCCGCCTCAAAAGCAAGGGTTAACAGCCTGGAAGAGCAACTGGCAGCCGAAAGGTCTAACCTGTCTGCACTGCAGACCGCGCTTGACAAATGCCTTACCTCTACCAGCCAGGGTAATGTAAATATTGCCAAGCTGGTGGATGAGATCAAATCCTCCAACCAGTATATCCAGCATCTCATCAATGCCAAGAATAAGAGCGATTCACTCAATATGGTGCTGACCAACAACCTGACCCGCTCTCTGAGCCGCGAGGAATTGCAGGATGTAAACGTGCAGGTGCTGAAAGGCGTTGTATACATATCGCTGTCAGACAACATGTTGTATAAATCCGGCAGCTATGAGATCTCTGACCAGGCCGGCGAAACGTTAAGTAAAATCGCCAAGATCATTAAAGACTATCGTGATTATGACGTCCTGATCGAAGGTAATACAGATGATGTGCCTATCTCCCGGCCCAACATCCGGAATAACTGGGATTTAAGTACACTGCGGGCTTCTTCAGTGGTACAGGCATTACAGAATAATTATGGTGTTGACCCCAAACGCCTCACTGCCGGCGGCCGGGGCGAATACAATCCGATCGCAAGCAATGCCACGGATAACGGAAAAGCAAGAAACAGACGTACCCAGATCATTATCACGCCCAAGCTGGATCAGTTTATGGAGCTGATCGAAAAAGCTCCGGGTAATGAAAATGAAAAGAAGTAATCTTCCGCCGAAAAGATGACATAGTGCATGCATCTGTCCACTGTGTCATCCAGAATGAAGCAGAGCGGAGTGAAGGATCTCACATAATGCAGGATTGTCCGGTATTATGTGGGATCCTTCCTTCGTCAGGATGACACCGTTGAGTTTTTAAGACAGCCTCCTTTAACGCCTACCTTATATTAAGGCTTGTTAAATGCACCTCCTTTTCTTTGAAGATTAAGCTATTTTTCTATTTTTGTCGCCGACGACCGCTACGGCGCATTGTGCTTAAAGAAAATAAATTTATTACCAATGAGTTATCGCAACATTAATAACATTCTCGGATGGGCCACCGGCATCTTCGCTTTTATCATCTACCTGCTGACGATGGAGCCTACCGTCAGCTTCTGGGATTGCGGAGAATTTCTTGCCTGTGCATATAAAGTAGAAGTAGGGCACTCTCCGGGCGCCCCGTTCTTTATGTTGCTGCAGCGTGTTTTCGGCCTCCTGGCCGGAGGGAATGTATACACTGCCGGCCCTTCGGAAAATGTAGCAGCCGTGATCAACGCATTCTCTGCCCTGGTAAGCGGTCTTACCATCCTGTTCCTTTTCTGGACCATCACCCATATGGGGCGTAAGCTGGTGGCATCCGGCGACAAAAAAGAACCGGAAGGGATCCAGCTTTTCCTGGTCATGGGCGCCGGGCTCGTAGGTGCGCTGGCCTATACATTTTCTGACACCTTCTGGTTCTCTGCCGTTGAAGCAGAAGTTTATGCTACTTCTTCATTCTTTACCGCGCTTGTATTCTGGGCCATTCTCAAATGGGAAGACATAGCAGATAATAAATATGCAGACCGCTGGCTGGTATTCATTGCGTATATGATGGGACTCTCTATCGGCGTGCATCTGCTGAACCTGCTTACCATACCGGCTCTGGCAATGGTATATTATTTCAAACGCTACGAACCGACGGTAAAAGGCGGCGTTTTTGCCTTCTTTATCGGATGTATCTTATTAGCGCTGGTACAGTTTGGTGTGATACAGGGTATTCCCTGGCTGGCCTTTAAGTTTGAGGTGATGTTTGTTAACGGATTCGGTCTTCCGTTCGATACAGGGGCTATTTTCTCCTTGTTACTCATCGCCGGCGCGGTAATCGGAACACTGATCTACGCACGCAGAAAGAACTACTACCTGCTGCATACCGGTATGCTCTGCCTGATATTCGTGCTCATCGGCTTTACCAGTTACTTCGCACCTGTGATCCGTTCACGTGCAGATGTAGCCATAGACATGACGAATCCCGACAATGCAGACAGATTCCTCTCTTATGTAAACCGCGAACAGTTTGGACAGCAGCCTTTACTTTGGGGACCGGATTTTAATACTCCTGTTGTAGATTATAAAGAACGCGGCAAGCTGTATGATGCCACACAAAATGAAAAAGGGAAAGACAAGTACGTAGTTGTCGGCTCAAAGCCGGAACCCGTGTTCGACCCGTCGGGGATGCGCTTCTTTCCCCGCATCTGGAGCAGCAATAATCCCAATCACGCAGCATTCTACAGAAACTACCTGAACCTCGGACCTAATGATGACGCGACGTCTGCTGACAACTTCAAGTTCTTCTTTAAATACCAGGTAAACTGGATGTGGTGGCGCTATTTTATGTGGAATTATGCCGGTCGGCAGAATGATGTGGAAGGACAGGGAGAGCCGCGTGCCGGCAACTGGATATCCGGCATCAAATTTCTGGATAAAGCGCGTGTAGGCGACCTGGATAAGCTGGGGGACGGATACGGAAACAATAAAGCCCGGAATGAGCTTTACTTCCTACCGCTCATACTCGGCATCATGGGTATGGTACTCCACTTCAACCTGCACCGGAAAGATGCCTTCATCGTGATGCTGCTGTTTTTCTTCACAGGCATCGCAGTGGTCATGTTCCTGAATAATACGCCTATACAACCACGTGAGCGGGATTATGCCTATGCTGGTTCCACTTATGCATTTGCTATATGGATCGGTCTCGGTGTGCTGATGGCACACCAGTGGATACGGAAAGCCATAAAAGGAAAAGCAGGCGCGTTCCTCACCGTTGCCATCTGCCTGCTCGCCGTACCTGCACTGATGGCTAAGGTGGAGTGGGATGATCACGACCGGTCTAAGAAAACCCTGGCCCATGCCTCCGCACTGAATACATTGCAGTCATGCGCACCCAATGCCATTCTTTTCACTTTTGGCGATAATGACACGTACCCGCTCTGGTATCTGCAGGAAGTGGAAGGCATCCGGACCGACGTACGGGTTATCAATCTGAGCCTGCTTGGTATAGACTGGTATATAGATCAGCTCAATTACAAGATCAATGATGCAGATCCCGTCCCCATGATCTGGACCCGCGACAAATATATCGGCGACCGTAGGAACGGACTCGCCTACTATGCTAATCCGGCGATCCCGCAGGATAAATATATCAGCCTGGTGGACGTTTGCAATTTCATTATTGATGAAAACAAAAGCAGCCAGTTGCAGACCCGCGGAGGGGAATATGTAAATTACATCCCCACCAAAAACTTCTTCGTGCCTTCGCTGTCTAAAGAACAACTGCTGGCCGAAGGATTGCTGAAAGCTGAGGATACAGGACAGGTTGTCACTGAAATGAGATTTAATCTGGGTAAGGATGCCGCATATAAAGACGATCTTGCTGTAATGAACATCGTAGCCGCAGTAGCACAGCAAGGCTGGAAACGCCCGATATACTTCGGCGGTGGCCTGCCGGGCGACAACTATCAGGGCATGCAGGATTATCTGAAGCTTGAAGGTATTGTCTACCGGCTGGTACCCTACAAACATTTCGGGGCCGGAGGGGCAGGCAGGCAGGATATCGGGTTTGTGGACGTTGAGAAGAGCTATGACCTGTTCATGAATTATAAATGGGGGGGAGGTGAACGTAAAGATGTATACTTTGATGAGAAGAACCGCATCATGTTTACCGCATACCGCAATAACGCCCCGCGCATAGCAGAAGAGCTTGCCCGTACAGGACGTAAGGAAGATGCAAAAAAACTCCTCGATCACGTGGACGCTTCCATTACCCAGGCCGCTTATGCGTATAATCCGTACATGATCGGCGGGTTTGAACCTTCCGCTTATTTCATGGCAATGGGATATTATAATATCGGTGACAAAGAAGGCGGCAGAAGGATCAGCAAACAGTTTGTCAAAAATCTCGAAGCCGATATCAACTGGATATTGAGCCTGAGTGAAAGCCGGAGAGAGGGTATGGCCAGTGATATTCAACGGAATCTGGGTATCATTAATGCAATCGGCGGACTCGCGCTTACCGGCGGTGACGAAACCTATGGTAAAGAACTGGAGCAAAAAGTACAGGGGCTTGCCGAAAAGATCAGTAAGACGATGGGCGCCCACGTGCTGCAGCAGCAACGATAACCATGCAACAGCAACGTGAAATAAAATTCATGCAGGCAGCCATTGAGCTGAGCCGCAAAAGCCTTGACACCACAGCCGAAGGAGGACCCTTCGGCTGTGTTATTGTACGGCAGAACGAAATCATCGGACGTGGCTGGAACCAGGTGATCGCTACGAATGACCCTACAGCCCATGCGGAAGTAGTCGCTATACGGGATGCCTGTCATCACCTCGGGGTGCATGAATTGCACAACTGCGAAATCTATACTTCCTGCGAGCCCTGCCCTATGTGCCTGGGCGCCATCTACTGGGCGCGTCCCCGTGCCGTATATTTTGCCAATACCCGTAACGATGCCGCTGCAATCGGCTTCGACGACAACCTGATCTACGAAGAATTAAAAGCGCCCGTACAGCAACGGATCATTCCTATGACCATGCTATGCAGGGATGAAGCGATCCGTGTGTTTGAAGAATGGCGGCGCAGGGAAGACCGTATATCCTACTGACTACGAGGATATGTTTACTACAAAGTCACACCCTGCTTGTTTTCATAACGATTCCGGACGGATTCGCCGATAGGTGTCGGGTTACCGTCTTCGTCTATCCGCACAAAAGTAATGGATGTGGTGCATACCACCTTCTCTTCCCCGCTGTATACGCTATACCTGCGCGCTTCAATATTGAGCGTAAGGCTGGTATTGCCCAGACGAACGACATCCCCATACAGCCGCACGTGATTACCTACCTTGAGTGGTTTTTTGAATAACATCTCCCCCACCCGCAGAGTGACCATATTGGGCGTGCAGCAATATTCAGTCGCAAAAGCGGCGGCAGATTCATCAATCCACGACATCAGTATCCCCCCGAAAACATTTCCGTGGATACCGATGTCCTTCGTCATACATATTTTTTTATTGATCAGTTTCATCATTGTTTCGGTTTTATTTAACAAAAAACCCTTCGGATCAGTCCGAAGGGCATCATCAATCTATCAGTTTGTTATTAATTCATGATATACGGATAGCACCCCTCTCCTGTACAGGAAAGTAACGTTTCAACCAACACATAATATAGCGTACAGGTTTCTTCATTCGGGTATCATCAGTTCCGGGTGCAAAATTAGGTGATCTGGTACAAATCACCAACGGGATATGTTATTTCTTCTTTAAATACACTTTCAACTGCTCCCATTCCCCGGCAGCTAAGACAGTACAGGGCGTTACGTTTTTATCTTTTGCATAACCGGCGATCTGCACAGCGCGTTCTTCAGAAGCGGGATGAGACGATATCCAAAATAACTGTTCCGGCATATCTTCCTGCCTGGCGCCCAACCGATACATAAAACGGGAGAACGGTTCGGGATCTATATCCGCCTGTGCCATGTAATCTACTGATGTCATATCCGCTTCACGTTCCAGTTCCCTGTCATATGCCGAAGAAGTAAGTACTTTCAGGACAGACTTTACAGCATCGCCGCCGCCCTTCCCGGTTGTCATGGAGACCAGCACAGACAACCCCACTTCCCGTACCAGCTTTTTCATGACGTGCTTTCGCTCTATATGCGCCAGTTCATGCCCCAGCACACCGCACAGCTCCGCTTCATTTTCGCATGCTTCGATCAGGCCGGTAAAAACAACCAGATGCCGGTCTGGTAAAGCAAAAGCATTTACATCATCCTGTTGTACTACATGTAGCTTTATGACATCCCGGTCAATATGATTCTCCCGGCAGAGGTGCGTCAGCAGGCTGTCTACAGGCGCTGTTACCTGCCTGTCGTGCACTTCGCCGCCGGATTGCTCAAATGTTTTCCAAAGTACATCTCCCAGTTTTTCTTCCATCGTCTGCTTTACCTGCCGGACGTTAAATACTTCCGGCCAGTTGATCCTGTTGAAAACAAACAACAGACCGGTAAAGCAAAGGACAATGATCAGGAACTGAAGGAATATTTTTTTTATACCCCGGCTGTTTTCGGATACCAGGAGATGTGTAAGCCCCCCATAAAACCACCATTCCACATGCAGACCTTTCCTTGTTTGTATGGCAGTATAGACAGTGGCAACAAATTCACCCAGATTAAAGAATACTACTGTAATGATGTAAGCAAAATAACGGACGTCAGCAATATCCTTCCCGAAAACAACCGATATCGTCCACCAGAAAGCGATGCTGTTGATCAGCAACAGCGACAACTGCGACAGCAATGCCTGCATGCAGTGCCAACGTACAAAATAAGTACCCTTCCTGTTGCCGAGATAAAAAATCAATGTGGCGATCAGGTTGACGATTGGCAGCGGTAATCCGGCCATCAATGCAATTACAGACATCAGGTAGCTATTGGAAGCCTTTTCGGTTTCGTGCTCACCGGGTGTGTATGGGAATTTTTTAATGCTGATCATAACCCTTTATAAATATTCCATAACCAGTTGACTGCAACCAGGAGCAGCACAGGTATTCCCACCTGCTTCCGGCGAAACCAGGTTTCTGCTTTCCGGTAACCGGCCCAAAGTGTCGCTTTGCCTGCAACAAGATCATACCCGATCCACACAGGGATCAGGAACAGGAGCAAGAATACAGGTATGCCCATCGGGTTCCAGCGAAGTGCAGCATATACGTCTCCGTGCAGGATTGCTATTACAGATCTGGTGGTTCCGCAGGAAGGACAGGGTATACCGGTTGTATGTTTTATGATACAGACACCGGGGACCTCAAAGGAATGATATACCCCTGCCAGCCACAGCAAACCAGCCGCTGTGACCAGGAATAGCACCCGGTATACCTTGCCTTTGCTCATCACGAATAAAGTACCCGGTTTACAACCTGCATATTCTTCTCCCGTGTGGCCCCCATGATCATAAACCAGTCTATGATTGCCCATATACCGAAACCACCACAGGTGATCAGCTTACCGATACCCAGGCCTACATCTCCGATCAGGAAACGGTCAATACCCAGGCTGCCGCCCAGCAGGGAAACGATCAGGCTGACTGTAGGATCTTTAAACTGCAGCGTCTGTATCAGCACCCATTTTGAATCATCAAGCTCCAGCAGACGTTCCCGGATAGCAGGGAGCTGGTGACTTTCAAAATACTTGCCATTGTTCATGATAAACATGTCTACTTTTTGTGATTCCATTATATTGTAGTTGTGTTTTGTCTTTCATGATGCAAACGGGATAACGTTTATCCGAAAGAGCAGGTGAAAAATGATTTCGAAAATAATAAATTTATAAAATATAGCATTAATTGTTTATGAAAAATAATTCCCGGGCACATACGCAGACATCTCCGGATTATCCAGGGAATGATCATTCCACCAATCCAAGCTGTAGCGCTTTTTTCACCAACGCAGTAAAACAGCAGGCTCTGCATCTTTTGTCAGATATCCTGAAGCGCCGTGCTGCATGACGTCCTTGACATGAAACAAGGCTTCCATACTCGTAAGGATCAGGATACGAATCGCCGGATATTGCCGGGTGATAATGCGAACCAGTTCATTACCCGTATAATCAGGAAGCTGAAGATCCAGCAGCAGCACGTCAGGTTGCGCTTTCTCAAGACCACTGAGCAGACCGTTACCCGATACATACACAGCTATAACGCTGAATTTTTTTCCAGTGCCAGTATATTTTTCAGTCCTTCTGCGACAAGCTTGTGATCATCAGTAATCGCTATTTTTACTGGCATAGGAAACGGTCTTTATATCATCCGTGTAGCGGATGCAAACGGACATATCTTACATGTCGGAAAATTTGTTAAGCAGACACAATAAAAAACCTGCACTACAAATAAATAAAATGGCGGCACCATAAATGCCGCCATTTTATTTACATCAATCCACACATTCCCCATCCATCATCTTACTGATGCAAATCTGAACCGGGCAAAATCTGCTCAATTATCTGCGATAACGTTTTTTTTTGTAATTATGCTTTCGCTTTTACAAACACAACATATATGAAACACATCATCTTACTGAGTGCATTGATGGTATATGCTTTATTGGGTTATACCCAGAAAACAAAAATACGGATCACAACTACGGAAGGGGAAATTGAGCTGGTATTGTACGACAAAACCCCGCAACACAGGGATAATATGATCAAGCTGATCAAAGACAAATTTTACGACAGCACACTGTTTCACCGGGTGATCCCCGGGTTTATGATACAGGGCGGCGATCCCGATTCTAAAACAGCCAAAGCCGGACAGCGGCTTGGAGCGGGCGATATCGGTTACCGTGTCCCTGCAGAAATCAATGATGAATATTACCATCATCGCGGAGCATTGGCTGCCGCACGGGACAATAACCCGGAAAAAGCTTCATCGGGATGCCAGTTTTATATCGTAACCGGGAAGAAATATACCGATGCAGAACTGGATAATATTGCGCAACGCAGCGGACGGACGCTCACACCGGCACAAAGAGAAGTATATAAAACAGAAGGCGGCGCAGCATTTCTGGACGGAAACTATACCGTATTCGGCACAGTAACCAAAGGCATGGACATTGCAGAAAAAATTGCCAATGTAGCGCGTGACGGAGCCGACCGTCCGGAAAAAGATATCCGTATGACCTCCGTCCGGATCATCAAAAAGAAAAAGTTTTTATTCTTCTAACGGCGGATCATATGGCTCCTGCACAACCGCCCGTCTATTACCAGCATTTATCGCGCGACAGAAAACTGTTGCCTTTGCTAAAAGCACAACCACCCTTTCTGTTGAAAAAAGAGCGGAATATTTGTCTGCAGCTTTGTGCATCTATCATGAGTCAGCAGTTGTCTACAAAGGTAGCTGCAGTCATTTACCGCCGGTTCCTCGATCTGTTTGACGGCGCCGAACCTTCCCCGGAACAAATATTGTCGCTACCGGTTGAAACATTACGCAGCGTCGGCCTGTCGGGCGCCAAAACACAATACGTCCGTAATGTGGCACAGTATGCTCTGGAGCAGGGCATGGAAGACAAAAAGCTCTACCGGATGAGCAACGAGGAAGTGATGTCGTTTCTTACTCCTATCAAGGGCGTCGGCAGATGGACGGTGGAAATGCTGCTGATATTTACACTCGGCAGGGAGGACATTTTTTCACCGGATGACCTGGGCATACAGCAGGCGATGGCACGGTTATATAAGCTGGATCAGACAGATAAAAAAGCATTTCGCGAACATTTGCTGAAGATTTCCGGCCGCTGGGCGCCTTACCGCAGCTACGCCTGTATGCATCTGTGGCGTTATAAAGATCAATGAATGCGGCAGATGTATTGAATGTGACGAATGTGTCATAATGCAAATAAAGGATCATTACAAAACACTGGGCATTACTCCGCAGGCTACCCTGCAGGAGATCAAAACAGCATACCGCAGGCTGGCACATCAATATCATCCCGACAAAAACACCGGCGATCAGTACGCAACACATTATTTTCACGATATCCGCGAAGCATACGAAATATTATCGCACCCAAAACGACGGGTCGTATACGACGAGGAAAGATGGCTCTCGGGTTATGCACAGAAGCAAAAGCCGGTCGTAATTACGCCGGCCTGGATATATAACGAATGCCTCAAACTGGCGCATCATATGTCTGCCGTTGATACATACCGCATGAGCCAGGCGGCGCTATATGAATACACATTACTACTACTTTCGGATACACACCTGGCCATACTAAACAAGGTTGCAGATAAAGAAATAAACAAACAGATACTACGGGAAATGCTACGTGCTTTAAATGGCATGCAATACCGCTACTTTCACGACATCAGCGGACGGCTGACTATGCTTGCCGGCGACAACACAATCCTGCTGCTGCAGATTGACCGCGAACTGGCCCGTAAAGCAAGAGAAATGCAGTGGCAGCGCATCAAACCCTGGATGATCCTGATGGTTGCGTTGTTGCTGTGTGTATTTATGTTCCTGTATATACGGTAATATGCAGAGACAAGGCATGCCTTGTCTCTGCATGATGTAACGATATAACGCGTTACCGCAACAAGGTAACACTACCCTTCTTTTCATATATACCTCCGTCGGGGCATCCGTACTTCAGGTAATAATGGTAGGTATCCATATCCTGCGGGGTTCCGTTGTATGTGCCGTCCCAGCCCAGGTACTGGTCTCCGGTTGCAAATACCGTCATACCCCAGCGGTTTACGATCCGGAATACGCTCAGCTTGAGATGACCGTCGGTCATGATCCGGAATGCATCATTCTTTCCGTCTCCATTAGGCGTGAAGGCATCGGGCAGGAACACATCACAGCATGGTTCTGTATTGATGTAAATACTGTCTCTGCTGACACAACGCCCCGTATCTGTAACCGTAACATGCATATAGCTTTTATAAGCTACCACAGCCCAGGCGGTAGGCGTTCCATTGGTAACCATATAGTAATCCGGCCGCCACTGATAGCTATATACGGGATTGGCAATGGTCTCGAGGCGTACACTGTCGCCGGAACATATTTCCGTTTTATCCGCATGTAATTCGATTTCAGGTAACGGCTTGACGACGACCGTCACAAAACCCTGCGGGGAAACACAGTTCAGCTTCGTAGAGGTTGCCGAATAGATCCCTGCCATATCAAAATGCGCAGCGGAGATACGGGGCTTCCGTTCGGTGCTGGTAAAGCCGCGTGGCCCCGTCCAGTTGTAGGTCGCACCGGATATCTCCGATGCTTCGAGGAGCAGGTCGTCTCCATAGCATAAGGGCGTATTGGCAGAAACTACAGGTATGGGTGGTATGGGATTAACCTGCAGGTGGAGGATCAGCACCGAATCGCACCCAAACACTGTTTGATTCAGATATTTGTACGTTCCGGAGCTGGTATAGTAATTTCCGTAAAATTCGTACGTTTCTCCATCACATATCGTATCATGGATCTCCACATTCACTTCGGGATGGATGGTGATCTGCTGTGTATCAGGAAACTTACAGTTAGCGCTCTGGTACCACATGATGATATCATACACACCGCCGACATCATAGGTAGTCGTAAATTCCTTGATACCGCTGAGCGCAGGATGTGCGCTCCCCGGCACATCCCAGCTGTAATAATGGAGCTGCCCGGTATCATTGCCCTTTATTGTGATCGGCGTATTCGGACAAACAGAATCCGGTGCAAATGTGAATCCGGGATTATCACTGGGGGTGACAATGACATCTACCGTATCTCTGGCGGTTCTGCCACAGGAGTCTGTAAACTCTACAATATAAGTTGTATTCACCTGAGGCTTCACAACGATTGCAGAATCCGTAGCCCCCGTGGGCGTCCACAGATATTGGAAGGGGCGCACACCATATGTGGGTGTGGCATTGAGGATTGTGGAATCTCCCTGGCAAATCGTAGCGTTAGGTGCAGATACACCGATCTCAAACTGTTCCAGTGTCCAACCCTCTACTGTTACTACAAAGGGATCGTATGCAAATACCCCTGTGTAATTACAGGGTTGAGGTGAGGGTCGATAGCACCTCAGCATACGCAGGGTCACATCAAGGTTATATGTAGGGCACTGTGGCTTCGGAATACAGGATTTTATTGCATCAAAAATGGTACGATTAACACCGGAACACCAATAAAATGCAGCGGGGATGAGGTTTGCAGTGTCACAGCTCCAGTTACCCACAGGTACATTCGGATGCCGGCAATTACCCACTCTGAAATCGAAAGCGGCATAATTCGGAATAGTATCTATATAAAATCCGAAAGAAAATCGTAGATCTGTTACTGTAATAGCCGGGGGTACCGGTACAGAATTAACGAAAGTACAGCCACCGGTTACTGAGTTGCAGGAAGCCACATAATCCGATCCCGTTACCGGCGCCGCGTTGGTGGACTGGAAAAAAGGATCAATCGTAACCGGATAAGCATCTGCCTGCAGGTTCAGCCATCTCCCGGGAACGATAATATCCACTTTATTTTCGACACCTTTCGGAATCCTGTAACTAAATCTGGAAGCTGCACTTTTACTATTCCGCTCCCAAACAGATACCGCACTTATTAAAAACAACTTCTGGCCGGAAACATGCATAATCTCCAAAGGACCATCAACCATCTCATTGATTGATTTAGGTAAATACAATCCTTCATCCATCTTCATATGATCACGTATGGCAAGCTGGCCACCTGCATAGGCGGGCAGAGGTCTGTTTACCAGAAAGTTTGTCTTGGCGCCACCCCGGGAAACAGTGATCTCCATATCCATACCCGGCCAGATGTCCGTCACATACACGCCATTATCACCGGCAGTATAACGGCTCCAATCTCCCTGGCCCAATGAGCGTTCCGTACCATCAGGTGCAATAAAGATCAGTTCCAGTTCCCGATTGAAAGATACCCGCTGA
Source organism: Flavipsychrobacter sp. (assembly GCA_037190845.1). Lineage (GTDB taxonomy): Bacteria > Bacteroidota > Bacteroidia > Chitinophagales > Chitinophagaceae > JBEBVQ01. The sequence goes on along the minus strand of JBBCJI010000004.1, from coordinate 13,130 downwards.
CCCGGCTTACCGATCTGTGTAAAGCCGGCACGTGCATCTATCGTCACCGGCCAGGGTGAAGCAACAGATGAAAATACATTGTTGCGACCCGGCAATGGAGCCAGCTCCGGTTGTATCGTCAGCCATTGCCCCTGTTCATTTTTATAGTGCATGGGTTCTGTAGATGACTGTATCCATATATGACTTCCATTTGTACCAAGCGCAGCGAAGGTTTTGGTTTTTTCGGTACGCTTGTCCAGCACCTCATAGCAATCATCACAGGGTGCTCCTGCATACAGTAAGCCCAGCTCCGGATGAGTTTCAAAACCTGTGTTCTGTTTTTTTACCTCCGCATCGACCAACGAAACCGGTTGACGGAATTGGCTATAGCTATGTTTAGCAGTACCTATCATTCCCCCGGATTTTTGCGCCATGATATCATTAGGCAGACCGGTCAATAACATTAAAGAAAACAGGAACAATATAATTTTTCCTTGTGTAAAGGTTTGCATGCGTATAAATTATTTGGTTTATCTGGTCTTATTAGATATTAAACTCATAATTTTTTGGAAAAACAAAATGTAATTTAATATTTTATTGTTAATTTTTTATTCATTTTTTGGCAAAAAAGAAAAAAAACCAGTGTTCTCCGAAAAAACATATTAAAAACACTCAAGGAAAGCTCTATCCCCGTTGACTATCTGATTTTTCTGTCGGTATCAAACAACCACACACAAGGTTATTTTCAGAAAATTTTAAAGATTAAAAACAGACAGGTATATCCTATATCTGCTACATTTGCTGTCTGTATCTTATTTTAGATCACGGAGATGTTTAACCCGTAAAACTGAATATTCTGAAGGAATAATGACCACAGCCGAAATACTCAAGCGCGTCAGAAGGATTGAGATCAAGACAAAAGGCCTGAGCAATCATATTTTTGCCGGTGAATATCATTCTCATTTCAAGGGGCGGGGTATGTCGTTCAGTGAGGTACGGGAATACACCCCCGGCGATGACGTAAAAAACATAGACTGGAACGTCACCGCCCGGTTTTCGCACCCTTTTGTAAAAGTTTTTGAAGAGGAACGGGAACTGACCGTGATGCTGCTGATAGATGTAAGCAGCAGCTCCCTGTTTGGCATGCACGGCCGGCTAAAGCGGGAGCTTATTACGGAGATCGGTGCTGTCTTGTCTTTTTCTGCCGTCACCAATAATGATAAGGTGGGTGTGATCTTCTTCAGCGACCAGGTGGAAAAATTTATTCCGCCGAAAAAAGGGCGCAGCCATATACTCCGTATCATCCGGGAGCTGATTGCGCTGGAACCGGAGCATTCCGGCGGTACGAAAATCCATACAGCGCTGGAATACCTGACCAACGCGCTGAAGAAAAGAACCATCTGCTTTGTGCTGAGTGATTTCATCAGCGAACCATACGATGCCGCCCTTCAACTGGCTGCCCGCAGGCATGATCTTGTGGGAGTACAGGTGTACGACCGGCAGGATCGCGAGCTGCCGCCTGCCGGATTGATACATGTGATGGATGCGGAAACCAGGCAACTGCGCTGGCTGGATACCGGTGACGTATCCACACGCAATCAGTATGCGCATACCTTCGACAGACATCAGCAATACTGCAGGCAAACCTTCCGTAAAAGCGGAGCGACACTGATGAGCGTACGTACGGATGAAGATTATGTAAAAATATTACAGGGATTTTTTAAAGGCCGATAAACATACAAATACCCCGAATGCAGAAAATCGTCTATATCCTTTTAGCCTGTATATGCCTGGCCGGCTCCGGCGTCATGGCGCAGCAGGATGCAAAGGTCAGTGCACGTGCAGATGCAGGTCGCATTACCATAGGCGACCGTGCCAAATTTTTTATCGAATTACAGCACAACAGCCAACAAAGCCGGGTAGAATGGAACGCTGTCCCCGATACGTTCAATTCCCTGGAAGTGGTGACCAGAAGCCCCATTGATACCGTACGCCAGGGAGATCTTGTCACTTATAAGCAGCAACTGCAGATCACCGGCTTCGATTCCGGCAGCTTCATCATCCCCGCATTCAGTTTCACCATCATTCCGGCAGGGAAAGACACGCCTTATATCATCCGGACAGAGCCTTACGAGCTGCTGGTGGAAACAGTGCCCGTAGACACGACCAAAGGTTATAAAGGCATTAAAGAGATCATTTACGTAAACAGTTCGTGGACGGATTATATAGGCTGGATCGCCGGAGGCGGAGTATTGCTGGCACTTATCGCACTGGTGATCTATCTGGTCATGCGACGCAAAAAAACACCAGAACCCATACCAGCACCCACACTGCCGCCGGAAACGCTGTATCAGAAATACCTGCGTTTGCTGCAGGAACTGGAACAGCAGCAATTATGGCAACGTAACCAGGTAAAAGCGTATTACGTAACGCTTACAGACATTCTGCGTGACTATATCGAAGAACGCTTCCGGACCCCGGCGATGGAGCTTACCACGGATGAAATACTGGATAAAGCCCGTAGTCATAAGGATATGCGGACTCATCTGTATCTTCTGGAACAAATATTAAGGACGGCAGACCTGGCAAAATTTGCCAAAGCACAGCCATTGCCCCATGAACATGCCGCTGCTATGGATGCCACCCGGAAATTCATTACAACCACACACCCGGAAACCCCGGATGTAAATCCCAAACAATGATCAAGGCATTCTCAGACTGGACACATATAAGCTTTGCCCACCCCTGGTTTTTTGCCTTGCTGCTACTGATACCGGCAATGATATGGTGGCAATGGCGCTGTAAAAAGAAAGATGTACCCGCCATCCGGCTTACTACATTGCGCGGGCTGGAAAACATAAAACCTTCCTGGAAAATACGTTTCCGCCCGTTGCTTTTCATATTGCGGATCATTACGCTGGTCGCTCTGACGATCGCCTTAGCCCGCCCGCAGTCAAGCAATACCTCCGAGTCCATCAACAGTGAAGGGATAGACATCATTCTCTCTCTGGACGTATCCGGCAGCATGCTGGCCGAGGATCTGAGGCCCAACCGTATTGACGCCGCCAAAAAAGTAGCGCTGGAGTTTATAGACCAGCGCCCCACAGATCGTATCGGGCTGGTCGTGTTTGCCGGTGAGAGTTTTACCCAATGCCCCATCACAATAGATCACCGGGTACTGAAAGAACAGATCAGCAAAGTGCAAAGCGGCGTGCTGGTAGATGGTACGGCGATTGGCGACGGGCTGGCCACTGCCGTAGACCGCATCCGGAAAACCAACGGTAAAAGCAAGGTGATCATCCTGCTCACCGACGGCGTTAATAATATCGGTAAGATCGGACCGGAAACAGCCCTTGAGATTGCAAAAGCTTTTAAGATACGCGTGTACACCATCGGGCTGGGCTCCATGGGCGAAGCACCTATGCCCATTCCCACTGCCCAGGGCACTATACGGCAAATGATGAAAGTGGAGATTGATGAACCGCTGCTGAAGAAAATCGCCACCGAAACGAATGGCCGGTATTTCCGCGCTACCAGCAATACTTCGCTCGCAGCCATCTATAAAGAAATTGACAAGCTCGAAAAGACCAAGATAGAAATCAGCTCCTACAAATACTACGCAGAGCTGTTCTTTCCTTTTGCATTGATTGCGATCATCTGCCTGACGCTGGAGATGCTGCTGCGGTATACGGTGTTCCGTTCGGTGACGTAAAGATAAACGTTGTCATCCCGGACTCCGCTCCGGGATCGTCTGCGGGTTACCACAACTACTCTTGAAGCTATGCTAACCCTCAAACGATGGCGGCTCGGTGGCCGCCATGACAGCCTTATTGAAGAGTAAACCCCGCCCCTACTAAAATTCATTCTTCCACATCATGCTCTCAACAGGCCGTACGGTACGGTCATTGTATTTCGCGTTTTTCTTGGTGTTGTATTTATTGATGATCTCGCCTTCTACCGGGAAATAGATGAGCTGCCCGATCGGCATACCGGCATAGATACGCACCGGATGCACACAGGATATTTCGAGCGTCCAGGTATTGCAGAAGCCTACATCTCCTTTGCCCGCGGTGGCATGAATATCAATACCGAGACGACCGGTAGAAGATTTCCCTTCCAGGAAAGGGACATGCGCATGTGTTTCGGTGTATTCCATCGTTACACCCAGGTAGAGCGTACCCGGCTGTAATACAAAACCTTCTTCCGGTATCTCAAAATGCTCGATTTTATTGTGCAGACGGGCGTCCAGCTCCTTGTCTTTGTACGTTGCAAGATACTTGCCCAGATGGACATCATAGGAGTTGGTCCCCAGGTATTTCTGGTCGAACGGCTGGATGACAATATTCCCGGATTCAATTTCTTCGAGTATACGTTTGTCGGAAAGGATCATTTATTCTATATCATTTAGCAGGCGGATGCAAATATAAACCATCCATCCAATGTGACAAATGTGTTGAATGTGGAAAATGTGATAAACACATTTGTCACATTTTCAAACAAACTAATTGCCTGATTAAAAAAATCAGCAACCGGATTTTATCCGGACATTATCTATAAATGATTACTTTAGCTTACCACGTTACAGATAAAGATGCAACCCGGATTTTCACATATTTTCATAAAGATATCGCATGTACTTTTTATACTATTACATACAGTCACATTACGGGCACAGCCTGCGGGAGACGCGTGGATAAAGCTGGACGAGCGTACATTGCTGGGAGAATCCATGCTATTCTATGCCCGGAATATACGGCATGCAGACAGCGTATACGTATTTGCCCGTTTTGATGAACTGATCCGTACAGGTAAAAAACACAGGAATCCGGCACTGGAAGCTATCTCCTACGGAATGAAAGCCAGCTGGCTATCGGGCAGAAAGGATACTCAGTCCCGTAATACTGAGTCGATCATGTTGTATAACCGCGCGCTGGAGCTTGCAGAAAAAAAACGCTTACCCGTGCTTTCTGCTTATTTTGAATATGAATTGGGACGTACTTATTATTTCGGGAATGATTATATAAAAGGCATAGAATATCTGTTCAATGCACGGGAGCACGTCCGTGAAATCGGGCTGATAAATTTTCCCGCGGCTGGTCCGCTGTGCTACGCATTGGGGACCGTATATTGCGATTACGGAGAATCGCACAAAAGCCTGGATTATCTGCTACAGGCTACGCGTTACCCTTTTGCAGACAGCCATATGCTTTACCGCCTGTACGGGATGCTGGGGCTGGTGTATTACAATTTACAGACAGGCGACTCCAGCGTATACTATGGCAAACAGGCGCTTGCCATTGCACAGGCGCTAAAGGATACAGTGGAGATCGCGTCCATGTCGGGTAATATCGGGGCGGGGTACATCATCAGCAAGGAATCTGATACTGCCCTGTTGTATTTACAAACGGATCATCACCTCAGCAGCAGCCTGGGCAATTGGAGCAGCGCCGCCGCTTCACTGGTCTTTATGGCCAGAGTATATGTTCAGAAGGGTGATCCGGACAAAGCGATCCAGTTCCTTGATCGTGCAGACAGCATCTTTTCCTTTTGTAATTGCCGCGCCGATGAAGCCATGCGATCAGTCTACAACATTCTTTCTGATATTTATAAACAGAAAAAAGATAATTCCGGCACGGCTATCTCACTGGATTCATTCATTCATTATGATAAAATTTATCAAAAAAAATATAATGCTTCCATACTGAAATCAACAGAACTGAAAGTAGCGACTGAAATGCACGAAACGCGTATACAACTGCTGGAAAGTGAACGGAAAAGACAGGTATTATTGCGGAATACGCTCATTATTGCTTCTGTGCTTACTATTATCATTATTATCCAGATATTATACCGGGTACGGCAACGGCAGGTTTCAGAGCGGAAAATCTTCACGCTTCAGCTCAGTAATGCGCAAAAACAACTCACCAGCTATGTGGATAGCATCCGGGAAAAAAACCGGCTGATGGATCAGCTCAGGGAAGAGCTGGAGCAAGTCCGTTTTGCGCATCCGGAAGATCCGGACAATAACAGTGCTGAACGGGAAAAGATCCTTGCCCGTATCCGGCAGGCCAGCCTGATCACCGAAGAAGGATGGCATGAATTTACCAAGCTGGTAGATGCGGTACATAAAAATTTCTTTATACGGCTGAAAGAAAAATACCCTGATCTGACACCGGCAGACACCCGTTTACTGACACTGGTAAAACTGAATTTCTCCACCGGCGAAATGGCCGATATGCTGGGCATCTCTCCCGACTCTGTTAAAAAATCCCGGCAGCGCGTGCGTAAAAAAATAGGTATCTCCAGCGAAGAAGATATCAGCGATGTGGTGGCACAGCTCTGAATACACACACAATATCATTTCTGTAAATTTATTTTAAGCACTGAATCAACTATATAATAGTTGTACCCCTTTTTGTATCCCCTTGTTTTTTGTAATTAGAAGATGGTTATAAGACATTCGTTACAGGTTGTTTTGACTTTATCAGAACAGATTTTTTTAACGATTAAAATTTATCATGTATGATCCGGAAAAAATTACACTTCAATGCCCTTGCTACGTTGTGTTGTGCAGGAGCAATAGGCCTGTTCACGCAGCAGCAGGCTATGGCACAGACAGTATTACCCACTCATGACTCTATCGGAGCCAAAGGTTCTGTCACCTTTAATTACAGGGGTAACCCGGTCACTTACACAATCGTACGGGCCGCCGACAGTGTAATATGGCTGCAGCAGAATCTTGGCTCCAGTCAGGTAGCTACCGCTAATAATGATGCACAATCATATGGCGACTTATTCCAATGGGGACGCTGGGATGACGGACATCAGGTAAGGTCTCCGCTCAGCTCCACACAGCAGGTAACACTGTCCACAATTGATCCGGCGGGTATTAGTCCGGGAAATCCGAATTTCCTTCAGCCTGCTTCGAGCGGTGATAATTGGTGGAATGCTCTGGTGTCTTCTAACATTCCTACTATCGGCCCGAATAACACATGGTCAGTCGAGCCCTCCTCTGCTACCAATGGATTAGACCCCTGTGCAGCACTGGGACCGGGTTGGCACATGCCGGACTCTACTGTCTGGGCGACAGTACGCACAAAAGAAAATATAACCAGTTCGGCGACGGCATATAGCTCTCGCCTGAAGCTGCCGTATAACGGTTATCGCAATCCCACCGGCGCAGCTAATATAACAAGCGCAGGCGCGGCAGGCGGCGCCTTTTACTGGAGCAGTTCACTATCCGGTTCAGTTAATGGCGGTTATACCGGCACAAATCCCTGGGTGGTGTGGGGAAGTAGCTTTAGCTTTAGCAATGCATGGGTCAGGGGTTACGGAGGGGGTTGCCGGTGTTATTATGTACCGCTCTGCGATGGTATGCCGGCCGGAGGGAAGGTAAATACCACCAAACAATCTGTTTGTCACAGCGGTAGTTTTACCCTTTCCCTGGAAGATGTGACCAGACTGACCAATATTGCCTATCAATGGCAGGAACGTCCCCATGGAAGTAGTGATTTTACAGACATTGCAGGCGGCGATAAAACCTTCCTGAACGTGCAGAACCATCAGCAAACCACAGAGTACCGTTGCAAAGTGACCTGTACTTCTACGTTAGATTCAACCTATTCAGACACACTGGCTGTAGCAATTCTCTCACTCCCCATTAACCTGGGCAGAGATACTACCATCTGCGACGGAGAGGCACTGACACTTGATGCAGGGGTCGGCGGCACTGACTATGAATGGAGTAACGGGATGACCAGCCGGACTATCACGATAACAGATCCGGATATATACTGGGCAAAAATCTCTAACAGTGAGGGCTGTATTGGTAGCGACACCATCACGGTTTCCATGCCGGGTACACCTTCCGGTACTGCTATTAATGCTACCGCTTACGGACTTACCTATGCTTTCAGTGTAGCCAACGCGCTGGACGTTACGACCTACGAATGGACATTCGGCGACGGCAATACAGGCAGCGGCCCGAGTCCCGTTCATACTTATGACACAGGAGGTACATACGCCGTAACCGTTATCCTGGGCAATGACTGTGACAGCAATACGATCAGCAGGCAGGTAACCGCTGTAGCTCCTACCACCGGTATCAGCTTATCTCCGGAAAGCAGCCCGATCAAAATATTCCCGGTTCCTGCCAGGGATGTACTGCATATAACTGCTGATGCAACGATACGCATTGATGATGTATATGTATTTGATATTAATGGTAAACAACTGTTGCGTACCGGCAAACCCGCTACAGGGAATATACAGATCAATACTGCTGCATGGCCTTCCGGCATATACCTGATCAAAATCCTTTCGGATAAAGGATCTGAAATGCACCGCATTGTAGTGGAATAATTATTGCATTAACTTAATTTCCATCTAAGCTCCGGCTGTATTGCCAGGGCTTAGATGTCTAAAACAGCGTATGATGACGTCATAACAAACCCTATACAATGAAGCAACATTACCTCATCTTCATCCTATTCTTTTTCTCCTTTCACACGCTGTTTGCACAAAAAGAAGGTTATGTCTGGGCCTTGGGTTCCAGGGCCGGCCTTGACTTCAATACGATACCACCACAGCCGATCCGAACGGCAATAAACGAGTTTTCAAATAGTACCATTGAAGGCTGTGCCTCCGTATGCGATGCAGCAGGCAGGTTATTGTTCTATACCAACGGAGAACACATATGGAACCGTAACCACACCGTGATGCCCAACGGAGCACTCGGGGTGTCCACAAACTCTACCACACAGGGAGCGCTCATCGTGTCCTTGCCCGGCAGTGAGCATATATATTATGTGTTTTCTCTGGAGCCCAGTGATCTTACCACACGACAACGCTTTTACTACAGTATGGTAGACATAAGGCTTAATAATGGTTTAGGTGACGTAGTATCCACGAGCAGGGCTGTATTGCTTGGTGATTCTCTCAGCGAAAGGATGACCGCCGTAGCGGGAGACAATTGTGATATATGGGTGGTTGTACGAAATGAATTCAAAAGCGAATACAGATCTTATAATATCACAGCAGCAGGCTTAAACACGACTCCTGTTGTTTCCCCTATTTCAATTGGCAGTACAGGCATACTGGGGCAGGCCGGGATGATGAAATTTTCACATGACCGGCGCAAGCTGGCAGCCGGCAGGACTGATCTACTGGAAATGGCAGATTTTGATCCGGTTACGGGTATTGTCTCTAATAGCGTGGTTATCGGGTCGGGTACACGGTACTACGGGATCTGCTTTTCGCCGGATGATACGAGGTTGTATGTATCTACCAACTATGCAAGCCCCTCACAACTGGTCCAGTACGATTTAACCCAGACTACGCCTGCTGCCATCCAGGCGTCTGCCACCGTGCTGCATACACATAACCAATCCGGATCGGGGATCGGCGACATTAAAGAAGGGCCGGATGGTAAACTCTATTTTGGAGCAAGTACCTCTTCCGTATATAACCAGACAACGCTGCACCGGATCAATAATCCGAACCTGATTGGCACACAGGCTCAGGTGGTATTGAATACCATTACATTACTATCCGGAACACTTGCACGACATGGCCTTCCCAATGCACTCGTAATCCTCCCTGTTAAGGATTCCGTACATACTGCCTATACGATATCCATATGCCCCGGGAGGTCGGTACAGTTGCCGGCGGATACTGCCGGCGGATTTTATGAATGGGATAACGGCAACAAAACTGCGATTCGTACAGTCAGCAGAGTGGGCACCTATTGGGTACGATACAGGAAAGCATGTACACTGGTGACAGATACATTCCATGTTCGTACTGCTGCTTTCCCGGTCATGGGCAGCCAGACTCCTTCCTGCCAGGGCCGTAACGAAGGTACCATTACCTTCACGTCCGGGGATACGGGCAGCTACACCATTACCGGCAGGGATGCGGCAGGCAATATCATATTCGAGACGGAAGGCAGCGCGGAAACTATAGTAGCCGGGCTGTCTCCCGGTACTTATGATGTAGAACTCCGTGTCGGAACATGTTCCACATTTGTTACGGTGACCATTGAATCTTTACCGCGTGCTGTAGCAGGGTTTGAAGCCCCCGCTGTTGTATGCAGAGATGAAACTGTTTCTTTTATCAATACTTCATCGGGCACATCACGTTATGCATGGAATTTCGGCGATGGCACCATCTCGGAAACTGTTTCGCCACAACATATCTACAATCAAACTGGCAGCTATGACGTTGTGCTGGTTGCACGGAATGATTTCTGCAGCGATACATTCGCCCGTACCATTTCCGTACGGGAGCTGCACCTGGAACTGTATGCCTCCGCGTACAGGGTACAGCAAAGTGATGAGATCCGCCTGCAGACGACAGCCAATACCGGTTATGGCGTTATCTCATGGTCGCCGGAATGGAAGTTTCCCGATCAGCAGGCCTATGAACAAGTATTTTACGGCGACTCCACCCGCATCTACTACGTCACCGCTATCTCCGAAGACGGATGTACGGATACAGCATCCGTACGAGTGGAAGTAGATCCCCGTATTGTCATTCCCTCCGCCTTTTCTCCCAACGGAGACGGGCAGAATGACCGTTTCCGGATACTGTCATCCGGGGGTATTATCATCCGGAATATCCAGGTCCGTAACCGTTGGGGACAGCCGGTATGGCAGGCCATAGGAACAACGGCACTGGCCGGATGGGACGGCAACTGGAAGGGACAGCCGGCTGAAGTCGGCGTTTATTTCTATCATGCGGAAATAGAAACCGTCAACGGCGATGTGCATCAGTTGAAAGGCGACGTTACGCTGATGCGCTGATTTTATATACAGGATCAGGTTATTCCGTTAATTAAAATAAGATGAACAATCAGGAAGACGAAATAATCATTGATCCTGCAAAACAACCTATTACTTATCCCGGATTTGAATACAGTGCTTATGCACTTTCAGCAAACGAACAACGGCTCCCAAATCATTGTAGGGAGCCGTTGTTCGTTTCTCTATATTTACCCTGTACTCTGTTATCATAATTATCGCCACTGCGACTTCACCACCCGTTCGTTTTTCAGCAGCATGCCTTCCGGTGTATATACCCGCAGCAGGTAAACGCCGTCAGCAAATACACCCAGATCTATTTCCTGCGCATCTGCACGTTGCAGCAGCAATTTACCGTCTATGCTATTGACCGTCACATGCACACGAACCGGTGATGCGATCTTCACCACACCGGCTGATGGATTCGGATAGATCTGCACATCCCATGAGGCGACCACAGGTGTCACACCCAATTGATTGAGATTGTAGGTAGGTGATATAGCGGTGCAGCCATTGCTGTCGGTAACCGATACGGCATAGGCGCCCGGCATAGATGCTTTATGGAAACTGTCTGTTGCGCCCGGTATTGCCTGGGTATTCCGGAGCCACTGGTATTGTACATAACCACCATCCGTGAAGAAGCGGTCTCCATTCCGGTTGAGTGATGGCTGCGGCAGCGGATAAACAGTTACTTCGACGGCAGCAGAGCTGTCACGGCAGTTATTCACATAATTGCGCGTTGCCACTACGGTATAGCTGCCCGTGGTCGTCACCTCGTAAAAGTGCGCCTGGGCCATGGGGATATCAGCATTTCCATCCTTCCAACGGTAAGACAAACCTGTATCCGGGCTAACGGCATTGAGCATCACCCAGCCACCGGCACAGAAAGCCGTGTCGGTTTGATCAATACTTATTACCGGCGGCGCGTATAATATCACAGGCACCGCAGTGGCCGTATCCTTACAGTGGAAGTTTGTTACTACCACCGTATAATCTCCGGTCGTATCTGCCGTATATGTAGCGGTCGTAGCACCGGTATTCATACTGCCGTTCCACCACTCGTAGCTTGCGCCGGCAAGCGGCGATGTTCCATTCAGCGTTACACTGTCGCCCCTGCAGATATCTGTAGGGCCTGATACCGTGATCGTTGCAGACGGAGTTTCATGAACAATAATGCTGAACGAAACAGGCAGACTCCGGCAGGTAGTATTCGATACCGTCAGGTCGCCGGAGTATGTGCCGGCGGGAAGACCCACAGGCAACAAGACATTGATATCGGATGCAGATAATACCGCATTGGAAACCTGTACAAACCCTGCGGACTGTGCAGTGGTACTCCAGGCAATGCTGTAGTGATCCGGCGATACTGTAGTTCCTGTGTAAACAAGCTGTATGTTGTCTTCCCCGGTACATGCTTCGGGAGTTGCACCCAACGCGATCGTCGGCAGCGGTAATACCGTAATGCTGATCGTCTGTGATGCGCTCAGGCAGCCTGCCACACTGTTGCGTACTGTAATTGTACCGCTGTAGGTGGCCGGAGCAGCGGCAGCCGGAACGGCAAGTGTAATGGCGCCGGATGGCAGGGTTGCATTCGTTACGTCAGTGAATCCCGCCGATGTTGCCGATGTATTCCAGGAAATGCTGTATTGATCCGGACTGCCGGTAGCGCCCGTATACGGATGCGATGCCGTGGTGACACCAGAACATACGGACGGGGTGTTGCCCAGCGCAATATCAGTCTGAACGGTCGTCGTCACGCTGATATTTGTAACCGTGCTCACACAGCCCGTCGAGCTGTTACGCACCGTCAAAGTACCGTTATAGGTACCCGGGGACGCTGACCCAGGGACGGTAATCTGGATCGGGCTTGATGGAAGTGTCGCATTTGTTATATCTGTAAAGCCAGCTGTAGTAGCGGCGGTACTCCAGGTAATGCTGTACTGGTTCGGACTACCACCTGCAATCGTAAATGGCAATGGCACTGAAGGCGCACCCACACATATCGAAGGATTTGCCGTAGTCAGCGTAAGTGCAGGCAATGGCATGACAGTCACGCTGATATTATATGATGTACTCACACAGCCCGTCGTACTGTTACGTACCGTCAATGTGCCGGTGTACGTATTCGGCGCCGCAGCACCAGGTACAGTGATAATAACCGGACTGGACGGAAGCGTCGCATTCGTCACGTTACCAAATCCTGCGGTAGTGGCTGCAGTACTCCATACAATGCTGTATTGGTTCGGACTGCCGGCAGCGCCACTGTAGGACAAGGATGCGCTCGTAGTACCCGAACATACCACCGGATTTGTACCAATGACAATCGAAGGATTCGGATTGATCGTCACACTG
>JBBCJI010000003.1:0-345428 GCA_037190845.1 Flavipsychrobacter sp. | reverse complement strand
ATGTGCTGTTAAACACATCTGTCACATCCAACACATCTCCCACATCCTCTTTATTTCTTCAATGACAGAATAAAGCTTGTAATAGCTGCTATCATTTCCTGATTTATCGGCAGGTCGGGATTATTGTATGTAGCGAAATTTTGCTGCAGATCGTCCGGTGCATCTTTTAAGACGTGGTTCATACCGGAAATAATTTTCAGATTTGCTTTTTCCTGTGCTTTGGCCAGCATGGCAGCGTCAGCTGTATTGGTCTGGAGATCGGTGGTTCCCTGAATGATCAATATAGGAACATGCAGCCGGGCAATTTCTGCCTGCGGATCGTACCGGAACCATGATATCAGATAAGGTTGTACATCCGGACGGAACAGGCTTTGAAGCATCGGGTTTACATTTTGTACGGTATGCCCGGCTTTGAGCGAGTCAATAATAAAATTACAGGTTTCAGCGAACTGCGGTGCTTGTTTTTCAATTTGCCGTTTCAGAATGAGGTCGGCAGACTCACCCGCCCCTGCTGCCGAAATGAATGCGTTTGCCCCTGCTTTTGCAGCAGCGATCATGCCTATAAGAGAGCCTTCGCTATGTCCCAAAACAGTTACGAAGGAAAAACGTTTATCTTTTTGCAGCAGTTCTATCCATCCGGCTGCGTCATTGATATAATGTTCAAATCTGAGTTCAGATTCTTTGCTGCCTGCTGTCTGGCTTTTCCCGATAGCGCGTTTATCGTAGCGCAGGCTGGCCATACCGTGCGCTTTGAGTGAATCGGCAAGCAGTTTGAGTGCATTGTTTTTCATCACCGGGTTGTTGCCATCACGGTCTGTAGGGCCGGAACCGGCAATGAAGAGTACGACAGGCAAGGGTATTGTTGTCGCCGGAATTTCAAGTGTGCCGTAAAGAGTGTCGGTTCCAACCGGTAACAATAACTCTGTAGTGATTTGTGCTTGCAATAGAGTTGCTGATAGGAGCAGTACTAAAAAGGATATTGATTTTTTCATAAATGCCGGAGTGATGGAATATTGTAAAGGTAAAATTTTCCAGGTCTATATAATAAGAAAAGAGAATGGTCCTTATCAGTACCTTTACCGGGAAATACGCATAACATGGCCAAAGCCAGAAAGAGTACCGGTATATCGAACAATGACGAATCCGTCAGCCTCAATAAATATATCAGTAATAGTGGTTTCTGTTCCCGGCGGGATGCCGATATGTATATAGAGCAGGGACGTGTCACAATCAATGACAGAGAGGCACAGAAAGGGAACCGTGTACTGCCCGGAGATGTGGTGGAAGTTGATGGTGAACCGTTAAGGAAGCAGGTTAAAACGATTTATATCGCTTTTCATAAGCCGGTGGGTGTGACCTGTACTACCGATACCCGGGATAAGACCAATATCATCAGCTTTATAAATCATCCGCAGCGAATCTTCCCGATCGGACGGCTGGATAAGGATTCGGAAGGTCTGATCTTCCTCACGAACGATGGAAACATAGTGAATAACATTCTCCGTGCGGGCAACCGGCATGAGAAGGAATATATCGTTACGGTTGATAAGCCCTTGACTACTGATTTTATCAGAGATATGGCGGCAGGTGTACGGATACAGGGCCAGCGTACCCTGCCCTGCAAAGTGGTGCAGGAAGGTAAATTTGTTTTCCGTATCACGCTGGTGCAGGGGCTGAACCGGCAGATTCGTCGTATGAGTGAGACACTCGGTTACCGGGTGGTAAGATTGCTGCGTGTAAGGATTATGAATGTAAAGCTGGATCAGCTTCCCGCCGGGCGCTGGCGTAATCTTTCGGAAGAAGAGGTGAGGAAGATACAGGCAATGATAACGGATGCAGAGCAGCCCAAGATGATACCTGCAGCGCCGCAACCCCCAATAAAAAAAGCGGAAAAGAAAGTAGTACCACCACAAAAGCAGCATACAGATCATAAACCGTCTAAGAAGAAACGCAGTTATAAGGAATTCAGAAAACGAATGCCTTAGCGGTAGTTCATAGTTTCTATTCTACTATACCCAGTTGTACCGCCTTTTTGACCAGGGCAACGGTATTGGCAGCGCCGAACTTGATCAACAGGTTAGACCTGTAATTGTCTATAGTTGTCGCGCTGAGGTAGAGTGTATCCATAATTTTCTGTGTAGTATAGCCATCTGACAGGAGTTGCAGAATCTCTTTTTCGCGTGCGGATATTGTTGGGAACTGTACCTGTGCCCGGCTCATTTTCAGGTTTTTTTCTGCAACCTGATGACGCATGGCCGGTTCAATATACTCCTTGTTGTTATACACTGTTTCGATGGCTTCTATCAGTGTTTCCCGGTCAGTGCTTTTGAGCAGATAGCCAAGTGCACCGTGGTACAGCATATTACGGGCATAGAATGCACTGTCGAAATTTGTCAGGGTGAGGATGCGGATTTCGGGATAGGTCCTGGTAATTACCGGTGCGAGCTTATCACCTGTTTTATCCGGCAATTGTATGTCCAGTAATAAAACATCCGGCGTTTCTTCTTCCAGTCCTTTCAGTAAAGCTTCTCCTGTTCCGTAGGCTGCGATTATACTGATTTTCGGATAATCGCCCAGCATGGTATAAATGCCGTTGATCACCATTTGGTGATCGTCTGCTATTGCGATTCGGATATTCATGCAGATGTGTCTTTAAGTTCCTTTATATTTAAGCGTACTTCTATGGTGGTGCCTTCCCGGGGCGCTGTGGTAACGGACAACGTGCCATGCAGTATCTTAACCCGGGAGCGTACGTTTTGCAGTCCGATCCCTTCGGTTGTTGTTCCCGGATCAAATCCCTTTCCGTTATCTCTGATAAGAATATGGGTTATGCCATCCCGGCTTAGGGAAATGTGTATCAGGGCTATGCTTGCAGATGCGTGTTTGGTGATATTCTGGACGAGTTCCTGTATGATCCGGTAAAGCGAGAGTTGAATGCTTTGCGGGATATCATTTATCTTCCCTTCTGTCTGCAACTTTATATAAACATCATTACCGGAGTTTATTTTGGATGTAAACAGGTTAAGCGCTTCTGCAAGACCGTGCCGGGTAAGGATATCCGGCATCAGGTTATGTGCGGTTTCTCTTATTTCAATACCGGTTGTATTGATCAGCTCCATGATTTTTGTAAAGCCGTTGGTTTTCTCAGGTTCTCCGGTCTCTGTCAATACAGGCGCGTATTGCTTTTTAAGACTGCTGAAGTTCATTTTGATAGCGGCAAGCATCCCACCGATACCGTCATGTAATTCGCGGGCGAGCCGGGTACGTTCTTTTTCTTCCCCTGTCATTACGGCTTTGAGTTCGCGTATTTCCTGTTCTTGTTCCAGGCTGCGTATTTTTTGCTGTTGTAAGGATTGTCGGTGCCGGTTGTTTCTGTTAAGTACGAAGAGAAAAAGAGAGATGCTTGTGAGCATCAGGATACCCATGGTACTGATACCGATAATGATATTGTTCCGGCTGAGCTCCTGCTCCTGTTGGTTAATAAGTAACTGCTTTCGACTGAGCTCCATATCTTTTTGGGCAGTGCGGTATTTTATTTCCAGTGCATTAATGGCAAGTGTTTTTTCTTTATTGAGCAGGCTGTCATTCAGTTTATAGGCAAAGAGCCGGTAGTCATGCGCTTTTTTAAAGTTGCCGGTTTGATCATGGAGATTGGCAAGGTGTTGGTTGATCTCCAGCAGTATCTGCGGCATGTGATATCTGGTAGCAAGAGATTCAGCCTGGGTTAAGTAGTTGAATGCAAGCGTATAGTTTTTTTCTTTCAGGTAGATGGTGCCCATTGCGCCGGTGGCTGAAGTTTTGTAATAGGCATTGATATTACCCTGAAGATTTTGTGCTTTCCGGATGAATGATAACGCCTTTTTCGGGGATTCACTGATCATGGCCATGTTGTATAAGGCAATGAACTGTACTTCTTCATTATTTAGTTCTCTGCCTGCCTGAAGAGCGAGATTGTTATAATACCGTGCCTGTTTAATATTACCCATGTGGCCATAAACCTGACCTTTATGTGCATATATAGGTGCTATATGATATGAGTCAGAGTATTGCTTTGCAAGGATTTCAGCCTTGTTGAGATAGTAAAGCGCTTTTTCATAATCCTGTAGCCCGAAAAGGACCATGGCTGTACTGGTATATATCCGGGTCAGCGGATTCACAATTATCGGATGTTCCGGAATTGCTTGCTCTGCAATGGGTATTATCTGGAAATAATACTGTATTGCCCGCTGATAATCTCCCTGGAAGTAGAAGATATTGCCGATGTTATTGATGGCGCGGCACAGGTGATGTAAAGGATTGCCCGTGTTATAACTGTATTCTATTGCTTTGACAAACCACTTATGAGCTTCATGGTATTCTCCTTTTATGCTGTGTAATATGCCGAGAAATAATGACGACTGGAAACGGTTCCGATGGTGTCCTGTTTTAATACTCTCCTGGTATGCTTTATAGATCCGGTGATAATTGCTGTCCAGATTATATTTTGACGCGTCCATGGCATCTGTGATTTCATAAAATAGTTCGTTTTTGTATTCAGCAGATGACAGCGCGTAATCCGGATTCCGGAGCGCAGCTATTTCAAAATATTGTGCAGTTGTCCGGACAGAGCATACGACGCTCGTGGAGCATATTAGTATAAGCAGAACGTAATGTCGCATATATGTATGGTATATACAGATCGCACAATTGTCTTGAATGAAAGGTAGCACATTCTCCAGGTATTTCCCTGCTTTTTGTATTGATGATTTTAATATGGGTATTTCTCTTAAGTGCGTGCGTATGCTTACTGGATACATTTGTGCTAACGGCTCAATGATCTCTTTGAGGCTGGTTAGCGTATTGTAATATTCATTGTTTTTATTGTTTGGCATATAAAATCCTGATATGAAGAAATTCTATTCTTACGGTTTCATTTTGGTGTTTTTCAGCAACCTGCAGGTAGGGTCTGCACAGATTACGGAATGGATCACACACATGGGTGGGACTGGTGAAGACATGGGCAGATGTGTGGCTACTGATGCATCTGGAAATGTATATACGACCGGTCACTTCAAGGGCACGGCAGATTTTAATCCTGATGTACCGGGGAGCCATAGTGTTTCTCTTCAGGCTTCCGGTAGCAACCATGACATTTTTATCACAAAACAGGATGCGGCAGGTCGCCTGATCTGGGCCAAAAGATATGGAGGAACAAGTGAAGACCGCGGTTTAGGTATCGTAGCAGACCCGTATGGTCATCTTTATATAACCGGACAAACAGCAGGTACTGCTGTTTTTGATCCTGGTACAGGAGGTACTGTTACAAGCACGGGTACCGCAGATGTTTTTTTACTTAAAATTGACACAGCGGGCAATTTTATATGGGTGAAAACTGCCAGCGGGCCTGGTGAGGATTATGCTTTTAGGGTGGCGCTTGATCCATGGGGAGGTGTGTATCTGGCCGGTCGTTTTAACAGTGGCGGTGCGGGTTTGAAATTTGACAACATTACTTTAGTTACCAATGGTCAATTAGATGCCTTTGTAGCTAAATCGGATACAGCAGGTAATTTTATATGGGCTAACAAAATAGGAGGTGGTTCCACCAACGATAAGGCCCATGATATTTCTGTAGATCATCAGGGAGGCGTGTATGTTGCAGGGTCTTTGACCAGCAACGTAACACTTACGCTTGCATCAGGAGCAACCACGGATCTCCGCCCGAACGGTGGAGAGGATG
Source organism: Flavipsychrobacter sp. (assembly GCA_037190845.1). Lineage (GTDB taxonomy): Bacteria > Bacteroidota > Bacteroidia > Chitinophagales > Chitinophagaceae > JBEBVQ01. Next base: position 339,712 of record JBBCJI010000003.1, on the reverse strand, counting down.
CGTGGGTAGCTAAGCTGGATACCGGAGGTAATTACAGGTGGGCGCACATCTGGGGCAGCTCAAACAACGATATAGCATGGTCGGTTGCTACAGATGAGGATTGTAATGTGTATGTATGCGGTTCTTTTATCGGTACAGTGGATTTTGATCCGGGTAGTGGCAATGAATCAATGTCCTCTCATGTTCCCAGTGCCCGCAGTGTTTTTTGGTCGAAACTGGATTCTGTAGGGAAGTTTGTTACGGCAAGAAGTATTATGATGAGTGATGGGAATGCAATGGGTATTACCGTGGATAAAACCGGGAATGTATATATGGCGGGAGGTTATAAAGGCTCTGCAATCTTTGGTACTACAACCAGTACATCCTCCGGTAGTACCCTTGATGGATATCTGGCCAAATGGAATGCCGTGGGTGATTTTGAATGGGTGGTAACCCAGAATGGTTCGGGGGAAAACTTTATGTATGATGTAACGTGTGATGACGCCGGAAATGTTTACACAACCGGTTATATCAAATCGAATACGATCAATTCTGATGGGAAAAACTTTACCCTTAACGGGACAGCAGGTGACATACTTGTGTTTAAAGTACCGGCGCCTCCCGTCACATGTGTCCCGTCCTACTTCTCGTTCCGTGATACAGCCTGCAATCAGTATGATTTTCATGGTACCATATGTACCACCAGCGGCGAATACAAGGATACATTCGTCAACACAAATAACTGTGACAGTATCGTAACCCTGCATCTCGTGATTAACCAGAGCTCTGTTTACAGTTTCTCGGAAACTGCCTGTGACAGTTTTATTTTTCAGGGACATACACTAAAACAAAGCGGCACGTACAGGGATACGATTACGAATGCAGCAGGATGTGACAGTGTGATCATACTGGATCTTGAAATCCGGAACAGTACGAGCGCCATACTGGATGTACAGGCATGTGACAGCTTTGTGCTGGATGGCACTGTGTACCGGACAACCAGTACCTATCGCCAGGTACTCACGAATGCAGCGGGTTGCGACAGTCTGGTAACGTTGAATCTGGATATATTGGGTACCAGTCAAACCATTACCGAAGGAGCTTGCGACAGCTTTTTCTATAATGGTATTATGTACAGGACAAGTGGTGTTTATGCCCATGCCTTTAAAAATGTCTCTGGTTGCGACAGCCTGGTGTCATTGCATCTTACGATTAAGCACAGTACACGGCATACACTTACCGAATCAGCCTGCGGATCCTATATGTGGGTGGATACTACGTATGACGAAACAGGAACGTATTCCCGGATCTTTCAAAATGCAGCAGGTTGTGACAGTTTCGTAATCCTTGATCTGACGGTGCTTGCGCCTGATGTGGAGGTGACACAGAATGGCCGTTTGCTGACGGCGTCGCTTGGATTTGACCATTATCAGTGGCTGGACTGCAACGACGGTAATCGGCCGGTAGGGAACCTTCAGATATTTGATGTACAGGCTTCCGGTGGGAGATTTGCGGTTGCTGTTACACTGGGAGCATGCATGGATACATCAGATTGTATTACAATAGACCCCTTGTCAGTCAGTGATTTTGAAGCAGCACATTTCGGGGTTTATCCCAATCCTGTTGCTGATTTTCTGTTTATAGAAGCATCTCTTGCGGTTGATGATATGACGTCTGTGGATATCCGGTGTACCGATATACATGGAAAGTCTGTTGTGCTGCAACCCATAGTTCAGGGAGGGGTAATCAGAGTGGATATGACACATTTGTCATCCGGTATGTATTTTCTGGATATCAGCACCAGGCTTATCCAGGTCAGACATAAAATCATGAAGCTGTAGCTATGTGTTTGTTTGTATTTGCATACCCTTTAATGTAATAACAAAAACCCTTTCCCTATGCGTATATTTTTGGTATTGCTCTTTGCTCAGTTAATTGCTTTTCTACCGGGATTTGCCCAGTTTGATAATGTATGGATATTCGGGACAAATGCCGGGATATCATTTAACGGAACCAACCCTGTTGCTGTTTCCTCTTCTATCAATTCCAATGAGGCTGCAGCGGCAGTATGCGATGCAAACGGCGACCTTCTTTTTTATACAGATGGTTCTACCGTATGGGACAGATTCAATAATCCCATGCCTAACGGCACAAACCTGCAGCCGTTTAACGGTGGTACCTCCAGCACATCACAAGGCGCACAGATTGTCCCGGTGCCTGACAGCGCCGGCAAATATTATATATTCTCCCTGACCGGGGATCCCAATGTGCTTGGTTATACCAATATAGGCAGACTCTACTACAGCATTGTGGATATGACGGCAAATGGCGGATCGGGTGATGTGGTGGCCGGCAGAAAAGGAGTACTGATGGCTACCGGGCTTTGTGAACATATGATCGCGGTAGCAGGGGCAGAATGTGATTTCTGGTTGCTTGCCAATTCACAGCGGGATTCCATACGCGCATATAATATTAACCGTAACGGGATAAATGCCCCGGTGTTGTCCCCGATCATGAATGGACTTTCCAACTATTTCAATGGGTTATTAGGCAATATTGACGTTTCTGATGACGGGAGCCGGCTGGCGATAGCACGCGGGACACTTTCTGTTTATGATTTTGATATAAATACCGGATTGTGTGCCAATATGCAGCCGTTAAGCAATGCCGCAGGTACGGCGTTTTATGATGTGGCATTTTCGCCGGATAATACCAAACTATATGCAACTCAGGGGAACGGCATCGTAGGTCTGTATCAGTATGATCTTGCACTCAGTAATACCCGGACGCAGCTTGCTTCCGTTTCTGCTTACGGTATCAAACGTGCGCCCGATGCCAAATTGTATGTGCTGGGATATAACAGTAACCGCGTTCATGCAATCGAGCAACCTGACATTTCGGGGGTGGGCTGTCAGTTTACACAAAATGTGCTGACCCTTACTGCAGGTGCAACAGGTCGTTCGAAATTTTCCAACCGTACACCTGTGATTGCCATGCCGGATGATACGACTTACTCGTCCAGTACGATAGTGCCGGGATGTACCGATGTTTCCTATCCGGTGCTGGGAGCTTTGGATACAAACGGACGAGACTATCTGTGGTCTGACGGTAGTAATGGCAAGCGCCTGGCTATTAGTGGTGATGGTATCTATACAGTACAATATCTGGTTGGTTGTGTAGTCAATGTAGACTCTTTTTATGTAGTTCCTTTATTTGAAGAAAGTCTTGATCTTGGCCCGGATACCACAATATGTGACCTGGCTTATACACTGGATGCCACTTATCCCGGAGCGACCGGTTATTTATGGAGCAATGGTCATCGTGATGCGCGTCTCACATTGACAGAGACAGGAAGTTACCGGGTGTCTGTAGAGGGGTTCAGATGCCCGTTACGGGATACCATTAACGTTCGGTTTGTCCCACCTGTAGATGTGGATCTTGGTCCGGATACGATCATCTGTGAGCAGACGCCTGCACGGATAGGGAAAGAGATAACTGCTGCCGACTCCTATCATTGGAATACCGGAGCAACGACACCTTATATAGAAGTGTCTGAATCGGGAGATTATCGTATGTCCATATTCGTTTCAGGTTGTGAATTTTCGGATACGCTTGCAGTAATTGCAATGGATGAGCCGGACGTTGATCTGGGGGCAGATGGAAAGATCTGTAAGGATGATCGTATTATATTGAATGCTTTTTCCGGAGCGGGTGCTTCATACCGTTGGAGTAATGGGGATACACAATCCGCAATCCTTGTTACGGAAGCAGGCGCCTATTCGGTTCGTGTATTATCGGCATACGGCTGTGTAGCACAGGATACGGTACGGTACGTTTTTGTCCCCGACCCGATTATACATCTCGGTCCGGATACAGTTGTATGTGAAGAAACTCCGCTTATACTGCATGCAAATGCTATTGCGGCCGATTCGATTATATGGTCTGATGGTACTGCGGGACCTGCAATATCCATAAGATACGAAAACGTATATACGGCTACTGCTTATAATTATTGTGGTATAGCCAGCGACACGATTGAAGTTGGGCAGATATTTTGTGACATCTGGGTTCCTAATGCATTTACGCCCAATGGAGACGGACGGAATGATGTATTCCGTGTGCTGGGTAATATCGGAAAGCTGGAGGGGTTTGGTCTGAGTATATATAACCGCTGGGGAGAACGCGTTTTTCATACCGAGGATAAATATGCAGGCTGGGATGGGTATTATAAAAATGTTCCGGCTCCCCTGGGTACCTATGTATATATGCTGGAATACAGTATTGGGAGTAAGCCCTATAATCAATCCGGAAATTTTCATCTGTTACGTTAATTGCCTGAAATCACTATGTCGATCTATATGAATGGGATTAAGTTTTACAAAAGATTATTGCTGTTATTATCAATTATCTCAACATCTGTATCTGCACAATCTGTAGACTGGTTTTCCCTCGCAACGGGCCGGGCCGGTCTGGATACGCTACGAGCATTTAATGTGTATGTTTCGGACATTAACAATGACGGATATCCGGATCTGGTGGCATTGAAAGGGGATTGGGGTGTAGGCTCGGAGAATGCGCTCAGGACATATATCAATGTGCAGCGTCCGGGTTCATCAGACCTGAAAGACCGCATGTTTGTGGATGTGACAACGGAATCGGGCGTAAACGGCATGGCAGAAGATAATGCGATAAGCCGTGGTACCATAGTAGCCGCGCTGGCGGATGTGAATAATGACGGCCATGTGGATATTGTGCGTGGCAATTACTACCACCGTTTAGAGCAGTTTACCGATCGCGGAGACCGGTGTGAAGTGCTGCTGGGGGATGGAACCGGAAAGTTCAGGCTGGTGCCCGGCGGGATGCAGGGTCTGGGACTGATCAATGTAACGGGATTCAGCTTCCTGGATTATGACAAGGATGGTAATATAGATCTGTTCATAGCTACGTGGTTTAAGGATTATACGAACAATGTGTGGGATCATGGATATCTGATGAAAGGGGACGGAGACGGTACGTTTACGAATGTAACTGATCAGACTGGCCTTACACAGACAGAGCCTATGTACGGCTGTAGTGTGACGGACTGGAACAACGATGGCTGGCCGGACATCGCGACGGGCCCTTATTGCCGTACGGGCGGCCAGTTATGGAAGAATAACGGGAATGGTACGTTTACGAATGTAGCATCATCAACCGGCTATAATGCACGGTATATGGCGGGCGATAACGGTCAGGCGATGTGCTTATGGCATCCGGCTCCTGAGGACTATGACAACGATGGGGATATGGATTTCTTTTTTCTTTTGGTGCATGGAGGCAATGATGCGAACGAAGGTCGTTCCGCTATTTTCAGGAACGGTGGTGCTGCGGAAGGTTACAAGCTGACCCCGGACCGGAGTTTGATTGTGAAGAAAGCGCCGTATGCTACACATAACGGGGATTATGATGCCGCGTGGCTGGATATGGATAATGATGGTCTGATGGATCTGGGTATGGCGCAGGGCTATTACGAGTCTGGATCAGCCCGTCTTTTTTTATTTCATCAACAAAGTGATCACCGGTTTATGGATATAACTTCGGATGTGGGAATGATCCGTAGTGACACCCGCGATCTTCATGCGATAGAGGCGTTGGACTATGATATGGACGGGGATGATGATCTGCTGATATGTCATGATGCTGCTCCGCGAGAGCTTCATTTGGTGGAGAATACGATTGGTCAGGATAATAACTGGTTGGGTGTTCAACTGTATGCGCCTTATGGGGTGAACGGCAGCAGTATCGGTGCGCGGATCTATGTATGGAGCGGAGGTGTTCAGCGTATGCGTGAGGTATATGGTGGCCGGGGTAACAATGGCGGTCAGCAGCCGTTCAAGTTGTTGTTTGGACTGGGTAGTAATAGGATTGTGGATTCGGTGAAGGTTGTCTGGCCGGATGCTGCGGGTACTGTTACGGTAGTAAAGAACCCGCCGGTGAATGAATATGCGGGTATTACGAAGAATGGACTTTCAGTATCCACAGAAACGCATGAGCCCGATGCCGGATTGAAATTGTATCCGAATCCTGCAGTTGATTTTGTATTGGTGCAGATGAATAATAATATGCCTGTTGTACAGATCACGGTATATGATATTTGGGGAAGAGTAGTGGATACATTGACCGGCAGCGGAAGTGATGCTATCTCCTATTACATGGTTAAGCATTTGCCTTCAGGCCGGTATTTTATACAGACAACAACCCGGGATGGGAAAGTATATTCAGGGCAGTTTATGCGTCAGTGATCTTTCCGGGCTGCATGAAATTAACTTAATTTTGCCGTGTTTAATAAATATAAACGGGCAAATTGGGTTTTCCATTCAGGCATATCATGATCAGTCGCACCGACAGCATCGGCGATGTCGTGCTGACATTGCCGCTTGCCGGTGTGCTGAAGCAGTATTTTCCGGATGTTCGTATTACTTTTCTGGGCAAGCCATATACCCGGCCGGTCATTGAAGCCTGCAGCCATGTGGATGCTTTTGTGGACAGGGAGGTATTCCTCTCAGAGAGTGGAGATATAGTCCCTCTTCCCGATGTAATAATCCATGTTTTTCCTGATGCCGTGATTGCCCGTAAGGCAAAGCAATTACGTATTCCCCTCCGTATTGGCGCTACCGGCAGGCTGTATCATTGGTATACCTGCAACCGGCTCGTGGCTTTGTCGCGTAGAAGATCGCCGTTGCACGAAGCACAACTGAATATGCTTTTGCTGAAGCCGCTGGGTATCCGGCAACCCTTTACACAGCAGGAGATCGCCGGCTTTTATGGTCTCGACAGGTTGCAGCCGTTAAGTGACGCCTGTTACAACTTACTTGCTCCCGGAAAGTATCACCTGATCCTCCATCCGAAATCGCAGGGCAGTGCGCAGGAATGGGGTACAGAGCAGTTTATACGTCTGGTGGAGTTGCTCGATCCGGAACGTTTCCAGGTGTTTGTTTCCGGAACGGAAAAAGAACGGCCCGCATTACAACCATTGCTGGAAGCGGTAAAAGGCAGGGTTACTGATATTACAGGGCAGATGGACCTGGCTCAGTTTATCACCTTTATTACTAAATGTGACGGAATGGTAGCATGTAGCACAGGGCCATTACACCTTGCCGCGGTTTTAGGGAAAGATGCCATTGGCCTTTATCCGCCGGAGCGTCCGGTGCATCCCGGCAGGTGGGCGCCGTTGGGTGCACATGTCCGGGTGTTGGTGGCGGCACAGGGAAATGCTATGGATACGATCACCCCGGAGTCGGTAAAAGCCGCTATAGAACAGCAAATAAAACACTAATACAGATCATGCTGACGGTATCATTACATGGGATTAAGCTGCACGCACCGATAGGGTTATATGAGCAGGAGCAGGTGCTGGGCAATGATTTTGAAGTAGATGTGGACGTATGGATGGAAGCTGATGAAGGAAAAGCTCTGCCGTTTGTAGATTATGTAATGATCCGCGATACAGTGGCCGGTGTATTCGGAAAGCCCGGATTACTACTGGAATCTTTTGTTCAGGAAATCCATACCACATTGAAGGAGCGTATCGGAAGTGCTTCCCGGATCAGGGTGGCGGTGCGCAAATATCACCCGCCTATGCCAGGTGAGGTGCATTATGCACAGGTGTGCTTTGAAAGTTAAAATGTAATTGTATATTAGTCGGTAATAGCTGCATTTATAAAATTGCAAAAAACTATGAGCAGAAAAACCGGTTTACTTACAGGTGTGTTTACCTATTCAATATTATTACTGCTCTCTATTTTCTTTTATAAAGAAAGGGCAGTATTTATGGATGTGGCCTATCTTTTGTTTTTTATCATAACAGATAGCTACTTCGCAATACAGCATTTCCGGTTTGATGCTTTATTTTCACAGTTGTTCCCTTTGCTGGGCGTGAAGCTGGGTCTTTCATTGAATACCCTGGCACTACTGTATTCTGTGAGTTTTGTATTGCTCTCTGCCGGTACGTTTCTGCTTATTATACTGGTATGGAAGAATACACGTGTTGCGTTATCGTTTCTCCTCTATACACTGTTGATCACAACGCATACTTTTTTCTGGATGCCATCTGAACTACCGCAGGGTGTTGCTTTCCTGTTTATATTTATTGCCCTGCTTGATAATGCTATACAAAAGGGGTCATTGCCGGAGTCTTTCCCTCCGTTGTTTGCCCTGCTGATTTTTACGATTTGTTTTGCCCATCCTTTGTTGCTTTTTCCGTTTTTGTTTCTGATGTTGTTTTACTATTTGTCATATCCTCATAAAAGGAGAATTATCGTATATGCCACAGCTACTTATGTCATATTCTTTATAATAAAACGCATGTTTTTTAAAGCTCCCTATGACGATGGTGCAATAGGGTTGTTTTTTAGCAATGTAGTAAAGCTCTACCCCAATTATATAGATAATCTCGCCAATAAAAACCTGCTAAAGTATTTTTTGCATGATTATTACTTTGCGTTGATTCTGCTGGTAATCGTGATTGGGTTCTACATAAAAAAACGACTCTATCTTAAATCCCTGCTGGTATTTGGATTCTTTTCGGGTTATATCTTCATGATAAACTGTTCTTATCCGGGAGGGGCAGATCAATTTTATATAGAGAATCAATACATGCTGTTTACTGTATTTATGGGAGTGCCCTTTATCTATGATGTATTACCGGCACTGAATAATCGCAAAGTCGGTGTGTACCTTGTTTTTTTGATCATTTTTGCAGGAATTGTAAGAATTGTGATAACGCACCGGCAGTACGCAGACCGGCTCGACTGGTACCGGCATGTTCTGGCGGCAACAGAACATGCACCCAATAAGAAGATAGTGATTCCCGAAGACGCAGTTCCCAAAGACCTCTTGCTGATGACCTGGGCCAGCGCTTATGAAGTCTGGTTGCTGTCTACTATTGAAACAGGAAACACCCGTTCTGTGATTATAGAAGAAAACCCCGGAGATCTTGATGATTTCCTATGCGGCAACAAGTCTTTTGCAACACGTTGGAGATCCTTCAAATACAAGGATCTGGATCCGAGATATTTCAAGTTCAATGACACATCATTTTATGTGCGAATAAATGAACAAATAGTGCCCGGGAAAAGGCAATAACCTGTACCACTTCCTATTAAAGCAGCTTTTCCAGCGTTGTATCATATAAATCTTTCCAGTCGCTGATGAAGCCCCAGGAAGACTTGTCTACCACTATCTTTTTATCAGCAGTAACCGTTCCGATACGTGTAAAAGGAATATCGCGGAGCTCACCTTCAAACAAAGCATGCAGGTGCGGATTAACGGTCACCACTACTCTGCTCTGGGCTTCGCCGAACAGGAATGCGTCTTTACGGATGTCCTCAGCAGTGTCTATTTCAAAGCCGAAACCGCGGATCATGGCGCTTTCCAGCAGACAAGTAAATAATCCTCCTTCGGAAATGTCGTGAGCAGATTGTATCCGCTCTTTGCTGATGAGCTTCAATACCGCCTGCTGTACAGTATATTCTTCATCAAGGTCGAAGTGCGGCGCCGGACTGTGCGTAATGCCGCATACATGATGTAAATATTCAGAGCAGTTGATATCGTCCCTGTTCGTGCCGATTACATAGATAAAATCCCCTGCGTTTTTAAAGTCGAGGGTCATCTTCTGATCAGGAGAATCAAGCACACCTACCATCCCGATCGTGGGTGTGGGATAAACGGGGCCGTCTTCCGACTGGTTGTAGAAGCTCACGTTTCCGCCTGTCACCGGGGTGTCGAATTTCAGACAGGCTGCACCCATACCTTTGATGGCATGTACAAACTGGTAATAAACTTCGGGATTATAAGGATTACCAAAGTTGAGACAGTTGGTGACACCTACAGGTGTACCGCCGCTGCAGACAATGTTGCGTGCAGCTTCGCTCACGGCAATCATCGCGCCTTTATAAGGGTCAGCAAATACATAACGGCTGTTGCAGTCTGTCGTTACAGCAAGCGCTTTCTTTGTATCATGGAGGCGTACCACTGCTGCATCGGAGGGCGCATTCGTATGGGTATTGCCCGTGCCTACCATCGAGTCGTATTGTTCGTAGATCCAGCGTTTGGAGGCGATGTTGGGTAACTGTACGAGCTGAAACGCGACGTTTTTGAGATCGGCAGGTACAGGAATGCTGCCGGGATCGAAGCTGTTGATCTTCTGGAAATAAGCAGGCTCCCTGTATTCACGTTCGTAGACGGGCGCACCACCACCCAGCACCATACTCTCCGCCGGCACATCGGCCACCAGCTCGCCGTGCATGTAGAATTTCAGGTTTGTATCGGTAGTTACTTCCCCGATCTGTACACAGTGTATATCCCATTTGTCGAAGATCTGTATTATTTCCTGTTCGCGTCCTTTTTCCACAACTACGAGCATCCGCTCTTGGCTTTCGCTGAGCAGCATTTCCCAGGGTTTCATGTTTTCCTGGCGGGTAGGAACTTTGTCGAGATGGATGATCATGCCATGCTCACCCTTTGCGCTCATTTCGCTGGTGGAGCAGGTAATGCCGGCCGCGCCCATATCCTGCATGCCGATAACTGCGCCGGTAGTGATGGTTTCCAGACAGGCTTCGAGCAGTTTTTTCTCTTCAAACGGGTCGCCCACCTGTACAGACGGGAGCTGCTCGGCGCTGTCTTCGCTGATGTCTGCCGATGCGAATGAAGCGCCGCCGATACCATCTTTTCCGGTAGCGGCGCCAACGATGAATACGGGATTGCCTGCCCCGTAGGATGTTGCGGATACGGTAGCTTTGCCGTCAACCTTTACAACGCCTACGCTCATGGCATTTACCAGGGGGTTGGTCTGGTAGCAGTGTTCAAAATAGGCTTCTCCCGCAACGGTGGGTACGCCGAAGCAGTTGCCGTAATGGCCGATGCCTTTGACGACGCCTTTGAGCAGCCACCGGGTCTTGGGGTTGTCAAGGCGACCGAACCGCAGCGAGTTCAGCGCTGCGACGGGGCGTGCGCCCATGGTGAAGATGTCGCGGTGAATGCCGCCCACACCTGTCGCCGCGCCCTGGAAAGGCTCGATGGCAGAAGGATGATTGTGGGATTCGATTTTGAACACACAGCCCCAGCCATCGCCTATGTCCACCAGCCCCGCGTTTTCCTCACCTGCTTTTACCAGCAGCCTGGCTCCTTCGCGGGGTAAGGTTTTCAGCCATTTGATCGAGTTTTTGTAGCTGCAATGCTCGCTCCACATAACGGAGTACATGGCGGTTTCATTGAAATTGGGGGTACGCCCCAGCACCTCTTTTATTTTTTCAAATTCTTCTTCACGAAGACCCAGCTTAACGGCCTGTTCGAGTGTTGCCTGCATGTGTTGCCGAAGTATGATTATGGTAACGGAAAATAATGTGCAAACCTACGGTATTTTGGTAATTTCTCAGGTATATGATGGGTGGAGACGCGATGTACCGCGTCTTCACTCACCCGGTTGGGAATAGTTAAGGCAAGTTTTTTGCTTTTACTGTTTTTTGTATCTTTGTAATAAGGAATTCCCCAAAGGTGCGGCGCGCCATCAGGCTAAATACCTGGGAGCCGCACCTTTAATATTTATTCACTTCCAGGTTATAAAACAACTTTCCGGGTTGATCCCTCTCTCACCGGTGTCGGTGAGAGTTAATTAGTCGTTTCTTATTAAAACGGGCTTCATTAAGTATCATATCATATTCAGACGATGGCGGGTCGAGCCCGCCATGACAAAGTGAACAGATTCATACTCAGTATTCTTAATGGATGTGCCCGACCCGCAACCACGTTGTCATTGCGGCCTTGAGCCGCAATCTCATCAAAGAATGGCTAAATACCGCACGACAGATTACCACCAAATAATGCTTTTCTTTATCTTGCCGGTATAGCAATGACCGGAAAAATATTTGTACTGGGAAAGCCCCCGGCTTTTTACATAAGGCATGGAGCCACAGGACGGATGTTATCACGTCTGTCCAGGTTATTGCTGCTATACCTGTTCCCGATAGTATCTTCTCATCTTCTGATGGCCATGCCGACCCATTATGAGCTGAATATTCACAACGGACTGCCATCTAACCATATTTATTATGTTACAGTAGATAAATATGGATATTTATGGGCTGGCACACCACAGGGGGTTGTGAAATACAATGGATATACGCCCAAAATCTTCGACTTATCAAAAGGCTTACCCTCCAATGATATCTGGAGACTTTACGAAGACCACAAAGGCCGTATCTGGATCCACTGTTTTTGTCATTCGCTCGGGTATATATATAACAATGAGTACAAAGAGATAACGGTAGAATTACCTCCCCCGCTCCTTTTTCCTTATTTCTGGAATTATGAGGATCATATTTTTATGTTCAGCTCATACGATAACCGGGCCTTTAATAATAAAATGTATTTATACAAAAATGATACATTGAATGGAGTCTGGTTTAATATGCCAAATTGTTATAATTTCTATATAAATAATAACAAAGAGCTTGTTTATTTATATAAGAAAATCTTGCCGGGTGGTGAAGAGCAATTTGCCATTTACAAAAAGAAGGTGGAGCCGGGTCGGATCGTGACCTGGTTACACAACCCGATCCACCGCGACATGCACCATAACCGGGTCTTTCAGTTTTTCGGACAATATATGATGTCTGTAAATGCCTCAGAAGGGGATATTTATTATATGCATATGGAAGATTCGGTATGGAAGAAGATCAAATTTGACTATACCGGCCAGTTTAAGATTCAGGGGGATAAAGACAAGATGTACATTATAGCAGGGGAAAAATTATACCAGTTTGATGATTCGTTCCGTCAAACGGCCGTATATGACATGAGGCAGCTCCATTATCCGCTATCCTTTTCTACCATTGTCAGAGATTCGTTTTGGCATACCTGTATCGGGACCGTTAATACAGGATTATATATGGATGTTCCTGTAACATCCGCCTACCATCGTGTTCATAATGACCGGGCTGATTACCTGCATATGGGACGAACTCCGGAAGAAATCCATTTCTGGTGGGAAGGAGCGGGAAACACGATACGATCTCTTGACGGAAAAGGAAATGTTCTTTTGAACAGGAAATATAACATTCCGCATGTTTATAAAATTGCGCCATGGAAGCAGGGAGCATCACTTGTTCTGGCCGCCAGTTCGTTGTATGAATTAGATCACCGGACGGGTAATCTCACTCCATTCCTGCACAAACAGCGTCCTGTTACGGAAGCCACGTCTGCCGTGCTGGAAAAAATTCAGCATAAACATATCCGTTATCTTGACATAGCCGTAGTAGATTCCGGTTTATTTTTTCTTTTGTCCCGGACGGGCTTGTTCCGGGTCGTATTGGATCATGAGCGCCAGTCTGTAAAAGTTCTGGAGGAAAAAGAAAAGATATCCCAAAGTGATATGTCTGCCTACACCAATATTGCCTATGATCCCTTGCACAAAGTATTGTGGACATACAACAGCAGTGTCATCATGCGGTATGATCCGGCACAAAGCACAGGCATACCGGTGAATGCCTATACTCCGGGAAAGTCTTATTTCAGGAATATTGAAAAAGTGCTGATTGACAAGCGATATGGCAATGTTTTCCTGAAAGAATTTGACCAATTGTCATTATTAAATACGGATATTTATAAGTATCAGGTATTGTACCGGAATATTAACCTGGAAAAAAGCCAGGTGAAACTTGAAGACGACTTGTTGATCGTGGCAGGCCGGTTCGGTGTTGTATTGCGTAAAATTACAGGGGCCGGGCAATTGTCTCCCCCGGTTTTTTACAGCAACACTAAAAAAATGCTGTACAATGAATTGTCAGATGTATATGTAATCCATGATAAGGTATATGTCAGTACGGATGGCGGGTTATATACCATAGACATTCCGGCAGAACAGGCGTTTTATATGGATACTGCTTCGGAGAAAGAGCAACTCTATAAGCTTCTGTTAGGATACGGGAATGATTGGCGGAGTGTGGGTACAAAGGATACGGTTTTCCTGGATCAGAAAGAGATGAAGCTGCAGTTCGACATAATCCGTCCATCGGGTATCGGTACACCGAAGTATCATTACCGGTTAGCGGGTGCTGGCTCAAAGTGGAAGGAAATACATACAGATGAGCTCATGCTGCCGTTGCTTGACCCCGGCAGGCTATATGTACTTTCCATTGCCGTTTCGGACGAGGTCTGGAAAAGCGGAAGCCGGGACATCTGTCTGTACGTAGTGCCTTACTGGTGGCAGACGGCTACTGCGAAAAGGATTCTGTCGTTTGCGGCGTTATTGATTTTCGGGCTGCTGGTATGGGGTATTGTATGGATCACCAAACGGAATGTAATGCGTAAAAACCAGAAACGGAATCTCCATATGGAAATGGAGCTGAAATCGGTTTATGCGCAGATCAATCCTCATTTTATCTTTAACACCCTCAGCGCTGCCCTGATGCTGATCCAGTCAGGTAAAATGCAGGATGCCTACCGTCACGTCACACAATTTGCCCAGTTGCTGCGCGCCTATCTGAGATCGTCGCGGAATCGTTTTATCACGATCGTGGATGAGGTGGAAAATCTGAAGAACTATATCGAACTGCAGCAGATCCGTTTTGACGGACGGTTTCACTATGAGATGATCCTGGAGTTATCTCCCGAAGACATGCAGCGAAAGATACCCTCCCTGCTGCTGCAGCCTATTGTGGAAAATGCGATCAACCACGGGCTTTTTCATAAAGGCGAACCGGGATTCCTGAAAATACATTTTAAAACCGGGCAGGATGGGAAAGAAATAATATGTACTATTGAAGATGACGGCATCGGGCGGAAGCAGTCGAAGCAGATCCGGAAAGGCAGCTCGCTTAAGTCCGAATCATACGGAGACCAATTGATAGAAGACCTGATCCGGATCTGCAACAAATATGAAAGCACACAGATTTCGGTCACCTATACAGATAAAGAACCTCCGTTGAGCGGAACGATCGTGACGCTTCAAATAAAAAAGACGACATGAGCGAACAAATTACCTGCATGATTGTAGATGATGAACCGGCCGTGGCCGGCCTGCTTGCCATGAACCTGCAGCGGCTGTACCAGGATATTGAAATTACCGGTTTGCTCTACACCTGGCGGGATGCGCTGAATGCATTACGCAAGCAATCGCCCGATATCCTGTTCCTTGATATTTCCATGCCCGAAAAAAACGGTATGGACATGCTGCGGCTTCTGCCCGATATAGAGTGTGAGATCATATTCACAACGGCTTATACAGAATATGCACTTGAAGCATTTGAATTCCAGGCGGCCGGCTACCTCCTCAAGCCTATGACAGATGTGGCTATGACGACAGTTATTGATAAGACGATTGAGAAAGTGCGGGGAAAGTACCTGTTGAAGAAAAAAAACCAGGCGCCGCCTGCCGACCAGAAGCTGGGCATTCCCGACAGAAAAGGAATAGACTACGTGAATATCCATGATATTCTTTACCTGGAATCGGTGAACCGGTACACGCGCATTGTACTGACAGATAGCGAGCTGGTCAGCTCCTATAACCTGGGTGCTTTTAAAAAGCTGTTGGAAAACAATTTTTTCTATCCCGTACACAGGTCTTACATCATTAATCTCAATTGTATTGTTCGTTACCAGTCGGACGGGTTTGTGATCATGTCCGATAAAAAAGAGATTCCCGTTTCCCAAAGCCTGCGGGAGGAATTTCTGGCCCGCTTTGCCACGGTGGCAAGGGCGAGGCTGGATGATGAACCGGCCGACTCCTGATATCCCTGTTTAATAACTTCCCTGTTCCGGTTTACGAAAACCGGTTTTCGTTCAATAGGGTCAGATGCAACAGACATGTTTATATAACATTGTACTGGTTGCTCCTTTCTTTATTTGAAAAGAAAGGAGGCTGAATAAACTAAATTATATGGTTGGACAATTACGTGTGTTATTTATTGGGAAAAGTGTGTACACTTTCTTTTGGCATACAAAATTGTAATGGCAGAAACAGGTCACAACCTGTTTCTGCCATTGTGTGTATTACCATTTCAATTCAAAAAACCAATAAGTAACAATGAGAACCCTTTCGTCCAGGTTGCTGTCAGGGATAATATTACTATGTTTCCCGGTTTTGGCACAGTCCCAGACAGATACAGAATTCTGGTTTGCCGCACCTGAAGTATCCCAGGGCGTAACAGGTGTGCCTGTAGTCAGCAACCAGAATATGGACCGGCCAATTGTGATTCGTGTCACGGCTTATAGTCAGCCGGCTACCGTAACGATATCCCAGCCGGCAGGTACAGGCGCAGGCTATATGCCGCCGCAGGTGATCAATATTCCTGCAGGAGGCACACAGTCGGTAGATATTACATCATGGCTGGACAGTATTGAGACTAAACCGGCAAATCAGGTGCTGAATTATGGAATTAAAATATCATCAACTGCACCTGTTTCCGCTTATTATGAAGTAGTAAGCACACAGTGCCAGTGCAACCCGGAAATCTGGGTTTTGAAAGGCCGGAATGCGTTAGGTACAGATTTTCTGATCCCTTCCCAGAACCTTGTGGATAACGGTTATCATCCCGGTACGGTAGGTAACCACCAGATACTGAACCCTGCGCCTTATTCTTCTTTTGATATCGTTGTCACAGAAGATAATACGACCGTTACGATCACACCCGCTCAGAATATTGTAGGACACACTGCCGGTAGTACATTCAGTATTACGCTGAATGCAGGGCAGACCTGGTCGGCTACTGCCTCCAGTCACCTGGCCGCCGGACACCTGAACGGCTCAAGAGTGACTTCCGATAAGCCAATAGCCGTTACGTACAAAGACGACCTGATACGGGATGGATCCCAAACTCTTTTTTCCGGAGGTTGTGGCGACTTGGGCGGCGACCAGCTTGTACCTGTCAGGATTTTAGGTACGGAATATATTGCCATGAAAGGCCAGTTGAACGGAATTGGCGATCAGGTCTTCGTTATGGCTACGCAGAATAATACGCAGATATTCCGCGATGGCAACGCTGTGCCGGTCGCAACCCTTAATGCCGGTGATACTTACCGTATGCCCGTGGCGGCCACAGTAGGTCAGATATTCACTTACATCCGTGCCTCCGCACCTGTGTCGGTACTCCAGATGACGGGATTTGGCTGTGAGATCGGGCAGGCCATATTGCCTGCCATTAAATGTACCGGTAGCTCTTCCGTATCCTTTGTACGTTCCACGGCACAGCAACTGACCGTCAACCTGCTGGTTGCGGCCGGCGGGCAGAATGATTTTCTTATAAACGGTGCGCCGCTCACTGCGACGTTTACGGCGGTACCGGGCACATCCAATCAATGGTATGCGGCTATAGTTACCCTGCCCGTAGGTACATATCCCCAGAACAGTGTGGTTAACGTATTCAATACATCGGCTCTGTTTCATCTTGGAATGGTAGACGGGACCGGTGGAACTGGCGCAAGATTCGGTTATTTCAGCAACTATGCTGTTGTTGAGGCGGAAGCTACCGCCGCGAGCAACGAGGTATGTAGCGGAGATACGATCCGGCTTTTTGCCAATCAGATTGCAGGCGCTACCTATTCCTGGACGGGTCCGGGAGGATTCAGCAGTAACGAGCGGAACCCGTTCATACACAACGCCGGTGGTGGAAACTCGGGGGTATATACCCTGACTGTGGACATGGGAGATTGCGGGAGCGCTACAGATACATTGGCGCTTAGTGTATTTGCCCTGCCTGCTATTGATCTCGGCCAGGATACATCGCTTTGTGCGGATGCGCTGGTATTGAAGTCCCGTACAAGCATTCCGGGAGCTACTTACAGATGGAATACCGGCGCCATATCGGATTCTCTGACCGTAACTGGCTCCGGCTCATACAGTGTAACAGTAACCAACACATCAGGATGTAAAAACAGCGATACCATTATTGTTGAGCTACATGATCTCCTGGAAGTTGATCTGGGGAATGATACCAGTCTCTGTGACCGCGACATGCCTCTGGAACTGAGTAGCGCCCAATTGTCCGGCGCCAGCTATGTTTGGAATACGGGGAGTACACATCACCAGATCATGGTTTTATATGGAGGCACTTACTGGCTGGAAGTTAAAAAGGATGGGTGTACAGGAAGCGATACCATGGATGTGCATGTTGTAAGAACTCCGGAAATATTTGCCGGCCCGGACACCACCATCTGTATATCTCAGCCGTTGCGCATCGGTGCATACATCACAGGCGCTTCGTATTCCTGGAACACAGGCGGGACGGATCCTTATATAGAAGTATCAGCTACCGGCAC
The DNA here is from genome assembly GCA_037190845.1 of Flavipsychrobacter sp. Taxonomy (GTDB): domain Bacteria; phylum Bacteroidota; class Bacteroidia; order Chitinophagales; family Chitinophagaceae; genus JBEBVQ01. The sequence continues at coordinate 321,442 of JBBCJI010000003.1, read as the reverse complement.
GTATGTGCTTACGGTGAACCTCGAAGGATGTATTGTTTCAGATACGGTGCATATAACAGCGATGCCTGATCCTGATGTGGATCTTGGTGGAGATCGCGATATCTGCCCGGAAGAGACGATCATACTGGATGCCACCTGTAGTGGCAACAATGCGTACCTGTGGAATACGGGTGATACAACGCCTGTACTGAACGTGGCGACAGCAGGATTATATGCTGTTTCCGTAACCTCAGAATTCAGTTGTACCGGTAACGATAGTGTGTTACTGACCTTTTATCCGTTGCCCGTTGTTACGCTCGGTGCAGATACAACCGTTTGTGAAGAAACACCGTTATTACTGGCGCCCCGGTCGCTTCATGCAGACTCACTGATATGGTCTGACGGCCGTGTTGCCGTAACCTTGCCGGTGAGGTATGGAGGTACATATGTTGCTACGGGGATCAACAAATGCGGGTCTGCTTCCGATACCATTGTGGTGCAGCAAATATTCTGTGACATATGGTTGCCGAATGTTTTTACACCTAATGGCGACGGGCTAAATGATGTCTTTCGTATACTGGGCAACATGGGTCGTATGGAAGCTGTGTCTTTCAGCATCTTCAACCGTTGGGGAGAACGTATTTTTCATACGGCTGATAAAATGAAAGGATGGGACGGGACATATAAGGGAAGAGAGGCGATGCTGGGTACGTATGTATATATGCTTCAGTACAGTATAGGCGGGGTTCCTTATTTACAGAAAGGAAATTTTCATCTCATCAGATAATCATTTTCAATAAACACAGATAGTCATGAAAAGAATAAATCTGTTATTCCTGCTTTTATTAGCAGTGACTGCCGGCAGGGCCCAGATTACAGGCCCGTCCGTTGCAACAGTGGGTACGCCGGTTACATTTAATTCTTCTGTTCAGGGCGCAACATATACCTGGTACCCGGATACTGTAGATCTCAGATATAATGCCGGCAATATACCGGCCGGAAGCGCTATTACGATCAGAAATACTTCGTCAGACTGGAAAGAGGGTGTTGGTTCTGATATACTATATGATAACGGTACTTATTATGCATTCATACCCGATCCCCTGAACAATCGGCTTCAGCGTCTGAATTTTGGTTCGGATCCAACGAGCAATCCTGTTGTGACAAGCATATCACTGGCTGTTTTTGGGTTACCTGCACCTCTTTCTTCCCACCAGATGAATGTGAATATCGTCAAAGACCCGGATAACAACCGCTGGTACGGCCTGATCGCTGATCATACACAGCGGATCGTACAACTGGACTTTGGTACTTCATTGTCCAATGCGCCGGCGGGTAAGGTGTCGCAGCATACTACGACGGCCAGTGTACTTCCGGGGTATGTTACATTGAAGAAGTTTAACGGCTCCTGGCTGGCCTTTGTCTGTTATCATTATGGAAGCGCTACACTGGGTGGGAGAATTGTCCGGTATGATTTTTCCGGTGATTTATATTCCACACCGGTTTCTACAAAACTCAACTATACGAGTACAACACAGTTTAACAATATCATGGGCATCAACCTGTATGAAGAAGCCGGAGTATGGTACATGATGGGCGTTGCCATGGGTGGGAATAACAATATTGTACGACTTAGGTTTGATGCAACGCTTGGCCTGCTGGATAATAATCCGTCTATAGAGAACCTTGGCGGGAGCCTAGCCTCAAACCCGCGTTCAGTAAGTTTGCTGCGCGACTGTAATCAATTAATGTTTTTTGCGCAAAAGACGTGGAGTAACAGTAATGTTTACGGGTATGATTTTTCGGGGACGATCACCAATAATACGCTGAATCATGTTTTTGTTCAAACCACACCACTCGGAAATGGTGCGATGACCTTCCGTGCCTTTTTCTGGAATGATACATTGAACTACCTGATCTCGAATACCGCGGGTGGCTTATTTCGTTTGCCGGTTTATAAATATCCTGCCGGCACAGTGCATAAGTACTACGACAATACTTTCACGCATACATTTACTGCTCCCGGTGTTTACAATATAACGCTTCATGTGGATCAGGGATTGAATTCAGGCCCTTCTGCTTATTGCCATACAGTAACGGTCACTGCCGGCACTACCGGTCCGGCAATTCCCGATCGTTATACGGCTGCGCCGTCGCCGGTATGCCAGGGTACAAATAATGTAACGTACACAGTTCCTGCCGCAGGGGGAGCCAATGGATATCGTTGGTATTACACGGGTAGCAATGTTAATTATGCCGCGACTACAACGCAACCAACAAACACACTGAGCTTTTTACCTGCAGCAACTGCCGGCACACTTCGTGTGTGGGCAGTTGCTGCAAGCGGCGACAGCAGCGTCTTGCCGCGTGATACTGCGATCGTAGTGAGCCTGCTTCCTGCTACACCGGGCAATTTCTCTACTTCAACCGGTACGGTATGCCAGGGACAAAGCAGTGTAACGTATACTGTCCCTGCTGTGAGTACTGCTACTTCGTATACATGGAGTTATGCAACAGGCAGCGGTGTTACTTTTTCAGGGGGCGCTACGACAACGGGACCTACCAATAACCTGACCTTTTCTTCATCCGCGACCAGCGGTACGCTGAATGTAACAGCGGTGAATGGTTGCGGGGCGAGCACTGCGCGTAGTATGGGAATCACAGTGACACCATTGCCGAATGTGGGTATAAATCCAGCCGTTGCATCTGTGTGTGCGGGGGATGATATAACACTCACAGGTACGGGTGCTGCAACGTACAGTTGGTCGCACAGTGGTGGAAACAGTGCGGCAGCGACATTTACGCCAGCTACCACTATGACATATACGGTGACGGGTACAACATCAGGCTGCTCCGCAACAGCAACACGTCAGGTTGTTTATCACAATCTGCCTGTGGCGCAGGTCGCGGTAACGGGAGGCCTTACGGATATATGTGCGGGTGACAGTGTGATATTGACGGCTTCAGGCAGCGGCTACAATTATATATGGAAAGGGGGATCTGCCACCGTAGGTACAGGTTCTTCACATACGGTATACACGACAGGCAGTTATAAAGTAGTAGCAACGGATATCAGCAACGGTTGCTCAGACAGTACGCAGGCGGTCGATATCCGTGTCTATAATCCACCCGTCGTGTCGTTGGAGCATAATGATACATCATTCTGTATAGGTGGTATGATCACATTGTCGGTGGAGACGCAGGATACGGGTTTGACGTATGTATGGAAGCGTGATGATGTGGCTATTCTTCATGCCACAACTTATTTCCTGCAGATTAATGAGAGCGGTGTGTACAAGGTGATTGCAGGCCGTTTGGCTGCAGGCTCCTGTGAGGACAGCACAAATGAGGTTACGGTTACGGTGCATGATCTTCCGGCGGTGTCTGTCACCTGGGATGGTGAGGTCTTATCGGCTACGCCAGGGTATACATCGTACCAGTGGCGTAACGATGGTCAGGGGATAGCAGGCGCCACGGATGCTACCTATACGCCGTCTGAAGACGGCCCATACACAGTAACGGTCACGGACAGCAATGGTTGTGAAAATACATCTTCGGTTCAGAACCTGACGCAGGTAAGTGTCAATGAATTCATTGTGTCAGAAGTATTTGTATATCCGAACCCCTCGGAAGGCCTTGTTTATATCAAGTCGCCGGTACGTGTAGATGTAGTGTTGCTGAGTGCGGATGGAAGAATATTGCAACGGATTGAGGGTGCACGAGTAGTGGATATGGGCGGATATGCAACGGGCATGTACCTGTTGCGTATCATGGATGCACAGGGCAGGGTGATACGTAATGAGCGGGTGATGAAACAATGATCCACAGCGCGTAGAGACGCGATGCATCGTGTCTCTACGCGGGAATCGTGGGATATGGAATGTTATTAATATCCCTCGAATCGAAGCATGAAACCCTATATTTGCACAAATTTTCGTTTCATGCTTTCTTTTGATCTCTCCGGGAAGACTGCGCTGGTGGCCGGCAGTACCCAGGGTATCGGCCTGGCAACGGCGCAGCAACTGGCGGCTTTTGGCGCTAATTGTATACTGATTGCCCGTAATGAAAATTCTTTGCAGGAAGCAGTGGCTACCCTGGATACGGCTAAGGGGCAATGGCACCATTATCTTGTTGCAGATTTTTCAGATCCGGAGACCGTGAAAAATACAGTTGCCGGTTTTTTGCAGGATCATGTCGTGCATATCCTGGTAAACAACAGCGGTGGTCCTGCCGCCGGACCCGTAACGGCCGCCGGGCCGGAGGCCTTTATTCAGGCATTTCAGCAACACCTCATCTGTAATCATATATTGGCTACGCTGGTGACGCCGGGCATGAAGCAGTTGCGTTACGGCCGGATCATCAATATTATATCCACTTCCGTAAAGATCCCTTTGAAAAATCTGGGTGTTTCCAATACCATCCGGGGAGCGGTGGCTTCCTGGGCAAAGACCCTGGCAAATGAGCTGGGGGCGTTTGGCATTACGGTCAATAATGTATTGCCCGGTGCTACGGCTACCGGTCGGCTGGATGCTATTATTCAAAATAAAACCGGAAAAACTGGTCTTTCGCGCGAAGCCGTGGAGCAGGAAATGCTGGAGGAGATCCCCGCACGGCGGTTTGGCAAACCCGAGGAGATAGCTGTAGTCGCGGCATTCCTCGCTACGCCCGCGGCAGCGTATATAAATGGTGTCAGCATACCGGTAGACGGTGGACGGACGGGGAGTATATGAATGTTATTAGCTGATGAGATAATTAACCCAACTTGCTAATCAAACTATCAGTTTTCAAAGGCAATTTCTTCGGCTAGGTAATCTGTATAGGCCGAATCAGGAAACAAGATTAACGCCATACCGGCTGCAGCAGCTTGTGCCAAGGGGTAAGTGGATGTACTCTTTATTGCCGGATCAACCCCAACGCAATAGCATTTTTTACCAGCACAGCCGTATTCTTTGCATCCAGTTTCTGCATCAGACTGAAACGGTGTTTCTCCACGGTACGCAGGCTGATATAAAGCTGTGTGGCAATCTCCTGGTTGGTCAGCCCGTTAGTAATCAGTTGCAGGATATCCTGTTCCCTGCGTGTTAGCGAGGGCACTTTCTGTCCGGACCGGCGGAACCTGAAAAAATTCTGAAGCATCTGCTCCCGCAGTGAAGGTTCTATAAATTCTTCATTACCGTTGTATATATCTTCTATGGCCTGTATCAGCGTTTTCATATCGGTGCTTTTCAGCAGGTAACCTTTACAGCCTTTTTTCAACATTGTCCTGATCTGTATGGGGGCATCCATGCTGGTGACTACAAGTATTCTAACGGCGGGCCAGTTCTTTCTTATAATCGGCACCAGTTCATCCCCCGGTATATCGGGAAGCTGTATGTCGAGCAGCAGTATATCAGGCTGTTGTTGCTGTAATCCCTCCAGCAATGCCTGCCCTCCCAGATAAGTATCGGTTACCCGGATATGCCCGGAATCCTGAAGCATATTTTTGAGCCCGTTTATGGCGAGTGGATGATCGTCTGTGATAGCAACTTTTATAGGCATGACTCGTACTTACTGCAAATTACTGATTTGACATTCAATATATGCAGTAGTACCGGAATTTTCTGAAGAATGAATTTCAAAAGTTCCGCTGATGGAATGTACTCTTGATCTGATGCTTTCAATGCCTGCGCCTTTTGCCTGGTCTGCCTGTCTGGTATCAAATCCTTTCCCATTATCTTCCACAGTAACAGCCAGAAGGCCATCTACGCAGTCAATCTGTACGATAATATGATCTGCTTCAGCATATTTCAGGGCATTGTGTACTAGTTCCTGTATGATTCTGTATAGCATTAGCTCATATTCAGAGCGTATTCCGGGCAGATCACCATAATGCTGGAACTCAATATATACCCCCGAGCTTTTGCTGAGTGAGGTGCAGAAATAATTGACTGCTCCAGCAAGGCTTTCAGACAAAAGCATATACGGCATCAGATTATGGGCAGACCGCCGGAGCTCCAGTGTTGCGTCGCCCAGTTGATTCATAATGGGCTGTAATCCCTCCTGATAAGCGGGTTCTTTCAACCTGCTGGCAAAGCTGTCCAGGTTCATTTTGACGGAAGAAAATTGAACCATAATACCGTCATGCAATTCCTGCGCTATACGCAGCCGTTCCCGTTCTTCCCCTTTCATTGCTGCTTTAAGCTGGTCTATCTCCCTGCTTTGTCGTAAAACTTTTTGCCGGTGCAGCATGCTCCGGTATATAAAGAAAAAGAGTCCTGATAGCAGAATGACGCCGCCCGAAATTCCTGCAATGAGATAATTTCTTTTCTGAATCTCAATTTGCTGGGTAGTTATCTCTTTGTCTTTTTCGTGGATGCGATACTGGATTTCCAGGTTGCTGACCCCCAGACTTACCTTTTCATTGAGCAGGCTATCCTTGATCGCAATATGCTGCTTGGTGTATGCCAGCGCCCGTCGGTAATCATTTTTCAGCTCATACAGGGCTGCCAGATTTTGGTATATCACTTCTTCCTGATGCCTGTTATCCTGTTTCTGTGCAAGGTGCAGGGTATTAAGCAGGGAGGATTCGGCCTGGCCGGTTTTGCCGGTTGCCATGTGTATTTTCCCCTCCAGGATATACCCGTAATTTATTTCGGTCATGCTGACCTTTGTTTTCTCCTGCAGGCTTTCAGCCAACCGGATCTGGTCGAGCGCTTTCTCGTATGCGCCGCGTTCAATATAAAGCTGGGCGCTCCTGATACATATAATGTACTGCATGTACAGGTTGTCGTGGAGCCGGGCAAGTTTATATGCTTCCCGGATGGCTTTTTCCGCTTGCTCCGGCTGGCCGGTACGTTCGTAGGTAATAGCCTGGTTTTGCCGTGCCAGGATCATGATCCTGGAATTTCCGTCTTTGCTTGCCGTCTGATAGGCCTTTTCAAAATACAGCATTGCCCGCTCAGTGTCGGTCATTGCTGTGCCCAGGTTATTGTACACCCCGGCGAGACCTTTTAGTGATTCTTCGTACTTTTCAATCAGGTGAGCGGCCCGGATAAACTGTTGCACTGCCAGTTCGGAATAACCCATAGCCAGGTAACTGGAACCGGAAATATCATAAAAGCTGGCCAGGAATTTATGCGCAGCCTCATGTCTGCTGAACAGGCTGATCGCTTCCAGCGACAGCTCGAGCGCAGGGAGATACCGCCCCGTCCATCTATACAGGCTGGCCAGCTCCATCATAGTCCGGGCCTCTGCAGCTATGTATCCGATAGCCCTGCTTCTTTCCATTAAGTATGTTGTAAGCAACCGGGTACTATCGCTGTACCGGTCCCGGCTCAGCAGGGCGCCATAATCCAGCAGCGCCTGGTCAATCTCATGTATGGTGCCGGCAGGAACGGAATAGGGCCAGTTCCTGATCTGTCGTGCCTCCGGATGCTGCGCCTCTGTCCTCACCCCGGCAAGACATAATATAAGCAGCAATGCCGGTAGTTTTTGTGCGCCTTTCATAGAAGCCAAGCATAAATGTATTCCAAATTTAGATGAAATTACGGCTATCCGGTCCGCAGGCAATGCGGTAACTACGTATTTTTTGGCGCTATGCGTAGTTGACCAAACCGCACTTATCCCGTACGCCGTTAATTTTGTCTGTAGTGGATTGGTTCGTTATATGCGCTATGCCGGCTCGTAGCATAAAAGGAACAATGCGTACATTTTTTTATTTACTAAAATAATTAATTATGAAAGATGCAATACATTTAAACATGGAGCGCCTGCAACAACTAATGAGCGGTTTTTCCGGATTCTTGAAAGTATTTACGATGACTGTTCTGGGTGTAATATCCTATTCATGGGTATGTGCACAGCAACCCAACCTTGTATGGGCAAATGGCATAGGAGGTACAGGGGTTGATTATAGTACGGGAATAGCCACAGATAAAGCCGGAAATGTATACATTACAGGTTATTTTACCGGTACGGTTGATTTTGACCCCGGACCAGGCACTGCCTTCCTGACACCACAGTGGGTTTTCTCCCAGGGATGGGACAATGATGTATTTATTGCCAAATATGACGCACAGGGAAGATATATCTGGGCAAAAAATGTAGGTGGATATGATGATGACCGGGGGTACGCAATAGCTGTAGATACGATGGGAAATCTGTATGTAACGGGATTATTCAGGGAGATAGCGGATTTTAATCCGGGTGTCGCCGGCTCCACTTCAGGTCTGCTCGCCGCCACAGGCTATAATGATATCTTCCTGGCTAAGTATGATACTGCCGGTCATCATGTCTGGGAGAGAAAAATGGGTGGCAGCAGCGATGATATCGGTGAGTCGCTTGTTGTAAACAACACGGGCAGCATATATGTAACGGGTCGCTTTAAAAATGCAGCAACATTCGATCCGGTCGGTACGCTGAATGCTGAAGGGGAAACAGATGTATTCCTGTTTAAAATGAGCAGCTGCGATATATACAGCTCACGTTCGGAAACGGTCTGCGGCAGCTTTACGTTCAATGGAACAACGTATACCGCAAGTGGGGAATACCTGAGCGTTTTTGCTACCGGCACCGCCGGATGTGACAGTATCGTGGTGCTGGATCTTACGGTCAATACATCCCCCGCTTCTGTTGTCCGGGAGGGTGTTACCTTAAACGCCAGCAGCGGAGACAGCTACCAGTGGATTGACTGCGAAGACAGGACCGTCATTCCCGGTGCTACAAACCAGAGTTATACGGCAACAGAAACGGGCAGCTATGCAGTGGTTGTGACCATAAACGGATGCAACGATACTTCTGACTGTGCAGACACGGAAGTGCCCACGGCTGTCAGTGAATTAAATCCAGGTAACCGGGTGCATCTGTATCCTAACCCTGCCGGTAATGAAGTTACCATACAGACGGTACAGGCAGTAAATAATGCGGTGATCCGGATTGTCAATACGATGGGGCAGCTATTACTTGAGCAGACCGGTATGTCCGGATATTCATTTATCCTGGACATATCACAATATTCCCCCGGAGTATATTTTGTAGAAATAGGCGAGGCCGGAAAACCGGTCAGAATGAAACTAACGAAACAATAATACCGGTTATGGTACAGGGGAAAGGATTGGGCACAGGTATCAGGTTGCTCAATCCTTTCCCCTGTACTGTCTTCCTTCATCCAATCAAAGATTGATTGTGTATGCACACTCTTAAATGGCATTTGATACTATTGCTTCTGACATTATCTTCCGCCTGTAGCTTTGCACAGGTATATTATCGTATATCGCATACAGCCGGTACACAAAATATTAACGGGGTCAATGTAAATGTATTCCCCGGAGGTTATACCTCCAATTATCAATTTTGCGGAACAGGACCTTACTGGATCGCCCCCGACAGCGGGGTCGGGAGCTATACCTTCCAGTTTTCGCCTGCGGTACCCAACGTCAGAGTGTGGGTTACGGCGATGGATTCCGCAGAGGTCGTTTCATTTCGGGTCAATGGGTCTCCTTATTATCTTACGGCATCGAATGTTTCATCTTTTCCGGGTTGTAATCAGGGAATGGTCCCCATCAACAACGGGAATCTGGAGGCCTTACCTGATCCATATCAATATCCGGGCAAAGGGGCAGAGGTGAGGATCCACGGTAATATCAATAGCATTGAAGTACACGCAAACTGGGTAAACCGTGCAGGCGTAGTGTTCAGTATGTTTTGGGGCGGCATTGCTACAGGCAGCAATACGCCTGTCTGTGCAGGCGATACCCTGAGGCTGTTCAGTTACCCGGACAGTATTCCCGGAGCCGTCTATTCATGGAGCGGGCCATCAGGGTTCCATGCCGCTGTTCCGAACCCGTTAATACCAGTGACTTCTGAAGCTAACGGGGGCATATATGTCCTGACGATTAGTATGGATACGGTGACTTACACGGATTCTGTTCATGTCACCATATTACCTTCGCCGGTAACGGAAATCAGGTATAATGATCCTGTTTGTGCCGGATCCGGTCTGATCCTTTGGGATACCAATGCTTCGCCCGGTGTGAGGCGTAGCTGGGCCGGCCCGGAGAACTTTCATGACACGTCTGCCTCGCCTGTCATTCCCGATGCACAATCTGTCCATGCAGGACGATACACATTAACCACAGAGATGGGTGAATGCTCCTATACGACCGACACGGTTGTCCAGGTCTTTTCCAATGTCCGTCACGAAATAGCGGAAGCACTCTGTCGTAATGAACAGTATTTATTTAATGGCACCTGGCTGGATACTCCGGGGACTTATTACAATGCCTTGACGACGGTAAACGGATGCGATTCTCTCGTCGTACTGGTACTTTCCGTTCTGCCCCATCCGGAAATAAGCGTTTCAATAAACCGGGAGGATCGTTTATGTATCGGTGATACAATCCTGCTGACAGCGACTGGCGCCGATCACTATGAATGGTATAACAACGGCCATTTTTTAGGAGATGGTAACACGAACTCTGTTTACCTTTCGTCCTTATCCGCTCAGGTGCAGGTTATAGGTCTGGGAAGCAATGGATGTCCGGACACCGCAAACGTAATGATACCGGCAAATGTCTGTTGTAAACTGTATATGCCGGATGCCTTTACTCCCAACAGAGATGGTATTAACGATGATTTTGGCCCGGTACTCCAGCCGGCCACTAATATATTTAATTATAATATTAATATATTCAACCGCTGGGGAGAAAAGGTTTTTGCCGCTTTTGACTATAATACACACTGGGATGGTATATACAGAGGGCAGCCTGCAGAAACGGGAACTTACTTTTATCTGCTGACGGCAGAATGCCCGGGCGGCGGGAAAATACTTCGGAAAGGTGATGTTATCTTGATCAGGTAGTTTTATACAATATACTTTTGTCCTGCTAATACTTATATTGCTGTTTCAATAACAACCATATATCATCTAATACTGAGGCCAACACCATCCGCGGGGCGGTGGCTTCCTGGGCAAGACCCTCCCGAAGAGATAGCGGTTGTAGCGACTTTCCTCGCCACACCGGCGGCAGCGTATGTAAATGGCGTCAGCATACCTGTGGATGGCGGACGGACGGGGAGTATATGAATTTGAAAATGAGGGAATCACTGTGGTCAAGGGCAAACGATCGTTGCCGCTACATGCCCGCCTTCGTATGGTGAAACTAAGCCCCCTGTTTTATATAAACGTCTGAAACGGTTTACAGCTACGGACTTCAAGGAATTTATGACTACTTTCCCCGGACAACAATGATTTGGGAATTTGAAAATGAGATGTCGTAACAGATAATGTTCGCTTTTCTATTCATAACATATAAATTAATCACAATTTATTTTAGACCACACAAACATATTCAAATTCCTTCATTTTCAAATTCGGGAATTTTTTTTGTCCTTTTTCTGGTGACACAATAATGACATTTAGAAAAATTATAAATAAAAAAATGGGCTAAAACCCGCGCTGGTATTGAAAAACATTTTTCTTAAAATGTGTATAAATTATCGTCATTGTGTTGTAGTTTTGCCCACGCTTTAATTAAAGGGAACGTTAATTTTCAAATTTATCGCTGTGCCAGAATCCTTCAAGCCGATGTTCCAGAGAATCGCACGGAGCGCATTTGCTTTCGTAATAGCTTTTGTCTTTACCCATTCTTTTTCGGTGGCTGCGCCTGATGGCAAGGCCTTATTCCAGTCCAACTGCGCCAGTTGCCATAATCCGCTGAAGGATGCCACGGGGCCTGCCCTTAAGGATATGGACAAGCGTGTTCCTAATAAGGAGTGGTTGTATAAATGGATCCATAACTCAGCTGCACTCATCGCCAGCGGCGACAAGTATGCGGTGGAGATATATAATAAATGGAACAAAACGGCCATGACCGGATTCCCCAATCTCTCTAATGAAGAGATTGATGCGATCGTGGATTATGTAAACTCCGTAGAGCCTGCAGGTCCGGCTGGGCCGGTAACCGCACAGGGCGGTGCTCCACAGGAAGACAATACCTGGTTGTACAGTATCATTACGGTAGTGCTTCTCTTGCTGGCCTTGATATTATGGCGCATCAACACAAGTCTCCGTCGTGCTGCCAATGAAAAAGATGGCCAGACAACGCCCAGAGACATTCCTCTCTACCGCAATAAAACGGTTATTGCTATTGTTGCCATTGTTGTTTTCATAGGTGCAGGTTACTGGATTGTGAACGGAGGAATAGAAATGGGGCGCCAGCAAAATTATATGCCGGAACAGCCGATTTTTTATTCTCATAAAGTACATGCCGGAATTAACCAGATCAACTGTTTGTATTGCCACGGAGGAGCGGAAAAGAGCAGACATGCTTTGATTCCTTCGGGTAACGTGTGTATGAACTGTCATAAGCAGATTGATGAATACACCGGAGATGATTTGTTTACTGCTGAAGGAAAGAAAGTAGATGGAACTGCTGAGATTCATAAGCTCTATTCCTATACCGGTTGGGATCCTGTAAAGAAAGATTATAACCGGGATGCGGAAGGGAATATTCTCGCTACTCCAATCCCCTGGGTGAAGATCCACAATCTGCCCGATCACGTTTATTTCAATCACTCTCAGCACGTTGCGGTGGGTGGAGTGCAATGCCAGCAATGCCATGGCTCTATTGAGGGAATGGATGAGGTATTCCAGTTTTCTCCGCTGTCAATGGGCTGGTGTATTAATTGTCATCGCCAGACAGAAGTGCAGTTTGCGAATAATGATTATTACAGCATTTACCAGAAATTCCATGAAGAAATAAAATCAGGCCATCGGACAGGTGTTACAGTTGAGGATATTGGTGGTCTGGAGTGTCAGAAATGTCACTATTAATTAAATTTTAGTAGTTAAGAAAGTATTGAATTATATATAATTGTGCCGGCAGCAATCAGCACATTAGCACATTCAGAAACAATATGAGTCAAAAACAATACTGGAAAGGACTGGAAGAGCTTGAGAACAATCCGGCTCATCAGGAAGCAGTTGCCAACGAGTTTAAAGAACCGTTGCCGCTGGATATCAGTGATAATTTGCTCAATGCGACCACGCCGCGTCGCGATTTCCTGAAGTATCTTGGCTTCAGTACCGCCGCCGCCATGCTGGCAGCCAGTTGTGAAATGCCCGTACGGCGTGCCATTCCTTATGCCATTAAGCCGGAAGATATTGTACCCGGTGTTCCCAACTACTATGCTTCCACTTTTGTTGACGGAGGGGAATATTGCGCGGTAGTAGTAAAAACACGCGACGGTCGTCCTATTAAACTGGATGGCAACAAGTTGTCTTCCATTACTGCAGGCAGTTCTTCTGCCCGTGTGCAGGCTGCAGTATTGAATCTGTATGATAAAACACGTCTTCGCCAGCCGCAGGTGCGTACCGCAGACGGAGGCCATCAGGAAGCTACTTTCGAAGCGATTGATCGCCGCGTAAAAGAAGCGCTTGCCGCTGCTGGAGGGAAGGCTATTTATCTCCTTACGTCTTCGATCATCAGTCCTACGACTAAAGAGGTGATCAGCCGTTTTATCAGCAAATACCCTTCAGCAAAGCATGTTACTTACGATGCTATTTCTTATTCCGGCATGTTGCTGGCTAATGAGGAAAGCTATGGCAAACGTGCATTGCCTTCCTATCATTTTGATAAAGCCCGCACTATTCTGAGCCTGGATGCCGACTTCCTCGGTAACTGGTTGTCACCCGTTGAGTTTTCAGCACAGTATGCTGACGGACGTAAGGTGACTGCACAGAAAAAAGAAATGTCCCGTCATTATCAGATCGAGACAAATCATACGATTTCAGGTGCATCTGCGGATTTCCGTGCTACCTGCAAGCCTTCTGAAGTAGGCGCCGTAGCCGTTGCGCTTTATAATGCTATTACAACCGGTGCAAAACCTTCTTTCGGAAGTGATGCATTGAATACAACCATTACCCGCGCTGCAAAAGAGCTGAAAGAAACTTCAGGTCTGGTAGTATGTGGTTCCAATGATAAGCATGTACAGGTCGTTATCAATGCGATCAATGATGCGATCGGAGCTACAGGTAATACGATCAACTGGGCTGTTAACAGCCATTACAAGCAGGGTATTGACGGTGAAATGGTACGGCTTGTGGAAGATATGAACGCCGGTAATGTCGGCGCTCTGCTGATGCACGACGTTAACCCTTCCTATGATTACTTTGATGCTGAAAAATTCAATACCGGCCTTGCCAAGGTAGCCCTCACCGTTTCTTTTGCAGACCGTTTTGATGAAACTGCTCAGAAAGCAGCGATCATTACTCCGGATCATCACTGGCTTGAAAGCTGGGGTGATGCAGAACCCAAGACCGGTTATTACAGCCTGATGCAGCCGGCTATTGCACCCCTGTTCAAGACCCGTGCATTCCAGGACAGCCTGCTGATCTGGGCGGATGCCGGAATTACATGGCTGGATTTCTGGCAACAGCATTGGGTAAGCAAACTCGGAGGACAGGTTAATTTTGATAAAGCGCTGCAGGACGGCGTTATAGAACCTCAACAGACTTCTTTTGCGGGAGCCTCTTTCAATGGGGATCTGCAGGGCGCAGTTAATGCTATTGGTCGCCAGCCTAAATCAGACGGAATAGAGTTGGTGTTGTACACCACACTTGCTATTGGTCATGGTGGCGCCTGGAGCAATAACCCCTGGCTGCAGGAAATGCCTGATCCGATTACCCGCGCTACCTGGGACAACTACATTTGTATGTCGCCCAAGACAGCAAAAGAAAAATTCGATGCGGAGCTTACAGGTATCAATCAGGTAGATCACAATAAAAAGCAGGCAACCGTTAAATGGAACGGTAAAGAGATTACGTTGCCCATCGTGGTAGTGCCGGGTCTGCACAATGATGTAGTGGCTATTCCGCTTGGTTATGGTCGTGATAAAGGTGTAGGCCGCGCTGCTGCTGATACCGGTAAAAACGCTTATCCTTTTACTGCGTTCAACGGTACGACTATTTCTTACCAGAACACAGCCGTTACTGTAGAAAAAGCTGCGGATACGTACCCGGTTGCAATTACACAAACGCACTTCAGTTATGAGGGTCGTCCCATCATACACGAGTACACTTTAGAAGAATTCAAAAAAGATCCTGATCACCTCCTGAAAGAACGTCAGAAGGAACTGGGTCACTATACACATCTTCCCTGGGAACATCATGACGACAGCCATGGTGGCGAGCATGGGGAAGCTGAGATATTTGATGAAGAAGGTTTCCGCAAGAACGGAACACTTTATCCGGTACACGAAGCTCCCGGTATCCATTGGGGCATGTCGATTGACCTGAACACTTGTACAGGCTGCGGTGCCTGCGTGATTGCTTGTCAGGCAGAAAACAATATTTCTGTTGTTGGCAAGACGCACGTACTGAAGGCTCAGGAAATGCACTGGATACGTATCGACCGTTACTTCAGCGGTAACCCCGATGATCCGGATAGCATCCAGACGGTATTCCAGCCGATGATGTGCCAGCATTGTGATAATGCACCGTGTGAAAACGTTTGTCCGGTATCAGCTACCAACCACAGTTCTGAAGGTCTTAACCAGATGGCGTACAACCGTTGTATCGGCACTAAATACTGTGCGAATAACTGTCCGTACAAAGTACGTCACTTCAACTGGATGGACTGGAATGATGCAGACTGCTTCGCAGACAACTTGTACGAAGATGGCCGCCGCGATGATGTAAATGATGATCTGACACGCATGGTGCTCAATCCGGATGTTACGGTGCGTAGCCGCGGTGTGATGGAAAAATGTTCGTTCTGCGTACAGCGTCTGCAGGATGCGAAGCTGCACGCCAAGAAAGAAGGACGCCCGGTAAAAGACGGAGAAGCGACTACGGCCTGTGCTACGGCCTGCGGCGGTAATTGTATCACATTTGGTGATGTAAATGATCCGGAGAGCGAAATCTCCAAACTGAGAAAAAGTGATAATAAGCAACGTGTATTCTATGTACTGGAACACCTGCACGTATTGCCGAATGTGAACTACCTCTCAAGGGTACGTAACAATGATGCGATTATAGCAGGAGATGAGGAGTTGGATATTATGATGAAGAAGCACATTTAATTGAAAATAAGGCCGGAATATAAGGGTCGGCCGGATCGGATATAGTTAATGATGCCCATGCCGTGGGGTTGGTTTGTGAACAGGAGCAGAAGCAGTATGTGAATTTTATAAAGAACTTTTTCTAATTACGTGCTATGCATTTAAAGTACGAATCATTTGTACGGGAGCCGCTGGTAAACGGAGATAAGACCTACCGCCAGATAACAGAGGATATCATCAGCCCGATTGAGCGGAAACCCGGTCGCATGTGGTACATCGGTTTCTTCTTTTCGGTTTGCCTCCTGATGTTCGGGGTTTTCTCCGTGTTCTGGGAAGTGTATTGGGGTATCGGTGTCTGGGGTATCAACCGGACTGTCGGCTGGGGTTGGGATATTACTAACTTCGTATGGTGGGTAGGTATCGGTCACGCCGGTACGCTGATCTCCGCGATCCTCCTGCTCTTCCGTCAGGGCTGGCGTACCGGTGTAAACCGTGCTGCGGAAGCGATGACGATCTTTGCCGTAATGTGCGCCGGTCAGTTCCCGATCTTTCACATGGGGCGCGTATGGGATGCCATGTTCGTATTACCTTATCCGAATACCCGCGGTCCGTTGTGGCCCAACTTTAACTCGGCTCTGTTGTGGGACGTATTTGCGATCTCTACTTATTTCACAGTATCGTTATTGTTCTGGTATTCCGGTCTGATCCCGGATTTTGCAACCATCCGCGACCGTGCCAAAACAAAGCTCCGCAAACGCCTTTATGGTCTGGCATCTTTCGGCTGGACAGGTACTGCCAAAAACTGGCAGCGTCATGAAGCGTTATCGCTGGTACTCGCAGGTCTTTCCACACCACTTGTACTTTCGGTACACACGATCGTATCTTTTGACTTTGCCACTTCGGTGATTCCCGGTTGGCATACAACCATCTTCCCGCCGTACTTCGTTGCAGGCGCGGTGTTTTCCGGTTTTGCAATGGTGCAGACCCTGTTGATCCTCGTGCGTAAGATCCTCCACCTCGAAGATTACATCACCCTCGGGCATATCGAGGCGATGAACAAAGTAATTGTACTTACCGGTTCTATTGTGGGTGTGGCCTACCTTACCGAACTATTTATGGCATGGTACAGTGCGGTTCAGTATGAGCAGGCGGCTTTCCACTGGCGTATTATGGGGCCTTACTGGTGGAGTTACTGGGCGATGATGGTGTGTAACGTGGTGTCTCCGCAGTTGTTCTGGTTCAAGAAACTGCGTCGTAATATACCGTTCACGTTTATCATGAGTATCGTGGTAAATATCGGTATGTGGTTCGAACGTTTTGTAATCATCGTTACGTCCCTGTATCGCGATTACCTGCCGGGTAGCTGGACTTACTACAGTCCCACATGGCCGGAAGTCGGTTTTTATCTTGGTACATTCGGTTTGTTCTTTACCTGCTTCTTCCTTTTTGCCAAATATTTCCCGGTGATAGCGGTTGCGGAGATTAAATTTGTGCTGAAGACATCAGGCGACAACTATAAACGTGAAATGGCAGCTATAGATGAGAAGAGGGATGAAGATTTTATACACGAACAGCAGCATGCGCATCATTAAAGATGTACAGGCGTTCGGTTTGTGTATGTATTGATATAACAGGAACATTTTCAAATTAGCACATTTTCAGATTGGCTAATTAAATTGAATAATAATTGGTTGTATGGCTATTAAGAAATTTGCGGTAGCTTGTTATGATGATGAGGCAGTATTGTTTCCTGCTGTGGAAAAAGTACGGCACAGCGGCTATAAACTGCATGATGTGTATACGCCTTTCCCGGTGCACGGTTTAGATCAGGCGCTCGGTTTGAAGGATACGGATCTGCATGTGGCCGGCTTTATCTATGGACTTACCGGTACGGCTACAGCGTTGGGATTTATGTCCTGGATCTTTACTGCAGACTGGCCGGTGAATTTTGGTGGTAAGCCGAACTTCTCCCTGCCTGCGTTCATACCGATCGTTTTTGAACTTACAGTACTGTTTGCAGCAGTAGGTATGGTGTTGACATTCTGTTATATTAACCAGATCATGCCGGGGGTAAAGAAGCATGTGTTCCACCCCCGTCAGACAGATGATTATTTTGTAATCGCGATTGAGTTGAATGATCATGTGTCTGAACAGGAAGTGATTGATTTTCTTAAAAGCACCGGTGCTGTTGAAACAAATGTGCAGGTAGCAGAAGCCGGCTGGTGGTATGGCAGGTATGATAAGAAAGAAGCGTACGAGCTGGCCTGATAAAGTATTGGTATGAATAAGGTTAAAGTTTGTTTACCGTAATAAAAATTATAAAGCAGGGTATTCAGTAACCATTGCTGATGAGCCCGGTTCACTTTTTACTTATGAACAAAGCAAAAAGCATAGTAGTAGCAAGCCTGATGATCGGACTGGGCATGGCGGCATGCAACAGTGGCGGCATGCGGCGGAATCCCGGCAAGATCTATGCGCCTGATATGACGTACTCACGTGCTTATGACGCATATACGGGCAATCCTGTTTTTGAAGACAGTCTGACGAGCCGTAAGCCGGTACAGGGAACTGTTGCCATAGGTCATGCATTGCCCGACCATCTTGTGGAAGGCGATACAAACGCATACAAGAAGTTTACGACCAGCCTGCGCTTCAATGTCGCAGAACTGGAAGAAGGCGCCCGTTTGTATAATATCTATTGCGGTATTTGTCACGGCACTAACCTGGACGGACAGGGTCCGCTGTTTACCAGCGGGAAGTTTGCATCCATGCCGCCCAATCTCAAAGACGGCAAATACCTGCACATGAATGAAGGGACGATCTATGCCGCAATCAAATTCGGTAAAAATATGATGGGGTCTTATGCCAGCCAGCTCGACCAGAAGCAACGTTGGCAGGTGATCGCATACATCAAGCAAGTGCAGGCTGAAAACGGTGGTGATCCGTTCAGGTTCGGTTTGCCTGAAAAAACTCCCGATGCAGCAGTTGTAGCAGCCCCTGCAGAAACGGGAACAACTCATTAAGCGTAAAAAAGTTAAACATACTCTCTATAAAAGCATACCAATGAACGAACGTTTTGAGATACCGGCCCGATTTAAAAATACCAGCTTACTGCTGCTATTGATCGGTATCGTTACCCTGGTTATTGGCGGCATTACATTGCTGGGCAGTTCCGAAGCGACAGACAAAACCCGCTTCTGGATCGTGTTGCTCCATAATAGCATATTCTTCCTGCTGATCTCTGCGGTAAGCATTTTTATACAGGCGGTTACTGCCCTGGCTCATGGCGGTTGGATTGTTGCCTACCGTCGCATTCCGGAAGCGATTGGCGCTAATGTGTGGGTGTTTGGTCTGATAGCCCTTGTTGTTTTATTCCTGTCTGCTTTCGTTTTTCAAATAGATGGTCATAATCCAATATACGCCTGGGTTACTGACGGAAACACCGATCATATCATCAGTCAGAAAACAGCATTCCTCAACCCAGCCATGTTTATTGTATTCAGTATCCTGACTGTTGCTTCCTGGGCATTCTTTGGTCGTAAGTTCCGCTCCATGTCGCTGGCACAGGAAAAAGCGCCCAAAAACAGTACGAAACTGTATTGGTTGTTTTTGAAATGGGCTGCCGGATTTTTGGTGGTATATGCGCTGACGCAAATGAGCGTTACACCATGGTTGTGGATCATGAGCATTGATGCACACTGGTATTCTACTATGTTTAGCTGGTATACTTTTGCAAGCGCCTTTGTAAGCGGTATCTCGCTGATCATGATATGGGTGATCTATCTGAAGAACCAGGGTCATCTGCAACTGGTAACGACGGAGCATATCCATGATCTGGGTAAATTCCAGTTTGCCTTTTCTATCTTCTGGACGTATGTATGGTTTGCCCAGTATATGCTGATATGGTACAGTAACATACCGGAAGAAACTACTTATTTCAAGATGCGTCAGCAGGGGCCCTACAGCCTGATCTGGTATGCTGTATTTATTATCAACTTTATCATGCCGATCCTGGTGCTGATGTCACGTTCCAGCAAGCGCAACTATTTTACGGTGAGCTTTATGGCGATGGTCATCATATTCGGACACTGGCTGGATTTCTATATCATGATGATGCCTGGCCCGTTGGGCGCTCACTGGCATCTGAGCTGGTATGAGCTGGGTATTTTCATTGGTTTTGCAGGTGTCATGATGATCACTGTAGGACGTTTGCTGACCAAGGCTTCTCTTGTGACGCATAATAATGTATTATTGAAAGAAACAGTAATACACCAGAGTTAGTTAGGATGTAATCATTTTCATCTCCCGGCTGTGGCCGGGATGATCATAAACCGGTAATAACGTATACTTATAACCATAAGTGAATTTTTAAAATGTCGGGATTAATAATAATAGCGTTGATCGTTCTGGTATTTGTTATCATCTACCAGATAGCTAAAGCAAGTGAATATGCAACCGTTTTGCGCGGCGAAGCAAAGGTGAACAGGCAGACAAACCGCCTGATGGCCTGGTTGCTGGTGGTCTTCTTTATTCTGGGTATGTATGGCGTCTGGGAGTGCCACCGTATGCTGATAGACAAGATGCTGCCGGTTTCTGCTTCCGAGCAGGGTGTTGGCTACGACAACATGCTTAAGGTTACCGTTATCATGACCGGTATCGTTTTCTTCGCTACACAGGCATTACTGTTCTGGTTTGCATTCCGTTACCAGTCTACCGAAAAAAGGACTTCATTCTTCTATGCGCACAACAATAAGCTGGAGCTGATCTGGACTACCATTCCCGCCATAGCGATGGCTTCGCTGGTGGCTGTAGGCCTGAAACACTGGTTTGCAGTTACGGCGCCTGCGCCCCCTGATGCAAATATTGTGGAAATTATCGGCAAGCAGTTCAACTGGATCGTGCGTTATCCCGGCCAGGATGGTGCATTGGGAAAACGTGATTTCAGAAAAATTAATGACGCCAATAACGTACTGGGCCTCGACTGGACCGACAGAAATAACCTGGATGATATCGTTGCTCAGAACGGGGAAGTACACATGGTGGTCAATAAGCCAGTGAAGCTGATCATCGGGTCGCGCGACGTACTGCATGATGTGGGTATGCCCCACTTCCGGATGAAAATGGACGCAGTGCCGGGTATCACCACGACACTCTGGCTAACGCCGACCATCACTACGGCGGAAATGAAAAGGATCACCAAAAATCCGGATTTCGTGTACGAAATATCCTGTGCTGAAATGTGCGGTAACGGGCATTATTCTATGAGAGGAACAATTATCGTGGAAACACAGGAAGAATATGACGCCTGGATGGCCAAGCAGGTTCCCTATCATACACTCGCCAATGGCACGCCTGCCGGAAATGCAACGGATAATGAAGGTGCAGAGACGCCGGAACAGCAGGATACTGAAACCATATCAATGAGATAATTATTCTGTTTTTTTACTACAGAAGTATATAAAGCATACAAAAAATGAGTACCAATATTGTCAGCGACGCAGCAAGTATAGCACAGGCTCATCATGCCGGACATCATGACCATGGGCATGAGCATCATGAGCAGCATTTTATATGGAAGTATATATTCAGTCAGGATCATAAGATGATCGCCAAGCAATTCCTGGTCACGGGTATCATCTGGGCGGTTATCGGTGGGCTGATGTCTGTATTTTTCCGTCTGCAGCTCGGTTTTCCCGACAAGACATTCCCGATCATGGAAACATTTCTCGGGGAATGGGCAAAAGGAGGCAAGCTCAGCCCTGAGTTTTATTATGCGCTGGTTACGATGCACGGTACGATACTGGTGTTTTTTGTATTGACTGCCGGGCTGAGCGGTACGTTTGCCAACCTGCTTATTCCGCTTCAGATAGGCGCCCGTGATATGGCCTCTCCCTTTATGAACATGCTCTCTTACTGGATGTTCTTTGCCGCCAGCATTGTCATGTTTATTTCCCTGTTTGTTGAAACCGGTCCGGCATCCGGAGGCTGGACGACTTACCCGCCGTTAAGCGCATTGAAGGAGGCTTCGCTCGGATCAGGGATCGGGATGGATCTATGGCTCATCTCTATGGCTTTATTTGTAGCGTCTTCGCTGCTTGGCGGCCTGAACTATATCTCTACGATACTGAACATGCGTACTAAGGGTATGTCTATGACCCGTATGCCCCTTACGATCTGGGCGTTGTTGTTTACGGCTGTGCTGGGTGTGCTTTCATTCCCGGTATTGTTGTCCGGATTTGTACTCCTGATCTTTGACCGCACTTTCGGTACATCGTTCTATCTGTCTGAGATCTTTATCGGTGGCAAGGCCCTGCCTCATATCGGGGGGTCGGCTATCCTGTATCAGCACTTGTTCTGGTTCCTTGGTCACCCGGAAGTATACATCATCATGCTGCCGGGTATGGGTATGGCTTCTGAGATTCTTTCTACCAACAGCCGTAAGCCGATCTTCGGTTATTTCGCGATGATCATTTCTCTGGTGGGTATTACGGTGCTGGCTTTCCTCGTATGGGCGCACCATATGTTCGTCACCGGCATGAGTCCGTTTCTGGGTTCAATCTTCGTGCTGCTCACGCTGCTGATCGCCGTTCCCTCAGCAGTAAAGGTGTTCAACTGGCTGACTACCATGTGGCGTGCCAACATCCGGTTTACAGTTGCTATGATGTTTGCGATCGGCTTTGTTTCCCTGTTTATATCAGGTGGTCTTACCGGTATCTTCCTTGGTAACTCGTCGCTGGATCTGCACCTGCACGATACTTATTTCGTTGTGGCGCACTTCCATATCATCATGGGTATATCTGCCTTCTTTGGTATGTTTGCGGGTATCTATCATTGGTTCCCCAAAATGTTTGGCCGGTATATGAACAATACCCTGGGCTACATACACTTCTTTATTACCCTTGCCGGAGCTTACCTGATTTTCTGGCCGATGCACTACGAAGGTATTGCCGGTATGCCTCGTCGTTACTATGATTACAGTGCCTGGGAGTCCTTTAATCAATTTACTTCGCTGAACAGTTTTATCAGCGTTGTCGTAATTATCGTTTTCTTTACGCAGTTCCTGTTCATCGTCAATTTCTTTATGAGTATGTTCTGGGGCCGCAGAGTGACAACGAAAAATCCGTGGGGGGCAACCACACTTGAGTGGACAACACCTATTAATCCGGGTCACGGTAACTGGGAAGGTGAGATACCTACGGTACACCGCTGGCCGTACGATTATAAGGATGACGGTAATGGCAACGATTTTATTCCTCAGGACGTGCCGCTTAAGCCGGGAGAAGATGCACACTAAACAATGCGACTTTTTTAGTGGTTATAAATGATGAAGCATGGCAAAATGCCATGCTTCTTTTTTGCATCCCAATGTGTTGTCAAAATAATATCGTTGCCGAAACCGCTCTGTTGTTATAAGTTCAGTGACTTTATCAGTGGTTTATTTACTTTAAACCTCCGGGCGATCGAAAAACGGAAATTCCCGGCCCCAAAATCCTGTACGGCGTAGGGCAGTGGACTGTAGCTGCGCATCGCAATGTTTACATAATGTATGCCGGCGAAATACCGCTCCGAATTATACCCGGCAGCTATCCTTACTGTGGCATTCAGTTGTCCCTGTACACCGTTGTCCTTTGCCCCGGTCAGAGGGTTGTCAAACATGGTATAGTTGAATCCGAAGCCGGTATGTGCGGCCAGGGTAGTAAAAAAATGTTTTTTGATCACGAATGTATAGGCGTATCCGCCGTTTATCGTGGCACAGTATATATCGCTTCTGCTGAACCGGCTGTTATCGAAAAAGTTGTCATAGCGGATATTACGCGGCACAATACCGGAGTCGCTGCGGATCAGGACGGCATGTATGTCCCCTCCCATCATAAAGCTGCCTGAACTCTTTTTCTGGTACTCATTCTGCAGGTACGCCGAACGGAAAGAGAAGCGCCTGTCGTTGAAAATGTACTGTGCGCTCATCCCGATATTGAGTGTCCTCAGGTCAGGACGACGGTATACGTTGTCGTAATTGTTTTCAGGTAGAACCGATGGATTAGCGAGGTAATAACCATTATAATACTGTCCGTAAAAGTCTACGACCAGCTTGCGTAAATACAGGTGCGTCTGCAGGTCCAGGAATTTAGTCTTGCCATACCGGTCATAGGTATTTACAAAGGGAAAATTTATCCCGATGTTCAGCCCGATGAATTTATAATTAAAGCCAAAACCGAAGTTGAGCGGACTGTTGGGCCGGTAAGTAAGCCTTTGTTTATGATTAAGGTCTGCAAGGCGATAGCTGGTATATTTTCGTGAGCCATATAGTCGTACGGTCAGATCCTGTGTCAGATCCGTAATGTAGGTAGAATCGTTTTTTGTTTGCAGCCAGCGGAATTTTTGAGCATCAGCTTGCCCGGTGGCAGCAAACAGGGATGCGCCGGTGAAAATCAGAAAAGTCATATGACGAAACACAATGCAAAAAAACGATATTATTATACGTGGAAAAAATAGTGCCATGATTTTTTCATCTGTTTTTAATTTATCAGCGTATTAAATGAATTGATTGTGTAACCCCTGTTATTCCGTATTTTTGTAAAAAACAGCGTTATGCTTAATGCAGGTAATATCGTTGTCAGTATATATACTGAAATGACACCGAATCCGGAGACAATGAAGTTTGTTGCGAACAAATTGTTGTATCCGGGCAAGAGTATTGATTTTCCGGATGAAGCCAGCGCTGCTCCTTCGCCCTTGGCAACTGCCTTGTTTGCATTTCCTTTTGTGCGCAGTGTTTTTATTGCCAGCAACTTTGTGACGATTACCAAAAATCCCGATACACAATGGGAAGAGATCATTCCCACCATCCGTGAATTTCTGAAGCTGTACCTGGAAGAAGGAAAAACGGTACTGCATGAGGATCAGATCGTAGTCAAAACGAATACCAATTCCGTAGACAGCAGTGATAGCGATGTAGTAAAAAGGATCAAAGAGCTGCTCGAAAACTACGTAAAGCCGGCGGTGGAGATGGACGGAGGTGCTATCAGCTTCAAAGGTTATGATGACGGTATTGTCAAGTTGATGTTGCAAGGGTCTTGTTCCGGTTGTCCTTCTTCTATGATTACGTTAAAGGCCGGCATCGAAGGGATGATGAAACGTATGATTCCGGAAGTAAAAGAAGTGGTGGCAGAAGCTGAGTAAAGATTAATTGAAAGTTGAAAATGGAAAATTGAAGACTAACTCATTTCAATTTTCCATTTTCAACTTTCCTTTTTATACCCCCTAAAGCTTAAGTGCTGAAATGAGTATTCATAACAACTACGTGGCCATCATGGCCGGCGGTATAGGCAGCCGCTTCTGGCCGGTAAGCCGCTCGGGTTATCCCAAACAGTTTCTGGACTTGTTAGGTACGGGCAGGTCACTCATCCAATGGACCTACTACCGGTACAAAAATATC
The DNA here is from genome assembly GCA_037190845.1 of Flavipsychrobacter sp. Taxonomy (GTDB): domain Bacteria; phylum Bacteroidota; class Bacteroidia; order Chitinophagales; family Chitinophagaceae; genus JBEBVQ01. The sequence continues at coordinate 295,989 of JBBCJI010000003.1, read as the reverse complement.
TGCCCTAAGGAAAACATATACATCATTACCAACCAGGCTTATATGGATACGCTCCGGCAGCAGATACCGGAGATCAGTGATGAGAATATCATCAGTGAACCGTCGCGGAAAAATACGGCTCCCTGTGCCGCTTATTTTGCGCATAAGATCATGGCAAAGAATCCGGATGCCAATATCATCATGACCCCGGCAGACCACTTGATTATGGATGAGCGGGCATTTGAGCGGACCTGCTATGATGCGTTGGATTTTGTTGCACATCATGATGCGCTGCTTACGCTTGGTATCAAACCTACACGCCCGGATACAGGGTACGGATATATCCAGTATGACGTGGAAGATGAAATAGATCGCGTATACCGGGTAAAAACATTTACTGAAAAACCTTCCCTTGAACTGGCAAGGACATTTCTGAAAAGCGGAGACTTTCTCTGGAATTCCGGCATCTTCGTCTGGAATGTAAAAACTGTTATAAATGCATTGTCCAAATATATTCCGGAGATGCACGAAGTATTTGTGCAGGCAAAGGATGTCTACAATACCAGTCGTGAACATGATGTGATTGCAGCCTTATATGCTCAGTGTATCAACGTTTCCATTGATTATGGTATTATGGAGAAAGCCAAGAATGTCTATGTGATTCCGGCTTATTTCGGCTGGAGCGATCTGGGTACCTGGGAGTCTGCGTATGAAAATTCAGAAAAAGATTATCTGGGAAATTCGGTATACGGAAATAATGTAATGATCGTGGATGCAAGTGAATGTATGATCAAAGCCCCCGATAACAAGCTGGTTGTTCTGCAGGGACTGGAAAAATTTATCATTATTGATACCCCCGATGTATTGCTGGTTTGCGAACGCAACCGGGAGCAGCAGATTAAGGAATATGTGGCGGAAGTAAAACGGAATAAAGGTGAACGGTATCTTTAGTATTAGCTAATCGACACATCAGCTAATTGGCTGATTAAAATTCATGTATGCAATCCTTACCCCCAAAACATTCGGCGGCGGACACGACTATATTTACCGTGATGAGTGCCCTGGCGCAGCAGCATGATGCTGTAAACCTGTCGCAGGGCTTCCCCGATTTTCCCGTAGATCCTGTTTTGGGTACACATCTTCATGAAGCTGCAGCGGAAGGGTATAATCAGTATGCGCCTATGAGCGGCCTGCTGTTGTTGCGCGAAGCAATCGCAGCAGGACTGGGTAAGAGATATGATATCACGGTTGATCCCGGAGAAGAGATCACGGTTACTCCCGGCGCTACGTATGCTGTATATACGGCGCTTACAGCTATCCTTCGTCCGGGTGACGAAGTGATCATACTGGAGCCGGCGTACGACAGCTATATACCCAATATCGAAATGAACGGTGCGCGTGTTGTGCCGGTATCGCTCAAAGCGCCGGCATTCACGGTTGACTGGAATGCAGTAAAAGATGCAATTGGTCCCCGTACACGGGCGATCATTGTGAACACACCGCATAATCCGACAGGGACCATATGGTATGAAGCAGACTGGAACACCCTCGCAGATCTGTTGCGGGATACGGATATTATTGTGGTCTCTGATGAAGTATATGAGCAGTTGGTGTATGATGACCAGCGGCATTACAGTGTCTTACAGCATCCTGAATTGCGGGAGCGGAGCTTTGCGCTTTATTCCTTCGGGAAAGTATATCATAATACCGGCTGGAAAATCGGCTATTGTGTAGCGCCGCCGGCATTTACAAAAGCATTCAGGCGTATACACCAGTTCCTGGTATTCTCCGTGCATACACCGGCACAGGTTGCCCTGGCCCGCTATCTGTCACAGCAGCCTCAGCCGGCGCCGGTTCATGTCATGATGCAGCAGAAAAGAGATTATTTTCTGAAGATGATCTGTACGCTGCCGTTTACGATACATAACCCTTCTGCAGGCAGCTATTTCCAGATCGCTGGATATGAGCGGATCAGCACGCTCCCGGATACAGAGTTTGCACAATGGCTGACAACAGCACACGGGGTAGCCACAATACCGGTCAGCGCTTTTTATCACAACAGGAAAGACGACAGGCTGATCAGATTTTGTTTTGCCAAAAAAGAAGAAACATTATCTGCGGCTATCCGGCGTATGCAAGCGATGGCCGGTGTTACTGTTTAATGATGCAACATGAATTCTCTCACCCTGTGAATGAATAGCTGTATATTGCTGTACGATATACTCCGTACAAAAACAATATTATGAGCTGTAATAAATATTGTGTCTTCGTGCTGTTGCTCCTGTTATGGTGTCCGATACTTGCTGCACAACAACCTTTTACGGAAGGGTGTATCGTATATGCGGTGAGTATAGATACCGAAGCCCCCCCAAAAGGTATAACCAGACATTCCGGCACATACCGCCTGTATATCAGGAACCGGATGATGCGCAAAGAGCTGGAATTGGACAATGGCTATAAACATATTCTGATCTGGGACGGCAATAAACGTACTGCCTATTCCCTTCAGACAACGGCAGACCGGCCGTACGCCGTACAGCTTACTCAACAGGATGTGGAAGCCTCCTCAAAAAAATACCGGAAATTCGGCCTGACCGATCAACAGGAAGAGCAGATTTCGATTGGGGGGTATAACTGTCAACCGGCAGTGGCGACTTATACGGACGGTACAAAAGCAGATCTGTGTTATTCTAAAGAATGGAAGTTATCAGAACAACTGATGTATGACTGGTTTCCCGCTATTTCTTTCCTCCCGCTCTCGTTTGAAGTTAAAAATGAACCGGGTGTCCTGATGCATTTTCGTGCAGATTACCTGCTGGCTGCTCCTATGGAACGCTCCCTTTTTCGTGTGCCGGAAGGATATCATATCATCAGTAACCAGGAATATAAAAATATGAACCGGTAACCGTAGGGGCGGGGCTTGCCCCCGCCCCTACGTGATGTTATGCGGTTTCCATATAGGATTCTATGGGTTCGCAGGTACAGATCAGATTCCGGTCACCAGCGGTGTTATTCACCCGTTTCACCGAAGGCCAGAATTTGTTTACCCGGACGTATGGCAACGGGAACACGGCTGCTTCGCGACTATAGTTATGATTCCATTCTGATGCGATCACTTCTGTCTGTGTATGTGGTGCATTCTTCAACAGGTTGTCCTTTTTATCAGCCAGACCTTCCTCAATAGTCCGTATTTCTTCCCGTATCTGCAGCAGGGCATCACAAAAACGGTCGAGTTCTGCCTTGTCTTCCGATTCGGTAGGCTCTATCATGATTGTGCCTGGCACCGGGAAGCTCATCGTAGGTGCATGGAAGCCATAATCCATAAGACGTTTCGCTACGTCTTCCGCCTCGATCTCTGCCGTTTTCTTAAAGGGGCGGAGGTCTATGATGAATTCATGTGCGCAGGTGCCTCCTGTGCCGGTATAAAGTACATCATAAGCATTCTGTAATCTTGCACGCATATAGTTTGCATTCAGGATTGCATATTCAGTAGCTTCTTTCAGTCCTTCATATCCGAGCATCCGGATATAAGCATAACTGATCAGGAGTATGCTGGCGGAGCCATAAGCAGCGGCAGATACCGCGTTGGTAGTTGTTGTATTTGTGCCTTCTATACTGATGTGTCCTGGAAGGAAAGGTTCCAGGTGTGCTTTCACACAAATGGGTCCCATGCCGGGGCCGCCGCCGCCGTGGGGGATAGCAAAAGTCTTATGCAGGTTCAGATGGCAGACGTCCGCGCCGATCAGGCCGGGTGCGGTAAGCCCTACCTGGGCATTCATATTGGCGCCGTCCATATACACCTGTCCGCCATGTTCGTGTACGATCTGTGTGATTTCCTTTACTGTTTCTTCGTATACTCCGTAAGTAGAAGGATAGGTGATCATAATACCTGCAAGATTGGCGGCATATTGTGCTGCTTTTGCTTTCAGATCTTCTACGTCAATATAGCCGTTCTCGAGTGCTTTCACAACAACAACTTTATAGCCGGCCATTACTGCGGATGCCGGATTCGTACCGTGCGCAGAGATCGGGATCAGCATTATATCACGGTGCCCTTCATTGCGGCTTTCGTGATAGTTGCGGATGGTGAGCAGGCCCGCATATTCACCTTGCGCGCCACTATTGGGCTGCAGGCTGCAGGCGTCAAATGCTGTGATCTTGCATAAATAATTACCCAGCTCTTTTGCTATATGTTGATAACCGGCTGCCTGGTTTACGGGAGCGAACGGATGCATTTTAGACCAGTGTGCCCAGCTTAGCGGGATCATTTCAGAAGCCGCATTCAGCTTCATGGTACAGGATCCAAGGGAGATCATGCTCGTGTTGAGTGAGAGATCTTTGTTCTCGAGTGTTTTTATATAACGCATCATCTGCGACTCGCTGTGGTGCGTATTAAATACATCGTGTGTCAGAAATTCTGAAGTCCTTACCAGGCCGGAGGGGATCCCCGACAATATTTTGTCATCTTCGATTACAAAGCTCACTGCATCTTCCGTGTCTTTTGCGAATACGGCCAGTATGTCGGCCAGGTCAGAAGTAGTAGTCGTTTCATCAAGCGAGATACCAATCAGCCCATCTGTATTGAAATAACGGAAGTTGATCCGTGCTGCTTCTGCTTTTTCGCGGATAGCCGTGCTATTGGCGGTCTTTACAACAATTGTATCGAAGAATGATTCCGATAAGAGTTCGTATCCGTATTCTTTCAGGCTTTCGGCAAGGGTATGCGTGAGTAATGATACACGTTTGGCAATGTGTTTTAATCCGTCGGGTCCGTGATACACAGCAAACATAGCCGCCATATTGGCCAGCAGTGCCTGGGCTGTGCAGATGTTAGATGTAGCTTTTTCACGTTTGATGTGCTGTTCACGTGTCTGCAGCGCCATGCGCAGAGCGCGGTTGCCGTTTGCATCTACACTGACGCCGATGATACGGCCTGGTATGCTGCGTTTGAAGTCGTCCTTAACAGCGAAGAAGGCAGCATGTGGTCCGCCGTATCCCAGCGGTACGCCGAAGCGTTGAGCGGATCCCAGCGCAACGTCTGCGTCCAGTTCTCCGGGAGCTTTCAGCAGCGTCAGTGCCAGCAAATCCGTAGCCATGGCTACAAAAGCGCCGGCAGCATGTACACGGTTGATGAAGTCGCGATAATCTTCTACCGATCCTTTGTCGTTGGGGTATTGTACCAGCGCCCCACAGAATGTATTGTCAATTGCGATAGTCCGGTAATCGCCGGATACCAGCTCTATACCGAGTGGAGTAGCGCGGGTATGCAGTACATCCAGCGTTTGCGGAAATACGTCGTTATCTACAAAGAATTTCGGACGCTCTGCATTAGTTGTCTTATTCAGGGTATGAAAAAACATACCCATTGCTTCTGCGGCAGCGGTTGCCTCATCCAGCAGGGAAGCATTCGCGATCGGCAGCCCGGTCAGATCACTGACGACGGTCTGGAAGTTGAGCAGACTTTCGAGCCTTCCCTGTGATATCTCTGCCTGGTAAGGAGTGTACTGTGTGTACCAACCCGGATTTTCGAAGATATTCCGGAGGATCACACTCGGTGTATGCGTGTCATAATATCCCTGGCCTATATAATTGCGTAAGACCTGGTTTTTCATAGATACCTCTTTAATAAAGCGGAGGTACTCTGCCTCGCTCATGGCGGGTGGCGTGTCAAGCGGACGCTGCATACGAATGGCTTCCGGCACCGTCCGGGCGATCAGCTCATCCATGTCGGCTACACCTATTGTTTGCAGCATTTCCGGTACATCCTGGTCACGCGGACCCAGGTGACGTCCGGCAAATTCACGATTCTGAAGCGCGAATAAATTCATAATATTACTTGAGTTAGATGATCATTAACCTGGCCTGTGGCAGACAAGAAACAGCCGGCTATCGGGTCTGGCAGCGCAAAGTTACAGGTATAACACATAACTGCAAAGTATGTGATGCCAAACGAATATGAATAAGCCGGCAATGCATAGCATAAATAGTTGTAATTTTGAACTTAAATGGGCTATTATGGCAACTTTATTTTTAATATCTATGCCGGGAGGATGGGAATGGGTGATTATCCTGGTGGTTGTGCTTCTTGTGTTTGGCGGTCGTAAAATTCCCGAGTTGATGCGTGGGCTGGGGAAAGGCATGAAAGAGTTTAAAGATGCAAAAGACGGCGATTCAGGCAATTCGAACAAGCAATAAGACAGAATCCCGGTAAGCCGGCTTTTTTCCAATTGTCTTTAATGCCTTTTATACGGACACTTATCTGTCTGTATAAACAGGCTGGTATGTTGAGGTGTCAACAGGAAAATAATAACTGTTTAACGATTGCGCCTGTTCGACCCAGAAGCTGGATACAAACCCTTTTCCTGCCTGTGTAATTCGTTCAGCCACTTTTTCGGGGTTATCGGCAAAAAATGTACGGCGGGACATATCCCCCTGCAATGTGGAGGCTATAATACTTTCTAAAGGTAATCCCCATGGCATCATCAGGATATTATCTGTTTTTTCATCACCGGTATATATGTATCCCTTGGTGATTTCTTGTTTTTTCATCTGATCCAGGGTGCTGTATATCCAGTCTTTTCTTTCTGTGAATTTTTCTCCTGCGATCCCGATACTGACGATACGTGTCACAAAAATAATAATGATGATGCCTGTAGCAATAGTAGAATTAAGACGTGGAATTGTATAAAAGACAAACGGTGCAGCCACAATGATGGTAAAGGGCATCCATTCGCTTTCGTGATAGAAGGGGATAAAGGAATCAAATGTAAGACAGACAGCGGTAAAATAGCCAAAGGCAAATCCGATCGTGAGTACGATTTCTTTATATTTTTTGATGCGGAAAGCGCTGTAAAGCCCCCAGATAAATATGACCGGGACAAAATAGTAATGACTGATAAATTTTTTCATGATAATCCCTGCCATAGGTGAGCTGAATATATTCAGTATGGCAGGCAGTGTAATACCGGGTATTTTTTGTTTGTCATAGGCGCTTTCCTGCATCAGCAGATATTTTACAACAACAATACCTGCCAGCAAAAGTGTCAGCAAAACAGACTGAAGTATATTATAAGGCCTGTTTTCGCCGGAGAGGAAAAAGAACCATAAAAAAGGGAATACCAATAAGATCAGTGGATGCGTGAAAATACTGAGGCCGGCGAGCAGTATAAAGAGCGGCAGGTGCAGCCACCAACTGTAAGTTCTGTTTTTAAAATGCAGCATGAAGCCAAAGAATAAAAACATCCAAGCGGTGGCCTGGTGTATTTCGTTATTGGTCCAGAAATAGGTATGGCTTACGAAGAGTATGTAGTAAAATGCCATCAGGAGGGCCAGCAGGGTGTTTTTATAGCGGAATATCAGCAGCGCTGCGACCGTCAGGTAAAAGAGGTTAAAGCTTATGGAATAGAGGAGTATCACTCCGGATAATGGCAATTGCAGCTTCCCGGCGATCAGGGGAAACATTTGTGTGATGAAGCTTCCGTACCGGTGTTCGCTGATACAGAAACGATCCAGGTTCAGCACATGAAAACAGATGTATGAAGCGTCGCAGAACAACATTCGTTCCTGCACATAGGTAACGGCTCCCGCAAGCAGGATGAGAAACAGGGCAAGTACCAGTATGTTTATATTCCTGAATCTGTTGGGTTGCAGTAATTTGTTCATTGTTGGCCGCATTTCCGTATAGCAGCCAAAGATATACTTCTTTCTTTATCTGCCCGGTGTCATAGGCCGTCTATTGTTGATGCAGATGGAGGTTATCGCAGGAGTGTCACGTTTCCCTGTTTCAATAGCCGTTCTCCGCATTCACTTTCTGCCTCTGCAATGTAAATATATACGCCGGTGGGCTGAGGAGTTCCGTTATGTGTACCATCCCATCCTGTACGCAGGTCTGTTGTTGTAAATATACATTCCCCCCACCGGTTGAAGACGGCCAGATTTCTGAGATTGATGATCCCGTTATATACAGGTCTGAAGGTAGTTCCGGAACCGGGGGTAAAGGCATTGGGAAATTTCATAACGCCGCAATGTGTAATCACCTCCAGTGAATCTTTTGTTACGCAACCATCTGCTGTTGTTGCGTAAACAATATACCGGCTTGAAGAACCTGATGATACCCAGGGCATAGGATTGGACGGGTCACTGAGATTGGTTGCCGGAGTCCATAGGAAATAGATGCCATTGCTGTTGTGTGTGATCTGTTTTTGTTCTCCATGATACAGGTGGATCGTATCGGGTAGTCCGGAGATGATTGCCTGGGGATATGCAGTGACCGTTGTGTGCAGTGTATCGGCGCACCCGGATTCGTTGGTAATGACCACGGAATAAAGCGTGCTACGTTCCGGCCGGGCAAGCGGCCCGGCGATTGTGTCGCTGCTGAGGCCTTCGGCAGGTATCCACAGATAGGACATGCCGCCTTCCGCCCACAGGCGTATGCTGTCGGGCAGACAGAATCCGGTATCAGGGATAGCGGAACCAAAATGCTGCGGATGTACAGTTACAAGTATACTGTCTGTACCGGTACAGCCTGCAGGTGTTTGCGCCTGTAACCGGTACCAGCGTGTAACGTCGGCTGTGAGCACGGCTTCTGTTTCAGACACGGGCTGCAGTTGAGGGATAACAGGCAGCCATTGATAGATGTAGTCGGTACGTGCAGGGCTTACCTGTCCGGATAAGGTGATCACCGAGCCAAAGCAAACCGTTGTATCACGGCCCAGCGATACAATAGGAGAAGGTTGTGCATCGAGTTGTAGCATGACAGAAGTGTCAGGACATCCCGGGTAAGAGCCGGTCAGCGTATATATCCGAGATTCATCTGCCGTTATAACGGGACTGAGCGATGTACTGTCACTGATACCCGTTCCGGGAGACCATCTATATGTGTACCCGGGAGTGCCCTGAGCGAGGATCCGAATCTGCTGTCCTTTACATGTTGCCGTGTCTTTGTGCGGTAATGTTAGTGAACGGGGGGCATAATCAATGTAAACTGTGTCCCTTGCCGTTATGCTCATCCTGCAATGCGCCAGTGAATCTGATACCGCTACATAATAGACATTGCGGACAGCTGGACCCACCAGAATTTCCGGAGTGTTATCGGTGCCTGAGATACCACTTGCAGGCGTCCATTTGATTGTATAAGGATTTGTACCGGAGCTGTGTATATTAACCCGGATACGGAGACTGTCCGTTGCCGTACAGACCAGGTAATCGTCTGTGCTGATCTGCGGAACGGGCGCGTTCAGTACCGTCACTATCATATAGGCCGTATCGTCTTTGATGCAGGTGGTGTCATTATGTGCATATAGTGTAATCGTGTATGTGCCGGGAGTTGTATAGGTGTGTATGGGTGGCGCCTGTCCCGTAGCGTGAGGGGATCCGTCTCCGAAATCCCAGGTATAGGAAGCAGCGCGTGTTGAGGTGTTGGCAATCTGTATGGGGTGTGGCACACAACCGGTATCATAATAACCCGCTGCCAGTCCGAAACCGGCAGTCGGTTTGGATTTTCCGAAATTGAATTTAAAGCTGAAATTGTCCACGCCGGTATTTCTCTTAGCGGGAAAAACCACTCCGGGTGTAGTGGGGAAGTTGGAAGCATTCCCACAGATGGTATAATAAAGTATTCCTTCAGGGTCGAGCCGCTGTACGCCGTCGTGGGCATGGTCATCCCCTTTTGATCCGAAATAGGAAGCATATTCAAGATTCCGGAAACCGGATGAGAGTATGGCAAACCAGAAAGATTTTTGTGCAGTGTCATATGCATCCGGTGTAAGGGGTAACCTGTCGGTACCAGCGCCAAGGCCGGCTACGTATACATTGTCACAAAGGTCAATAAGGAAAGCTGCAGGTTTGTAGTGAATTGAATGGTTTTGAGCATTACCGATCCGTATAGCGGTCAGGGAAGCGCTCAGATCGGGTGTGAGTTTGTCAATAAACACATCGCCGTTCGGTATATTGAAAGTCCCGGAGGATATGGGATAGCTGCCAAAAGTTTGTCCCATGATGTAGATGTTGTCGTCCTTGTCTAATCTGAGGCGCAAAGCGGCGTCCAGTTTATCTGTACCAATGAAGGTGGATTTGATCAATTGTCCGTTTACAGGATTGATAATTGTGACAAAACCGTCTACATTCCCCCCACGGAAGGTACTGTGCAGCACGCCGGATGTAGTAGGGAAATCAGTGCTTTTTGTTGCCCCGCATATCACGACTTCACCCTTGCTGTTGATGTCAATGCTAAAAGCTGATTCAGCGCTGGCTCCGCCGAGGTATGTACTGTACATGAGTGTGCGGCAATCCTGCGACATCCGGAAGACGACCACATCACTTATCCCTTTCAATGAAGATTGAAAAGCGTTGGGCGTTACAGGAAAGGCGGCGGAAAGTGTGCTGGCAGCCACCCATATATGCCCGTCTTTATCCAGCGCAAGTTCTGAAGAATTGGGTATATACACATCATTTTCAGAAACAGCCGCAGGATTAAGACAAACCCTGCGTGCTTCATAATATCCGCCGTTTCCGATGTATGTAGCCCCGAGCAATACCGACCCCGTACTGTTGAACCGGGCGAGGTAAAGACTGGTGCTGGTACCGGTAGTGAGAGTATTTGAGAAGCAACCGGGTGTTACGGGCAGATTAGTGGAATTGGTACTCCCGAGAATAATCAGCTCGTCGTTGTCATTGACCAGCATGGCATTGACCTCGTCCATTTCATTGCCGCCATAGTAGGTTGCATACAGCAGTTGAGATCCGGAAGCATTGTATTTATTGATGCCTACCGTTTTATAGCCTTGTGAGGCTGTCTGGAATGCCCCGGTCGTTACCGGCCAGCCGCCGATGCCCAATACAGTTGCCTCAACAGCACCAGCATAAAGATTGCCGGACTTATCGTACGTGGTAGCGTGTGCCAGCTTATCGCGGCCCGTGCTGCCGCTGTAGGTAGCAAAAACAAGCGTAGGATCAATAACGAGTGGATAGCTGCTGTTGTACCCCTCAGGAAAGTAAAACCGCAGCCGGTTGCCGTCCATGACATAAATACAGGGTATCTGTTTTGCTTTCCCGTTTATTTCCTGATACGCATAGGGGCGTTCTTCGATCACTTCGTTTACCGAAGTGCGTATCCGGAGATCACCTTCCTGCGTGATCTCCGGATGCACTCCTTCAAATTCAAGCGTGATCTTTCCGGGATCGGCGCCCGGTGCAATTATAAAATCATACTTCAGCTTATTCTCCCGGCTGTATATGGCCATGTCCACGCCGGGATATATTTGCTGCTGTATTATTTTTCCGAAGACACCCGTATTTCCAGACCATTTTTCCGGATCGTTTCCCAGAAAATAATTGTGGTAATAGTTACGTTTTATTCCGGTATTGAATGTACTGGATCCGGCTGCGCCGGTGAAATAAACTTTATACGCATGATGTCGCAGCATCGTTTGTTCCAGATGGTGATACCTGTCCATGCCGGTATTATGATTGCAGGAAGCTTCTGCCAGGCTGCTGCAGTCTTCTTCGCTGATAAAATGATATACAAATCCGCTATCGGTAAGGAACAGCGCGCCGGAGGGCAGCAATGCCTTATAGCGGATATTTGTTTCCCACTGCCCTTTGTTTTCTACAAAATCAATCCACCCTTCTTTGTCGGGTAATGCTGGTATCGCGTTATTCCCCGGGCCATATCCCTGTGACTGTAATGTACATAATATCAATACAGTACTTGCCAGAAACCGGTATGCACACTTCTTTTTCTTTACAGGCATACTATGCTTTATATTCATAAATCATTCTTTAGTGTGGTCATCACCTGATTAATCCTGATCAGGAACATAACCGGAGATCAATATAGCGCACGATGGCGCCCGGGGTCAGGAGCCCGGACGCCATGGCGTGTTTTATACAAAATACAGGCATGGATCAATCCATACTGTTTATCTTTTTGTCACCCGCTCTGTTTTCAGCAGCTTCCCTTCATGGTCAGAAAGACGCAGCAGGTAAATGCCTTGCGGAAGGTCGCCCACAGAGATCTTTACCGCATTTTTCACCGATATCAACTCGCGGCCGTCCATGGCACATAATGCCAGGTTTACTGCAACGGGGCTGTTAATGAACAGTTCGTTGGTGACCGGGTTGGGGTACACCTGGATATCATACTGCTGTCCGTTCACTTTAGATACGCTCACATTGTTGACCGGGTATATGCCGGATGTATCGGGGCATCCGCTCCTGGTGACCACCACAGTATAATCTCCATTGTCCGTAACGGTATAGGTGGACTGTGTAGCGCCGGGAAGCAGTGTGTCATTCCGGTACCATTGCCAGCTTTCGTAAGTATTGTCGGCTGTGCCTAACGTATAGCCGTCTACGGTAATGATGATGTCGCCGTATTTCAGCCATTTCACCTCGGTCGTCTGTGCTGCGCTTGTATCACACGATCCGTTGGCTATTACGCTGATCGCACCCGGTTCGCCGGCAATCACCTCAATAGTGTCGGCAGTGCTGGCGCCTGTCCATCCGTTAGGCAGCATCCATGTGTAGCTTACGGCATTATAGGCCGGATCCGCATAATAGGTATAGGTATTGCCGGGGCATACAGAGTCCGGGCCGGTGATAGCTGTTACTGCGTTTACATATTCTTTCTCCACCTGGAATGTCTGTACGCTGCTTGAGTCACCACAAACACCATATGCTTTAACGCTGATTATGCCGGGTTCGCCGGAAGTGACCGTAATGTTGTTGGTAGCGCTGTTGCCGGTCCATCCGTTAGGCAGTTCCCAGGTGTAGCTTTGTGCACCATGAACCGGGAGTATGGAATAGGTATGCGTGCCACCGGGACACACTGAATCCGGTCCTGTGATCGCACCGGGTGTACCTACTGTCCGTAAGACCACCTGGAAGGGCTGAGATGTAGCAGAGTCGCACAAGCCATTGACCCGTACGCTGATCGCGCCCGGACCCGGGGTGATGGCCGTATAGCTGTTGCCGTTGGAAACACCTGCCCAGCCCGGAGGCAGATTCCAGGTGTACGATAGTGCGCCTGCTACAGGCGGCACTGTATAGGTATTGATGCTCCCTGCACAGATCGAATCCGGCCCTGTGACCGCGCTAACAGTACCCACAGTCCGTACAATCACCGGAAGTGATACTGTGATCGAATCGCACTCGCCATTAGCCCGTACACTGATCGTGCCTGGCCCCGTAGAGGTGACCGTAATGCTGTTGGTAGTGCTGCTACCCGTCCATCCTGAGGGCAAGGTCCAGGTGTATGACAACGCACTTCCTATAGCCGGGATGCTGTAGGTATTAGATGTGCCGGCACAGATCGAGTCCGGACCCGTGATTGGGCCGACCGTACCACCTGCACCTACGGAATTACAGTCCCAATATTTGGCGGCAAAGCCATCATAATCGGTGGTAGCGCTCGTGGCCAGGACATGAACGCCTCCGCTTGCGGCATCCGGATCAAAGTCTGTGCTGCCTACAAATTCACCGACAATATGGATATATCCGTCCTCGCTGATGGTCAGACCTTTGGGCCAATCCACACCTGCCGAGCCGATCTGCTTGGCCCATATCAGTGAGCCGTTTGCATGAAATTTTGACAAGTATATATCATTGGCATTGGATGTAAAGCTGACAGGAACTGATTGCATCGTATCAAATATGCCAGTACCGGTGAAATCGCCTGTGACTACCACATTGCCTGCTGCATCTGTTTTAATATTACGGACGTTGGAGTTGCTCGTGCCAAACACTTTCGCCCAGAGAAATCCCCCTGAGGCGTCCAGCTTGCAGATGAATGGAGATCCGGGATTGGAGCCTGTTCCTATGTTTCCGAGATAATAGGTACCGGTTCCGGGATCAAAATCATAAGTGCCGCATACCTGTCCCCCCACAAAAACATTCCCGGCAGGATCAGTGGAAATTTTGGCCGGAAACGGGCTGTAACCCCCGATCCCGCCGTTGAGCCATTGAAAATGTTTTGCCCAGACAAAATCGCCGTTGAGCGTATATTTTGCCACAAAGGGAACAGCCGATGCGATGGGATCGGATGTCAGTTGCGTGCTGCTTCCGGATCCCGTTGTATTAAATTCGATATTATTTCCTCTGAACAATCCCGAAACCAGAAGATACCCTGCCGGATCAATAGAAAATGAGTGTGCCTGCATGATCTGCCCGCTGCTTCCCCAGTTTCTGGACCATATAAAATTACCGTCCTTATCCAGCTTCAGGATATAGGCATCCGTACCCGGAGCCGTAGCATAGGCAGTAAGAGTCGGGAGACCACTTGTAGGCCCTGCTCCATAATAAGACGTGGTGTAAAAGAGTCCTCCTACATATACATTTTCATTTGCGTCTACGGTCACTGCTCTGCCCCAGGATATAGTCCCTTCCCCTCCAAAAGTTTGCGCCCATATCAGGTTACCTAAGGAATCCAGCTTGGCAATAAATACATCATACACGTTGGTTCCGGAGGCACTACCTCTGGCGGTAAAAAGGGGCGTACTCTGGCTTTCAAAATGCAGGGCGCCAAAATACTCGCCCACCACATATACATTTCCCGATTCCGCGACGGTCACAGCATATGCCTCATCAGTCCCGTTTGTGTTCGTGTTATTGGGACTGCCGAATGCCCTTACCCATTTGAAATCCCCGTTGGCATCGAGCTTGGATACAAAAGCATCCTTGGTGGCCAGTTTCGAGGTGCGTGTTACCAAGCCCGTCCCGGGATCAAAATCCGTAGTGCCCTTGAAGCTGCCGGCTGTATATACATTGCCTACCTTATCGGTGGCCACGGCATTGGCCGTCGGAATTTTGGCAGTTGCGGCGGGCATGTTCGTGCTGATACCGCCGGAGCAGTTGGAAGTGCCGGTGCACCAGGCGCCGCCGTTCACCTGAACCCCATCCCACCCCCTGGCCCATTCGGTAGTTAACTGGCTATGCACATCGGGGCTTAACAGAACGACAAGACCGGTACACGCCAGTATTTTTTTAAATAATGAATTGTTCATAGGATAAACAGTTGATTGATTAAAAACAGTTGATTGCTTTGACTACTGCAATATTATTTGGCCCTCCAAATCTGAACAAGGGTAAGTTTACCTAATTCACCCCTGTATACAGAATTTACTGTACGGTGACATTCGTTTTTGTGATACTTTTACGATACACCAGCCGGTGATACAGCATGAGATCAATAGTTTGTGCGCCTGTCAGATTCCTGATATGTTTTCTGTGTGCCGTCTTTCTTATTGCCGGCACATTTGCGCGTGCCCGTGCGCAGCAGGGTATAGATATCAAAGGTGAAAGGAGCGTGAGCTTTGCTCCCTGGGATACGGCTTCCATATATAAGCTGATCCGGAAGGGACATAAGCTGATACTGGACAGCCCCGACAGCGCTGCCGTATTTTTTGAGCAGGCACGGATGCTGAGCATCAGGCAGCATTTCCCCGATGGTATTGCCAGCGCCCTGATGGGGCTGGGGCATTGCTATATGGAAAAAGGAAACAACAATGCATTTTATGAGCTGGTAAAATCGGCAGAGCCTTATGCTAAAAATGCTGTGTACAGACGTACGCATCTCACCGCCGTATGGCAAAAAAATATGGGTATTGCATACAGCAAAAAGGGATATGGAGACTCTGCTATTTTACACCTGCAGCAGGCGCTGGACGAATTTACCCGCTTGGGGAGAATATCTTCACAGATCGGCGTACTTGGAGATATAAGCGCGGCCCTGATCTCAATCAGCCGGTATGAAGAAGCCTTGTACCACCTGAAACGGGCAGAAGAGCTTGCCACATCGGTAAATGACGACAGCTCCAGCTTGTACCGCGTGTACGTGGAACTGTCGAATGTATATGGCAGTATAAAGGATACCCTAAAGCAGTATTTCTACGCGCAGAAAGTACTGACTGCGGGTATCCGTACCGGCAATACAAGAATGCAGCGGTATGCGTACTATAACATGATCAACTATCATATCGCCCGGCAGGAGCCGGAGCAGGCTATATTGTATGCACGTAATGCCATAGCGCTTTCTGACAGCCAGGATCATATATACCTGGGTAATGCAAACTGGGGATTAAGCCTGGCATATTACCAGCTTAATGATCTTGTCAGAGCAAAGGAGTATGGCGTCGCTTCGCTGCGTCATTTTAACCGGATAGATGCTGATAACAGGGTGCTTGCGTATTTATATGAGCATCTGGCTACCGTTTTCTTTGCCGGCAGAGATGGTATGCAGGCATATCAATATCACGTAAAATATGCTTCGCTTTTGGGAAAGCTGAATGATATAGCCCGGAATAAAGCTATTGATAACCTGGAAGCAAAGTACCGGATCGCAGAGCAGGAAAAACAGTTGCTGATCCAGAAAGACCGCGTACGCAACCGGAATATATGGATCGTAGTGTCATGCTGCGGCGTGCTGGTGGCCATTGCTGTCTCGATATTGCTGCTGAGCCTGTACCGCGGCTCCAGACGTAAGATGTACGTCATGGAGCAGCAAAAGGAGATTAACGAACTGAAAGCCCTGATGAAAGGAGAAGAGAAAGAACGCAGCCGTATCGCCAAGGAATTGCACGACGGAGTAGGCGGGTTGCTGTCGGCAGCCACGCTGAACCTGAACGCGATGAAGGAAGAAAATGTTCCTGTTCCTCAAAGTACCGCTTATCCGAAGGTACAGGCGCTTATCCGGGAGATAAGTAACGAAGTGCGTAAAACAGCGCATAACCTGATGCCGGACGTATTGCTCCGGTATAACCTGCAGGAGGCAATACGGATGTTCTGCTCGTACGTCCGGCATGATACAAGGCTGCACATCACAGTGCAGACAAGGGGGAGCTTTGACGGACTTGATCCGCATTTTTGTCTGACCATATACCGTATCGTACAGGAGCTGGTTCAGAATATTTTAAAACATGCGGCAGCAACCACCGCTTTTGTGCAGCTTCAGCGGTCCGGAGATCTGTTTACCCTGACCGTTGAAGATAATGGTAAAGGATTTGATGTTGAAGGAAATCCGTTAGGGCTGGGCATCAAGAATATCCGGGAACGTATAACTGTGTATAACGGTACTGCTTCTATCCGGTCTGAACGTGATAAGGGGACTTCTGTATATATTGAACTTGAAGTGCCTGATTTTAAATAAATGGAATTAGTTTTATTTGAAACTGCTGATGATATGTCGATAAAGATAGCTATAGCCGATGATCACCGTTTAATAGCAGAAGGTGTACAAAATATGCTGCGTTATTCTTCCGAAGTGGAAGTAGTTGCCATCTATCCGGATGGTAACGCCTTACTGGAAGGTATGGAGAGGGTGCAGCCCGATGTATTGCTGCTGGATATAGGTATGCCGGGAATGCAGGGAGATGAGCTGGCCGGAATTATAAAGCAGCAATATCCTGCTGTGAAAATAATTGTGCTAACCAACCAGGATAATATTTTCTACATAAAAAATATGTTGCAGCAGGGAGTGAACGGCTATGTCCTGAAGCATGTTGAAAAAGAGCAGTTGCTCCAGGCCGTTAAAAGCGTTTATGCCGGGGAGGAGTATATTGACGGCCTGGTGCTCGACCGGATTGAGGAGGATGAGGAGGAGCAGAAGCGTGTAGCGGAAAATGCCTCTCTGCTGAGCGGCAGGGAAAAGGAAGTGCTGCAACTGATCGCTGATAACTATACTACAAACGAAATAGCTGAAAAGCTTTTCCTGAGCAGGCGTACCGTAGAGCATCACCGTGAAAGTATCCTTTCCAAGCTGGATGTGAAAGGGACGCTGGCGCTCGTAAGGAAGGCTACTGAGCTGGGGCTGATCCGGAGTTGAGATACTCCCGGTCTGATAAAGATTTAATGCAGGGCGTCATCCGTAAATATACCGAATTGTATCTCCTGAAAATTTGGTATTTATACGGGGATGCCGCATGATACGCGGCAGTAGCTTTGGCGCATGAAAAGACTTTTATTTGCAGCAGCAGTGACCTTGTCTCCGGTATGGGCCAATGCACAAACCGACGCTCAAAATGTTTTATTCGTGGGTAACAGCCTTACGTATTTTTATGGCATGCCCACTACTTTCAGCCAGATGGCCAATGCAGCCGGGGATAAAGTGGTAGTCTCCCAGCATACGGAAGGGAATACGGGATTTGTGCATCATGTGAATAACCCTGAGCTTTATGCGCTCATCCGGAGTAAAACCTGGGATTATGTTATCCTGCAGCCGGGAAGCTATGAGTCTTATGGAGAGCCGTCGGTACAGGTGGTCAACGGCTACCTGAGCAGAATGAAAGATTCGATCTACCGCTACAGCCCCTGCGCTCAGGTCATCCTGTACGAAATCTCCAATGGCATCACGGGGCATACCAATACGCATAAGCAGGATTATTCAAATATCCAGTCCCGAATGCTGCGCACTATCCAGAGCCTGTCTGATGCAGGCGAGGTTTCTATGGCGCCGGCCGGTGAGGTTTTGAGGCACCTGTATATGAACCTGGATATGATGCTTTGGGAAGGGATCGGTGATATCCATCCCAATGCCTATGGGGCATATGCCATTACCTGTGCCATGTATAATACGATATTTAAAAAGAAGGTTGCCGGCATGCCGCTTGCGCCGCTGAGGTGGGCCAGTGATCTGAACGCCGAGCAATGTGCCGTTATCCAGCAGGTATCAGACAGTATTGTACTTGAGACCCCGGCTGCTGACTGGCGGCGCGGTACATACCAGCCTGATGCACGGTTTTTTGTACCACCCTTCAGCAGTAATATCGTGAGCCTGATTAATTACAGCGTTAATTACGACAGGCTGATATGGGAATTTGCAGACGGAACTACTTCCACCGAAGAAAACCCAACCAAAGAGTTGTTCGCAAATGGCGACCGGGAAAGAGTAATACTAAAGGCATATAAAGGCGATTGCTTTAACATGTATGCCCGTACTATTGATAAAAATGCCGACGCCACCGGTATTGACAGGCAGGCGGACGATTTGTCCTCGATCCGGATTTATCCCAATCCTGCAAAAGACAGGATCTTCATACAATATAACAGGGAAACAGACATCCGACAGGTGGATATAACCTTGTATGATATGGCCGGCCGTAGCGTCCGGACCGTGCATACGGACCGTCCGGGGAAAAGCCTTGATACAAACCTTGATCTGTCTGGCCTGCCGGAGGGTATCTACCTCTTGTTGTTACAGGCGGATGGCAACCAGCTACAACATAAGCTGATCGTGCAGTAAGCAGGATGGTACACTAGTATCTGTTTTTAGACAAACAGTCCGTACAGCCAAATCTGATGATTTTCAGTCTGTTTTATAATTACATCCCTCGCATTCTCCTTTAAAAGGGAGACGATCAGTCTATTCTCTTTTGTTTGCATATACGTTGATAGGAGTACTAAATATTTTTATCGATTAGCAACCACCCAATGATCGTCCCCCGTCGAAGAGGAAACAGGCGATGTTGTGCTGCATCAGTTGAATAATGCGTATTTTCGCTGTATATGACGATCCGAATACTGTTGACAGGATGCTTCTGCGGTATGCTGTTTGTTGCCGGCTGCAGCGCTACCCGTAATAATATATCCGGCAAGGATACTGCTGAGCAATGCGCGAGCATCCCTTATGTACGCGAAGAGCCGGTACTGTCGTGGCGGCAGACTGTCGTTCCTTCTGAGATGACAGCAACACTACCTGTACATTTCAAGGGTTATGCAATCAATGCCGGCCAACTGGATTCATTTTTTTCATATAGCCGGCGACCAGGATTGAGAGCATCTTTTTCCGTTCCACTTCCTGCTCCGTTGGGCTGCCAGTATTTCGAAGTAAGCAATGCAGACAACATGGTCGGCGGCCT
Source organism: Flavipsychrobacter sp. (assembly GCA_037190845.1). Taxonomy (GTDB): domain Bacteria; phylum Bacteroidota; class Bacteroidia; order Chitinophagales; family Chitinophagaceae; genus JBEBVQ01. The sequence continues at coordinate 276,163 of JBBCJI010000003.1, read as the reverse complement.
GCCGGATAAATATCCCCATATCGTCTCTTTAAAAGGACATGCCGTTAACGACCGCAGTGCAAGTGTTCGTGTGGATTACGACGGGTATCATATGCGTGCCGAGATCACCTGGGGTAGTGCTGTATACCTGGTGACTCCTGTGCAAACGAAAAGCGGTACAGTTCATATCGTGTATCACAAAAAGGATAGTCGTGAGATCAAAGAGCCTTTTGAGCAGAAAATAAACCCCCGGATGTCGGAGCCCGCTGTTCCGTTACCGGTCAGATAATAAATCATGAAAAAGACGGGTGCTGTTCTGTTGTTTATATGCTCGCTCCTGTTTGGACAAACAGGGCAGGCAGGGCATTACCACTCATTGTGGAAGGAGGCAATACAATATACGGCCTATACTGAGCCTTTGCGGCTTGTACAGAAATACAAGGTATTTCATCTGCGCGACGGGATCATGCAATCGGTACTACAGGCTTTGCCGGATAATCCGGATATAGCTCCGGTGGTGGAGCTGCCTGCGCCGGATGGCAGCCTTCGCTCATTCCGTGTATGGCAGACATATATCATGGAGGCTGAGCTTGCAGGCAAATATCCGCAGATCCGTACGTATAGTGCCGTAGCTGTTGACAATCCTATGGTTACTGCCAAGCTGGATCATACTCCGGCGGGATTTCATGCTATGATCTATAACGGCACGGACACCTGGTTTATTGACCCCTGTGGTGATGAGCACAATGATTATTACCAGGTGTACTACAAACGGGATTGTATACGCAGCGCAGCGGATTATATGAGCTGTTATACGGATGAGGTATATAAGACAGTCATCCCGGGCAGCGAGCCTGACCGTTCCTGGCGTTTACATGGCAGCATCAAACGGACCTACCGGCTGGCGCTGGCCTGTACCGGCGAATATGCTGTGGCGGTGGCCGGTCCGAATCCCTCTAAAGCAGCAGTGCTTGCCCGGATGGTCGTAACACTCAACCGTGTGAATGGTGTTTATGAACGTGAGCTGGCAGTAACGATGCAACTGGTTGCACAAACAGATACGCTTATCTTCCTGGACGGATCTGCGGATCCGTACAACAACAATAATGGATATGCACTGATGGCACAAAACCAAGCCGAAACAAATGACCGTATTGGCGTATCGGGGTATGATATTGGCCATGTATTCAGCACAGGCGGTGGTGGGATCGCTCAGAAAGGAAGCGTATGTAATAACTATAAAAAAGCAATGGGTGTAACCGGAGCACAGAATCCACAAGGTGACGCTTTTGATATAGATTATGTGGCGCATGAGATTGGCCATCAGTTTGGTGCAGACCATACATTTAATTCCATTCAAAGCGCCTGTGGTAATGGCAACCGGGTTGCCGCTTCTGCTTATGAGCCAGGAAGCGGATCAACGGTGATGGGATATGCCGGATTATGCGGATCAGACAACCTGCAATCGCAGGGGGATGTTTATTTTCATGCACGAAGCCTGGAGCAGATTACGGCTTTTCTTGAATCCGGGGGGACATGTGGCACAACATCCGCTACCGGGCAAACACCGCCGTCCCTTCCGGCTTTTGCAGCATCCTACAGCATTCCTTATCTTACTCCTTTTGAGCTTTCGGCCACGCAGCCGGCAGCCGGACAAACCTGGTGCTGGGAAGAATGGGATCTGAGCAGTACAGAATTTTCGTGGGCACACTCGCGGCTGTCAGCCCCTCTGTTCCGTTCTTTTGCTCCCGATGTATCTTCGGTGCGTGTGTTTCCTGCACTGCCAAAACTGATAAACAATATTACTGCCTATACCGGTGAGAAATTGCCGGATACGGCCCGGCAACTCCGGTTCCGGCTGACGGTAAGGAATGTGTATAATGGTATGGGCAGCTTCAATTTTTCCGACGATTATCTAACGTTGTACGTGATCCGGACTACAGCTCCGTTTAAAGTGACCATGCCGGATGTTGCTACCGTAAGCTGGAAAGGTGGTAGTACACAAACTATAACCTGGGATGTTGGGGGTACGGATATAGCGCCTGTTAGTTGCAATCTGGTGGATATATACCTTTCTGTAGACGGCGGATACACGTATCCGGTACCCGTAGCCTCCGGTCTGCCTAATACCGGTACGGCTGTGATCGCAGTGCCGAATGTAAATACTACATCTGCCGCGCGTATCAAGGTGAAAGCACACGGAAATGTTTTCTTTGATATCAGCAATGAAAATTTTACGATTGAGCATGATGATAACCTGCCTTATCCCAGTGATATTTCGTCTGTACATCTCCCTGCAGATATCATAAGTATATATCCTATGCCTGCATATGCGGATTTATACCTGAAAGCACTCTCTGATATGTCATTGCATGTTCACGCCTATAATGCGCACGGCCAGTTGACCTGGTCAGGAGCGCTGAACAAAGAACTGAACATATCTGTATCCGGCTGGAGCAGGGGTATCTATTATTTTCGTTTTTCTGATGCTTCGGGCAATATGCGGATTACCAAACGGGTGGTTATTCAATAACACTGTAGAGACGCGACGCATCGCGTCTCTACAGTGTTAATTCTTCTTTCAGGTAATGCCCGGTATGACTTCCCGGTATGCCGGCAATCGTTTCCGGTGTACCGGCGCCTACAATCCTGCCGCCGCCGTTGCCGCCCTCCGGCCCCATATCTATGACATAATCGGCGACTTTTATCACGTCGAGGTTATGCTCGATCACCAATACAGTATTACCTCTGTCCACAAGCCGGTTGAGCACGTCAAGCAGGTGTTCGATATCCTGGAAGTGCAGACCTGTTGTAGGCTCGTCGAGAATGTATATGGTCTGACCGGTGTCGCGCTTGGATAGCTCGGTGGCCAGTTTTACACGTTGTGCTTCGCCGCCGCTGAGCGTTACGGCATTCTGGCCAAGTGTTATGTATCCGAGTCCCACGTCCTGAAGTGTTTTTATTTTCCGGTGCAGGAATGGGACGTTGGCAAAAAAGCTCACGGCATCATCTACAGTCATTTCCAGAATGTCTGCGATGGATTTTCCTTTGTATCGTATTTCGAGGGTTTCCCTGTTGTAGCGTTTCCCGTTACATTTTTCGCACGGTACATATACATCCGGCAGGAAGTTCATTTCTATCGTTCGCATTCCGCTTCCCTGACAGGTTTCGCAACGTCCTGTTTTTACGTTGAAAGAAAACCGGCCGGCGTTATAACCGCGTATTTTTGCCTCCGGCACCTGGGCAAAGAGCTGGCGGATCTCGTTGAAAAATCCGCAGTAGGTAGCAGGGTTGCTGCGCGGTGTGCGGCCGATAGGACTCTGATCAATTTCAATAACCTTATCAATATGCTCCAGTCCGCTGACAGATTTATAAGGCATCGGCTGCTGCTTGAAGTTATGGTAACAATGCTTGCCGAGAATAGGATAGATCGTCTCATTGATCAGGGTACTCTTGCCGCTGCCGGATACACCGCTCACACATATGAATGTGCCGAGCGGTAAGGAGATGTCTACGTTCTTAAGATTGTTTCCTTGTGCGCCTTTCAATATCAGTGTTTTCCCGCTGCCACTGCGGCGTTCCTCCGGAATAGCAATCTTCAGCGTATTGTTCAGAAAACCGGCCGTCGTCGTATTATCTTTAATCACTTCTCCGGGTGTACCCTGGCTCACAATTCTGCCTCCGTGATAACCTGCGGCAGGGCCGATATCAATAAGATAATCGGCAGCGAGCATGATGTCTTTGTCGTGCTCCACAACGAGTACGGAGTTGCCGCCGTCGCGGAGATTGCGGAGCGCCTGGATCAGTCGGTGATTGTCGCGCTGATGCAGGCCAATGCTGGGCTCATCAAGGATGTAGGTGATGCCGGTAAGTTGCGAGCCGATCTGTGTTGCGAGCCGGATGCGCTGCGATTCTCCGCCGCTGAGTGTACGGGAAGGCCGATTCAGTGTGAGGTAGTGAAGCCCGACATCCAGCAGAAAACGCAAGCGTTCCCTGATCTCTTTAAGAATATCGCGTGCTATAACCTGTTGCCGCTCGCTCAGCCTGTGCTCAAGATCGTCAAACCATGCTGCTGCTTCCTGTAGCGATTTTTGCGCAAGGGTTGCGATATCGGTATTGTCAATTTTAAACCAGAGGCTTTCTTTTTTCAGCCGGGTGCCTGCACATGCGGGGCAGGTTTGCAATTGCATGTAGCCTTCGGCCCAGTCGCGTATGGCTTCTGAAGTAGTTTCATGAAACCAACGCAGTATCATATTGACGACACCTTCGTATTGCTGCGGTAGTGATGCCTGTGTATTTCCTTCTTCCGTGTATGTAATGTTGCCGGCTTCATTGCCGTAAAGTATGATATTGAGCTGTGCCGGAGGTATCTGGTTTACAGGCAGATTCAGTGGTATCTTATGTTTTTTTGCGGCCGCCTGGGCCAGTTGCCAGGCCCAGGCTTCCCTTTCTGCGCCGAGAGGTGCTATCCCACCGTCATTAAGGCTTTTTGTATCATCGGGTATCACCTCCTGCATATTGATCTGGTAGATGCTGCCAAGTCCTTTGCAATGGGGGCATGCGCCATAAGGGGAATTGAAAGAAAAAGTATTAGGTGAAGGTTCTTCGTAGGAGATGCCTGTATCCGCGCACATCAGTTGTTTGCTGTACTGCACCGGTGTATCGGTATCTGCATCGAGTACAAATATCAGATCTTTCCCCATCTGCAGGGATTTCTGTACACTTTGTGCCAAACGGGTTTTGGCATCGTCCTGTACTACCAGCCGGTCTACCACCAGCTCTATATCGTGTATTTTATACCGGTCGAGCTGCATCCGGTCCTTCATATCCTGGATGGTTCCGTCTACGCGTACTTTCAGATAACCCTGTTTCCGGAGCTGTTCAAAAAGCTCCCGGTAGTGGCCTTTGCGCCCGCGCACCAGAGGCGCCAGCAGGATGATCTTTTTGTCGTTAAAATGCTCCCGGATGTGCGTTATGATCTCTGCTTCGCTGAACTTCGCCATTTTCTTCCCCGTGTTATAGGAGTATGCTTCTCCGATACGGGCGTAGAGCAGGCGTACAAAGTCATAGACTTCCGTGACGGTACCTACGGTAGATCTTGGATTCCGGTTGGTAGTCTTTTGCTCAATGGATATGACCGGCGAGAGGCCGGTGATCTTGTCTACATCGGGACGGTCAATATCTCCCATGAACTGGCGTGCATAGGCGGCAAAGCTTTCCATGTAACGCCGTTGTCCTTCGGCAAAGATGGTATCAAAAGCAAGGGATGATTTTCCGCTGCCGCTGATACCCGTAATGACGACCAGCTTGTTTTTCGGGATGCGTACATCAATATTTTTAAGATTGTGCACTTTGGCGCCCAACACCTCTATATGTCCTTCGCTAACTGTTGCATGTGTGCTCATACGTGTAAAATCCATGCAAGTTAACAAGAGTAACCGGATGAATGGCCCGTGCTGTTAATATTCCCGTTCGATAACAAAGCTGACCAGCTCTTCCATAGCCTGCCGGGCGGGGGTTTCCGGGTATTGGTGCAGTATATGTATGGCTTCCTGCTGATATTCTTTCATTTTCCGGGCTGCATATTCGATCCCTCCGGACTGTTGTACCAGGTTAATTACTTCCGCTACTTTCCGGCGGTCTGTACTGTTGTTTTTAATGATATAGATGATCTTTCTTCGTGTCTCACGGTCAGCGTGTTGCAAGGTGTATATAAGCGGAAGGGTCATTTTCTTTTCTTTAATGTCAATGCCCGTCGGCTTACCTATTTTATCCGCGCCATAATCAAACAGGTCGTCTTTGATCTGGAAGGCGATGCCTACTTTTTCCCCGAAGAGCCGGAAGTGTTCCGTTTCGGTATTGTCGCTAGCGGCTGAATAAGCGCCTGCGGCGCAGGCTGCTGAAAGGAGAGATGCTGTTTTGGCTTTGATGATCTCGAAATATACATCTTCGCTGATATCCAGCTTGCGGGCCTTTTCCATCTGCAACAGCTCGCCTTCGCTGATTTCTTTTACGGCACGGGAGGTAATCTGCAATATTTTATAATCTTCATGATCGACAGATAACAGAAGCCCTTTGGCCAGCAGATAGTCGCCCACCAGCACTGCGATCTTATTTTTCCACAATGCGTTTATTGAGAAAAAATTTCTACGAACCATGGCATTATCTACCACATCATCGTGTACCAGGGTGGCGGTGTGGAGTAATTCAATAAGGGATGCTGCGCGGTAGGTGTCTTCTGTGATACCCCCTGCTATTTTGGCGGAAAGCAAAACGAACATAGGTCTCATCTGCTTGCCCTTCCGGCGGATGATAAAACGCATGATACGGTCCAATAAAGGATTGCTACCCTTTACATTAGCCGAAAATTTCCGCTCAAATGCGTCCAGTTCATTACCAATTACACGATTTATGCTTTTCATTAATATGCTTGGTGTCCGGGATTCAAGATTACAAAAGTCGGAGGAAGATTTTATTAATTCTATCAATAATTTTTTTTTTTTGGCACAATCGTTGCTGCAAGGACAACAGGCACTGAGTAAAATAAAAAAATAGTCGTTTTTTTGTTTTTTGAAAGTGCTGGTCTATCTTTGTCATATCATTTTTAACCCAAAAGTCTTTTACATAAACAATCTGTCATGGTCAACACGAAGTACCTATTACTAGCGGGCTTATGCTCTGTTATGCTTACAGAGCAGGTATCTGCCCAGGAAAGCAGCGGCCAGGAAGGCGCATCACAATATTCAAACCGGGATATGACTTATCGCGGTGAAAGCTATGATGTGCTGGACTCTAATTATGTACCGAAACATCGTCGGGCACAGCATCGTAAATATCTTAATCATCAGTATATATTCCCTGCAAAGCCCAAGAGCATGTGGGAAATTGGTGTTGGGGGTGGGATGTATAATGTAACAGGCGATGTAACATCAACATTATTGTGGGAAAACGGCTTTAAAGGTGGTTTTGGTTTTCATGGTCATGTACGTAAATCTTGGGGATATACATTCTCTACGCGCTTGCAATACATATATGGTGTTGGTAAGGGTATGAACTGGCAACCATCATCCAATTATGGTAACAACCCAGGATGGAATGGTTATAACAATACCTATAATTATGGTGCTGCCGGCGGCGGATCTCCTGTATTCTATAATTACAAAAACGAAGCACACCAGCTAAATCTGGATCTGATTGCATCTACGAATAATATTCGTTTTCATCGGGGAAAAGTTGGCATGACCTTCTATGGTTTTGTTGGGATTGGTGCACATGCCTCTCAAACATGGATAAATGCTCTTGACGGGAATTTCGATGGATATGATCAACTGTTCTCTGATGTTTATAACAAGTATTATGATGTAAATTCAGGGCAGATTCCTTATGCCAGCAGAAATGATGTAAAGAAAGACCTTTGGGCCGGACTGGATGAGAGTTATGAAACAGATGCTGAATCTGAAAGCGGTAGCCGCCATACACCGATCTTTGGTAAGAAAACGCTCAATTGGGTGGGTAGCTTTGGTGCCGGCGCACAGATCAAATTATCGAAGCGCTTTAACATCGCGATAGAGCATCGTCTGACCAGCTTTGCTGGTAATCAGGATCTGCTGGACGGGCAACGCTGGGCTGAACAGGTTGCGGGTTCTCCTGTAAGCACTACACAAAAAGATGTAATTAACTATACATCCCTTGGCCTTAACTTTAACCTCGGCAGCAAGAAACACGTAGAGCCGCTCTACTGGCTGAATCCGCTGGATCATGTTTATGGTGAATTGAGCGCTCCGCGTCATATGAAGTTGCCTGAGCCGATCCTGTCTGATGCAGACGGTGATGGTATCGCTGATCAGTTCGACAAATGCCCAGGCACTCCTGAAGGTGTAGCTGTAGACAGCCATGGTTGTCCGCTTGATACCGATGGTGATGGTGTACCTGACTACCTGGATAAACAACTGATCACGCCGACAGAATGTCAGCCGGTTGATGCAGACGGTGTTGGTGAATGCCCGTGCAACTGTGATGCTGTTGCCGCTCCGTGCAGCAATATCTCTGCGGGTAACATTACATTCTCCGGAAGCAGCCGCAGCATTACTTCTGCGATGAAAGCACAACTTGCTACGCTGGCAGCCCAGATGCAGGCTAACCCGACTTGTAAGATCGTACTGATCGGTCAGGGTAATGCAAGCAAGGTACAGCAGCAACGTAGCTGGGATCGTGTAAATGCTATCCAGGAATACATGAGCGATAACCATGGTATTGACCGCAATCGCTTCATATTCCAGTACGGACAGCCGGGTGATCCGAACTCTGTAATGTACCGTGCAGCTCAGCCGGGTGAAGATGGTCCGAGCACTGTAGCTCCGCCACATCCGCAATTGAGCAACCAGCGTTAATATTATAAGACTGATTCGTTAAAAAAGAAAAGAAAAGTCCCGGAATTTTCCGGGACTTTTCTTTTATGTGATCTGAGGAAAGGCAATACACAACGATGTTGCCTAAAATAAAGTAATAGCGGGAAAGTCTAAAGCAGGCGACTATGATAAGCGATCAATCTCTCCAGGGGTGTTTTGCTGATATCGCCCGCTTCCAGCTCGTACTGGCAGCACAGTTGGGCAATCACATCCCGGAATTCCCAGGAAATGGATCCTGTGAAATGGACCGGATATTTCCAGCTTTCCCGGTATTTCAGGATATGCTGCATGAAGAAATCATTCAGGCAATCCTCTATGATGTTTTCGACCATATAGTGCCCTCTGTTTTGTGCCAGTAAGGGAACGAATCCTGCCAGGTAACGGTTAGGAAAAGGTTCCTTATAGAGCTTGTGCAGGATTTGGGGCAGTGTATCCGTGATAATCTGCTCAAAAGAAGCCCGGAGATCTTCATCAAAAGTCTGATAGGCATAGTATTGAAGTATCCGTTTACCCATATGATTACCGCTGCCCTCATCTCCCGCGATATAGCCGAGAGACGCCAGTTGCCGGCTGATGGTAATGCCGTTGTAATAGCAGGAATTACTGCCGGTGCCCAGAATGCATACAATACCCGCTTGCATTCCGCATAATGAACGGGCGGCAGCCATCATATCGCTCTGTACCTCTACATTTTCTGTTTTGAAAAACTGACGCAATATATTTCCGATCTGTTGTTGTGTATCCTCATTGCCGGCTCCGGCACCGTAAAAATTGATATAATCAGGTAAATATTCTGTGAAGTCCCAGTCCAGCTCTGCTGCCAGGAGGTTATATATGATTTCCTCCGACTGGAGGTATGGGTTGATGCCCGTGGTCCTGAAATGCACAGGTTCTTTTCCCTTCCGGATCAAGCACCAGTCGGTTTTTGTGGATCCACTTTCGGCTAACAGCATTGATGACATGAATCGTTCTTTAACTGGTAAAATTAGCTGACAATTGATAATTGACAACGATCTTTTAAGACAAATTACCCCATTTTTATTCCATTTTCCATTTCCAATTAAATAGCGGGGAAGATCATTATTTGCTATTAACTTTGCATTCAGCTTTACCAGAATGGAAGAAAAAAGATCCGGCCGGTTGCGTGTCTGGACACCGCTGTTGTTTTCCCTGATCATGATACTGGGTATGTCGCTTGGCTTCAGATTGCGTGATACTTTACGCCATAAGCGTGATATCCAGGCGATCATTATGCGCAACGATCGTCTTGAACAGATTATAGACCTGATCGAAGAGCGCTACGTAGATACGGTTAACACAAACCTGTTGTACCGGGATGCCGTTACCGGTATCATCAGTCATCTAGACCCCCATACCGTTTATATTCCGGCTGAAGAGTTGCAGGGTGTGAACGAAGATCTGGAAGGAAGCTTTTTCGGTATCGGTGTTGAATTTTATATTATCCGTGATACTATACAGGTGACTTCCGTAGTAGAAAGCGGTCCTGCACAGAAGGCGGGTATTGAGGTCGGGGATAAATTCATCAAAGTGGAGGACAGCCTGATAGCTGGTAATAACATTACTTCGGAGGGGATTATTGCATTACTCCGGGGCAAGCAGCATACCGATGTACGGATACAGGTGAAAGATGCTCTGAACGGCCAATACAAAGATGTTACGGTGACAAGGGATGTCATACCATTGTATAGTGTAGACGTTAGCCTGATGCTTGATACTGCGACGGGCTATATACGTATCAACCGGTTTAGTGCTACAACTTTTGATGAGTTTATGAAAGGGCTTCAGGAGCTTAAGTCTGCAGGTATGACTCAGCTTATCCTTGATTTAAGGCAAAATCCGGGAGGCTACCTGGAGCCTGCTGTAAAAATCTCCGATCAGCTTCTTGCAGACAAAAATCTGATCGTATACACAGAGGGAAGGAAGACCAGAAGGGAAACATATAATGCAGGTGATCCGGGACTGTTTGAGGCAGGCAGACTGATTGTACTGGTAGATGAAAGCTCAGCTTCGGCCAGTGAGATCATTGCAGGCGCTGTTCAGGACTGGGACAGGGGGATCGTTGCGGGACGCAGGACGTATGGCAAGGGGCTGGTGCAGGAACAATACAACCTTGACGATGGTTCTGCGCTGAGGCTTACCACAGCCAGATATTATACTCCTTCCGGTAGGAGTATACAGCGCCCCTTTGCACAGGGCAGGGCGGCATACCAGGATGAGTATGTCAGGCGGGTTACAGAAGGTGTGCTTTCTGGTAGCGATACGCTGATGCAGGCAGATACTGTAAAATATTATACTCACGGCCAGAGGATCGTTTATGGCGGCGGCGGTATCACGCCGGATGTGTTTGTACCGTATGATACGGTGCGTCTTGCTTCCGGTTTGCTCACCATGATTTTCAGTGATGAGCTTAGAAATGTATTGTGGGATTATTATACCACTAACCAACCTGCCTGGGCTGATTATAAGACTGTAGAAGATTTCGATCGCAACTTTGACAAGACGGATGTCCTGGTGAAAAATTACCTGAGTATGCTGCCTGTATTCGACAGGGCTGCTGCAAACCGGATATTATCAAAACCAGCCAATGCCCACTATTTTAAAGTACAGGTCAAGGCTCAGATGGCTCGTATTCTTTTTCGCAACAAGGGTTATTACAAAATCAGCATGCGTGTAGATAACATGGTACGGAAAGCATTGGAGTTGTTTCAAAATGAAGAAGCCTATTCACAGGTCATAGGGCGGTAGCTGAACCAGCCAGGTGATCTGGCTCCGGTCGGATGCGTCTGCACAAAAATGCTGGTGTCCGTTACTCAATAGCCAGTGCCGGCATGGCATGGCACGATGATAGTTAAGTAACTGATGTAGTGTCTTTTCTGAAATCGCTACTTCCGGTGCTTTACATTCAACAAGCATCCAGGGTACATGCCGGCGGTCATACACTACAAGATCAAATCGTTTGCTCCGGCTACCTACCGCAATCTTCTTTTCTACTGCAATCATACCGGCAGGATATTGCAGCACATCTGTCATATAGCGTGCCAGGTATTGACGTACCTGCTCTTCGGGTGTCAATGCGATCCACTTTTTACGAAACGGATCATATACTGTAACCTTACTTTCTTCCTTTTTTAAAGGCAATGTGATTCCGGTAAGATCAAGCTGAATCATGTATTAATTTGAGCATTTGAAAATCCAGACTATCATACCCGCACATTTTCAAATCATTTATAGTTTGATCAGATCCTCCGTTTTCTGGTCATAAAACTGGTATTGCGTGATCGGTGCATTGTTATCGGCAATGATCTTCAGCTTTACCTTGTATCTGTTACTCCATTTTGCACGGATAGAATTGAACCATAGTCCTTTGGTCAGGTATGCTTCCAGTATCGGATGCACTTGCAGAGATAGCGTGCGGTGCCCCTGGTTGACGAGGTACTTCAGGTCTTTTTCGATATCGTCGGCCAGCAGTATGGAAGGGCCGATCTTACCGGTACCTTTGCATGTAGGGCAAACTTCCGCAGTAGAGATATTCAATTCCGGCCGCAACCTTTGTCTGGTGATCTGCATCAGTCCGAATTTGGAAACCGGCAGAATTGTATGGCGGGCACGGTCATGTTGCATATAGGTTTCCATTGACTCCAGCAGCTTGCGTTTGTTTTCCGGGAGCTTCATATCAATGAAGTCAATGATAATGATACCCCCAAGATCGCGAAGACGCATCTGACGGCATATCTCTTGTGCTGCTTCCAGATTTGTTGCAAGCGCATTTTGTTCCTGTCCGGTATCCGCGCTGCGTGTCCCGCTGTTTACATCTATTACATGCAGTGCTTCCGTATGCTCGATGATCAGGTAAGAGCCACTATTGAGATTTACCGTCTTACCGAAAGAAGCTTTCACCTGTTTGGTGATCCCGAACTGGTCGAATATAGGCTGGCTGGTGTTGTGCAGGGAGACAATCTCTTCTTTCTCCGGTGCTATACGGCTGATGTATTCACGGGTTTCGGTCATCAGCTTTTTGTCGTTTACTACAATACGCTGAAAACTTTCATTGAGCAGATCGCGCAGGATGGATGTGGTTTTATCCTGCTCGCTCATGATGATCCTCGGCGCTTTGGCACCTTTTAGGTTTTGCTGTACCCCGCGCCACATTTCGGCGAGATTCAGTATATCAGAGTGAAGTTCTGCCGTATTTTTCCCCTCGGCGGCAGTCCGTACGATTACACCGAAATTCTTAGGCTTAATACTCTCCACGATACGCTGCAGACGTTTGCGTTCATCTGCCGAATGTATTTTCCGGGAGATGGCTACCACGTCGTTGAAAGGTGTCAGTACAAGAAAGCGGCCGGGTAGGGATATTTCACAGCTCAGGCGCGGTCCTTTGGATGAAATCGGCTCCTTAAGTATCTGTACCAGTACTTCGGGTCTCTGGCCGAGTATTTCCGTTATTTTACCGTTTTTCTGGATATCCGGCTCATTGGGAAAGCGGCCAAAATCGTCTCCCCATACGGGATTACCTCCGGCAGATTGTTTTGTGAATTTCAGCAGAGATTTACAATAAGGACTAAGATCTGTGTAGTGCAGAAAGGCGTCTTTTTCATAGCCAACATCTACAAAAGCAGCGTTCAGACCCGGCATTAATTTCCTTACCTTGCCCAGATAAAGATCACCTACGGAAAATTCGCTCTGCCCATGCTCATAATGTAACTCTACGAGCTTTTTATCTTCCAGGAGGGCGATTTCTACCCCTTCCCCGGAAGAATTGATTATCAATTCTTTGTTCATTGCTACCGTCTTTTATCCGATTCCGGGTGTATATTAACATCCGGGAATACGGCCGCTCAATAACAAAACCCTACACCTCTTGCCGGCGAAAGCCTGTAGTTGCAAAAGGTGTAAGGAAAATGCCGGCGTAAATAATAAATAAGAAGAAGACCGGGAAGCTGATGATGTTCAGCGGATTCCGGCTATTTGTTTTTCTTCTTATGACGGTTCTTTCTCAGGCGCTTTTTACGTTTGTGTGTAGCGATTTTATGACGTTTCCTTTTCTTACCACAAGGCATAATACCGTAATTTGATTGTTATTTAAATGAATTTATATATTGATCTATATCCCTGGTAAATTCAGGTTTATTTACTAATTTTTTACATGCTTCAAAAAGCTCAATTGCCTTATCCTTATTCCCTTTTCCTTTATACGCTTCCGCCATAAAATACAGGGCTTCAGTATTACCGGGTTCCTGAGACAATATGGTTTCAAAGCGTTCAATGGCTTTGTCATACTGGCCGGACTGCACCGCAAGCCTGCCAAGCATCAGGTTGGCGGGTATATGGGCAGGTTTTTCACGAGTAATACCCAACAATACCTGTACGCCTTCCATCGTTTCATGGGTCCCCTCAATATATCCTGCCGCCAGTGCCAGTTTGGTAGTGTCGTTATCCGGATTGACCAGCAATGACTGCCTGAAACAATCTATTGCCTGTTGTGCTACCCACACCTGCATATCATGCGAGTGGGTGTGCTGCACCAACTGCAGAAAAAATTGGCCTGCAAAGTTGAGACTTTTTTCGGAGTTTTCCAACTTTGCGGCTTTTGCGTAATAATATGCGGCGACCGGGAATTGTTTATGTTCTTGCCAGATACGTGCAATCCGTGTGAATGCCGGCACCATAGCAGGCGAATCAGCGGCGGAAGCTATTTCTTTTTCGACAGTGGCGATCTGTTCCAGTGCATGGACTGTGACCGCTTGCCGGGCGGATTGTAAGAGGGAGTCAAAAGAGATGGATACATGTACATGGGTAGAAACTATTCCTCCGGATATATCAGGATTGGAATCCTTTTTAGCCGGAGGAATGGTTTTCCCGCCCAGATATAATAAAGCAATGCATCCGATGGAAACGGCAAGTGTAAGATAATGTACTGTACGCAAGAAAAATCCTGTTTCCCTGCAAAGATAGCGAAATACAGCTTGCCGCGAACTACACGACGGAGATTAGTCTTCCGCCTTGGATTCTGTCAGCTTATGATTGCTTTCCTTTACAGCCTGTACAAACTCCTTGGCAGGTTTGAAGGCAGGGATGTAATGTTCGGGTATTTCAACAGCAACATTTTTCTTGATGTTGCGGCCGATTTTGGCAGCCCGTTTTTTCAGGATAAAACTGCCGAATCCGCGTACATATACCGGCTCCCCTTCTACCAGTGAAGTTTTGACTTCTTTAAAAAACGCTTCCAGCGCTACCAGGATATCCACTTTGGGTACTCCCGTTTTTTCAGCAATGCTGCTTACTACATCAGCTTTTCTCATAAAAGTTTTCTTTTCTTTTTGTTGGGTAATAGAGATAATATATAAAACACTAACTATGAAAAGCGGCTACTTGAATGGATAACCGGACAGGGTATGCAACAAATATAATTTAGAATTTGGGCTTTCACATGTTTTTTATAAAAAAATTTTTTACTTCTTATAAAAATATAAATAAATTAATATAAAACAACATGCTTCGATAATCTATTACATCTTAGTCAAAAAAGAGGCCAAACTTTATATGGCATAGTTTATGAAATATATCCTTGTCTTAATTGGTAAATAAGATGATTTTTTAATTGGTTTATTTTCAATGATAAATCATGTTCCCGTTCTTGCCCAAAACATTTTTTATTAGCCTATTTTTTATTTGTTGACTGTGATATAAGTACGGGCAGAGGACAAGCTGGGGAAACGGTTGTGGTGATTATTGCCCGCTTTTGTAGTTGCAGGAAACGTGTTGTGCCGTTCATTTCAATCAGTTATTCCGGAAAATAGTCGAGGTACGACAACGTCTGTTCGCTTGATAACCACTATATATTGATGTAATTCATCAGCAACTTATACCGGTCCAACATATGATCCTGGTTTAACGCTGCTCCAAACACTTCCCGGATGACATAGCCGTATCGTTCAAAGCTGCTGCTGACGCTACTAAGGTCGCTGCGGTTGGTTTTGAGCGTGATGTGCAGCATACCGCTTTCGGTATCCGTATAAAGTTGTGTGCTGATAATCGTTACGTCTTCATTTTCACATATCCGCGCTATTTCGGCCAGGGAATAATTACGCGGCGCTATTTCCAGGATAATAATCCCTCCGGGATGATCCAGCCCGCTGTTTTCAGTGATAAAGTGGAGCAGGTTATTACGGGTAATGGATCCGAGATAGGTATTCACATTATCTACAACCGGCACGATATCCAGGTTGTGTACATGCGCTACCCGGAGCGCATCGAAAGGATGCCCTGACGCAAAAACAGCCGGTCTGTAATCAAGAAACCCTGCCATGCTTAAAGGAGATTCGGGTGTAGGCCAGTCTATCAGCACATGCTCCTGTATCAGGGCTGTATATTTTTTATCTATGACCAGCGGCAGATGTGTAACATTGTTTTCCTCCATCAGGTGCAACGCCCGGCTCCCGCTATCGGTAGGTAGTAAGGTGGGTATAACGGGTGATATTAATTTTTCAATCAGCATGGAGCCTGGCGCTTCTTATTATTAGCTATATACAAATCCTGCACCAGATTTGATAGAATATTATTTATCATGCCGTTTTTAAGAAATGTTTATTCTTTTTCTTTGTGACGCGCCAGAAAATCACCCAGAATACGGTTAAACTCGCCGGGTACTTCCATCATCGGCGCATGGCCGCATTTATCAATCCAGTGTAATTCGGAATTGGGTATCAGCGTATGAAATTCCTCTGCAACCATAGGC
This sequence comes from Flavipsychrobacter sp., assembly GCA_037190845.1. Taxonomy (GTDB): domain Bacteria; phylum Bacteroidota; class Bacteroidia; order Chitinophagales; family Chitinophagaceae; genus JBEBVQ01. Next base: position 260,017 of record JBBCJI010000003.1, on the reverse strand, counting down.
GGTGTGATGGTATCATTCTTCCCCCATATCAGGCACGTCGGCGTTTGTATGCTGTTCAGCTCGCTGCCCAGGTTATGGCGGATGGCGGATTTGGCCAGCGAAATGATCTTGAGCGCTTTCAGCCGGTTATTTACGATCCCGTATACTTCGTCCACCAGCTCTTTCGTGGCTACTGCAGGATCATAGAAAGTAAGCTCGGTCTTTTTCCGGATATAGTCGTAATCGCCGCGTTTGGGATAGGTTTCGCCCATGCCATTTTCAAACAGGCCGGAACTGCCGGTAAGCGTAATCGTTTTTACCCGCTCCTCCTGTCTCAGGGTATATACCAGGCCCACATGCCCGCCCAGCGAGTTGCCCAGCAAATGTACCTTAGGGTAGCCGCGCGCATCTATGAACTTCTGCACATGCTTTGCCAGGCCGCCTACGGATGTATCCAGCAACGAAAGATCAAACAACGGTAACAGCGGTATCACAACCGTGTGTGTATGCCGGAAATGATCAACGAGATCCTTAAAATTGCTTAATGCACCAAACAATCCGTGTAGCAGGACTAATGGTTCTCCTGTACCTTCTTCGACGTATTTAAATTTCCCCAGTTGCCTGATTTCGTATTTCATGTACTCATTATTCCACGTTAAAAGTACTACTGTTTCATAAAATTTTACATGATGTGGTCATTTTTACGAAAAAATAATTGTGCTGTAAGCGGCGACGGGCAAGCCGGGACTGATCTCTAAGAAGCTGTCTAAGATTCTTAGAGATTATAATGTGTATCAGTAGGGTTATCCGTTTTGCCAAAGTGCAGGGTGTGGCATAATAGATATATGCTGCCCCTGCGGGGCGATGTTGTTATAACGCTACCAAAGGATGAAGTCTTTAATACCTATAACCCGGTGCATCGCGGCTGCGTGGGGCCGGATAACTTAAAGGCTGAAGGCCTCTGATACATTTAGCCTGGGGCATCGCCCCGGCCGCAGACAAAATCAATCTCCCCCTGCGCCCTGAAAGGGCAATATAAAAACAACAGTTGCAGGAACTGGACAGAGAAGGTTGGCTGTAATCATTTTTTGCCAATCAAAATTAATTTTAGACAGCTTCTAAGCATCCTGAAGACGCCCATCTTCATGTTCTTCATCCTTTCATGCCCTTCATGTTGAAAAATAAAAACATTAAGGCCATTAAGGAGTTAAGATCATCAAGTAGCTGAATTTTAAACGGGTTCTTAAGCTACGCAATCAGTTTTTTTGGAGGTAATAACGTGAAAATTCACCATTTTTACGATTAAAACAGTGTAAGATTATGTCGGCAAAACAACGGAGCCGTAATAATGGCGGCCTGGTTTATTCCACAAACCCGGATTATTACCATAACAGTCTTCCGGAAGATGATCACCCGGAAACTTTACCCAAAGAAAGGCAGAGGCTGCAGGTAAAGCTTGATACAAAACAGCGGGCAGGTAAGGTGGTGACGCTGGTGTCTGGTTTTACAGGCAGCACGGAAAATGTTGAAGCGCTCGGAAAGCAGTTAAAGACCCGTTGCGGTACTGGTGGCAGTGTGAAGGACGGGCAGATTATCATACAGGGAGATTACCGTCAGAAGATAGTAACCTGGCTCAAAGAATGGGGTTATGTTTTAACGAAAGGATAGACTAATTTTGCCACCGATTCCAATCTCATGTCCATAACAGATATTCAACTCCTGAACGAAAAGGAGACGCGCGCCGGCTTTGGGGACGGCATTCTTGAGGCTGCTCGTCGCAATCCCAATGTTGTAGCACTCACTGCAGATCTTGCCGGATCGTTGAAGCTGAACGGCTTTATTAAAGAATTTCCGGAACGCTTTATCCAATGCGGTATTGCAGAGGCTAATATGATCGGCGTGGCTGCGGGGCTGGCAATTGGCGGGAAGATTCCTTACACGACTACCTTTGCCAATTTTTCCACTTCCCGTGTATACGATCAGGTACGCCAGTCGGTAGCGTATAGTGGCAAGAATGTAAAAATATGTGCGTCACATGCAGGCCTTACGCTCGGCGAAGACGGCGCTACACACCAGGTGCTGGAAGATATCGGCATGATGAAGATGCTGCCTGGTATGACGGTGATCGTACCCTGCGATTATAATCAGACCAAAGCAGCAGCTATTGCGATAGCAGACTACGAAGGTCCGGTGTATCTCCGTTTCGGACGTCCGAAATGGGCCAATTTTACCCCTGAAGATCAGCCTTTTGAGATTGGAAAGGCTCAGGTGCTTGCTGAAGGGACGGATGTTACGATCATTGCGTGTGGCCACCTTGTGTGGAATGCAGTGGAAGCCGGAAAGGCGCTTGCCGAAAAAGGTATTTCTGTAGAGCTGATTAATATGCATACCATCAAACCGCTTGATGAAGCAGCGGTGATCCGGTCTGTACGGAAAACGGGATGCGTAGTTACTGCCGAAGAACATCAGGTGAACGGCGGCCTGGGCGAAAGCATTGCGGGGGTGTTATCGCGTCATATCCCTGCTCCGCAGGAATTTGTTGCTGTCAATGATACGTTCGGTGAAAGTGGCAAGCCTGTAGAATTACTGGAAAAGTATGGCCTGGGTAAGGATAATATTATCAGTGCCGTAGAGAAAGTCCTGAAAAGGAAATAAGCCGCTAAATAATTCTTTTAATGAGCCAATTAGCTGATCAGCTAATTGGCTCATTGTTTTTTACTTCTTTATCGTTTTCTGTTTTGCCCGCTCCATCTGGGTTTTTTGCATTTCTTCCATACGCTGTTGCCATTTCGAAGGCGTCACAGGTTTGTTTTTATTCTCCTGGATCTGTGCATGGATCTTCTTTTCATCAATGATGAACTTCTGGATGATGAATTGTTGAAGAATGCTAAGCATATTGCTGAAGAAGTAATAAAAGGTCAGCGCCGCTGCCATTTTGTTGAATACACCCATCAGGATCACCGGGAAGATAAAAGGCAGATATTTCATCACCGGATTATTCGGATCCTGTGGTGTCATATTCCGGTTATATAATGCCAGGAACATACTGGAAGCCGTCATCAGCAAGGTGAATAAGCTGATATGGCTGCCGAAAAAAGGGATGTTCGGTATGGTTGCGATACTGTCGTAGGTAGACAGATCGTGCGCCCAAAGGAACGACTCCTGCCTCAGTTCTATACTTGCCGGGAAGAAATAAAACATGGCAAACAGGATCGGCAACTGTAGCAGCATCGGCAGACACCCCCCCAACGGGTTCACACCGGCAGAACGGTAGAGCTTCATCTGCTCCATACCGAAACGCTGTTGATCATCGCCGTGTTTGGCACGCAGTTCGTCAATCTCCGGTTTCAATACCCGCATTTTGGCAGATGACAGGTAACTCTTATAAGTAAAGAAGGAAAGTAACAGACGAATAAAAACGGTCAGCAGCATGATGATCACACCGTAGTTGCTGATAAAGCCGCTGAGCAGATCGAACACGGGAATGATCAGCCACTTGTTGATATACTTTACAAAGGCAAAGATGCCGTAGCCCAGGGGGACCATATCATCCAGCCCTATCTGATATGACTTGAGTGTGTTGTAATGGTTGGGGCCGATATACCAGTCGAAGGTGAAGTCCTGATTACCACCTTCTTTTACAGGCAGGTCAAATACGGTGCGGTTTTTTGCTACGATCTGGTCACTGCCGGTTTTTGTGGTAGTGGCGATATCCACTTTGGTAAATCCGTCGTCATGGATCAGTGCTGTACTGAAGTAATGCAGGCGGAAGCCCAGCCAATGGGTACGCTCGTTGAGTGTTTCTTTATCTTCCTCGCTGATTGTGAAGTAATCATGATCTTTATTAATGAACTGGTAATAAATCTGGCTGTTGGTACGCTCATTGGTTATATCGTGCTCTGTATGCAGCGCCTGCGTCTGCCAGGTGAGCGGGAAACTGCGTCCCGGCATGCCGGTCAGCCGTATATCACAACGCATCATATACTCATTCTCGGGCAGGGTATATACAATACGTGCTTCCTGTCCGTTACCCAGATCGGAAAAAAACTCAAGCGCCTGACTGCCTTCGGGTGTTGTTATATGCCTTGATGTAAAGTAGAGATCCGAAGTGGCAACAGCGCCATTATTCACTGGGAGACTGAGACTCAGCAGGTTCTCGGGTCCGTTGAACAGGTATAGAGGTTTCTGGTCGGATGTTTTATATTCTTTTATTTCCGCCCCTGTGGGATATCCGCCTTTTGTGGAAAACTGCAGCTTCAGTTTATTGTTTTCCAGAATGACGGTTTCTGCAGTACCGTGGAAAGCGGGAGAAAGGTTGTTGTTTACTGAATCGCTTAGCATATTGTCTGGCGATGCAGCAGTAACAGCTTTTAGGCTGTCTGCAACTGTTATCGGGCGACCGGTACGGGCATAAGCGATAGAGTCAGCTATTTCCTGCTGACGTTTCTGTTCCAGGTATTGGCTCTGGGAGTAATTGTTATATATGATATACCCCATGAGCAGGGCTACCAATAGAGAGAATCCAATGACGGAGTTACGATCCATGAATGCAAAATGAGGTGCAAAGGTAGGAAATTAGCTGGTTAGCCAATCAGTACCTGTTGCTGGTTGCGCGACTTTTCATTAATAATCAGAACGCTGCATTTCCCGGTGTTCTCGGGAAGGGGATCACATCCCGGATGTTGCTCATGCCCGTAACGAATTGTACAATCCGCTCAAATCCCAGGCCAAATCCGGCATGTGGCGCAGTACCGAAGCGGCGGGTGTCGAGATACCAGTACAACTCATCCTGGGGGATGTTCATCTCTGTCATACGGCGCACCAGATGGTCGAGGCGTTCCTCACGCTGTGATCCACCTACGATCTCGCCGATACCGGGAGCCAGGATATCCATGGCGGCTACGGTTTTCCCATCATCATTCAGGCGCATGTAAAATGACTTGATATCTTTGGGGTAGTTGGTTACAATCACCGGCTTCTTGAAGTGTTTTTCCACGAGGTAACGCTCATGCTCGCTTTGCAGGTCTATGCCCCATTTCACTTCAAACTTGAACTTCTTCTTTTTATAAGCAGGTGACTGAAGCAGAATATCTATGGCTTCTGTATAAGTGATCCGCTCAAAATCATTGTCTACAACGAATGTCAGCTTTTCCAGCAGACTGGTTTCACTTCGTTCATTTTGCGGCTTTTGCTTTTCTTCATCTGCCAGCCGTTGGGCGAGGAATGTCAGATCTTCCTGGTTATGCTCCATCGCATAACGGATGATATATTTGATAAAATCCTCCGCCAGATTCATGTTGTCTGTCAGATCGTTGAATGCTACTTCCGGCTCGATCATCCAGAACTCAGCCAGATGGCGCGGCGTGTTGGAATGCTCTGCCCGGAAGGTAGGCCCGAAGGTATATACTTCTCCGAGCGCCATAGCGCCGAGTTCAGCTTCAAGTTGGCCGCTTACGGTCAGGTTGGTGCTGCGTCCGAAAAAATCTTCAGTGAAATCCACGCCCCCGTTTTCTGTTCTCGGAGGATTATCGAAAGGCAAAGTGGTTACACGGAACATTTCTCCGGCCCCTTCTGCATCTGATGCCGTAATGATGGGGGTATGCAGGTACACGAATCCACGTTCATTAAAGAAGCGGTGTATAGCATATGCGAGCGTATGCCTTATCCGGAATACGGCACTGAAGGTATTAGTGCGGAAGCGGAGATGGGCAATTTCCCGAAGATATTCCAGGCTGGGGCGATTCTTGAGTTGCAGGGGGTATTGTTCCGCATCACATTCGCCCAGCAGGATCACCTCATCGGCGATCAGTTCAACCCGTTGGCCTTTGCCCTGAGAAGCCGCTACTTTTCCGGTTGCGCTGATAGCAGCACCCGGTGTTATCTTTTGCTGTTCGGGTTGCTGCCAGACTACCTGGAGATTATTGACACACGAACCGTCATTGAGGGCGATAAACAGGTTATTTCTGTATGAGCGCACCCATCCTTTTACGGTTACTTCATAATCTGTGCGTTCACTTTCGAGTATCTGTCTGATTTTGGTGCGTGCCATATATTTTGCGGGTACTTTTGGGCTGTTCTTTATCGAAGAAAAGATATTTTATCGCTATGATGATCATGAATACCGCGAATATCTTTTTGATAACAACAGTATCTAACGCATTGGCCAGTTTGCCGCCGAAATATCCGCCGACCATAAACGTGATAGCCAGCATCACTGAGGCCTGCCAACTGACATTCCCATTCTTATAATAAGTATAGGCTCCTACTGCTGCAACGGGTAAAGACAGCATGAGCAGGGATGTTCCCTGCGCCATCTTCTGATCCATGCCAAATATGAGTACCAGCGCCGGCACAATGACAATCCCGCCGCCAATCCCGACCATGCTGCTCATAAAGCCGGCAGCAAAGCCGATCAGCAGCAGTCCGACGATGTATTCTGTGCTCATATTCATTACTTGGCCATAGCGCAACTATTGGAAACACTATGTTTGCAAAGATAATGTGTACCCGTCACAAAAATAAGGGGGAAATATTATAGGGTGCAATTCAAATCTGCGCTATTCAAAAAACTGAATGTTGCTTTGCAGGCTCAGCCACCGTCATTAAAGGACGGTCGCCGGGCCTGTTGAGGTGCGGTCATTGAGCCCTGAGCTTGTCGAAGGGTCGAAATGAATATCTTGAAGTATGAAGGCGAAGATTTGAATTGGCCACCTATATTATATGCCTCCTGGCATCAGGCCTGATCGCCGTCACTGAATTTCACCTGGTAGTCGTTGATGGCATGTTGTAATATTTTCTTTGCCAGTCGTTCACCCTGGAATTCTTCGATTTTCACAATTTTATTTTCCAGCTTTTTATATTCCTCAAAAAACTGACGAAGCTCTTTTATAAAGTGTGCGGCGAGTTCCTCAATATCGTTGATATGTGCCACGCTCATATCGTTGGCGCAGACGGCAATCAGTTTGTCATCGGCTTCTCCCTGATCAAGCATGCGCATCACGCCTATTACTTTGGCTTCTACGAGGCAAAGTGGTTGCATGTCTATCTGGGAGATTACCAGGATATCGAGCGGGTCCTTATCGTCACAGTAAGTACGCGGCACAAAGCCGTAGTTGGCAGGGTAGTAAACAGAAGAATATAGTACCCGGTCGAGCTTCAGCATGCCGGTTTCCTTGTCCAGTTCATATTTGGCACGGGAGCCTTTGGGAATTTCGATGATCGCATTGACAACATCGGGTACGTTTTCTCCGAAGCTTACGGAATGCCAGGGATTAAATGCCATATGGTGTAGTGTTTGAGGGCGCAAAGGTATGATGAATAGATGCATAATCCGGTCAATTCCCTGTTATATCCGGCGGGTACGTGTCAAAACGCTTAATTTTGCCTGAAATCTTTTTCTGTAATGAACCTTCAGGTACCAGACCGTATAGCTAATTATATCGGCGGCGATTTTCTTCCGCCCGTGAATGACCGGTATATAGATAATGTGAATCCGGCTACCGGATCGGTTTATTGTACGATACCTGATAGCGATGAAGCAGATATAAACAAGGCGGTGCAAGCGGCGCAGGCTGCTTTTCCGGGATGGAGTACCACTCCGGCTGCAGGGCGTTTCAGGATTTTGAACCGTATTGCGGAATTGATCGAAACTCATCTGGATGCACTGGCGCTGGCGGAAACCAATGACAATGGCAAGCCGCTCTGGCTGAGTAAAAAAGTAGATATTCCGCGGGCTTCCGACAATTTCAGGTTTTTTGCCACAGGGCTGATGCATTTCAGTGGTGAAAGTCATAACATGGAAGACCGGGCTGTTAATTATACCCTCCGCCAGCCTGTGGGCGTGGTAGGTTGTATCTCTCCCTGGAATCTTCCACTTTATCTTTTTACCTGGAAGATAGCGCCCGCGCTGGCCGCCGGGAATTGTGTCGTTGCCAAACCCAGTGAAGTAACCCCGGCAACCGGCTACCTGCTCGGTCTGATATGCAAAGAGGCCGGACTTCCCGATGGTGTGCTGAATATAGTGCACGGAACCGGTCCTTCCTGTGGCAGCGCTATTGTAGCGCATCCGTATATAAAAGCGATTTCTTTCACCGGCAGCACAAGAGCGGGAAAAGAGATCGCGGCAGTGGCTGCGCCGATGTTCAAAAAGTTGTCGCTGGAGCTGGGCGGGAAAAATCCCAATATCATTTTTGCTGATTGCGATTGGGAAAAGATGATGCGCACTACGTTGCAAAGCTCTTTTGCCAATCAGGGCCAGATATGTCTCTGCGGCAGCAGAATATTGATTGAAGCATCTGTATATGAAAAATTCCGGGATGAATTTATTGCCCGCGCCCGCAAACTGAATGTAGGCGATCCGCTGGAGGAACATACAAAGCAGGGCGCTGTGGTGAGCAAGATGCATTTTGATAAAGTATTGGATTGTATTGAACTGGCGAAGAAAGAAGGTGGGCGTATCCTGTTGGGTGGCAATGCAGCGCAGCCGGATGGGCGTTGTGCCGGCGGCTATTTTATTGAACCCACGGTCATTGAAGGTCTGGGTGCGGATTGCCGTACCAATATGGAAGAGATATTCGGCCCTGTTGTGACCCTGCAGCCGTTTACCACCGAAGAAGAAGCGTTGCGGCTGGCGAATATGAGCGATTATGGTCTCAGCGCAACCATATGGACGCAGGATATCACCCGTGCTCACCGTATGGCAGCGCAGGTACAGAGCGGCATTATATGGGTCAATTGCTGGCTGCTGCGTGATCTGCGTACACCGTTTGGCGGTATAAAAAATTCCGGTGTAGGCCGGGAAGGTGGCTGGGAAGCGCTACGTTTCTTTACTGAGCCGAAGAATGTGTGTATAGAGCTGTAGCCATAATAAAATGCTGTCATCCCGGCCTCCGAGCCGGGATCGTCTGAGGTGACCGCAAGCCTTGTAAAAGCGTCGTGTTACTTCAGGCGATTGCGGCTCAAAGCCGCAATGACACACGGAACGGTACATGCAGCCATTACTATGCTTATCTTATTTTCGTAATCACACCTTCGTCACTGATCCGTATAATGGCCGATGGCTGCCGTAGCGTTTCATCATCCTGGCGGAAGCGGACCACATACCCGGTTCCATTGACCACTTCCGGATCGATATCCCTGAAAACAGCCGGGGCCGGTTCTCCACTGATATTTGCCGAGGTGGAGACAACCGGTTTACGGAAACGCTTGATCAGCGCTTTACAGAACGGATCGTTTGTGACACGTATGGCAATGCTCCCGTCTGTATGTACTACATTTTCCGCAAGTTCCAGGGCGTGATCATAGATGACTGTTGTAGGGTTTTCAAAACTTTCCAGAATGGAAATAATATCAGGTGGTGGGGCAGCTACATATTGGAGTACATCTTTTGCATCCGCCAGCAGGATGATCATGCTCTTTTCTGCCGGGCGACGTTTGAGCGAAAATAATTTTTCCACCGCAGCTTCATTAGTAGCATCACAGCCCAGTCCCCATACCGTATCAGTGGGATAGAGGATGGTGCCGCCCTCTTCCAGAGCATGCACGCAGTTTTTTATATCGTTTTCGAAGTCCACGGTAATTTGAAAATTTGAGCATGTGCTAATTTGAGCATGTACATGTTATTACACAGCTCATCACGTTTAATTTTTCAATTTATCATCTGCAACTGGTCATTGGAAATATCCAGTGCGCATTTAAAATGCCCTTCAGGGCAGGCTTTATGACCATGCAGACCACAGGGTCTGCATGATAATCTTTCGCGTATTTCTACCACTTTGCCATTGGCTCTGAGCGGGCCAAATCCGAATGCTGGTACGGTAGAGCAAAAAACAGCCGTAACAGGTGCATTCATTGCAGAGCAGAAATGGAGCGGCGCCGAATCATTGACGTAATTCATCCGGGCGCCCTGCATCAGGGCCGCAGATTGAAGGTAACTGAGTTCGCCGCAAAGATTCCTTACCGTACGGTTTACGATATCATTGCTGATATTTTCAGCCAGGTTATAATCGCCTTTCCCACCCAGCAGGTATACAGCACATTGTGCCGGTAATGTGGATATCAGCGCTGTCCATTTTTCTTCCGGAAATTGTTTTGTAAACCAGACGGATGCAGGGGCAATACAAATATATGGCGTATGCTGCAACGGGTGTATTGTTTCATAATCCGCTTGTGCCGGATATAGCGCCGGCATGGCGGGTATTGCATCTGTAATGTGCTCGATCAGCTTCTGATTTCTTTCCACTTCGTGTATCGGCGTGCCTGTATAAGGATCAGATATGGTGTGTTTTATTTTTATATCAAAACAAAAGGATAAAGGATTTTTATCAAATCCCGATTTTCGTGCAGCGCCGGATAGCAGGCATACCAGCCCGGAGCTGGCAAAACGATGCAGGTTGATGACCTCATCATAATGTTCCTGCCGGATATATTTTATAATATTAAAAAGATTTTTGAATTTATTGTGTTTCTTGTCCCATATGTATGTTTTTTTTACGTAAGGATGGTTTCTTAGGATGTTTTCATTCCCTTTCCGCAAAAGAAAATCTATCCGGGCAGCTGGATAATATGCATGCAGTTTTTCCACGATAGCCGTTGCAAGCACCACATCGCCGGTAAATGCGGTTTGGATAATCAGGAACTTTTGCATGATCACAAAAGTACATTTCCTCCGGCTAAGAGTAATTTTACAATAAAAATTAACAATCCGCTGTTGATATCTTATACAGATATGTTTTAAATTGCGGTTAAAATAGAAAGAGTGATGAAAAAAGTATTGTTATCATTAGGTATCGTATTCCTTTCTGCGGGATCATTGATGGCGCAAGATGCAAAGCATCACGGTCATGACCATGGTCACGATCACGACCATGCCCATAATGCTGCTCCCGCACAGCCGGCTCCGGCAGAATCTATAAAATTTGACAAGCCCAACCATGATTTTGGTACTTTGACCGAAGGGCCGAGCGCCGAGCATGTATTTAAATTTACCAATACCGGCAAGGAGCCGGTAGTTGTACAGCGTGTACAAGCCTCCTGCGGTTGTACGACTCCTTCCTACACCAAAGAGCCGGTAGCGCCCGGGCAAACAGGATCCATTACAGCGGCATACAGCACAGGCGGCCGTCCGGGAGCGTTCAACAAAACCCTGACTGTCTTCTATAATGTAGGCAGTAACACTACCTCGCTGACAAAGACATTGTCTATTGCCGGTAACGTGGAAAAAGCGCCAACTTCTTCCGTGCCGGAAAATAATTCTATGATGAAACTCAACTAAACCGTGACAGGTTCATGAAGAAGCTCTGGCCGCTTATATAAGTTGCCGGAGCTTTTTATTTGGTGGAAAAATCAAAATATTCTGCTAAATCTTGCAGGGGGCAACTGCCAGTGATGAAAAACTTGCTTAATTTGGTGCTTTAAAATCAAAAAATATTAATCAGACTATGAAACAATTATTCTTAACGATGTGCCTGGCGGTGACTTCATTGGGTGTATTTGCCCAGGATGCAAAAAAGGCAAATCCCAACGGGCCTAAATTTGAGTTTATTGGCGGGGATGTACACGATTTCGGTACGGTAAAAGAAGGGCCTGCTGCGGAATATAATTTTGAATTTAAAAACGTAGGTAAAGAACCGCTGATAATTAGCAATGCACAGGCTTCCTGCGGATGTACCACACCCGAATGGCCCAAAGAGCCGATCCTGCCCGGTAAAAAAGGGAAGATCCTGGTGCGTTATAATACCCAGGGTCGTCCCGGTCCTATTGACAAAACAGTATGGATCACCTCAAATGCTGTTTCTGATAAAGACCGCTATGAGCTTCGTATTAAAGGTACCGTAACTCCTGCCGCTTCCCAGGATAATAATGCACCCAAACAGTAATACTGTTCCTGAATTTGAATTTCAACGCCCCTGATGGGGCGTTTTTTATGTGTCAGATATTATACTTCATTCTCAAATTTTCAAATTACCTCATTTTCAAATTACCTTTGCGCCATGCCAGTAATCTCACACCGCGGCGCCCAGATGCCGCCCTCGCCTATTCGTAAACTTGTGCCATTTGCAGAAGCTGCCAAATCAAGAGGTATTAAAGTGTTCCATCTGAATATCGGCCAGCCTGATATTGAAACGCCGCAGGCAATACTTGATGCGGTAAAGCATACCGATATGAAGGTGCTGGAATACAGTCACAGCGCTGGTTTTGAAAGCTATCGTAAAAAACTGGCCGGCTATTACCGGAAAAATGATATTGACGTAGATCATAACCAGATTATTGTTACAACCGGCGGCTCCGAAGCGATTCTGTTTGCTGTGATGAGTTGTCTGGATCCCGGAGATGAGATTATCATCCCCGAGCCGTTTTATGCCAATTATAATGGATTTGGCACCAGTGCCGGTATCCGCATAGTGCCGATCCCTTCGTACATCGAGGATGGGTTTGCATTGCCTTCCATTGAGGCTTTTGAGAAAGCGATCACCACGCGTACCAAAGCGATCATGATCTGTAATCCCAATAACCCTACGGGATATTTGTACAGTGAAGAGGAACTGAATACGCTGAAAGAGATTTGTCTGAAGCATGATTTGTTCCTGCTGAGCGACGAGGCCTATCGTGAGTTTTGCTATGATGGCCGCCGACATAAATCGGTGCTTACGCTAGAAGGGCTGGAGGATCATGCGATCCTGTTGGATACGATCTCCAAGCGATACAGTGCGTGCGGCGGACGTATAGGCGCTTTTGTGACCCGCAACAAACAGGTGCTGGATGCAGCTATGAAGTTTGCACAGGCGCGCCTCAGCCCGCCGACATTTGCCCAGATACTGGGAGAAGCTGCCGTTGACCTGCCGGATAATTATTTTGATGAAGTACATGCCATGTACACATCACGCCGCGACCTGCTGGTAAAACGTCTGCAGGCGATGAAGGGTGTTGTATGCCCGAATCCCGGCGGTGCATTTTATGCGATTGCCCAGTTGCCCGTGGATGATGCAGAGAAATTCTGCCAATGGCTGCTGGAAGATTTCTCTCATAACGGAGCTACGGTGATGATGGCCCCGGCCGGTGGTTTTTATGCAACACCTGGTAAAGGAAAGAAAGAGGTACGCCTGGCCTATGTGCTGAATAACGAAGATATAGATGCGGCTATGGATTGTCTGGAGGCGGCGCTGGCAAAGTATGAAAATAATTAGGTAGCAAGCTGTTTTGACTTAGTAATAACGCGGCTTGCTACCGGATACTGGTCACACTAATGCTTACTTCACAACTCCCATCATAATAGCCTTACGTACCAGTCCGGCCAGGTTTTTCACGTCCAGCTTCTCCATCAATCCCAACCGGTATTTGTCAATAGTCCGCACGCTCAGGAACATTTTCTCCGCGATCTCCTGGCTGGTATGTTCTGCTGCGATTAATTGCAGTATTTCAATTTCCTTATCCGTCAGGCTGATATGCCTGTTATGAATACTTGTGCCCGGATCAAGTGTGCTGGCCGCGAGAATGGATTGTATGTCGGGGGGAAGGAACACTTTCCCGTTAAGCGCAGTTGTGATCGCCTGCTCCAGTAATTCCTGTCCTGATGTTTTAAGCAGATAACTCTTTACCCCGGAATGAAGCAATGATTTAATCAGGTAAACACTGTCTATGCTGGTAAGGATGATAATGGCCAGCCCGGGATATTGTGCAAGTATCCTCGGGGCAAGTTCGCTCCCGTTAATATCCGGCAGGCTGATGTCTAAAAGCAACACATCAGGCAACTCTTTCTGAAGCCCGAGGAGACAGGCATTGCCGGAGGCATGCATAGCAGTAACCTCAAAGCCGTCTATTGATTGCAACATTGCCCTGATACCTTCCCGTACCGCAGGATGATCGTCTGTGATCGCTATTTTTATCATCATTTTCCGGTTAAAAGTAGGAAAGTGTTTATTATTCCTGAGGATTGGCATGTTTTTTCAGATGCCGGTGCGGGATGCAGATACTGACTAGTGTGCCTTTTCCGGATGCCGATTCGATTTCTACTGTGCCGGAATGGGCATTTACTCTGTCGCGTATGTTGATAAGGCCAATGCCGTCAGCTGCTTCTGCAGACATTCCTTTTCCGTTGTCCTCTACTATAAGGCTGATCTCATCATCAGAGTTGTTGAGCAATACTACCACTTCAGTAGCCATAGCATGCTTTACGATATTATGCAGCAGCTCCTGGATGATCCGGTAAATATTCAAGGTAATCTGAGGCGTTATGTCATTAAAGCGGCCATATGGGTGGAACTCAATGAACAGCTTATGAGCGGCGGCAAAATTGCGACAGAATGTGCTTAATACAAAAGACAAATTCTGGCCGGTCAGATCTCCGGGCATCAGGTTATGAGCTACTTGTCGTATATCCGAAGCAGATTTCTTTAAAATATTCCCTGCCTCCTGAAAAGCCGGTATGGTCTTTACTTCCGGCAGGAGGTTGGCTAAGGTAAGCAGATAGGATTGCGCTCCGGCTATCTGGCTGTTAATGCCATCGTGCAACTCCCGGGCTATTCTTTTACGTTCTATTTCTTCACCTTCAATTTTTGCCTGCAACTGTAATACCTGTTGCCTGCTGCGCAGTAGTTTGTTTTTCTGTTTCAGATGAATATAAACCCATAATAGCAACAGGACGAACATGAAAGCCCCGCCTGCAATAAGTGTTATCCACAGGTTTTTACGGACAAGCTGCTCCTGCTGACTGCTGATCAGTAACTGGCTTTGGGCAATCTCTTTATCTTTTTCTGCAGTGCGGTACCGGGTTTCCATATCGCTGACCGCTATGGCCACTTCTTTATGATGCAGGCTGTCTTTAAGGGTAATATAATCCTGCTGCATTTTATAAGCCTCTTTGCTTCTGCCGGTAGCATCGTACAGTTCCGATAATTTTTTCAGGAGGAATAACCTTTCTTTCGGTATCTGGTGGGCATTTGCCCAGGCAGATAACATGTATTTTCCTGCTTCTTTATAGTTTTTTAATTGCAGATAAACATCCCCCAATGCGCTGAACGTCGCATGGGTATTGTTGAAATCAACAGGATGTTTTTCCATGAGTGATTTGGCCTCGAGCAAATATTCCAGAGCTTTTTCCGGCCGTCCCGCAGATATGTACAAAGCGCTGATATTGGTGAGCATGGCGTGCAGGACAGGATAGTCCCGATATCTGCGTGCATAGCTGATGGAGGAATCAAAATATACGATACCGGAAGCGTATTCATTTTTCCTGTAGTGATATAATCCTTTCAATCCCAGCAGGGCTGCATAAACGCCATGCTCCTGCTCTTTTTGCGCTACCGGCAATGCCCTGTCTGTATAGAAAATGGTTTTTTCATTCTGCTCCAACTGGTCAAAAACGGTGCACAGATTAAAATAGACATGGCTTAGTCTGATGATATTCGAAGGGTATTTTTCAACCTGATAGATCGCTTTCAGGTAGGCGCGGGAAGCTGCTTCAAATTGCCCCAGGTAATTATAGGCATTGCCGATGTTGTTGTAGATATATCCGGAATACGCGCCATGATCGCAATAGGACAACGCGGTGTAGAGCATTTTGATGGCGGCAGGGTATTGAGCGGTTGTGATCATGAGTATCCCGGATTCCGTCAGCGACATCATGATACCCTCCCTGTATAAAACTGCTTTACTTTGTTGTAGGGAGTTGCTGATCAGTGTCTTTGCGCTGTCTGGAAAGGTTTCCCGCAGTTTTTGCGCCCGTGCAAGATCATTCAGTATCCCGGTTGTGTCTATGAGCCGGGTAGTGAGCCCTTGATTTCCGGGATGTTCCTGCGCATATGAAAAGCCGCAGTTTGTGATCACGAAAAACATGACCCGGATAATATGCGGAAAAAGCTGCGGCATCCGTTAAAACAAGGGTTGTTTCAAAACAGATACGAATTTACTTTTTTTCAAGCTATTTAAGGCGACAGATGTAGTAAATGTGATTAATGTGACAAATATGGAGGAGTATAGTGTGCACATTTGTTATATTACTGTTATGGTAAATTTACTACCATAAAATATAGTAAATCTGCGCTATTCCCACCGGAAGATTTCCGGTAATCTTGCACAGAATAGTATAATAATTTCCTGAGGTAATGAGGATATGTACGGTAATTTGTATGTTATTTTCTTTTTACGTTTCGGCGCAGCAGGAGAATAATGTGTGGGTATTCGGAAGCAATGCCGGTCTGGATTTTAATTCAGGACAACCGGTGCCGATCCGGTCGGCAACCGGTCATTACGGCAATGTGCCTTCTGTTTTTTCTACCTTAAAGGGTTTTGCTTCTGTTTCAGACCGACACACGGGTGCTTTGTTATTCTATAGTGACGGGCGTACTGTATATGATCGCAATCATGATCCCATGCCTGACGGAACGTTTCTCTCCGGCAACGCAGGGGATGGCGGCACTTTGGTGACTGCGCTTACCGAGCAGGGATGCCTGATCGTTCCCTTTCCGGGAGATAGCAACCGGTATTATTTATTCTCACTGGGCACTTACCTGACACCGAAATTATATTATTCAGTAGTGGATATCACGCTGAACAGTGGTCTGGGAAATGTGGTGGCTGTGGAACGGAATGTATTGCTGGACGGTGGAAGCACTGCCGACCCGGATGGGCGATTCCGGTTAAGCAGCAGCATGATAGCTGTGGGCGGCAATAATTGTGATGTCTGGCTGATCGTTCATGATTATATCAATCCTGTATTCAAGGCTTATCACATTACGAACTCCGGTATAGATCCCAATCCTGTCCTTTCCACGGCAGGTACGCAGATACAGGGGCAGGCGCCGGGTATGATGCCTACTGGCAGCACCTACAATTTCTTTGCCTATGAATACAGCACGATGGATGTATCGCCGAACAGGCAGTACATTGCCATAACGTCTTCTGTGCGTTTTTTATCGCAGCAAGCGCCCGGCAGCAATACGGTGCGGGGCGCGGTATTATGCAGGTTTGATCCGAATACGGGTATTGTGTCCGGAGGTGTTCTGCTGGAGAAAGATATTGCCTGCAATGCAGTGGTTTTCTCGCCGGGAAACACAAAATTGTATATAAAAGGTACCGCAGCCGGCGTCGGTTTCCTCTCCCAATACGATATCACCGCTTATGATCTGGATACGATACTGACATCCCGGTTATATGCGGTTAACCAGTCGCTCGACGGAAGCAAACAGTTCAGAAGATGGAAAGATAAGATATATTGTACCGGAGATTCTATCGCTCCTACACCGCCCGGATATCCGGGCTTCAGCTCAGTTTCGGGAGGAGTGGTATATACACTCTCTGTTATCAACACTCCTGATCTGCCGGGTGTTTTGTGCGATTATCAGTCTGACATACTGACTTTTTTGCCGGGCACTCATACTTTTTACGCGCTTAGTTCCGAAGTTGTCTATCCCGTGCCGCAACATGCACTGGTGTTGGATACGCTTGTTTGTACCAGTGGCGGGTGGAGCGACTACCCGTTGGTTGCCCGCGAAGGGTATGCTGCTTATGAATGGGATGATCACAGCAGTGAAAGGCAACGTGTCATAAATGGCCCCGGCATTTATTGGGTTCGCTACCGCACACGCTGTAACAACTGGAATGTGGATACGTTTACCGTTCAGCATACAGATATCCCTGTTAACCTGGGCGCAGATACCGTTATCTGCAAAAATCAGTGGCGTATGGAAACGGATAGCATCTCCGATGCAGTTTATCTGTGGCAGGATGGAAGCCGGGAAAACTTCTTTGAGACAGAACAAAGGATGGGTACTTATTGGGTGAGGGTGGAAAAGGGCGGCTGTACATTTTCTGATACGATCATGCTGGAGCTTGTGGAGCTGCCTCAGTATCTGGGTGTTGATACAACCTATTGTCGTTCGGCAGGAATCGAGCTGCTGCTGGCGGCTGTAGTGACGGACGGAGCGGCTGTATTGTGGAGCACAGGCGGTACCGCAGCTTCCATTACGGTCAGGGAAGAAGGTCATTACTGGGTAACTGTCGGTTATGATGTATGTACCGGAACGGATACGCTTGTTGTAACAGAAGAGCTATGTGATGACTGCCGCATAATGATACCTGATGCATTCACGCCGAATGGCGATGGGCGGAATGATCTGTTCCGCGCCATGACCGAAAAAGCATGTCCGGTAACAGGCTACGATCTGCAGATATTCAATCGCTGGGGCCAGCTTGTATTTTCCGGCACAGCAGGTATGCCGGGGTGGGACGGAAGATACAACGGAATGCCGGCAGAAGCGGGTGTTTATTATTACCGGATACGTATGGAGACAGGCACCCGTCGTGCGGTGTTCGAACAGAAAGGGAACCTTACGCTCATCAGGTAGATGTTGAAGTATGTATGTTATGATTTATCCCGGGTCGCAATCATAGCAGCCAGAAAGGAGATCGCCGAAAATCCTTAGAAAAGAGTAGGTGTGTTTATCATTTTAAATGAAACAGAGATGACAAAAAAAGACACGATTTTAACCGTAATATTATGTGTGCTGTGTAATGTTGTAATGGTACGTGCCCAGGATTTTGAATGGGCAATGGGGATAGGAGGAAGAAATGCCTCAGAAACTAATTATGGGGTATCTGTGGACGGCAACGGTAATGTATATGTGACAGGGAGTTTCATGGATACGGTAGATTTTGATCCAGGTGTAGATAGCGCCATACTTGTTGCCACGGGATCATCCAAAGATATTTTTTTGGCTAAATATGATTCCAATGGTAATTATCTCTGGGTGAAAGGAGTAGGAGGCAGTGGTGTAGATGAGAGTCTGGCAGTAACGGTGGATGAAAGCGACCATGTATATATCACAGGTACGTTTCTGGGTACTGTAGACTTCAATCAGGGGGGGAGCGGAGGTACACTTTCCCTCCCTAATGGCGGGTCCTTTATAGCCAAGTATGATTCTAATGGTAGCTTCCTTTGGGCGATTGCTCCACGTAGCCGTCTAAGCTCTAATGCAAGTCGGGGTATAGCTGTTGACGGTATAGGTAATGTGTTTGTGACAGGCTATTTTCGGGATTCGATAGATATGGATCCGGGACCGGGCAGTGATACGCTTATCCCTGCAGGAGAAAGTGATGTATTTTTAGCTAAATATGGCCCTAATGGTGATTACCTTTGGGCTAAAGGTCTGGGAGGCAACGGTAGTGATGAAGGCTATGGAGTAAATGTGGATGGTACAGGAAACGTGTATGTAACAGGTTTCTTTGCATCTGCAACGGTAGACTTTAATGCAGGAGGGAGTGGTGGAATACTTACTCCCACGGGGGGGCAGGATGCATTTTTAGCCAAGTATGATTCAGGTGGCAATTACCTCTGGGCTATAAACATAGGCAGTAGCGGTGCAGATTGGGGACAGGCAGTAGCGGTAGACGATTCGGGTAATGTGTATTTGACAGGACGCTTTTCCGGCCCCGCAGATTTTGATCCGGGATCAGGTGGAGATACGCTTACTTCTGCCGGGGGGCTTGATATGTTTGTTGCTAAGTATGATTCCAGTGGCAATTACCGCTGGGCAAACAGCATGGGAGGGAGTGGTACTGATGTAGCACAGGCAATAGCTGTGAGTAGGGGAAATGTGTATGTGACAGGAGTTTTTAATTCTGCAACTGCAAATTTTAATCCCGGAGGTACGCTTGCTGCCATAGGGGGACTTGATGTGTTTTTAGCCAAGTATGATCTGAATGGCAATTATCTTTGGGCTAACAGTATAGGAGGCAGTAGTGCCGAGCAAGGTAGAGGTATAGGAGTAGATGGGAGTGGTAATGTATATGTGACAGGTACTTTTGCAGGGACAATAGATTATTTTGTTGAGTCCGGTACGGGTATTACTATACTTAATTCTAAGGGGTTTTCTGATGTGTTTGTTGTGAAATTAGCTTGTAATGATACTTCATCATCTTATGTTACAGTAACAGTATGTGGAGATAGCTATATTTTTAACGGAACCGTTTATACGTCAGGTGGTATACACACACAGCATTTCCCCAATGTTTCAGGTTGTGACAGCACCATTATATTAGATCTTATCCTTACTGCTCCGGATACTGCGGTTACACTCAATGGCAGTACACTTACAGCAAGTGCATCCGGCGCTTCGTATCAATGGATTGATTGTGATAACGGTAATGCAGCCGTCAGCGGTGCTACAAGCCAAAGCTATACGCCTGCGGAGCACGGCAGCTATGCCGTAGCGGTTACGGTAAATGGCTGTAGCGATACATCAGCCTGCTATCACGTGGCAGGTACAGGCGTCTACGAACAGGAACGGGGTAATGCAGTCAGCGTTTATCCCAATCCTGCGTACGACCGGGTACACATATCTTCCCTTGTTCCCGTCCGTGTTACGATCAGCAGTATGGATGGCCGTGTAGTGCTGCGTCATGGAGATGTCGCTGATATCAGTCTGGCTACTCTTGCAGACGGTGTGTACATGATCTTGGTCACGGATATGCAGGGGCAGTTTCTCCAGACAGGTAAGCTGGTGAAGCAAAGCCGGTAAAAGCCGGATAATTATTTATGCTGCACCATAAAAAGGCAGCCCCGGATGTCCTGACCATCCGGGGCTTCTTTTATGGAAACACGATACTGAAAAATCAGGGCTCTATTCTTCTGATGATCCGATAAGCAACCTCGAAGCCGGCTTGTATCGCTTTCACATCGGTAATGCCATCATAATATCCCGAAAGGTGCAGGATCTTATAAGCATTATCCAGCTCTGTATTCAACTTCTTATCCAGGCGGGCAATATTTTCTTCGTAAAACTCAATACTCTTCCGGCCTTTCTTCTTTTCTATGCCTTTGGTCAGCAGGTACCCGTCCAATGCTTTCAGAATGGCATTATAGGCAGTACCGCAGGCAGTTTTCACGTATTTATTGTCCAGATAGGAATTCCCGTCCTTCCCTGCTTTCTTCAGTGTCTCTTTTGCATTGCTCATATAACGCATGGCCTCCCCGTAATAGGTTTGTTTTATTTTCTGTTGTGTTGCAGTAGCCATGTTCCTGTTATTTTATGCAAATGTAAGTACTCTATTACTTTAGACATGAAATTTTTATAATTTCATTTAATATTCTTCACTTGCTTTTTTGAAAACAAGTGAAAAATGACACTATATCCGGGATAGAGCCACTTATTATACCACTCCTGTGTCTGCTCTACGATTCCACGGATGTAAAGGAAAAATTCTTCCCGTCAAACAAGCCCTTATCGCTAAGCTTAAGAGACGGTATCACCAGCAACGCCATAAACGACAGGGTCATAAAAGGCGCCTGAAGCGGACAGCCTAATCCTTTGGCTGCTTTATCAAGTGCAGCATATGTATTTGCCACCTCATATCCATCATCAGTGCTCATCAACCCGGCAACGGGCAGCGGTAGTGTTGTAATCTCATTTTTGCCGGTTACAACGGTTATACCTCCTTTAGTCTGTATCAATTCGTTTACCGCGGTACAAATAGATGCGTCATCTACACCAACAGCAATGATATTATGACAATCATGTGCTACCGTAGAAGCAATTGCACCCTGTGTTAACCCGAAATTTTTTACGAAAGCAACTGCCGGTGGTGCATCCGGATCGTACCGGTTGACAACTGCAAGCTTGAGGATGTCCTGCTTTGTATCGCTTACCAGAAACCCATTTTCAACTTTGCCGGGCAGGATCAGCTCATTGGTTACGAGCTGTCCTTCCACTGCTTCAATGACACGGATGCTGACCGGCTGATCTGAAGTCGTCTGTATGCGGAAGTCTGCTTCAGATTTCGGGGTGGCTTCGAACCGGTTGATGACAGACACCGATGTTTCAGGTAAGAGACATCTGCCGTTTGTCGCGACTTCTATGCCATTAATGAATGTCTGCCGGATATCCATTTTTGTGAGATTATTCACCACAATGAAATCTGCAGGATCGCCTTCACGTAGCAAGCCTACAGGCAGGTTATAATGCAGCACCGGATGTACACAGGCGGCACGGAGCACATCAAAAAGATCATATCCTTTTGCCAGCGCACGCCGTACATGCCCGTTGATGTGATGAAGCACCAGTTCGTCAGGATGCTTGTCATCGCTGCAGAACATAATTCTTTCGGGATGTGATTGCAGCAGCGGTATCAACGCTTCAAAGTTCCGGGCGGCGCTGCCTTCCCGTATCAGGATGTGCATGTCTGCATTTATTTTGTCAAGGGCTTCTTCGAGGGTAAAGCATTCATGATCGGTAGTGATGCCTGCTGATGCATAGGCTTGTGCCTGTTCGCCGCGCAGTCCCGGTGCATGTCCGTCAACTGGTTTGCCGGCTGCATGTGCAGCGGCAATCTTTTCCATCACTTCCGGATCTGTGTGCAGCACGCCGGGATAGTTCATCATTTCCGCCAGGTACCATATATCCGGTGATGCCAGCAGATCCTTTATAGCGGCGGCATCAAGATGAGCGCCGGCCGTTTCGAAAAAGGTGGCGGGCACACAACTGGGGGCGCCGAAGAAAAATTTGAATGGTGTCTGCCGGCTGTTTTCGATCATGTAATCCACACCTTCCCGTCCGCATACATTGGCGACCTCATGCGGATCGGAAACGGTAGCGACTGTGCCATGCAATACGGCCAACCGCGCGAATGCCGTGGGTACGAGCATCGAACTTTCTATATGCACATGCGCGTCTATGAAGCCGGGAAGCAGGTATTGGTCCGGTACATCATCCGTTTCCCTGACCTGTACGATCTTTTCGTCCTGTATCGTAACAGCAGCAGGGTAGATGCGGCGTTGGAACAGGTCGACGTAATGACCTGAAATGGTGAATTGTGACATGATCAAATGTAATATTTTTTGTTGTTATTGTTGTAGAGACGCGATGCATCGCGTCTCTACGGTTGTTGGAAACGTGTATCCTTGGTAAACGCCTCATCATTCAGGGTATTGAGAAAGGCGATCAGATCGGCGCGCTCCTGTGGTGATAGCTGAATGCCATTTTTCAGCGTCGGATCCAGCGTAGGCATGGCTGTACTGATACCTGAGGCATAATGATCCAGTACGTCTTCGAGGGTGCGCAGTCTGCCGTCGTGCATATAAGGCGGTGTGTACCTCAAATTACGCAGAGAAGGCACTTTGAAGGTATACAGGTCTTCACTTTTTTGTGTAATGACAGCACGTCCGCTGTCATTGACGGCAGATGGCGTCAGGCCATTATTGCGGAATGTGAAATCTGTAAATAAAGGTTCCGTATGGCAGCCTGCGCAATGTGTGCGGAATATCTGTAGTCCGTTCAGCTCTGCGGCGGTCATCTTACCGCCCGCTTCATTCCGCATGTATTTGTCATACTTCGATCCTGCGGACACAAGCGCTCCCATAAACTGGGCCAGCGCTTTGAAGATACGTTGTGTTGTTACCCTGTCATCGCCGAATGCTTGTGTAAAGCGATTTTGATAATCAGCATCTTCACTGAGTTTTGTCAGGATGTTCTCCAGTTTCTCATCCATCTCTACCGGGTTCTGTATGGGTACGATGGGCTGGTTTTCGATATGATTTACACCACCGTCCCAGAAGAAAGAAGAATGCCAGTTGAGATTGAATAATGCGGTGGAGTTGCGGGTGCCGAGCAGGTTGTCAATCCCGTGGCTCACAGGGTGATCCAGTTGGGCGAATGCTGAAAAAGGCTGATGGCAGGATCCGCAGGAGATGGTATTGTCTCTGGAGAGTCGCGGATCGAAAAACAGTTTACGCCCCAGCTCAAACCCTTGTTGTGTCAGCGGATTGTTTTCAAAATTATAGACCGGTTGCGGCCATCCTTCCGGTATGCGAAAAGAAATATCCCGGCCGGGTGCGGGAATCAGGCCGTCTCCGGTGATCTCCGGATCTTTATTGCAGGCAATAAAAGATATCCAGATGATCATACCGCTTAATAACAGCAGACGGTACAGGTGCGTATGCGATAGACGAGGCACAGCTATTGGTGAATATTGCTTATAGTAAACATGCGTGCATAATTATCGGCAATTTTGGTGGAAGCTTCACCAGGGCCCATGATGATGTTTACTTCAGAAAAGTCAATGATATTCGGGGTGCCAAACCATGTCAGCAGATCAGATTTGATATGTGCTTCAGGCGTTTCTCCGGCAGTAATACGAAGCGGTTCGGGGAATGTAAGTGTTACCCAGCGTAATACGCTTTCCGTGCCCCTGAATCCGCCGAGGTGAAAGCCGATAAAATTGGCGGGGCCTGTGGATTGTGGTGAGTGTCCTTCCAGCTTAGCCATGATATAACCGGTATTCCAGTCCCAGAACATACTGTGCATAGGATCAAGTGCTCCTGTCTGGGCGCCGCTGGTATTCCGTGCTTCATCCACCCCGATCAGAAACCTGACGGAGGTATAAGTTCCTTCCGGGATATTGTTAATGGTAAGTGATTTGGATGTGCCCACTGCTTCCGTGATCAAATGATAACTTTCCGGTTCAGTATAATTACTGCCATCGTTTGCCGAAAGGGATATATTGCTGATATAGTAGGCATAGCCGGAAACCGTAAACGTGTCACCGTTTTCGTTGACATAGGAAGTGCTGTCTAAAACGAGCGGCTCATCGCCGGCCACATTCGTGAAGGCAAAGGTTATCTGCCCTGTCGGGCCGGATGGCGGATCCGGTGTCTGTGTGACCGGTGGATCCTTTTTTCGGCAGGAAGCCAACAACACGATCATAATCCCTAAAAGCAGTACAGCCCGGAGTTTCATTTTTCGTGGTTTTATAATTCTACCGAAGTTAAGATTTATCCATGGTTTAAATGTGACAAATATGTCGTCACATTTCCTGCATTTGTCACATTTTCAAAAAATGATCGATCACGCGAAAGACATTTCCCGTACATCATCTGCGATCACCAGCCGTCCGGCGGTTTTCGCCTTGATTTCATCAATGGTAATGCCCGGGGCATATTCAATACAACGGAATCCTTCGTCGGTGATGTCAAATACACCCAGGTCGGATACTATTTTCTTTACGCAGCGGATGCCGGTGAGCGGGAGTGTACATGCGGGTAGCAGCTTGCTTTCTCCGGCGCGATTGGTATGCTGCATGGCTACGATGATGTTTTTGGCGGCGGCTACAAGATCCATAGCGCCTCCCATGCCTTTCACCATTTTGCCGGGGATCTTCCAGTTGGCAATGTCACCGTTGTCGGCCACTTCCATGGCGCCGAGCACGGTGAGGTCTACCTTGCCGGCACGTATCATGCCGAAGCTCATAGCGCTGTCGAAGAATACGGAGCCGGCGACGGTAGTGATGGTTTGTTTGCCGGCGTTGATCAGATCAGGGTCTTCTTCGCCTTCATAGGGGAACGGCCCCATGCCCAACAGGCCGTTTTCGCTTTGCAATACAACGCTCACGCCTTCAGGTATATAATTGGCTACGAGGGTCGGGATACCGATACCTAAATTGACATAGAAGCCATCCTGTAACTCACGGGCGATGCGTTGGGCGATTTGTTCTTTATTGAGCATGTTAATTTGAAAATTTGAAAATGTGCTAATTTGAAAATGTATCAATTGGTTTTTTTAATATCAGGAAGGTTTGTTTTTAGAGGTGGCAATAATTTTGGATAGGATTTTCATTATTTCCTCAGCATTATTTTGTAGCTCTGAACAATCCGGATAATTGAGAGATTGCTGGCACAGTAATAGCCAATAAGTAGTTTCATCTGCTTCTTTTGCAGCAATCTTCATTTTGTGAATAAAATCATTTTTACTTTCTGCATTTTGAGCTTCACGAACGTTTGCACCAATGGCAGTACCTGATTTCAACAATTGGTTTGCAATTATAAACTTTCTATTGGATTCCAGTATTTCGGCATATTCAATAATCATAAGAGCAAATGTTATCGTTTTTGCCACAATGGGATTTGGCTTGTTATATTGCATTGTCCGCTCATTTTCAGCATCAAATGCTCAAATTACACCATTCTTCTAATAATTTACCGGATAAACGGATTTAGTTTATAAAAGCACCTATCCATTTTCAAATTTTCAAATTGTCTCATTTTCAAATTACCGCTTGCGTACAGTTCTCTGCTCAATCCTTTTTTCGTAGTTACTTCCCTGGAAGATGCGATGTACATAAATACCCGGCGTGTGGATATGATCCGGATCGAGTTCGCCGGCGGGGACAAGCTCTTCCACTTCGGCAATCGTTATTTTACCGGCCATGGCCATCAGGGGATTAAAATTGCGGGAGGTGGCCCGGAAGATCAGGTTACCTTGTGTATCGCCTTTCCAGGCTTTTACGATGGCGAAGTCGGTGTCGAAGGCTTCTTCTATAAGATATTGCCTCCCGTTTCTTGTGACGGTTTCTTTTCCTTCAGCGACTTCCGTACCAACACCTGCAAGTACCGGAACGAAGGGGATGCCATAACCGGCTACCATACAGCGGGTGGCCAGTGTACCTTGTGGTATCAGGTCTACTTCCAGTTCGCCACTCAGCAACTGGCGCTCAAACTCGGCATTTTCTCCTACATAAGAGGAGATCATTTTTTTTACCTGTTTTTTTTGCAGCATCAGCCCGATGCCGAAATCGTCCACACCGGCATTGTTGGAAATGCACGTAAGATTATTGACGCCTTTCCGTACGAGGGCGGCAATGCAGTTTTCCGGAATGCCGCAGAGGCCGAATCCGCCGAGCATCAGCGTGGCGCCGGATTCGATGTCGCGGATCGCTTCGTCAGCATTGGAGACTACTTTATTTATGCTCATGATTGTTTTAATTTGAAAATTCGGGAATTTGAAAATTTGTTAATGAAGATTACAGATAAATCTGTCATTTTCAAATTAGCACATTTTCAAATTGTCTAATTAGTTAATAGCCTGCTCCAGATCCCGGGTCAGGTCGTCTACATCTTCGATGCCTACGCTGAGGCGGATGAGCGAGTCAGCCAGCCCGCGGGCGATACGGTCTTCGCGCGGGATGGAGGCATGGGTCATGGATGCCGGATGGCCGATTAGCGACTCCACGCCACCCAGTGATTCTGCAAGCGCAAACAACTGGGTTTTTTTCAGGACATTCATCGCTGTTTCTATATTATCGTCTTTCAGCGTGAAGGAGATCATACCACCGAAGTCGCGCATCTGCTTCCGGGCAATATCGTGATTGGGATGATCTTCAAATCCGCACCAGAAGACCTTCCCGACTTTGGGATGATTGCGGAGAAATGTGGCGATCGCCTTTCCGTTCTCGCAGTGGCGCTGCATCCGTACGTGCAGTGTTTTGATGCCGCGCAGCACCAGCCAGCAGTCGTGCGGTCCGGGTACGGCGCCACAACTGTTCTGGATGAAACGGAGTTTTTCTTCCAGCGCTGCATCGTTCATGATCAGTGCGCCGTGTACCACGTCCGAATGACCGCCGAGGTATTTGGTGGCGGAGTGCAGTACGATGTCTGCACCGAGGTCAAGCGGATTCTGGAGGTAGGGCGAGGCAAATGTATTGTCTACCACCAGTATCAGGTTGTGCGCTTTGGAGATTTTGGCTGCTGCTTCTATATCAATGATATTAAGCAGCGGATTGGTTGGGGTTTCCACCCAAACCATTTTTGTTTTTTTATTGATATAGTTGCTGATGTTCCGGGCATCCTGCATATCAATGAAATGGAACTTAATGCCGTAAGATTCATACACTTTGGTAAAGATGCGGTACGTGCCGCCATAAAGATCGTTGGAAACGATTACTTCATCACCGGGCTGCAACAATTTTGCAACAGCGTCGGTGGCTGCCATACCGCTGCCGAAAGAAAGGGCGTATTGCCCGTTTTCGATGGCTGCCAGTGCATTTTGCAGTGCATCACGGGTAGGGTTTTGTGTACGGGCATATTCATATCCTTTATGGTCGCCTGGTGCAGCCTGCACATAGGTGGAGGTCTGGTAGATGGGCGTCATGATGGCCCCGGTTGAAGGGTCAGGCTCTACGCCGGCATGTATCAGCCGGGTGGCCAGCTTATGTGTATGTGTCATCTTGTTATAGTCTTGATTGAGGTGTGTGCAAATATAAGTAATTGCCTCGCAGGGATTGATTGTAGCTGCTGCCCAGTTGTTATTTTGATTTTTATTATGATGAAATAATAAAAATATATCTTTAAAAACAGTGTTCCCCGAAAAGATTTAAAATAATGCAGATAATATATTTGCTCCAGGGTGTAAAGTGATCCTTATGAAAACAAATATATTCTTATCTCTTTTACTGTTAGTTTTTTGTGGAGCGTCCTTTGCGCAGCCGGCCTATAATATGCAGCCTGAATTTTTAAAGCTGAATAATGTCTGGGTGTTTGGCGCCAAAGCCGGTGTGGATTTCAGTTCCGGTGTTCCGGTTCCGATAGAGTCTGAGCACAGGGGTATTGAAGGCGGGGCTGCAGCAGCGCATCCTACCAATGGACGGCTGCTTTTTTATTCAAACGGAGGAACCTGCTGGAATGCCCAGCATCAGCCTATGCCTGATGGCAGCGGCCTTCTGGGTAATGCGGGGAATTGTGGTAATTGCCTTTCGACCCGTCAGGGCGTATGTATTGTTCCTGTAATAGGTACGCCCCGCAGTTATTACCTTTTTTCACTGATGGGGTCAACGAACGATCCGATGACATACGCTAACGGAAGTCTTTTTTATTCTGTGGTAAACACAAACCTGGATAACGGCAGAGGGGATATCGTGCCTGGAACCAAAAACACGGTATTATCCTCTGATTCACTGAGCGAATGTATGATCGCGATACCGGGTAACAATTGTGATATCTGGTTGCTGACGCATGAGATGGAAAATCACAGGTTCAGGGCATATCATATCACTGCGGCAGGTGTCAATCCGAATCCTATAATTTCCTTTGTTCCTTCTTCTATTACAGGGCCGGAAAGTTTTAGCATGTCGGAGCTTGCGGTATCCCCGGACAGGCGTAAAATAGCGCTGACCTCTCAATCCAGTAACCAGGTGCCCAGAATGGCAAGTGGTATTCTTCTGGCGGAGTTTGATCCGGCTACCGGTATTGTTTTCAATGGTTTCAACGTGATGCATACGAATCAGTACGGTAATTTTTATCCCGGCTCTGTCAGTTTTTCTCCCAGCAGCTCTATCTTGTACGCGTCTACTTATCATGGCCCTAATAATACCAATGTTATATACCAGTTTGATGTCCGTCTTTATGATTCGGCTACTGTGGTCAATTCAGTAGTGCGGGTAGATACGCTCTCGAAGGGAAGTCCGATCATCTTTAAGCTATACAATAATAAAATTTACCTGACGGAATTTGATCAGGCAAACTCCTATCTGCATTGTATCAATAACCCGGATGTTTTAGGTAAAGGATATGATCTTCAGCAGAATATTGTGCGGTTTCTCCCGGGTACTTATGCTACCATGTCACTGGGTAACCATGTTGTTGTGGCGCCTGTTGTTGAAGGGGTCCGGGAAATTGTTCATGACACAACGATCTGTGCCGGGCAAAGTATTATACTGCATCCGTCCCGCGTAACCTCAGGCACTTATATATGGGATGACAGATCTTCGGATCCATTCAGAACTGTTTCCGGCGCCGGCACTTATCAACTCACTTATTATGAATCGGGATGTAATGTGACGAAAGAGACTTTTCACGTACGGGTAGGAGAATTGGATCCCCGGATTTCGGTCAGTGGATTTGTGCTTTCTACCACTTCTGCATATCGTGGCTATCAGTGGCTGCTTAACGGGCAGCGGATCCCGGGAGCAATCGGCCGGGATCACGAGGTGAAAGAGAACGGTTTGTACCAGGTGATCGTATATGACGAAGGCTGCCTGGATACATCTGAGGTCTACCATATCAACAATGTGTCGGTTTCGGATGTTACCGGTAATTCCGGCATTAGTGTTTATCCTAATCCTGCGTACGATATTGTGTATATTAATAGCCAGGTTCCTGTATACGCAACACTCAGCTATATGGACGGGCGGTTGGCTGCTCATTCCAATGGTGAGACGTTTATCATTACACACGGCCTTTCGAAGGGTATCTACCTGCTCCGGGTTGTGAATGCCGAAGGGAAGCTGCTGAAGGTGGAGAAAGTGGTTAAGGATTAAAATAACGCCATGATAAAACATACATATTTTCTGGATCAGATATTTGTGCGTTTATAATCAATAAAACTTAATTAATTGATTGTTAATTTATTATGTACGTTTGCTTTGGATAAAACGACGGGCAAATGGACGCATTGTATCTGGGTCGCTATATTGATCCTATAACAGACTTCGGCTTTAAACGTCTTTTTGGCGGTGAGCCAAACAAGGATTTGCTGATAGATTTTCTCAACGCCATTTTCGAAGGACGGAAACATATCGTAGATATTACCTACAGTAAGAATGAGTTTCCGGGAATAGTAAAAGACAATCGCGGTGTGATCTTCGACTTGCTCTGCACCGGCGACAAGGGCGAACAGTTCATTATCGAAGTGCAGAAAGTAAAGCAGCAATACTTCCGCGACCGCTCCGTATTTTATACATCTTCGCTTATCTGCGACCAGGCCGTAAAAGGTGGATCAGATTGGGATTACCGGCTCAATGAGGTCTGGTTTATCGGGCTGATGGATTTCTGCTTCGATGATATGCAAAAGGATAAATATCTGCACGACATTCATCTCGCCGATATCGAAACCCACATACAGTTTTATAAAAAGCTGGGGTATATTTTTATTGAACTTCCGAAATTCAATAAGCAGGAAACGGAATTAAGGAATACAATGGATAAGTGGTTGTTCGTACTCAAAAACATGTATCAACTTGAAAAAATTCCGGTATTTTTGAAGAAATCCATTTTTGAGAAACTATTTAAATTATCAGAAATGAGTAATTTATCAAAAGAAGATTATATCTCTTACCTCCGCAGCCAGATGCACAGATGGGATTACCAGAACGGGCTGGATACTGCGCGTGAGGATGGACGTGAAGAAGAAAGAATGCGTATTGCCCGGAATCTGAAAGAACAGGGAGTCTCATTGAACGCCATTGTGGTTGCTACAGGACTGGACAATGCAGATATTGAGCAGTTGTAACTCCGGCAAAACGTTTACCCCTTTTACCGTTAGCTATTCTCCCGCTTAATGTGTTATTTTGTACTATGAGTAATAAGCATGTCTTTACTGTAGTACTATTGTTATTATTGACGGTTGCTCCCGGTGTGTTTGCGCAGGACGCCATCAAAAAGCGCTGGGTGGACAGCATATATCGCACGCTTACTACCGAAGAGCGTATCGGGCAGTTGTTTATGGTGGCCGCTTATTCCGGCGGCACCAATTATAATGAACCTGCTATCAGCAAGCTGATCGCCAACAGGCAGATCGGAGGCCTTATTTTTATGCAGGGCGGCCCTGCCCGCCAGGCAATACTCACCAATAAATATCAGTCTGCGGCACACGTTCCGCTCCTGATCGCTATGGATGCGGAATGGGGTTTGGGTATGCGACTGGATAGTGTAGTCAATTTTCCCCGTCAGATGATGCTGGGCGCTACCGAAGACTCGCTGCTGGTATACCAGGTTGGCGTCGCCATCGCAGCACAATGCAAAAGACTGGGTGTGCATATCAACTTCGCACCGGTCATTGATGTGAATAATAATCCCGCCAATCCGGTGATCAATGTCCGTTCTTTTGGAGAGGATAAAACACGCGTTGTGCGGATGGGTATCGCGTATATGCATGGCTTGCAGAAAAACGGCGTAATGGCCTGTGCCAAGCATTTCCCGGGGCATGGAGATACGGACGTGGATTCGCACAAAGACCTGCCCGTGATCAAAAAATCGCTTGCGCAATTAGATACGCTGGAGCTATATCCATTCCGGGAACTGATACGCGCAGGGATACAGAGCATGATGGTGGCGCATCTTGAAATCCCGGCACTGGAGCAGGAAAAAAATGTACCGACTACTTTGTCTAAAAATACGGTTACCGGATTGCTGAAAGATAAGATGGGATTCCGTGGTCTGGTGTTTACTGATGCGATGAATATGCAGGGAGTTACAAAGTTTTTTGATCCGGGAGAAGCGGACCTGCGGGCTTTTCTTGCAGGGAATGATATGTTACTTTTCTCGCAGGATGTGCCGGTGGCTATCAGAAAGATCAAAGAAGCATTGCAGCAGCATAAAGTCACGGAAGCAGACCTGGAGCAGCGTGTGAAAAAAATACTTACCGCCAAGTATGATGCAGGGCTCGCCGCCCGTAAGCCTGTGGAAGTGCAGGGAATAACTGCCGATCTGAACCGGCAGACTGCCGCTTTGCGCAGCCGTGTAGCAGCATCGGCCATCACCTGGATACGTGATGAGAATGACGTTTTAGGTAAAATTGCCAATAAAGGGAATCGTATCGGTTATGTAGCTGTAAATGCACAGAAAAGTGTGCTCACGGATGAATTATCGAAAGATGCGAATATTGCTGTCCGTAAACTCCCTAAGGGCAGTACGGAAGCCACAGTACACAGCATTATTAATGAGATTACCACCAACAATGCCACAATCGTAGCGATCCATAATCTGAATATATACCCGGGGAGGAATGCAACTTATGGGCTTGACGCTAGCCAGATCAGCTTCCTGAAACAGGTGTACAAACGAAAAGATGTGATGATCGTGCTGATGGGTAATCCGTACCTGCTTAAAAATTATTGTGATGTACGATCTGCAGTAGTGGGCTATGAAGATGACAGCCTTGCCCAGCGGGCAATGGCGGATGTTTTACTGAATCGCAAACAACCGTCAGGGCGTCTGCCGGTAACCCCATGTGCCGGTATACAGCCGGGCAGTACAGGTATGGCTGTTCCTGCTCCGGGCATGCCGCATGCCGGAGATGAGGATCCCGGGACGGGCGCTCCCCGGCAACTGTATAAAGTATACCATGTAGAAGATGCAGGAGTCGTGAATCCGCAGGCGCTGGACAAGCTCAGCCTGTACATAGAACGTTGTGTCGTTTCCCGTGCTTTCCCCGGATGCCGTATTATTGCGGCTAAGGATGGTAAAGTGTTTTATAATGAATCATTCGGAGACTATATGTATGATAAAAAGCAGCCCGTCTCTACTGCTACAGTATATGATGTGGCTTCACTCACCAAAGTGCTCTCTACTACACTGGCCGTAATGCGCTTGTATGAAGAAGGACGGGTACGCTTAGATAAAACGCTGGAAGATTACCTGCCCGGAATGAAGGGTACATTACATGCGAAGGCTACAATAAGAGATCTCTTATTACATCAGGCGGGTATGAAAAGCTGGATACCTTTTTATAAAGAAACCATAGAAGCTTCCGGCGCACTGAACCCGGCATTGTACCGGAACCAGCCCGAACCGGGATTTCAGCAGGAGGTAGCATCCGGTTTGTTTGTTCGCAATGATTATACAGATACTATCTGGAAACGGATAAATAATCAGCCGGCGGAGAATAAAGGACGCAGCGTGTATAGCGATCTTGACTTTTATTATCTCGCCGCAGTCGTGGAGCAGGTCACAAAAAAAAAGCTTGATGTGTATGTGGAGGAGGCCTTTTATCGTCCGCTGGGCCTGACACGTATTATGTACAACCCGTTGAAGAGGATTGACGTATCATTAATCGCCCCTACGGAAAACGACCTTATATTCCGCCGGCAGTTGTTGCACGGGTATGTACATGACCAAGGCGCAGCCCTGCTGGGTGGTGTAGCAGGTCATGCCGGTTTGTTTGCTACGGCTAATGATGTGGCGGTCGTATTTCAGATGCTGCTGAGCAAAGGGGAATATAAAGGTATCCGGTATTTTAAAAAGGAAACGGTAAACCTGTTTACCGGTTACGGATCTGCAATCAGCCGGCGTGGTCTTGGCTTTGATAAGCCGGAGGCAGATGTAAAGAATGCCGTTGTGACCAGTAACCGGAGCAGCGGTTATACATTCGGGCATCAGGGTTTTACCGGTACTTGTGCCTGGGCGGATCCGGAGCATGGTTTATTATTTGTGTTTCTCTCCAATCGTGTACATCCTTCTGCTGATAACACGCAAATCACCAAACTAAGTGTGCGCACTATGGCGCTGGATTATATCTACGAGGCGCTGGGCATTCCTGTGAACACAAGCCGGCCGGTGGTGAAACGGAAACATCTGGCTGGCAATATTTAATCCATATAGCCTGGTCTTTGCCTGTTTCGTTCCTTGTTCCTATCCTTTCGTCGCTTATGCCTGTCTAATGAATGGATTGTTTTACTTTTATAAACATGGGATGGCTTATTGACGTGTATGTAGGCACTGTCTTATCATCTGTACGACGTTCCGGAGCGAATGCCGTCGGTCTGATTGCTCTTTGCATAATGCCGTTAGCCGGATCTGCAAAAGTTGAGCTGATTGACGACCGGAACGGGCTGACCAGTAATATTTGCTATGATATCATTAAGGATAATACCGGCTTTATGTGGGTTGCCACAAGCAATGGCCTCAACGTTTACGACGGTTATACATTTACCCGATTCCGGGAACTGGGCTCGTGGCAGATCAGCCGGTTGATGTACGATAAGAAAAAGGACATGATCTGGGTGGCAACGGAGCGGGGGCTGTATGTGCTGCCCGGTCCGCTTAGGACTCCGGTGCCGGTAACGCTGAATGGAAAGCCTGCGGGGCAGCAGGTGAGGAGCATGGTTCAGACGAAAGCCGGGAAGGTTTATATATTACTGGGGAACAGCGATATCCTGTCTGTAGACGACAGCTTCCAGGCTGAGGTATTCATACATACCAAAGATTATCTGCACAAAGAACCAGTGCCATCGGTGCATAACCTCACTGTTTTTTCCGATAGCCTGCTTCTGTTTATGGTCCACGACGGACACGGTCACGACCCGTTGTATCTGCTCCATACCGGAACCAAACGCATCGAATCCATACCCTGGAAAGACAAGAAGCCGATGCTGCCGATCACGGTGAGGAAATACGGAGACACCTTAGTGGCCGCCATTCCCCTGAAAGGCGTGCTGCTGCTGGATGCCCATACCGGCAGGCCGCATAACATACCGGTGCTGGAGCATATCAACGAATCCGGAACAGCGGATATGGGGGCGCTTTCCGGGCAAATGTTGTATGCCGGATTCAGAAACGGGCGTTTGTACCAGGTTGACCTGGTGCGGGGATCCATAGAAGAGCTTGGAAAAAACGTTCCTTCACTTTCTGAATCATATAACCAGCACCATTGTATTTTCGGAGATGAACGCGGTATCGTATGGATCGGGACAAACAAGGGCATTTTCAAGATAACCAATGAACAGCCTCTTTTTAAGCACATGCTGACGGATATGCTCCCGCTCAGCATAAGGGGCATGGCCGAAGACGCAGCAGGCGATCTTTATATAGGCACTTATAAAGGCCTTTATCATTTTCACCGCAAACAGGATAAATGGTCGGTATATGCGAAGCTGGAAACGGAAACAGTGCCGGATAAAGCAAAAAATGTGCTTCCGTACGGGCTGCTGAACGATGAAGATTCCGGCTATGTATATATCGCATCCGAATCAGGCTTCTTTTACCGGTTTAATAAACGATCGCAGAAGATAGAGCATTCATTCTACGACAGGCGTTTCGTGGATTATATGTTGTTTGGCTATTGTGTTTTTATGGACGATGACGGATTGATATGGATCGGCAGCAGTCGTGGCCTATTCCTGTACGACCGGAAAGCCGGTGTCATTCAACGTTATGATAAAGACACGCTGTGGACAGGAGGATTGTCTGTCCGGCATATTGCAGGCGGAAGAGAGAAGGATGTATTATGGCTTGCTACCGGTGAAGGGGTATTTAAAATTGACAAGCACAAAGGGGTGCGCCTGCATCTGAGCAGCCTGTCTGTTCCCGCGCTGTCAAAAAGTAATGTGCATTTTGTATCGGAAGATCATCTGGGCCGGCTTTGGATCGGCACGAACGGAGGCGGTATCAATATCGTCAGCCCCGGTATGAACCACGTCACATACCTGAACCAGGAGCAGCACGGCCTGGCCAACGACATTGTATACAGTATGCTGTGGCCGGATGCCAGCCAGATGTGGATCAGTACGTTCAACGGGCTGAGCCATTATGATCTGCATACCGGCATTTTTACCAATTATGCTACATCCGACGGCCTTGCATCCGGTGAATTCAACCAGGGGTCATATATGAAAGACAGCCGGGGCAGGCTGTATTTCGGAAGCCTTAAAGGTATCTGCTATTTTCATCCCGATAGTGTTCGTTCGCATGCTCCCAGTTTTTCACTTTTTGTATCTGCATCTACCGTACCCGGAAGAAGGCTCACGGGAGCAGGCGATACGATCCGTATTTATCCCTCCGATTTTTCTTTTGTGATACAGTTCGGCATCAGCGACTATCGCGCTCCTTCATACAACCGGTTCCTGTATCGCATCCGCGGCCTGAGCGATGAATGGATACCCATATATGGCGCGCCACAGCTGAAAATTCCGGATCTGTCTCCCGGACATTATACGCTGGAAATAAAGGGTATGAATGCTTACGGACGTCCGGCAAACAATATGCTGATGTTTCATCTTGACAGCAGGCAGTATTTTTATAAGACCTGGTGGTTCTATCTGCTGCTGCTGCTGCTTTCCGGTGGACTGATCTGGCTGTTCTTCTGGATCAGGATCCGTAATATCCGGCGTATGCAGCAGCTCCGGGTGCAGCTTGCAAGTGACCTGCATGATGAAGTCGGGGGGCTGCTGACCCGTATCGTGCTGTTTTCCGACAGTCTCAGCGAGAGCAGCGAGCCGGAAGACCAGCGGAAGGCCAAGCTGGAAAAAATTGCCGGGCTGGGGCGGGACGCCACCATGTCTATGAATGATATACTCTGGGCTATTGATGCCCGCAATGACTTTTCCGGGAATCTGGCCGGCCGTATGCGGGAATATGCAGAGCAGATGCTCACCCCCGCGCACATCATGATCCGGTTCGATACATCCGGTACGGATCATAAGCATACCATACCGACAGAAGTCCGCCAGAATCTGTACATGATATTCAAGGAAGCGTTGAACAATATCGTCAAGCATTCGTCGGCTTCCGGAGTAAGCATCGTGTACCGGCACGAAGGCAATTATTTTTTTCTTTCCATTACCAACGATGGGAATACGCTTAAGGATCTCCCGGAGTCTTCGGGACAGGGCATCCGGAATATGCAGATGCGGGCAAAAAAGATCGGCGCCGAGATCCGGTACACATACGGAGCAGACTCATTTATGCTGGAAATCGAAAAGAAACAGCCCGGCGGGTAAAATCATACCTGCATCATTATGCGGGTGACAGGATGGATGGATTTACGAACTTTGCACGTAAATCCGCAAGTATGGATCGGATGATAAGAATAGCTATTATTGAAGATATTGATGATGTCCGCGACAGTCTGGCGGGATACTTCGGCAAAGACCCGGAGATCGAATGCGTATGCGCGGCCGGCAGTATGGAGGCGTTTTTTGAAAAGGCAGATACCATATCGCCGCCGGATATCATCCTCAGCGATATCGGGCTGCCCGGCATGAACGGCATCGTGGGTATCCGGGAGATCCGGAAGATATTCCCGGACGTACAGATCATCATGCTGACCATATTCAGCAACAGCGACAAGATATTTCAGGCCATATGCGCCGGTGCATCGGGATACCTGCTCAAGACAACACCCCTGTCTGAGACCCGGAGGGCGATCCTGGACGTAAGCCAGGGCGGCAGCTCCATGTCGCCGGTCATTGCCCGGAAGGTATTTGAATATTTTTCCAGACCCCGCAACCGGGGCAGCGAGGAAGAGACATTATCGCCCAAGGAGAAGCAGATCGTACAGGCGCTCACCGACGGCCTGAGCTATAAGCTGGTGGCCGACCGCCTGTCCATTTCCCTGCATACCGTACGGTTTCATATACGGCATATCTACCGTAAGCTGCATGTCAACAGCAAGGCCGAGGTGATCAGCAAAATGCTGGGGCGGGACAGGGAAGCATATTAATCAGTACGCAGCATTTCAATATGCGGGATATTATCTTCAAGGTATTCATCACCGATACGAACAAATCCGTGCGATTCATAA
Source organism: Flavipsychrobacter sp. (assembly GCA_037190845.1). Taxonomy (GTDB): domain Bacteria; phylum Bacteroidota; class Bacteroidia; order Chitinophagales; family Chitinophagaceae; genus JBEBVQ01. Next base: position 221,984 of record JBBCJI010000003.1, on the reverse strand, counting down.
AACCGCTGCAGGTATGCCTGTGCAGAAATCCTTATGCCGCCGCCGCCGTGTGCGGCAATCGTATCCAGGGCGGTAGTCATCAGTAAATGACCCAGCTTTTTTCCCCGTGCGGCTCCGGCCGTCAGCACGCGCCCGATGCTCCATTCGGTATATTTAATACCCGGGGGGAGGATACGGCAATACGCCCCTATCCCTTCTTCATACGGAAGTACTACATGAAGCGCTTCCCGGTCATACCCGTCTGCATCTTGGTACACACACTGCTGCTCGACCACGAAGACCTCGTTGCGTGCCTGCAGGATGCCGTAAAGCTCATCCGGCGACAGGTCTGAAAGTTTTTTTACAAAAGCTTTGTCTATAATCAGGTTCTGGCTGTACATGCTGCAAATATACCGGTAGCTGCAACAGGATGTATGCGCAGATACGCACCCCCGCATCTTTATGCGGCTTGTTGTGTGGCGGGAATGCAAATACATTTGCAAGAGACCGTTTAATGAAATATTATGATGCAACAGTTACACCGTATTATTATAGCTATCCTTGTTATCATGCTGATTGCCGCCCCGGTAGTAACCGGCGCAATCTATTACGTCAACGGATCAGGGGGGAGCAACAGCAATAACGGCCAAAGCTGGACAGCACCTTTTGCCACACTGCAGAAGGCGCTGGATGTTGCAGCAGCCGGAGATACGATCTGGATCGCAAAAGGCCGGTATGTTCCGACGGAGGACAGGAACGGGAGCACTTCATCCAGCAGGTCGAGGTACCGGACGTTTATGCTGAAGGACAAAGTGCGGATATATGGAGGGTTCGCAGGCAATGAGCCTGCAAATTATGATACCCGCCTGCGCGACTTCACTGCCAACGAAACGATCCTGAGCGGCGACCTGAATGGTAACGATGGCAGCAATTTTTCCAATAATTCGGAGAATGCCTATAATGTAGTCGCTGCTACATCCGCATCCCCGGTCAGCCAGGAAACAATACTGGACGGCTTGACGATATCCGGGGGAAATGCGGATGCAAGTGGCTCGCCGGGAAGCAACGGGGGCGGATTACGGATAGAGAGCAGCAATAATCCCACACTGGTAAATGTTATTTTCCGGGATAATACAGCACCATCAGGGAGAGGGGGCGCCGTTGATATACAAAGTGCCGGCGCCCGCTTCATTAATACGCAGTTTATCAACAACGGCAGTGCGTTGCGGATCATAGGCAGCTCATCCGGGGCATCACCGTATGTATCACTGGCCAATGTCGTTTTTCAGGGTAATTCAGGTACCAATATCGGGGCGATCCGTACGGACCGGGCAGTAGACCTGATCCTTACGAATGTCACTATGTATAACAATGCGAGAAACGGAGCCGGCGCGGCTATATATGTTCAAACAACATCCGGCAGGAGCGCGCGTGTCGAGATCAGAAACTCCGTCATTTATGAGAATAAGGACATGAGCAGCAATCCCTCTGCTTTTTCCGGTTCGATGGCTGTGATCCGGAATACCTTTGTGGACGGCACCTGGTATGACGCCAGTGGTAATACCAGCACGATGGGTGCGCCGTTGTTTGTAAATCCTGCAACCGGCGACTTCAGGCTGCAGGCAACCTCCCCGCTGCTGAATATGGGAGATCCTCTATATTTTAATGCCGGACAGACGCATGACCTGTCAGGCATTAATACAGATGTCACAGGACATCCGCGTATTGTCGGCGGACAAATAGACCCCGGCGCTTACCAGAATTATATTTCCTGTTCCGGTACGCCGACCGCCGGTGTGCTCACATCCTCTGTGGATAGCGTATGTCCCCGCGAAATAACAATGCTGACACTTTCAGGCAGCAGCACGGACGTTGGCGTCCGTTATCTGTGGCAGCAGCGTGTGCCTGCTAGCAGCGGTGTATGGACAGACATTGTCATGGGCCTGGATACGCTGCTGAACATTCCGGGGCAGACGACAACTACCGACTATCGTTGCCTGGTGATCTGCAGCAATACTGCCGATACCGCCTATTCAAACGAAGTAACGGTAAAGAGTTATCCCTGCATACCGCGTTGGTATGTGAATGGAGCGGGAGGCAGCGATAACAATACCGGCCATAGCTGGACACAGGCATTCGCCACCGTGCAACGTGCGTTGACCGCCTCCTGGCCGGGAGATACGATATGGGTGGCGAAAGGGAAGTACCTGCCCTCGCAGGACAGGAGCGGTGATGCTACGCCGGCGCGGTCGCGGTCCCGTACATTCCTGCTGAAGGACAGCGTGCAGCTATACGGTGGCTTTGCCGGTAATGAGCCTCCGGATTATGATATCAGGCTCCGTGATTTTACAGCAAATGAAACAATCCTGAGTGGTGATCTGAACGGTAATGACGGCAGCGGATATTCCAATTATTCGGATAATGCCTATAATGTCGTTTCCGCAGCTTCATCATCTCCGGTCTCCGCAGCGACGATCCTCAGCGGGTTTACGATCTCGGGAGGTAATGCAGATGCAAGCAGTTCACCGGGCAGCCACGGGGGCGGTCTGAGGATAGAAGGCAACAATAATCCCACACTGGTGGATGTCATCTTCCGGGATAATACCGCACCGTCAGGGAGAGGTGGCGCCGTCAACATCGTAAACGGTCATGCGCATTTCATTAATACGCAGTTTATCAACAATGCGAGTGCCTTGCGTATCGAAGGCAATACGTCCGGTACGGCGCCCTATGTATTGCTGACCAATGTTGTGTTCCGGGGTAATTCAGGTACGAACATCGGGGCCATCCGTACCGACAAGGCTGTAACCCTGATCCTGACGAACGTTACTATTTATAATAATTCAAGAAACGGCGGCGGAGCAGCTGTATATATTCAAACCACTTCCGGTCATGGCGCACATGTGGAGATCCGGAATTCCATTATACACGAAAATACGGACCTCAGCGGTGCGCAGTCCACTTTCGCCGGTTCAATGGCCCTGATCCGGAATACATTTGTAGACGGCACCTGGTATGACGGCAGCGGTAATACCAGCACGATGGGGGCGCCTCTCTTTGTCAATGCCGTTGCCGGCGACCTCAGGCAGCAGGCCGGCTCTCCTGTACGAGCCAGAGGTAACCCGGGTGTATTCGGCGCAGGCCAAACACCCGACCTGTCGGCGATCACAACAGACCTGGACGGGCGACCGCGTATTGTCGGCAGCCAGATAGACCCTGGACCTTACCAGAGCGATTATCCCATCTGCGCGGGTACGCCGCTACCCGGTACCATTGCTGCAACGGTAGACAGCATATGTGTCCGTGAAACGTTCACGCTCACACTGTCCGGCGCTACCCGGGGCCTGGCAGGTATCAGCTACCTGTGGCAAAAACGTGTGCCTTCGGGTAGCGGTGTATGGGCAGATGTTTTCCAGGGAGCGGATACTGTGATGAATATTACAGGCCAGTCGGTCACCACCGACTACCGCTGCCTGGTGATCTGCAGTAATTCTTCGGATACCTCCTATTCAAATGAAATAACGGTGAAGGGCTATGCCTGTATACCGCGCTGGTATGTAAATGCTTCCGGGGGGGATGATAACAGCAACGGCCATAGCTGGCAGCAGGCATTTGCCACCGTGCAGCGGGCGCTGGATGTATCCTGGCCGGGAGATACAGTATGGATAGCAAGAGGCAAATATCTCCCCTCGCAGGACAGGGCAGGAAATACAACCCCGGGCCGGTCGCGTTACCGGACGTTCCTGCTGAAGGACAGCATACAGCTATACGGCGGATTTGCCGGTAATGAGCCGCCGGATTATGATATCAGCCTACGCGACTTTACCACGAATGAAACCATCCTGAGCGGCGATCTGAATGGCAACGATGGCCCCGGATTTTCCAATTATTCGGAGAATATGTATAATGTCGTCACTGCAGCATCTTCTGCTCCGGTAAGTGCAGCGACTGTCCTGAACGGGGTGACGATATCCGGCGGGAATGCAGACGCAAGCGGATCCCCGGGAGACCGGGGCGGCGGAATGCGGATAGAGCCGGATTGCAACCCCACATTGATACATGTTATCATCCGGGATAACACGGCGCCTGCGGGCAGGGGCGGCGGCATCAATATCGCAAGCGGTAGCGCCAGCTTTAGTCATACGCAATTTATCAACAATGCTGGCGCGCTGCGGATAGAAGGCGGCAGCACCGTTACGCCCAGGGTATTGCTGACCAATGTTGTTTTCCGGGAAAATTCGGGTACAAATATTGGTGCGATCCGTACGGATAAGTCGGTAGATCTGATACTGACGAATGTCACGATGTATAATAATGCACGGGATGGTTCGGGAGCGTCTATTTACAATCAGACCAGTTCCGGCCTGAGCGCGCATGTGGAGATCAGGAATTCAATTATTTATGGGAATACCACACTCAGCGGCGGCCAGTCCGGTTTTTCCGGCTCAATGGCCCTGATACGGAATACATTGGTGGATGGTACCTGGTATGACGGCAGCGGCAATACCAGTCCGGCGGCGGATCCGTTATTCATCAATGCTGCCGCAGGTGATCTCAGGCTACAACGCGGATGCCCTTTACGTGGCGACGGAAACCCTGTCGTATTCGCTCCGGGACAGACACCGGATCTCTCTGCAGTCACCACCGATATTGCGGGATCACCGCGTATCGTCTCCGGGCTGACAGATCCGGGCGCCTGGCAGGCAGTATACCTGCCGTTGGACGCCATTACGGCCAGCTTCCTTGAGCCGGAGGATGGGGATACGTTATGTGCCGGTAATTATGATACAGTAAAAGTGACGGTATCCAATTATGGCAATGAGCCCATTTCCGGTATGCCGGTTATCCTGGACTACAGTTTCGGTACCGCCGGCGCTATACTGACAGGGCCACTGCCACCCGGCCATACGGATACGATGGTATTCAGCGGTGTGTACATGATGACATCCGGCGCTCACCCGGTAAGGGCATATACTGCGCTTGGGGGAGATGCAGACCGAACCAATGATTCCCTGGCCACGACATGGGTGATACGCGACAGAAACCTGGTATTGCTGGGTAATGATACAGCATTTTGTGACAGGAACGTTCTCACACTGGATGTGGGTAATCGGGCTTCTATCTCATGGAGCACCGGCGCCACAACGACAGCGATCAATGTGACTAACAGCGGTATATATGATGTTGTGGTCACTGACAACGCAGGCTGCACGGAGCGGGATACCATATCGGTCACCGTACATTCCCTCCCTTCGGCAGTCGTCACACCGTCGGGCAGCATTACGTTATGCCAGGGAGACAGCATTATACTGGACGCCGGCGTTCAGCCAGGTGTGGTTTATGTATGGAAAAAAGACGGTACGCAGACAGGAACCGGAACGACCTATGCCGCTTCGGCCAGTGGTCAGTACCATGTGGTCGCTACAGACGGTAACAGTTGTAGCGACAGCTCCGGAATCATTGCTGTTGAAGTATTGCCTGTACCTGTTATAGATATCACTCCCTTGGACGCAGGTTTCTGCAAAGGAGGAAATATCCTGCTGGAGGCTATGTCTCCGGATACGGCAGGACTAACTTGGCAATGGCTTGACGCTGCCGGCATAATACGGGGCGCAAACGCGTCTTTTTATCAGGTGGACATTCCCGGCAGCTATCAGCTTATTGTAAACAGAGCCAACACTACCGGCATAGCCTGCGCGGACAGTTCGGCAGTAGCCGTAATTGTGGAATGGCCATTGCCTGAACCAGAGATCTACTGGAATGGTGTAGTGCTCCGTACCGACAGTATGTATGCATCCTATCAATGGTATTGCAACAGCCAGCTGCTACCCTTCGCTACATCATCAGCCTACACGCCGGTACAGCAGGGAGGCTTTAACGTGGTGGTTACTGATACCAACGGATGCACCAATGCATCAGATCCGGTGTATGTTCAGCCGGGACGGGCAGGCTATCTGCAGCATAACATAGCCGTAATCATATACCCCAACCCGGCTGCATCTATGTTGATCATTGAAAGCCCTGTTCCCGCCCACGTCACCATCAGCAGCATGGATGGTAAAACCGTCCTGCAGACAGCAGCCGGCGAGCCGGGCAGAATAGTCGTAGATGTGTCCGCATTGGCAACCGGAGTATACCAGATCCGGGTTACCGGTGAGGATGGGTTATTGATCGGAATAGAAAAGCTGTTTAAAATATAATCATCTGACAATTGCTGTGTATGAAACATATTTACCGTTATACCCTGTCCTGTTATATGCTGATCCTGCTATGCATCAGTCTGATACCGGGTGTGCAGGCACAAAGTATTACCGCAGGGCTTGTTGGACACTGGACTTTCGACAATGGGACACTGGCTGATTCCAGCGGGAATGGATTTTCCGGAACACTCAGAGGTACCGCTACACCGCTGACGACCATTTGCGGAGTGAAGGGTGATGCTGTACAGTTTCCAGGCGATGGCACGATGGTGGAGTTTAATAATGGTATTAACACGTACTTCAGTACGGCCGATATTACAGTTTCCTTCTGGTTCCGTATTCCGGAAGGATCCACTAACAAGACACTGGTTTCAAAACGACGTAATAATACCGGGTCATGTTGTTATGTAGGTGGGTCTTTTGATACCCGCTCCAACGCCAACGGTGTCTATACTGAAGTGGCCGGCTGGCCCGGTCCCGGACAAGCCAACCCGCCTACTACCAATTATAATGCATTGTCAGCCAGGCTGCCGCATGGATGCTGGTATCATTATACATTTACAAGAAGCGGCAGGAATTTATCAATATACGTAAACGGGGAGCTGAGCAGGACCGTTACGTCGGCCAACAGCATTCACGATTATACAAACCCTAATTCCGTACTGGGTATCGGGAACGGTGAATGCTTTACCCGCGGCTGCGGCGATCAGAGCTTCAACGGATCCATTGATGAATTACGTGTTTATAACCGTGCGCTGACTGCCGATGAAGTTTCTATGCTGTACAGGGATCCGCTTCCGCATATTTCATTCTTGGCAACGGATACTACGATCTGTAGCGACCGGCTGCAGCTGGTAGCCGAGAATTATTCCTGTGGCGTCAGTGTCGCCTGGGAACCCGCAGCGATTATGGATATACCCACGTCTTTTTCACCGGTAGCCGGTTTTGTTTTGCCCTCTCAAACAGAGGTTGTCGCTACCTTCACGGATCAATGGGGATGCATCCTTACACAGGATACTGTAAATGTACAGGCCTTCCCCACGCCGCTGGCAGAGATACTGGCAGATACAATAGATTGTGTTACGCTGGCGTTAAAAGCGGCAGCGCCACCTGCAGGCGCTCCCGGTCTGCAATACGAATGGTGGTTGGGCGACGGAACTACCGGCAGCGGAGATTCCGTAACGCATGTATATGCCACAGGAGGAGCATATACGGTGGTATTGCGTGTGACCGGGCAGGGAGGATGTTTCGCCTATGACACACTGATCGCTGTTCTGGATAAGGACATGCCGCTCAGCCTCGGCCCCGATACTACAATTTGCCTCCATGACACCCTGATCTTATCTGCCGGTCAGCCGCAGGGTATGCGCTACCTCTGGAGCACAGGGATAAGCGACAGCACGATCCGTGTTATCTCCGGCGGCGTCTACTGGCTTGAGGCCGGACGCAACGGTTGCAAACGCAGCGATACGATCCTTGTAAGCATCATCCCCCGGCCGGGTGTATTGCTCGGTGAAGATACCACCATATGCGAAGCTGTCCCCCTGAGGATCGGATCGACATTCCCTACCGCAGATTATCTCTGGAGCACGGGGAGCACAGATCCTTATATACATGTAAATGCCACAGGCAGCTACTGGCTGCGGGTCAGCGCAGCAACATGCGCTACACATGATACCATCAACATTACGGCGATACCTCCGCCCGGTATTGACCTCGGTAAAGACCGTGATATATGCGATAAGCAGACGATCGTGCTGGACGCTACCTGGGCCGGCAGCCGTTATCGGTGGAATACCGGTGATACAACGGCCACGCTTGCCGCTACAGCTGCAGGCTTCTACCAGGTAGAAGTAACGGATGCCTATTCCTGTGTGGCCACCGACTCCGTAACACTTCATTATTATCCTTATCCGGAAATTTTTGCCGGCCCCGATACGGTTGTCTGTGAGGAGACGCCGCTGATCATCAAACCCTGGCATATCAATACCGATTCCCTCCTGTGGTCGGATGGAAGCACAGGCCGGTACCTGACCGTAAAAGACGGCGGAGCATATATCGTCTCCGCCATCAACAAATGCGGGATCAAAGCAGATACGATCAGCATCCGTCAGATGTACTGCGACATCATGATTCCGGGCGCTTTTTCGCCCAACGGCGACGGGCTCAATGACATACTCCGGGTGCTGGGAAATACGGCAAAGCTGGAGGGGTTCCGGTTCAGTATATACAACCGATGGGGAGGGCAGATTTTCTATACAGAAGACAAGCGGAAAGGCTGGGACGGATATTATAAAGGAGTGCCCGCACAGATAGGAACCTATGTCTACATGCTGGAGTACAGCATCCTGGGTAAGCCTTATATGCTCAAAGGTGATGTACACCTGATTCGTTAATACACTTTAATCAATAAATCTCAATTATGAAACGTATCTACACCCTGTTGCTGATATTCGTATCCCTTACCGGTACTGCACAGGACACCACCTGGGTACAGACATTTACCTTCGACAGCATGTATGTGACCCGGGGGAAGTTCTTTTTCCCAACTGCCAATAAAAGCTACCGGAAAATACTGATGTATACCACACTGAAATGTTACCCGACTGTGTCGGGAGATAATAAATATCCCTGTGGGGAATGGGACAAAAAATCCATCTCGGAAGTGATCACAGACAGCGGCCGGTACGAGATCGGAAGGGCTATTACGCCTTATGGTATCAACCTGGATATGGGCGTTGGCAAAACCTGGATATACGATGTTACGGATTATTATGACCTGCTGCAGGATACGGTAGATTTCAGATCAGGGCTTAACCTGGAGCTGCAGGATGTACGATTTGCGTTCATTCACGGAGTGCCGCCTGCAAGAGTGCTGCGCATCAACCAGCCCTGGAATAAAGGAGCTACTGATTTTGATTTCGGGGATCTCGCCGCAGATATAAAAGTAATACCGAAAGATATTACGCTGCACCCTGGCACCCGCATGATCCGGGTGAAGCCGTCCGTTACCGGCCACCGGTTCGCCACCAGCAATGCCGGCGGCGCTTACCCGCATTGTTGCGAATTCTGGGAGAATACGCACTACCTGTACGTTAACAGTCAGCAATATGTATCCTGGAAGATCTTCCGTAATTGCGGCGACAATCCGTTGTACCCGCAGGGAGGTACATGGACAACACCCCGTGAAGGATGGTGCCCGGGAGATATGGTGCATGTGCCTGCCTTTCTGATTGACCCGGCGCAGCATGCCTCAGGCGGACAGATCAATATAGACTACGGGATCAGCCCCGTTCCTTCCAATAATCCCGGCATGAGCAAAGGCGGCTACTGGGTATCGCTGCAGGTGATAGAATATGCCGATCCCGCACACGGCAATGATGCGGAAATATATGAGGTGCTGCAGCCTTCAGACCAGTTCTATTACTCCCGTATCAATCCTGTGTGCAACAATCCCAAAGTGGTTTTGCGCAACACCGGGAAGAACGATCTGACTTCCGCTGTTATTAAATACAAAGTGTCGGGAGGGGCAGAAGAGAGCTACACATGGACCGGTAATCTCCGGTTCCTTGAATCGGATACCGTGGCGTTACCCCTGAGCGGCCCCGGTTTCTGGGCCGGCGACGGAAAGCATGTATTTATTGTCCGCATTGACGGAGTGAACAATAAGGCAGACGAATATGCTTTGAACGATACCATCCGTTCCGCTTATACCATCCCGGATAATTATGATCTGGATAAAATAGTGGTCGTACTGAAAACAAATAGCAGTCCGGGAGATAATACACTTACCGTAAAGGATTTTGATGGAAACACCGTTCTGACACTCGATAACCTGGCTGCCAATAAGATATATAATGATACCCTTGCCCTTCCTGCAGGTTGCTATTATCTCACCCTGGAAGACAGGGGGCATGACGGCCTTTCGTTCTGGGCGAATCCCGGTCAGGGTTCGGGCTATCTCCGGTTGAACGGTACCGCCAACGCTATGCCCCTGAAGACATTTAACGCTGATTTTGGCATGCAGGTGTACTATCCTTTTACCATTCGTATTCCTTTAATGGCAGACGATATAGCATTTTCTGACCGCTTGCAGGTATATCCGAATCCCGGTGATGGCGTATTCAGGATAAGGGTGGAAGGTTATACAGGAACCGTAAAGATCGAGATGGTGAATATGACCGGCCAGCAGGTGATGACTGATATCATTCAGTGCTATGGCCGTACGGAAGAAAAGCAATATGATCCCGGCTTGCCGAAGGGTATTTATTTGATCCGGGCAGATAATGGTAAAGAAATATTGTTGAAGAAGATCGTGATCCGATAGAAAATGTAGTAGCCCGGCCTTGGGAAAAAATGCGTTAAAAAAATGGTGGAATGGAGCGTTAAAAACAAATCCCTGTTCGAAGAACGTAGCGAAGCGGAGTTCAAGTTTGGATTTGTTTAGCGGAATGAAGCCATTTTTAGCATTTTTATCCCAGCCTTGACTTTTTTGCTGCTTTTTGTGTCAAGACAAAAAGCAGGTGAAACAGGGAATAGGCATTGCTTCATATATTGACCACAGTTTAACGGCTAATAACCACATAAAGGATTAACCCTGTTTTTTATCGGACAACAGCAGGATGTTATTCCCTTTCTGACGACTCCAGTATATCGTTCACCGCCAATACCAGGTTGTCCGGCAGCTTCAGCCCTGCCCCGTTGATCACGTCATAACGTCCCAGCGGCGACCAGGCCATAAAGAAGCGGGGGAACCCCTGGATGTTGATCTCATAATGCATCCCGTTTCTTTTCAGGGACGGGACGATCACGGCAAGCACGGTTTGTCCGTCGAATGTAATGGGTTTGGAAAAATTGGCGGGCATCGGGTAAAGGTAAGGATTCACGGACTCATTCCGGCAGCGTGTCATGATATTTGCTTAGCTTTATGTGTTATGCCGACACATATGCGATGGCCGGGTTTATGCCTGATATTTTTATTCTGCTATGCAGCACAGCGCACTGATGCGCAATGCACATCGGCAATACACAAGATGCGGCATTATTTAAAAATGTCGGCTGATGGCAGCAGTCTGGCTGACGGATATGATGTACATCATGTGCTCCTGGATATCGCCCTCACTAATTTGTCAGCCAGTATAAACGGGAACGTAACAACGAATGCAACGGTTGTGGCGCTGCAGCTGGATACGGTGATATTTGAGCTGTCGGATGTGCTTCATATTGATTCTGTAAAAGTCAACGGGGCTGTACTGCCGGTGCATTCGGATGCCGGGATCCGGAAGGTGGGGCTTCCTGCACCATTGCTTCAGGGTAGCGCATTTTCCCTGCAGGTGTTTTACCAGGGTGTGCAGGAGAGCGGTGGTAATTTTATCGGCAAAGGCATTACACATCTTGTGGACGACAGGTGGGATATACCGGTTACCTATACATTGAGTGAGCCGTATTTTGCCCGGGACTGGTGGCCCTGCAAGCAATCCCTGCAGGATAAGATAGATTCCGCAGATATCTGGATTACCGTACCGCCGGGACTAAAGGCGGGCAGCAACGGATTGCTGCAAAATATCTCGTCACTGTCTGACGGCTATCAGCGTTATGAATGGAAGACCCGCTACCCGACGGACTATTACCTGATCTCTGCCAGCGTAGCGCCTTATCTGGAATATGCCCGGTATATGCAGTTTGCCAACAGCACAGACAGCATGCTGCTCCAGGAATACATTTATGATCACCCGGAGGTGCTGCCCTTGTATAAAGATGCCATTGACTCCATGCCCCTGCTGGTCAATTATTTTTCGGATATGCTGGGGCGGTATCCTTTCTATAAAGAGAAATACGGGCATTGTCTTTCTCCCATGGGCGGTGGTATGGAGCATCAGACAATGACGACACTCCGCAGCTTTAACTTCAACCTGGTGGTACATGAGCTGGCGCATCAGTGGTTCGGTAATTACGTGACCTGCGGGTCATGGCGCGATCTGTGGCTGAACGAGGGTTTTGCTACTTATTGCGAATATCTCGCCAACCATTATTTCAAAGGCGAAGAAGCGGCGATGCTCCACCTGGAGCAGATGCAGAACAGGGTATACGAACAGATGGACGGCTCCGTATATGTAACAGATACCGCAGACATATACCGTTTGTTCGATGGCAGGCTTACCTACAGCAAGGCAGGAGCCATCCTGCATACACTTCGCTATGCGATCGGAAACGACAGCCTCTTCTTCCCGGCTATCCGGGATTATCTTGCGGCATATGCTTTCGGAACGGCGACAACAAATGATCTGCAGAAGACACTGGAGCAGTCAACACAAAAGAACCTGGATACTTTTTTCCGTCAATGGGTTTATGGGGAAGGGTATCCGCATTTTGAGCTGCGCTGGAACCAGGTGAACGGACGTGTTGTGACGCACATAAAGCAGGTTACTACAGTCCCAGCTTCTGTTCCTTTATTCACCATCCCTGTTGAGCTCCGTTTTAACGGCAGCGGTCGCGATACGGTGATACGGATTGATATGGATCAGCCGGAACAGACATGGTCATTTCCCTGGCAGGGGGAAGTGCATAGCGTAGCGGTGGATCCGAACCGATGGTTGCTGCACACGGAATCTGTGGTATATGATTCCACACTGCTTGATCTCAACCTGTTGCCTGCCCCCCACCCTGTTATTTATCCGAATCCGGCTACTGCCGCGTGGCGGATTGTTTTACTGCCGGAGCGTACGGAGCTTCGTCTGATGGATATTTCAGGAAGGGAGATCATGCGGCGGCATATTGCCGGCACAGCAGCCGAATTATCCGCACAGCATCTGGCAAAAGGAGTTTACCTGCTCGAGCTCCGGTTCCCGGCAGGGCAGAAGCAGTATCATAAATTGTGGAAACATTGAGCTTACTTCTCCGGATAACCGGATATTGAGTAATTTAGCAAGATGGAAAAGTCGCATGTACGACAGGGAGATGATCTGACGCCGCAGGAGCGGGAGTACGAAAACAGTATCCGTCCGCAGACAATCGAGGATTTCTCCGGTCAGCCGCAGCTGATCGAGAACCTCCGCATTTTTATCAAAGCTGCCAACCTGCGCGGCGAAGCGCTGGATCATATATTATTTCACGGCCCTCCCGGTTTGGGTAAGACAACGCTATCGCGTATTGTAGCGAATGAATTGGGGGTAAATATCAAAGAGACAAGTGGCCCCGTCATCGAGAAAGCAGCAGACCTTGCCGGTCTGCTAACGAGCCTGGAAGAGCGGGATGTTCTTTTTATTGATGAAATACACCGGCTGAGCACAGTTGTAGAGGAATACCTTTATGCCGCTATGGAGGATTTCCGGATAGACATCATGATAGACAGTGGTCCTGCCGCGCGCAGCATACAGATCAACCTGAGTCCGTTTACGCTGGTGGGCGCTACGACGCGTTCCGGGCTGCTTACAGCTCCGCTGCTTTCCCGTTTCGGCATTAAATCACGATTGGAATATTATACGGCAGATGTATTGCAGCGGATCATCCTGCGTGCGGCAGACTTGTTGCAGGTGAAAGTAACTTCCGATGCCGCTATGGAAATTGCCCGCCGGAGCCGTGGTACGCCGCGTATTGCCAACGGGCTGCTGCGGCGTATGCGTGACTTTGCACAGGTCCTGGGCAACGGAGTCGTAGACCTCGGCATTGCCGAACATGGTCTGCGGGCTTTGAATGTTGATGAGAACGGCCTGGATGAAATGGATAACAAGATACTGGCCACAATGATCGATAAATTCAAAGGTGGCCCTGTTGGTATCAATAACATCGCCACGGCGGTGGGTGAAGAAGCGGGTACGATCGAGGAGGTATATGAGCCGTTCCTGATCCAGGAGGGGTTTATCATGCGTACACCGCGTGGGAGAGAAGCTACAGAGAAGGCATATAAGCACCTGGGACGCACGGGTGGACGGGGAAGCGATAATATGTTGTTCCGGTAATCATATAGAGCTAATAATAAACACCCCAAATGTTATTCTCCCTATGATTATTCTATTGTGAAGCTATTAAGTAAGTGTTCATTCCCGGAAGCCTCATTGGATAGATAATTACCCTCCACAAGTTATTATTTGTGACAATAAGCTTGTATATTGAACCCTAAATATTGGAACATGAAATTTTACGTTTGCCTTATAGCAGCCTTTGTTATCACTATTATTTCCTGTGGTAAAAAAGACACACCCACACCCAACACACCTCCTCCGTCAGCGGGTGGCGGAACGAACAATCCTCCTAATAACCCTAATCCTAATCCTCCGGCGAATAACTCGTATTATTTCAATTTCAACCTCGGTGGCAAAGATTATTCTTTTAATGCAAACTTCCCTCAATATATATTAGATGATGAATTGGAAGTAGGTGGATATCAGGTTGACCCGGCAGATCCTCTTGGGCGTTTTATAGGACTGTCTTTCAAGTTTGATCATAACCCATCTGACCAGGAAGTGAAAGCACTTGCTGGAAAAAGAATTTATTTTGATGATACCGATATCAAACCTGAGTTGTATTATCTTGAATCATATGATATACCTCCCTTCTATTCAAAAGACACAAATGATCACAACTATTACGTAGAAATTGATAAAGTCACCTACTTAAAACATGAGCCCAAAGATGACTGGGGGTTCATGGCTGGTGATATATATGTGATTAGTGGCACATGCAGAGCGGTAATGCACGACTATACAACAACGACATTGCTTACGAATGGTAAGTTTAATATGGTCATCTCCAGACCAATTCCTTAGTGAGTATGTAATGAGTGCCTGTTGGGATTACCTGTATTAATAATCCTGGAAAATCGAGGGAAACAGAAAATGAGGGTGGCTACAACCCCCACACCTCCAGTATCTGCTCCGTATGATTCTTGGTATCCACCTTTTCAATGATATGGTCAATTTCCCCGGACTCATTGATCAGGAAGGTGGTACGATTTGTGCCGAGGTGGGTTTTCCCCATAAATTTTTTCTCACCCCAGACACCGTACTTTTCTACAATGTCTTTGTCCGTATCTGCCAACAGGGTAAAAGGCAACTTGTATTTGTCTTCAAACTTCTTGTGGCTTTTATCGCTGTCGGTACTGACACCCAATACGATAATCCCTTTTTTCTGAATGTCTGAAAAATTATCCCGCAGATTGCAAGCCTGTGCCGTACAGCCCGGTGTGTCGTCTTTGGGATAGAAATAAAGCGCCACCTTTTTCCCTTTGAAATCATGCAGGGAAACAGGATTGCCATTTTGATCATTTACCGTGAAGTCGGGCGCTTGCGCCCCTGGTTGCAGTGCCATAGTATTTATTTTTAAGCGGTTATAATTAGTATTCCGGTTAGCGCACAAAAGGATAGGATAGTACCGCTGTATTCCCGTTTTCGTCCGTCGCGGTGACTTTCAGCGTATTTTTTCCTTTTGCACAGCGTTCATCAAACTTATAGAAAAAATCGTTCCCGTTTTGTTCAAACAGCAGCCATTTCCCATTGAGCATAGCACGGAAGCTTTTCACGCTGGTCATATTATCCGTAGCGCGGAAGCGGATTTGCTTTGCGGCGGAGAGATCGTTTGTTTTGCCATTGAGCGAAACAATGCGCGGAGCTACGGTGTCTGCGGCCAATCGGTAGGTGCCAAAGCTGCGTACAGATCTTTTGTACCAGCCGTTGGCTTCTTTTGTTGCACCTGATCCGGTTTCTTTTTTCCCGTCGTGATATAGCATCACTATTTTGTCTTGCAGGTTAAAAGGCACGGGGCGGGCGGGTTTGATCTTCAGATCGAAAAAACTGTGTACCGGAGTCGCCGGATCATGCACACGAAAACGATCGGAGAAGCTTTGTGCATCTGCTCTCTTCGACATTTCGAAACATATATCCGTATAAAGGGCGTTGTCTTCCAGCAACAGTGAAAGATTGTTGGTCTCGAATTTATTGACCTGTCCTGCACGGAATAGGTTATCGCAGCTTTCTGATGCAGGAGCTTCGCCTGATGTGTTTGTTTTCAGGAAGAACTGCACGGTGCTCTGGTTGTTATAAACGTCTGTAATCACGATGCGGATATCCCGGATGTTTTCTGATGTGGAGTTGATCAGTCCTTTGGTGGCATTCAGCGAATCATAAACATAGCTTAACTGGTTGCCGGGGAGCCGGAAAAGACATTGTATCCAATTGCTTTTTTCATGCCGCGTTTTATAGTCCGCATAGGCGTGCAGATAACGGGTTTCGTCATAACCGATATCATCCAGTCGTATCCGCGATTGCAACAGCCCGTCAAGGTATAGTTCCGCGGTATAGAACGCCAGGGTATTTGTGCTGCCGTTCATAAAATCATTTACTTCGATGCCGATGCCTGTTTCAGAAGAAAGGGGAATGAGTATAGTGTCGCCATTTGCGGGCGTGTAGTCTGCGCCTGATTTTTTAAGCGGTAAAATCTGTGGCGAGGTGCGATAAATGTTGGTGAACGGATTGGTGTAAACTGCGAGTTTGAGCGGTAGTGGCGCACGAGTGTCGGCAATCGTAAATCCGAACAATTGTGGGTTCAGCGGGTGTTCTGTTTGCGTGTTGCGTATTTCGAAATGCAGATGCGGGCCTGCAGATCCGCCGGTATTACCGCTCCAGGCGATCTGTGCTCCTTTCTTCACCGGAAACTGTTCCGGAGATAACGTCAGATCTACTTCCCAGTTCTCCTGTTCGTACTGTTGTTGGCGCAGATACTTTTGTATCGCCGGTGCGAAATCATTCAGGTGGGCATATACCGTGGTGTAACCGTTTGGATGATCCAGGTAAAGTGCATGTCCGAACCCGCCCCGGGCCATTTTTATCCGGGAAATAAATCCTTCCGCGGCAGCGTATACCGGCAGATTTTCTCTTCCTTCGGTTTTGATGTCGATACCGCTATGAAAATGTCCGGGTCGGCATTCTCCGAAATTTCCGGCCAGCATAATGGGGATGTTCAGCGGATTTCTGAAGTAATCCTGTGGGTAGTCCGGATTTGGCAGGGCGGTTTGCCCGCTGCAATAACAGACAGACAAAGTAAGTAAACATGTAAGCAGGTATCTCATGGTAATCTGACGGAAAATTAACGTTAAATAGTTGTGAAGCAAAATGATACGTGAGCAGTGTGCGTTTGCATCGGAAAATAGCCTTAAATTTGCGACTCGTTTATGGAACAAAATACGGACAATATCCCATCTGCCGAACCTGAAGTGGCACAATCAGGAAAGAATCGCATGGTGCGCTGGCTGAAACGTATCGGAGTAGGCGGGTTTATATTTTTTACAGTAAAAGGGCTTATCTGGCTGGCCGTTTTTTATGGCGGCTTCCGTTTTATCGGTTGCAGTGAGGGTTAATGCAGCACAGCCTGCAGCACATGCAATGATCTGATGTTGCCCATGTGTTGGGTATGGTTTTGGAGAAACGAAACATACCATTCTATCAGCTGAAAGCGTGTCACAGCATTCATCGTTATTTTATCGAGTTCTTCAGGTTGTTCTGTCTGCATGATGCGGCTGAGCGCATCTGCCGCATGTAATTCCACGAAAGGAAGTATAGTCGGAGGCGTTGTGGTAAAAGCGCCTTCGTGGAGGTTGAGATGAGGAGTGGCTTCGGAGTATGATCCGTGTATCTCATAGCCCAGCCGCTGACCGCATTGCACCAGGAAGTACAACGGGAAGTTGGCAATTGCTGCGGTGTGCATAGTGTCGAGCCGTGTGAAATAATGCATAGCCATGCTGAACAGCTCTGGCTGCGGCGCATTCTCCGGCAACAGGCGTAATAATAATTCCACTGAGAAAAGCGCAATGCTGTTCCGCGCAATATCTTCCTGAAGTTTCTGGTAGATATGTGCAAACTGCATGTCACGGATGCGATGCAGGTTGCTCTGCTGTTTCTGGTAGATCACCAGATCCAGTAGCGATGCTGGTTGGAGCAATACCGCTTTGTTGCTTTTCGAGCGCGTACTTCTCACCCCTTGTACCATGAACGACTGAACGCCGCCATTGTATGTAAACACAGTACTGATCAGGCTCGTTTCACCATATTTTACCGAACGGAGTACGATGCCTTTGGTGGTTGTGATCATGCTTATGATGCGATGAAAAGCCGCGACAATCACGCAGGATTGTCCCTACGGATATTCGGGATAAATTAATTGATCCAGATCCGCAATTCCGGAAATATTTTCACAGATAAATCCTTCGCCATATTGTGTGCCAATCTGTTTCCCCAGCAGTGCTTCGCGGTATTCGATCTGTCTGAGAAAATCCGATGTGGAAATATATGTCGCCGGTTCCTGATTGCCGGGATCATGAAACTGGCTTTTGTAACAGCGGATGGCTTCCATCTTTTTGCTGAATGTGTCACTGATGTCCACGATCAGCGTAGGAACGAGCTGCCGGTCCTGGATCATATGGAATACGCGTTTGGGGCGCCAGGGCTCTTGGGCCACTCCATCATGTTCGGTTTCTATTTTCCTTAAGCCAGAGAGAAAACAGGCATCTGTGATTAACCGGCTGCCTCGCCCGTGGTCGGGATGTCGGTCAGAAGGGGCATTGGCGATTACAATTTCCGGCCGGTATTTGCGGATATAAGCGATCAGCCTGCGCTGATGTGCTTCATCATTTCGGAAAAAGCCATCGGCCATCTGTGCGTTTTCCCGGATGGCGACACCCATTACCATTGCGGCAGCGCGTGCTTCTTCATATCGTAATGCCACAGTGCCACGGGTCCCCAATTCCCCTTCTGTGAGATCGAGGATGCCAACTGCCTGGTCTTTGGCAGCATGTTTGATCAGTGTACCGGCACATCCCAGCTCTATATCGTCAGGGTGTGCGGCAATAGCAAGTATATGCAGTTTCATCAGTTACAAATGTAGTGAGAAATAAAGGTATAGACCCGCGTCTGTTATGCTGTACTCATATGATGGCACAACTTTTTTAGTTGTCTTTGAATCTAAAAACCATATTTATGAGATCTATATTGTATTTGATCGCGGTAATACTGATCGTTGGCTGGTTGCTGGGCGCTTTTGTCTGGACTGCCGGGAAGCTGATCCATGTGCTGCTGATACTGGCTGTTATTTCGTTGCTGCTGGGTCTGATAGGTGGGAGAAGGGCAGATTAACAACAAGTTACAACTTTTCACCCGTTTGACTATAGCTCGTTTATACGGGTATGAAAGCCTGTAGCGGAACCCGGTAATTTTCGTTAGGTTTGTGCCTTTATTATTCAGGGGTAGCAGATGTCTGAAAATTATATTGTATCCGCGCGGAAATACCGGCCGCAGACTTTCGACACGGTTGTCGGACAGGAGCATATTACCACTACCTTAAAGAACGCGATCCGCAATCACCATCTGGCGCATGCCTACCTGTTTTGCGGGCCGCGTGGGGTGGGTAAGACTACCTGCGCACGTATTCTGGCACGTACCATCAATTGCGAAAACCCTACTGCTGAAACGGAAGCCTGCGGCGTATGCCGTACCTGTCGTTCGTTTCAGGATAATACATCATTTAATATTTTCGAGCTGGATGCGGCCAGTAATAATTCTGTAGATGATATCCGCAACCTTACAGATCAGGTACGTTTTGCGCCGCAGCAGGGACGGTATAAGATTTACATTATAGATGAGGTGCACATGCTGAGCGCTGCGGCTTTTAACGCATTCCTCAAAACGCTGGAAGAGCCGCCACCCTATGCGATCTTTATTCTCGCCACGACCGAGAAGCACCGGATACTACCAACTATCCTGAGTCGTTGTCAGATATTTGATTTCAAGCGGATTACCACACAGGATATCACTGCACACCTTCAGGGCATTATACAAAGGGAAGGGCAGCAGGCGGAAGAAGCAGCTCTGCATGTGATCGCACAGAAGAGTGAAGGCGCCATGCGCGATGCACTCTCTATGCTCGACCGTATTTCAGGATTTACAAATGGTGTGTTGACGTACGGCAACACCATGGAGCATCTGAATCTTCTGGATGCAGATTTTTATTTTCGCCTCACAGACCATATGCTTGCACAGGATATAAGCGCTACGCTTCTTGCACTTGATCAGGTACTGGAAAAGGGATTTGAAGGTGATGTAATACTGGGTGGACTGGCAGAGCATGTACGTAATCTGCTTTTATGTAAAGATAAGCGGATGGCCAGGCTGCTGGATGTACCGAACGATCACAAGCCGGTCTATTTTGAAAAAGCCAACCAGGCGCCGCCCGCTTTTGTACTCTCTGCCCTGAACGTCATTCATGAAGCGGAGCTTGCGTATAAAAGTGCTACCAACAAACGTCTGCATGTAGAGCTTTGCCTGATCCGGTTATGTTATTTATTACAGGCAACACGATCCGGGGTGGATCCTGAAGAAAAAAAAAAGACTGGTGAATTAACAGCTCCACCTGCTCCGGCCACCCCGCAGCCACCTGCTACACCCATATCGCCTCCCGTACAGGTTGTACCTCCGTCACCTTCCGTGCCGCCTCCCGCTCCTGTAATACCGTCACCTGAGATACACAGATCTGCAACGCCTGTTGCTCCGTCCGGGGGCGGGCGCCGGATTACAAAAAACCTGCTGGAGGATATTGACAGCGATACCGCCCGGGTGGAAACGCATAAAGAGATAACGCCACTTACACCGGAGTATGTGACAACGCTGTTTAGCAGCTACCGGCAGGAAGCGCAGGCACAGGATAAGAGTATCCTGTATGCCCAGCTTAATATGATGAACCCGGAGTTACATCTTCCGGATGAGATCCGTATCATATCACCTACGGAAATGACTAACGAATATGCACTGAATAACAGGAACGATATGATCGATTTCTTCAGTCGTCATGCGGGTATGATGGTTCGTGTAACAACGGAAGTACGTCAGGACGCCAGCGGCCATACGGAGCAAAAGACCGTTTTGAGCAAGCCGGAGTTGTACGAAGCGTTGGCGGTTAAAAATCCTTATCTGGCAGCACTCAAAGATGGCCTGAATCTGCAGATTGATTATTAATACAGCCTAACCAGGCCAGATGAACTGCTCCCGCTGTATCATATCATTACTATTACTGATCCTGATGAAGGCAGGTAACGGGTACGGACAAGTATCATACGAAAAATATCATTTCGTTGATGAAACGGAAAAACGGGTAGTAACGCATATCATTGTCTCCGGCAATAAGCGTACACGGCCGGAAATCATCCTCCGGGAAATGAGCCTACAGGCAGGGCAGCAGGTTGCTGCTGACTCCATGTCTTTTCTGATCCATCAGAATCAGCTCAGGATATTCAATATCGCCTTGTTTAATGAAGTCTTGATTGACACGATCAGAACCGGTGTCCATACAATGATCTGGCATGTACAGGTAAAAGAACGCTGGTATATCTGGCCGGAGTTTTCTTTTGCACTCGCAGACCGGAATTTTAATGTGTGGTGGACAGAACAGAACAGGGATTTGCGTCGGGCTAATATAGGTCTTACAGTGAAGGACCGGAATTTCCGCGGCAATATGGAGCAGGCGGGTTTTACCGCTCAGGTGGGATATACACAGCAGTTTTCCCTGAATTACGTCAGGCCCTATGTTGATAAAAAACAACGGCACGGATTCGGTTTTTCCGTGCATAGCGGCTACAATAATGAAATATTTTTCCGTACCGACAGCAACAAGCTGGAATTTGCCAAAAGCCAGACAGCGCAGATCTTTCGTCGGTTCGATGCCACCTTGTTCTACACATACAGGCCGGGTTATGCCACGCGGCATACCTTCCTGTTGGCATACCGCGACCACCGTGTACATGATACGATCCTGCTGCTGAATCCCGGATATTATGAAAACGGCAGCAATACACTTCGTATGGCCGAACTGCATTACCGGTTCGATATCAATGGAGTAGATAACTGGAATTATCCGCTTACCGGCTATAAGCTGGTTTCCAGTTCTGTGGTCCGTACCGGATTCACCGGGATGCGTTTTCAGGCGCTTACGCATGTGGAGGCGGCGATTTTCCGTAATCCATTGCCCAAATGGTACGTTACGTCTGTCTTCCGCGGGCAGGCAAGCTTCCCTGAAAAGCAGCCATATATACTGCGTAGCGGTATGGGCAATAGTTCCGATTATGTACGCGGATATGAATATTATGTGGCGGACGGTGCACACTACGGTATCCTGCGACTGAACCTGAAAAGAGAGTTGCTCAACAAAACGATACGCAGGTTACCTATCCCCTATTTACCCAGCATACCGGTGCGTATATATCCTAAAATATTTGCAGACGCTGGTTATGCCCGGAACCGCTATCCGGGAAACAGCTTCCTGAACAACCGTATGTTATATGCTGCAGGTGGCGGTGTGGATATCGTTACCGCATACGATATGAAGATACGACTGGAGTATGCCTGGAATCATATGGGAGAACATGCCCTGTACATACATATGCGTAGCGAATAGATCATAGACAAAATATTTTATCAATAAAACCACAGGCTGGCAGTATTTTTGCATTTAACAATATTGATTTTATGTAGGGAAACATTGATCTGTATTCAGAGAAACCGGTTTGTCTCTTTTTAAAACGAATTATTATGCTTAAGACATTCACATTGTATTTTATTTCAGCGTTGCTTTTGTTTTCTACAGGATGTAAAAAGAAGGATGGCGGCGGCCTGAACCTGTTCACACTTGAAGATGAGAAAACGCTGGGTTTACAAACCAAGGCACAGATCGAGAATGACCCGGCACAATTCCCGATCCTGCCACGATCTGCTTACCCGGAAGCATATGCTTATCTGGATGCGATGCGTAGCGACATTCTGAACAGTGGTAAGGTAAAGTATAAAAATGAGTTTGCCTGGGAGTTACACATTGTTCATCAGGATGATGTACTGAACGCTTTCTGTACCCCCGGTGGATATATCTATGTTTATACGGGTCTGATCAGGTATCTTGATGATAAATCTTCACTGGCCGGTGTTTTAGGTCATGAGATCGCTCATGCAGACAGACGTCATTCCACAAACCAGATGACTAAGAGTTATGGTATGCAGACATTACTGGATGTGGTGCTTGGCAATAATCAGGGTTTGGTAACGCAGATCACTTCGGAGCTGATCAACCTGAGATTCAGCCGTGCAGATGAGTCGGAGGCTGATAAATATTCTGTAACCTACCTCTGCCCGACGAAATACCGTGCAAACGGCGCTGCCAGTTTTTTTGAAAAGATAAACGCTGATGGTGGATCCGGCACACCTGCATTTCTCAGTACACACCCCAATCCTGATAACCGCGTAGGAAACATAAATGCAGAAGCTGCCAGTCAGGGATGTACAACATCAATTGCTCCTGCAGAAGATGTAGATGGGTATCAGGCGTTTAAAGCGATGCTTCCATAGGGGGGATGATAATGAAAAGCTGGATGGTTGAGCATTAATAAAGCAGGATTGCGAAATCCTGCTTTATTAATTAAGATGGGTTTAATGACTATGTCCCCCTGTTTCGGTCATCATGGCCATCACAAAAAAAGCGCCTCTTACAATTACCACTGCATTGTCAGGTAATGGTGTAATGGGTTGTATCTCCGTATAGCCGAGATCGCTTGCGCCACGTATCACCTGAACTCTTTCGAAAACAAGTGACTCTTCGCTATGATTATGTGTGTCATGATCATCATGTCCATAGTCGTCCGTATGTGTATCACCGGCAGTGCGGATGAAGATATAGTCTTTGCCCTCACGTGTTACGATGGCTTCGGTTGGCAGGGATGGCGTTGTCTGTGTGTCGAGGCTGACGATGGCAGTCACGCTCATGCCCTCAATAAGCCCTGTTTTTCATCCAGCACTTCGGCGTGTACCGGTACGGCTTTGACATCGTTGGCAAAGGCGGTGCCGATGGAAAATATTTCCGCATCCTGGGTATGATAGAGGAATTGCGTCAGAAGCTACGCAATGAACGCCAGCGCGCAGACCGTCAGGAAGCTGATCGTTTGTTCCAGGAGCGCAAGGAAAAGGAACTGGTATGCGAAACGCAGCTACACCCGCCTGCTGATAGCGAAGAAGCTGAAAGAAACGGGTATGGACGCAGCAGGTATCAGCTTTGTAGGCGTTGAATAAATTACCGGGAGATATAACACAATGAAATTTTTATACCTTGTGACAAATTATAAATGTACATGAAACACATCCTGTTATTCGTACTGCCGTTCCTGTTTTTTCTGTCCTGTAAGAAGGATAAGGATAATAATGTGGCGCATTCGTTCAATATCCACGGAATTTCGGATGTACATCTGGAACCCGGCGATCTGCGGGTGCTGGAACTGGAGATCAAGCATGTGTCGGGTGCGCAGAATAACGTCAGTCTGGAGATATCCGGTATGCCTGCAGGAGTTACGGCAAAATTCAGCACCTCAAAAGGCATTCCGGATTTTGCTACAGTTTTAACGATAACCACTTCGGAAGATGTGGTGGCAGGTGTTTATCCATTGGTGATTACCTGTTCGGACGGATCTGTTGCGAAGGATTATGAGTTTAGTCTGCATGTCAGGGATTGTATGAAAAAGCTTACAGGCAGTAAAAAAGGGATGGATATTTGTCCGTCTGGAAATTTATCATACGATGCGCAAATTGTGTGGGTATCCGGAATGGATAGTAGAATTTATATAGCTGGTTTTGGCGGCTTTGAGAGTGGTTATATATACGCTGATCTGGATTGTGAAACGGGTGTGATAACAATTCCGAAACAACGGATGGAAGGCTATTATTATGGTGAGTTTGAAATAATAGGAAGCGGTACTTTTTACAATGGAAAAATAGAAGTAACCTATACTTATACAAATCTGACAGATCCGGAACAGTCAGAAACATGTACTACTGTAATACAGTAGCATATATCATGCTGGTTTTGTAGCGTATACTATCTGCCAGGATACCGATCGAAGTATGAATGCGTTATTAAAATACTACAATTACATGAAAAGAATATTTTTCGCCGCCGGATTGATTTTATGTACAACTGTAGCCACTTTCTCACAAGACAAAGGGTACATTGCTATATCTGCCGGTCCCAGTATACCAATTGGTAAATTTGCAGGTCAGGGTCTTGTTGCTAATGAAGTGACATGGGCAAGATTAGGGGCAATGTGCGATATATCATTGGGGTATAAACTGAATAAAAATTTCGGCATTGCTGTTCTCATTCGTGGACAGAAAAACGAAACGGATTCAGAGGAGTTTATCGTATCTTATTCGAACTTTTCAATAATTAACAGTTCTGTAAAATCTGATTCATGGCGTCTTGGAGCTCTTATGGGTGGGAGTTATGGCTCTTTCCCGGTTTCAGAAAGATTGAGTGTGGAGTGCCGGCTCATGTTTGGGGTGTTATTAGCAAGATCGCCTGAGATAGATATAATTTATGGACTTGCTGCTGGTTTGGGTGCTATAGAAAGCAAACAGGAAAGCTCAACAAGTGCCGCTTTAGGGTACCTGATGGGAGTCGGACTTAAGTATGATGTCGCCAGGAGGGTATGCCTGCTGGTGAATGGGGATTATTTTGGCGGGAATGCAGAATTTAGAAATGTAAGTGTGATGGTGCCTGCTTTTATGGGTGGAGGTACGAATACATTTAGCCAGTCATTCAGTACAATCAATGTTAGCGCTGGTATCGGTTTCAGGCTTTAAAAGATCAGAGAGCTTATTCTCTGTTTTGCCTTTGGGATTGTCCTGTTTATTGAAACAATTCTTCTTTATTTTTCGGACGCAGATCCGGGTGCCAACGGAAGCGGCTGAGACGTAATGATCCGATATCCGCCTGATCAAGGGGTGTCATGGATTGTTTGAGGTTTTTCTCGAAGATGATACGGGAGATCTTCTGGTCCCGGAATAGAATGCGCATCCGCTCACTGGTGGCCTGGCTGACGCCCAAGTATGCACCGTCATCATCTGTGGAGTAGTATATGTTTTCAGCATCCGGCCATACCAGCATATCATTGATCGCATTGTCTACAAAATGAGCAGTGAGTGTGCGTCCCTGTATCTGGTCGTACATATTTGCCTTTTCAGGCCCGGACTGCGAAACGATCAGCGCCTTGTTGGGGACGTACATTTTCTTCAGTACGCCGCTGTCTGTATACAATAATATTGTGTCCCCGGTTATCTGACTGTTACCGGACCATAATATCGGGTCGTACATCATGCGCATCACCGAGTCTTTTTGAGAATAAGCGATGCTGTCGCATCTTCCTTGCATGGAGTCGGAGAAAATACGGACGTTGTGATAGCCGATAAAATAGCGTAAGGTGGTGGTATCGTTGGCAGGTGTGGTTTTTTGCACAAGTGTATCCTGTATTGCAGCGCTGGAATCAGTAATGACAATGCTGTCGCGTGGAGGCACATGTTGAATCTTTTTTAGAGAAGTATCAACAGGTAACGGCGCAGCATAAAAAGTATCTGCGCGGATGAACAGGCTGTCGTTACCGTTCATCTTTTTCATTACCGGCTTAATGACGGCCAGCAGGATCTGTGTGATCTCGTTGTATCGTGCAAATCCGCTGTACAGGGTGGTTTCCTGTGTTGAGTCAATAGCTATTACGTTGCCATACGCATATCCGAATCCGGTAGTGCGGTCGTAATCGAGTGTGTCGGCTTCTATGTATTGCTCTTCATTCTGCATGGAAGAACGGCTGGTAAAATAGCCTTTCTCATTTTTGCTGTCCCAGGTTCCCTGGCTGGTGTGCAGCACCGATTTGTCGTTTACCACAACGGAAGGTCCGTAGAAGACTACGATTTTTGTATTGGTATTGTAACCGAGATCGTCCGATGTTACTGTGTACTGCGGATCATATACATGCACATCGCCGGTGAAACGGGAGTCTTTGGTATTGGCATTGTAGTGCCCGGCAATACTGACGACCGTTGTTGAATCACTTTTCAGTGTTCCGTTATTGTCGTATGTCCCGATGCGGGTACCCGTGTTGTAATTTAATGTTTCACACCAGAGGTGATCTTTCCCGTCCGTAAGGCTTACATTGCCTTTCAGGAAGGCATGCCGGTTGTTGCCGGTATAACGCAGGTAATCGCTGCGTACTTCAGTGCCTTCCGGTTGTACGATATAAACGTTGCCAAAAGCTTCCACACCATTGATTTCCGCTCTGAGATAAGCGCTGTCACAATACATCAGCGTGCCTTTATGCTCCAGCTCCACGTCTCCGATCAGCTTATCCATTTCTCCTGTATCTGTGGTAATATGCACCCCATACCCCGACCTGATGATGTTCACAGGTACGGTAGTACTGGTGTCTTTTTCCTGCGCACGGGCGATCGGGGGAATAGCAGAGACGGACAAGCCGGTGCAAACCAGCAGTCTGGCAATATTACGGATGCAGTTGTTCAAAAAGGTCAACCGGAAAATGTTTTGTGCTATTTCTTCTTACGGCCAAAGATAGTAACATTAATATAGCGGCTGGGATGCGCTTCAATATCGGCCATCAGACTTTGCAGTGTAACGAGTGTTTTTGTAAGATCAGTATAAAGCTGTTTGTCGTTGAATGCCATACCTACCGACCCTTCGCCGTTGTTTATTTTTGCCATCAATTCATTTAGTTGTGTAGAGGCAGATTGCAGCTCTCGGATTGTTTGTTCTATCGGAGCTTGCTTCAACTGATCCGTAGTAGCTGCGGCATTATCCAGAATGCGGTCAATACTTTCGTTATTCTTTGCAATATTGCCGGTGATATCATTCATGTTGCGTATCATGGAGGCCAGTTGGTCGCTTTCCCGGTTGAGCCGTTGAGACAATTCGGAAAAATGCTGCATGGTAATATTAAGCGAAGCCATACTGGCCGAAAGGTTCTGGCGTGTTTGTTCATTCAGCATGTTATCTACACCTACAAGCACAGAATCCAGTACACCTACCACATGTCGCACATCTGCTATCAGAGGGGAAATTTCATGAGAAATATTATCAATGATGCCGGTCTCCACATCTGTGGTAATAGTTTCTCCATCCTGGATCACTGAGCTATCATCACTCAGCTCAAGGCGTATGGCTTTAGTACCCAGCAGGTCAAGCGATATCATACGGGCAATAGTACCTTTGGGTAGCCGGACTTTTTCGGGAATAGCCAGCACAACTTCCACACTGCTGCTGTCGAGTCGTATGGCTTGTACTTTGCCTACATTTACACCTTTTATCTGTACGGGAGCTGAAGGTTGTAACCCCTGAACGCCTTCATAATAGGTATAGTATTCGTTTTCTCCGGAAAAGATGTTTGAACCTTTCAGAAACCAGAAACCGGCAAAAAAGATGAGGAAGGAAACGGCGACCAGCAGGCCTATTCGTGCTTCTTTAGATAATTTCATGCGTCGTTTTTATTTATATTATCATCCGCAATTGCGGATGATAATGTTATGATTTAAAAATCCGTACCAATGGAGAAATACCATATTGGTTTCGGCCGGCCTTCGATATTCCATGCAGCGTCTACCCGCATAAAATACCCGAAGAGCATCGTACGTATACCGGCGCCATAGCCCATCGCCACCCCGCCGGTGCCCGGTACGCGCAGATTGAGTGTTACATTGGGCGCCTGCTGATCGGGGCCGAACTGGTAATTGCCGCTTACATTATCGTCATTAGGTATTAAGCCATTCCATGCAGAGCCGATATCTACGAAGGGCACTAACTGCATATGGCGTAATATAGCGGATTGGATAGGGCGTTTTGCGAAGGTAGTCACTAATGGTAAGCGAAGCTCACCGTTAAATACAGCATAAGTGCTTCCGTTTCGTGCATTCTGCTGGTACCCTCTCATATTGGTTGCCAATGTCTGGAAGGCAAAATTACCGTCTCCTCCGGGAGGCGTATGGTTATTGAACTTCGGAGCAATCCAGTTGTCTACGCCACCCAGGTAATAAAGTATTTTTTGATTGCCGGCCGAATGGGCCGCGGCAATCCTTGTTGCCAGGGTAAACTGTTTGTATATCTTGTGGTAATAACGAAAATCCGTACCGAAATTGTAGAATCCTCCGTTACCATCGGTCAACTGGTACATGTATTCGGCAAAGAATTTATAACGGTATCCTTCCCGGATATTAAGCGTAGGAGCGAAGCTGTTGTCAAATACATACTCGGCGCGGCTTAATGCCCAGTACTGCCTGTCGCGCGGGAGGAAGACAAGACTTATGGTATCCTGAGTGCGGAAATCCAGAACATCCTGTCGGAAGCCCATGTGGAGGCGGATGCTCCGGATCCGGTCGAACGGATAGGAGGCGGAACCCTGGACCATATTGGTGGTATTCCTACCGACGTATTCCCGTGTAAACAACGGTATTCCGCTGTTGGCGTCTATAAAGGTAACCGGTATCGAATAGCTGTGCTGACTCCTTAGGAATAACAGGCTCCAATCCACCCGCCGGGTAAAGTTTTCATATTGCAGAAAGTAGGTAAGCCCGGAAAAATTGACAGGCAGGCGTACCCCGCCGGTAAACCGGTGATTCTCCATTACATCGTTCAGGCTTACGGAAAGAAGACCTCCTAACGGCGGGTTGGAGAAAGCTCCGGGATTCTGACGTACGGACTGATAGCGCATGAAGAGAATACTGTTATCAAGCCTCACCGTGAAAAAATCCGGCTTAAGGCTCAGCCGGTAAGGCTGGGCTTTCATTTTTACATAAGTGCTGTCGGGTTCTGATGCTGTGGCAGCTTCGGGTAATGGCGCTGGAATAACATCTGGGATATTGTTTTCATCCGGTTGTCCGGCTGTGACTTCATCTGTCTGCTCTTCTTTCTCTATACCGGCATCCGCAGGTTCACCTGGCTCCTGAGAAAATTCCGACTGGAATATATTGCCTTCTTTCAGGATTTCTCCGGTTTCTCTTTCAACCGGCCGTTCCAGTTTTCGGATATTTGAAAAATCATTTTCTCGTTCCGGAGTATTGGTGGCATTTTTCAGAGACAGTACGGCAGGTTGTAACACTGCGGGGGCAACGTTTGTACCCGGGAGCTCAAGATCGCGAAAGTATATCCTGATCTTGTTCCCTTCCCGGATTACATCCGCTACCTGGTCGCTCGCCGGATTATACTGATGACTGATGATATCGCTGTAATAATTGGTTACCGGTACAGCGTATGCGGAGTCCCGGTTGTGCTGGTCTCTTGTAAAAAGCACCACATATTTGTTTCGTACGCCGTTAGCATCATGCAAAAAAGCAAAATTGTCACTCCCGTATTGTATCGGTTGTGTAATTGATCCTGCAGGGACATCCGAGCAACGCAGCAGTACAGGACTTTTTGTTTTGGTGCTGTAGAAATAAACCTGCATAGGGCCTACCGGCAGTTCATTGACACCTGCCGGTACATTGAGCGAAGGCTTCGGCCGGTTGGAAAGGAACACAATACCTTTCCGGGCTCCGCCGCTTACAAACCATGGCTGTATATCATCCCAGGGATCATTGGTAATGTTTCTCAGCCGGGAGCCGCGGATGGTAAATTCATACAGGTCCGACTGGCTTTTTTTTATGGCTGAGAATAACAGCATGTTATCATCTTCCATGAAACTCAGCCCTGTGACACGGTCAAAGCGCTTATCGGGGATGATATAATTTTCAATCTTCGCTTTCAAAGAGTTATAAATACGGAGCCGGGTCTGCGTACCCTGCCGGTATAGAATAGCCAGCTTGTACCCGTTGTTGGACCATGCCAGGAGCGGATAATCCGGGTCGGGATATTTCTCATTATGATCTTTACGGCCGCCATTCATGATAACAGCACGGGTTTGCTCATCCTTGGTTTTCTGGAGATATACCTTAAACTCACCTTCTTTCCATGCTACATATGCTACGTCATTTCCCCGTGGTGATACACGGACAGTACGTATGATGCTGTTATCTTCAGGAGCGTCAATTTCAAGTATCCGATGTGTGCTGTCCGGCTGTTGCTGCACGAGCGAATCCTGAATATATATCTGCTTATAAAAACTGATGCAGGAATCATAAGCCTGCTTCACATTTTGTCCCAGCGTCATTTTAATGCCCTGGTTGAGACTGCTCTTCAATTCCATGGCATACAGCAGATTCTTCATGTTGTGATCGCCATAGCGGTCAGATACATACTTCCAGAAAGCTTTACCGGCAACTTCCGGATTCATTTCCGCCAGCTCATAAAATCCTTTATCGGGGTTACCGGCCAGCATGTTTTTCCATTCGCTGTCCGTTCTGCTATCCCATCCGTCCACCAGAAAGGCAATAAATCCTTCTGTTGTCCATGCAGGTAAATTGAGTAATACCGCGTTTTTCACCATTTCGCGGAAATTCTCGCCAAAAAGCATCCGCTGCATGACAACACGGCTCATGCCCGACCGCAACTGGCGACGGAGGTCGGTATGTACACCGGTAAAATAAACGACAAGCCGGTCGCCGGCGAGATCTACTGTACCTGCGGGTACATCCTGCAACTGGGAGTCGTTCTTCCTGCCTACATTGGTCTGCCTGTACTCGTCATAGTTGTTGTACAGGATGATCTTGAACCGATTAGGAAATTGTCCGCCGAGCTTTTGCTCCACTACTGCAATATCCTGCTCGGCCTGCTCGGCAATAAAACGGGCAAGCTGACGCCCTGCGGCATCATAATGGTATACCCGGAAATGTTCGGTGTCGAAGAACCGCCACTCGAACTTACGGTATTGCACCCGGTTCTGGCCAAAAGTTTCAAGATATGTCTGCGCGCCGGCATCGGGGAGCATCAGAAGTAATCCTGTGCAAATGAGCAGGATACAGGTTCTGATATGGCGCATGGCAGGATTGTTCATAGATCCGGGCTGTAAATTTAAGTACAAAAGGACATGCGTTTTGCATTATGCTATTTTTATTAAAAAAATAACGCCAGGCATCAGCCTGCCTGCTAATGGCCTTTTTACCGGTTTACCGTTTTCAATTAATAAGTTTGCATTCTAAATTACTGAAAAAATCCACTACCTGTATGCTGCAGATCCATAGTTTCACTTTTAACCCGTTTCAGGAGAACACATATCTGCTTATCAATCCCGGAAAACAGTGTTGGATTGTTGACCCCGGGATGTATAACAGTGATGAAACAGAGGTTATTACCGGTTTTATAAGAGATAATGACCTAAAGCCGCAGGCAATTATCAATACACATGCGCATATTGATCACATCCTGGGTGTGCAGGCATTAAAAGAGCGTTATTTGATTCCTTTTATGATGCATGAAAAGGAAACTCCGGTTTTAAACGGGGCAGCCGCGTCTGCCATGATGTTCGGGCTACCGCTGTCTGTAGTGCCTCAGCCAGACGGATTTATACGGCATGATCAGCCATTATTGCTGGGACAGGAACAGCTTGATGTGTTTCTGACTCCGGGACATTCGCCGGGCAGTATCAGCTTCTACTATCCGGCAGATCAGTGGGTGATCGGCGGTGATGTGCTTTTCTCCGGTAGTATCGGGCGGACAGACCTGCCCGGTGGGGATTACGATACGCTGATAAACAGTATCCGCACAAGCCTGTTGCCATTGCCGGATGATACGCAGGTTTTTTCAGGGCATGGTCCGGCCACGACAATCGGCAGGGAAAAACAATATAACCCATTTTTATCGTAGGGCAATCCTGCGTGATTGCCCTGATGTATTGGACAATCACGCAGGATTGCCCCTACGGGGCGAAATATGTAATACCTTTGCAGTTCGCCTTGTGCATAAAATAACATCATGAAAAAAACATCCCCTTCCGGGTCAGATAAAAAACATCCCGAAAAAAGATCCGGTAAAGCCGTTTCCGGTTCGTCGCATTCCGGGAAGCCGAAACGCAGATTTGACGGGGAAGAACGTTTCCGGAAAACCTATGGATCTGCTTCCGGCGGCTCCGGGCGTAAAGATAAACCGGTGGATAACCGGTGGGATGACAGCTCTAAACCAGCGCGGCGTGATCATGGCGGAGATAAATTTGCCGACAGGAAAGCTGCCGGTAAAAATAAACGTGATGTGGATAGCCGGCCACAAAGGGGCAGTCGTGATTCATTTGAATCCGGCAGGAAAAAAGCTACTTCATCTTTTTCCGGCAGAAGACCGGAAAAAACGGATGGAACGTCCGATCGTAAACGCTTTAACAGCGACCGCTTCCAGCGAAATTTTGAACGCCCGGAACGTACTCCCCGTATACGCGATGAAGAAGAATATGAAAACCCTGTTCCCCGTCCGGAATCAGAGCCCATGCCGCTCAATAAATATATTGCGCACAGCGGTGAATCCAGCAGAAGAGATGCTGCGGCGCTGGTAAAGCAGGGCAAGGCGCGTGTAAATGGTGAGTTGATACTTGATCCCGGTCATAAGGTAATGCCCGGAGACAAGGTGACGCTTGCAGGGAAAAAACTTTCTATCCGGAAAAACCTGGTGTATGTTTTGCTGAATAAACCTAAAGGTTTTATCACAACCACAGAAGATCCCCAGGGGCGTAAAACTGTGATGTCGTTGGTGACAAACGCCGGCGACGGACGGTTGTTCCCGGTCGGCAGACTCGATCGTAACACTACCGGATTATTGTTGCTGACCAATGATGGCGACCTGACGCAGAAGTTGTCTCATCCCAGCTACCAGGTGAAAAAAGTATATCAGGTAACGCTGGATAAACCATTGGCCAAAGCTGATTTTGAACAAGTGCTGGCAGGCGTGAAACTGGAAGATGGTATCGCCCCGGTGGATTCGCTCGCTTATCTGGAAGAGAAGCATGAGCTGGGTATTGAGATCCACAGCGGACGCAACCGTATTGTACGCCGTATTTTTGAGTCCCTCGGTTATGAAGTGGTAAAGCTCGACCGTGTAATGTATGCCGGTCTCACCAAGAAAAATATCCCCAGAGGTAAATGGCGTTTCCTCACCGAAAGAGAAGTGGTGCTGCTACGTCATTTTAAAAACTAACGATCCATTCAATGTGAGATAGTTTATGACGGGCAGACTCATCACAGCACCACGTATCCATGATGGGTTTAAGTGGCTCCATGCAGATACATCCATAGAGGTTTCCGAAGACGGGACTATCATTGCACTGCATAACGTCCCTGCACTTAAAAAACAGGCTTCATTTTATGACGGTATCCTGCTCCCCGCTTTTGTGAATGTACACTGTCATCTGGAACTATCGCATATGCAAGGCAGGATACCCCGGCATACCGGGCTGATCCCTTTTCTGCAACAGGTGGCCGGTTTGCGGAATAACTATACAGATGTACAGAAGGCGACAGCACGGCATAATGCTATCAAGGTAATGCATAACCACGGCATTATAGCGGTCGGTGATATTGCCAATGGCACGGATACGCTGGATTTGCGTGACCTCGATTTATTGCATATACACACATTCGTGGAATGTATCGGATTTACGGAAACTCATGCACAGCAAAGATTTGCTTATGCACAGGGTGTACTGAAACAATTTGCGGCACAGCAGCAAGGGGAAAAAATATTGCGCCAATCGCTTGTGCCGCATGCGCCTTATTCCGTATCCGGCGTTTTATTCCGGATGATCGCAGAAGGTGCCGGACATGATTCCCTGATGAGCATCCATAATCAGGAGACAGAAGCGGAGAATGCTTTTTATAAGGATAAAAGCGGCACTGTGAATGATCTGCTGGACGGATTGGGTATAGACTATCGCTTTTTTGAACCTACGGGTATTTCTTCAATACAGTCTTACCTGCCCCATTTTGAATCCACTCCTCCGTTTGTTTTTGTGCATAATACATTTACTACTGGAGATGATGTTCGGTTTGCGCAGAAGCGATTGGATGATTGCTACTGGTGTCTTTGCCCCAATGCAAATCTCTATATAGAAAATACGTTGCCGGATGTACAGATGCTGGCAGCGCACGAGGGTGTAAACATTTGTATTGGTACAGACAGTCTGGCTTCCAATGAACGGCTGTGTGTGTTGTCGGAATTGATCACATTGAAGGAATATTTCCCGGAACTAACTTGGGAAACTCTTTTTCGCTGGGCTACGTCCGACGGCGCGGCAGCGCTGCAGATGCAGCATTTGGGCAAGCTTACACCCGGTACGAAACCTGGAATCATACAGGTAACGGAGGACAGGGAGATTCGCTGGATAACATCCTGACGGGCTATACCTGGATCTGGGTGGAGGGCAATCACATAGGATTGCCCCAACTTGTGTTAATCCCACTCGTATTCCTGTTCTACACGTTTTTTTATTCTTGAAATAAACAGAAAAGTTGCCGGGCAGTGCTCAATATTAGCGATATACATGTCGTTGTACAGGTCAAACGGTTTCTTGGTGTGGTGAGGAAAGCCACGGCAGTCTGCCGGACGTACTTCATATACGGAACACATATTGGTATTCAGGTCGAGGAACTGGCAGGGAGTGGTTCTATTCATCCAGTCGCCGGTTTCCTTTTCCTTGTATAGCCAACGGCTACGAAATTCTTCAGGGGTAATACCCAGATGATCTGCGGTACGTCTGACATCTTTGCTGGTCCATGTTGGCGTCATGGTCTTGCAGCAGTTGGCGCAACTGAGGCAGTCTACATCCCGCCATACCGTTTTATTTACTTCGTTTACCAACGGATTAAAATCTTCCGGTACTTTTTCATCCAGCCGTTTTAGAAATTTTGTCAGTCCTTTTTTATTCCGGGCTACTTTCCGTTTGAATTGCTGCAGGTCCATATACGATGTAAATGTAAATCAGGAATACAGTAAAAAAAAGACAAGACGTATAAAACAAAATAATACCCAACGATTCCCGTTACAGAAACGCCTGTTATTCAGTATTATTGTTTCTCAAACGAATGAATTCATGAAGCGAACTTTTATACTTGTAGTGTTTTCGGCAGCAATAGCTTTACTGTCATTGACCGGAAGTTCTTCCGGGCCTGCCTTCAGCGGATCGGGAGATAATACCGGCAGGGTCAGCCCTGCATTAACCTGCGCTGCAGGCGGATGTCATGGCGCTGCAACGGCCGATATTCAGTTGACCGCTGCTTTTATTGATAAAACAACGGGAGAGCCGCTGGCCGGGGGATACGTCCCCGGCAACATATACGAAATACAGCTTGATGCAGTTAACGGTGTAAATGCCAATACGAGATTCGGCTTCCAGGCTGTACTGGTTACCGGCAGCAATACTCAGGCGGGCAGTATTAATACCTCCGGCCTTGATGCTGATTACCGCCTTGCTACCGCCGGTGGGATTGGTCTTGTAGAGCACAGACGAACAATTACAGCCGGTACGCCCGGAAACGAATACCATGTTGCTTTTGACTGGACAGCTCCCCAGGTAGGCACCGGCCAGGTGACGTTATGGGCCATATTTAATGCGGTAAACGGGAATGGAAGGGATGATGCGGGCGACAGATGTAATACGCCTTTTTCAACGACCATACAGGAACATGCCGGTTCTTCAGTTGCCGGAATAACACAACAGGAGATACCCGTCCGGATTTATCCCAATCCTGTGGCCGACTATCTGAATGTGCAGGTTCAATACCCAACTCCCGGAAATTATACGGCAATAGTGTATGATCTTTCGGGTAAAAGAGTATATAAAGCAGGGCTTTCGTCTCTTGTGCACACGAATGGATTGCATATTCCTGTGCACGACTGGGCTCCCGGTATGTATGTATTCCGGATCATGCAGGACGGAGGATCGGGACAGTCGGTAATACCGTTCATCCGTCAATAAAAGGGTGCAATTCAAATCTTCGCTATCAAAAAAATGGATACTTTGAAAAGAGGAGCGAAGATTTGAATTGCACCCCAATAAAATCCAGCGCATTTTGCTGATATAATGTACTTTAGCGTACGCCGGTAAATGTAATATTGCCGGTGAAGGTATTTTATGTTCGACGACGCACAATTCCGCCCCAGATATGAAAAACTGAATGAGCAGCAGCGGGCTGCCGTAGATGTTGTTTACGGGCCTGTGATGGTCATTGCCGGGCCGGGTACCGGTAAGACAGAAGTGCTTTCCATGCGTATTGCGAACCTGCTGCGCAGCGAAGCCCAGGTGAAGCCGTTTGAGATCTTATGTCTCACTTTTACGGATGAGGCAACTGTAGCCATGCGCCGGCGCTTGCTGGACATTATCGGGGAAGATGCGCACAGGGTGCATATTTTCACCTTTCACGCTTTCTGTAACCAGATCATTCAGCGTAATCCGGAACATTTTGGGCTGCGCGATCTTACGGCAATATCTGATCTCGAGCGGATGGATCTGCTCTATGCACTTATCGAAGATCTCCCGGAAGGTCATGCCCTGAGACGTCTTAAAGGCAATATCTATTATGATGCCCGGAACCTTATCTCGCTTTTTGATCTCATGAAGTCGGAAGACTGGAGCGCAGAATTTGTAAGCGATGCTATAGATGCCTATCTGGCTGATCTCCCTAACCGGGAACAGTATATTTATAAAAAAGGCAACACCAAAAAGAACATCCAGGCTGGGGATGTGAAAACGGAAGAGATACGCAAGGAATCGGAAAAAATGGAGCGTACCCGTGCGGCGGCACTGTTGTTTCCCGAATATCAGCGGCGTATGGAGCAGGCGGGTCGTTATGATTTTAATGACATGATCCTTTGGGTGATCCGGGCATTTAAGGAAAATCCCGGATTCCTGCAGATTCAGCAGGAGCGGTTTCAGTTTATGCTGGTGGATGAATTTCAGGATACCAGCGGCGCTCAGAACGAGCTGCTCACCCTGCTGGCTGATTACTGGAGTGATCCGAACCTGTTTATTGTAGGTGATGACGACCAGTCTGTTTTTGAATTCCAGGGTGCGCGTCTGCAGAATGTTATTGAGTTTTATGAACGCTACCGGGAGACGATTAAAGTGATCGTACTGAAAGAAAATTACCGTTCCGCACAGGCTATCCTTGATAAGGCTACCCATTCTATTGAAAACAACCGCCAGCGCCTGATCCACCAGTTGGAAAACCTGAATCTGGATAAACAGATCCGTTCGGCTAATGAACGCTTTGTGACGGAAGATGTGGCGCCGCCGGTGGTGCGTGTTTGCTATAATCAATTACATGAGGAAGCGTATGTCGTATCGGAGATCGAAGCGTTACAGCAAAGGGGCGTTGCGTTAAATAACGTAGCCGTGCTTTATGCGCAGCACAAGCAGGCGGCAAATATTATTTCACTGCTGGAGAAAAAACGTATTCCGTATTGGGTAAAACGCCCCGTTAATGTGCTGGATCTGCCGCTTGCCGGGCAGTTACTGCATATTCTCCAATATCTCGACCGGGAATCAACACGCTCTTTCAGCGGAGAAGATATGCTCTTTCGTATGATGCATGCTCCTTTTTTCGGTATTGCCCCACTGGATATTGCTACGCTCAGTGTATACCTCCAAAGTAAGGATCGTAAGCATGTGTACTGGCGTTACCTCCTTCAGGACGAGCTGCTGCTCGAAACTATGGGGTTGCAAAGCGCTGCACCTCTGCGGAAGCTGGGGCGGAATATGGAACAATGGATACGCAGCGTATCATCGCTTACCATACCGATGCTGCTGGAGAAGATTTTATATGATGGAGGTATCGTCGCTTCTATTATGCGGGGAGATAACCAAGTATGGGAAATGCAGGTGCTGAATACCTTCTTCGATTTTATAAAAGAGGAATGCAGCAAGCGGCCGCGTATGAAGGTTCCGGAGTTGCTGGCCATGACCGAACAGATGGAACGTGAAGCTATCCCTCTTTCCATACAGAAAGTCGTGAAACAGGAAAACGGTGTTCGTTTTTATACGGCATTCAGCGCCAAAGGGCACGAGTTTGAACATGTATTTCTGATAGGACTTACGAAAAATTTCTGGGAAGGGAAGAGTGGCGGTAATCGTGGTTTTTCCCTGCCGGATACGCTTACCCGGACGTTACCTGCGGACGAAGAAGGAAAGAATGCCGAGGAGGTTGCCCGGCGTTTGTTTTACGTAGCGCTTACCAGGGCAAAAAAATATCTCTATCTCTCGTATGCCCACCAGGATAACAACGGTAAAAACCTGGAGCCATCCCGGTTTGTAGATGAGGTAAGCCTACCGGAAGAACGTTCCGGCATGGCGTTGTCTGACGATGTTATTACCGGGCATCTGGCAGGCTCTATGCAGCCGGATCCGCCGGTACAGGTGACGCTGGCGAAAAAAGAGCTGATAGATAAAAGGCTGGAACATTTTGAGCTCAGTGTTTCGGCGATGAATAAATATCTGGACTGCCCGTTGTCTTTTTATTATGAATATATCCTGCGCGTCCCTGCTGCTAAATCGGATGCCATGGCGTTTGGCACGGCTATACACTATGCGCTTGAGCAGTTGTTCAAGAAAATGTATGTACATGAGAAAAAGATGTTCCCACGGAAAGACGAGTTAATCAAATGGTTTCAATATGCACTGCGGCGGGAGGAAAGCGCTTTTACCGAACAGCAGTTCATACGCCGGAAAGAGCTGGGCACGCAGATATTAAGTGATTATTACGACCGGTATATCGGTACATTCAACAAATCAGTGATTGCGGAATACAATATTTCCCATGTGGTTGTTGACGGCGTGCCTTTAAAGGGTAAGCTGGATAAGATTGAATTTGAGGGTGCCGATTGTACGGTAGTGGATTACAAGACGGGTAACCCGGAATACTCGGCCCGTTATCAGTTGTACGGACCAGTGCCTGCACATCCTGACGGCGGTGATTATTGGCGGCAAATGGTTTTTTATAAGATCCTGCTGGAAAATTATCCGCCGGCACGGGCCTGGAAGATGATTGCCGGTGTGTTTGATTTTATTGAAAAGAATAAAAAAGATGAGTTTGTGCGTTACCGGGTGCCGATAGACGATGAAAGCGTACGGCTGGTGAAAGGACAGATCAAAGATGTGTATACCAGGATCATCAACCGGGAATTTGAAACAGGCTGCGGTAAGGAAGATTGTAACTGGTGTGGATTTGCAAAGCAGTATGAGCTGGTACGGCTTCCCAAAGAAGATATGGTGGAGGATGTATAAGGTGTAATCCGCTGCTTTTTCGTGTGGTAGATTAATTATCTACCGTCTAATATATTACCTATGTCCCGGATCTTCTTATTTCTGCTCCTTGTATTTAATGTAGTGGCTGTCCCCGACGGTTATATGATGGCAGTGGATACCTTCCGGCGTATACCCCGGCAACAACTGATCCGGGAAGCAGGCGCTTATTATAATGATTACCTGTATGAGCTTGATTCTGCAACAGCATTCCATTTACTCAACCATCTGGCGACTATCGCCGCTGAGCGAAAGGTTCCTGAGCTGGAGACCTATACGCTACTGCTGAAGGGACGGTATCTGTACCATCATTTTGCTGATAAGGACACGCTGCCGTTATATTATTTCAACCAGGTGCTCGCGGCAGAGGCATGCACCGAGGCTATGGAAATAGAGGCACTTTTTTATAAAGGGTCATGGTATTACGCCCCTGTCCGCAATTATCCGCTGGCATTTGAATATATGCTGAAGGCGCATAATGAGGCAAAAAAGATAGGATACCGGAATTTACCATCTGCCGGTTACCTGCTGTTCCGGCTTGGTATCGGCCACTTGCATTTCAGAGAGCCGCAGACAGCCATCCGGTATATGCTGGAGGCCACAGGACTTCCGGGAAATAACACAGTTGATGTGGTGAATTTATATAACACGCTGGGTATGGCTTATGGGAGTATACAGCAATATGATTCGGCAATATACTATTACCAGAAGGCGCTTGACCATGCAGTTTCCTGGAGCCCGGCCTGGGTTGCACTCATATCAGGTAACATTGGATATATATATTACCAGCAGCAAGAATATGAGAAGGCTGCAGAGCTGATATATGAAGATTTTACAGTGAGCTTGGAGGCTAAACAACGTGAGAGTGCTGCAACCGCTGCCGTATTGTTGGCGAAAATTTATCTGGCACAGGAAAATATTCCCGGTACAGAACAAATGCTGGAAGCTTGCCGGCAACTCCTTCCGCATTGTGGTTCAAGTAAATGGAGAGCAGATTATTATGAATGCTTATCTGCTTATTATACGTATAAAAATAATTATAAGCGGGCATTGCAATATACCGACTCATTCATACGGTACACCCAATATTCTTCTACAGAAAGTCAAAGAGAGATCCTGGAACAGGCTCGCAATAAAACGGAAACGGAAGCACATCTGGCCAATATCCGGTTATTGGAAAATGAAAGAAACTGGCAAATATTAGTGCGTAATACGGTCATTATTATTTTCATCCTGATATTGATCGTCATTATTCAGGCATTGAGAAAGATTTACTTCCGCCGGAAAAAGGAACGGGAGGTATTTGAAATAGAAAAGAGGCGTAAAGAAGAGGAATTACGTAATGCCCAATATTTGTTGAACTCCTATATAGAAAGTTTGAAGCAAAAGCAACAGTTGGTGGACCGGTTCTCCCGCGAAATAGAACAACTGCAGCAACTGACCGGCACCTCACCAGCTATGGCTGAAAAAGAGGAGGCCTTGAAGCGGCTGCAGACGGCTACCATACTTACGGAAGATGACTGGATCAATTTTAAAGAATTATTTACCCGTGTACATATTGACTTCTTTATAAGATTGAATGAAAGATTCCCTAACCTGACACAGGCAGAGATCCGCCTGCTCGCCCTGTCCAAATTGGGATTGTCAGTGAACGAAAAGGCAAATATGATTGGTGTTTCTCCCGAAGCGATAAGAAGAACAAAACAACGTCTGTTTAAAAAAACAGGCCTCCACGAACACGAAATAACGAAAGAGGAATAATCTGTATCTCATCGGGTGCAATTCAAATTGATGCGGCGAAGTTTCGCAACAAAATGTTTATACACACATGATTTTCAATGAAAATAACAGAGTGTATATGTAATTCGCATAATAAGAATGGGGTAAAGACTATATGCTGCCCTTTCAGGGCGCAGGGGATGTGTTATGGGTTTCATTTGCAACCCGGGGCAATGCCCTGGGCTGTATGTATCAAAGGCTTTCAGCCTTTTGAGTTTCAGGTAGGGTAAATCTTCCGGCAGGAGACGGGGAGTTGATAACAACCTCCGATGTGTTTTGAGCTTCAGGTACGGTATGTCTTCCGGCAGGTGACAGGAGGCGATTATAACAACATAACCTTCGATATTGCGGATAAACCGGGCCGGCGCCCCGCAGGGGCAATATATATAAAACCCAACGCATCGCGTTGGGCACAACATGTTCACCACCTCAACCCCGCCCTGAAAGGGCAGCATACACCCGGGCTAATGTTTTTCAATGCAATACATTATGATTTGAAATAATTTTAGACAGCTTCTAAGGAATTGATGAAATTAATCATAAGAGTTATAAAATAATATAATTCTTATTCTGTTGATTTTGATCTTCATAATTTATTGTTGTGTTTTTGTTGCCCTTCTTTCCTGACTTTTTGTACTCATGTCCTGTAATATTAGATTGTACCACAGTTTATTATTCCAGAAAATTACATGACATGAGAAGAAAAAATATTTTAATTGGTTGGCTAAGATTATTGGTATTGTCTTTTATATGCATTTTTCCATCCCCGGGCTATACACAGGCTCCGATCTCTGGTACCATCAATGAGTACACGCCGGTAACTGGTATTGATTCCTGCACCAATTCCGTTACCGTAGGCAACCCGGCAGGTTTCAACCCGGGAGACAGGGTCCTGATTATCCAGATGAAAGGCGCGACGATAGACCAGACCAATACAGTAACCTTTGGAGATATTATTGATTACGGCAGTGCAGGCAAATATGAGTTTGCCAATATTGCTTCGGTCAGCGGCGGCAATATCAGCTTCGTACAGGCGCTGCTGCACTGGTATGATATCACCGGAGCTGTGCAGTTGGTTCGTGTACCACAATATGGCAACGTCACCGTATCCGGTACGCTTACCTGTCCGGCATGGAACGGCGCCACCGGTGGTGTGCTGGTATTTGAAGTTTCGGGGACGCTCACGCTGAATGCGGACATGGATGTTTCGGGGAAGGGATTTAGGCACGGAGCATCATCGTCAAGGAGTAGCAACGGCTGCCATATATATGATTTTGTGGTGCCGATATCAAGTGGCAACGGCGCTTACAAAGGGGAAGGCATCGTAAACTACAACAGAGATGCCAACGGCGGGAAAGGCAAGCTGGCTAACGGTGGCGGTGGCGGGAACCGGCATAATGGCGGCGGTGCCGGCGGCGGCAACTACGGAGCGGGAGGAGCCGGGGGGTATGGATGGCCCGGATGCACTAATATTCAGGGTGTGGGTGGTATCGGTGGCGCGGCCCTCAATTACAGTCAGCAGCGGCTGTTTCTCGGCGGCGGTGGTGGTGGTGGGCAGCAGAACGATGAGGTGCTGAGTCCCGGAGGAAATGGTGGCGGACTGATCCTGCTGCGTGCCGGGACTATTATTGCGGCTTCGGGTATAGCTATTAAAGCGGATGGTCTGGCGTCCGCCGATATGACCGGCAGCTCTTCCGATGGTGTGGGCGGTGGCGGCGCGGGCGGTATTATTTCTATTTCCGCCCAGACTATTACGGGTAGCAGTATTGCCGTAAGCGCCCGGGGAGGGAAGGGTGGGGACAATGCCGCCGGCGGTGGTGATGCGGCAGGCGGCGGTGGTGGTGGCCTCATTTGGTTGAGCAGCAGTTCCCTCCAGTCTGCCATATCGACCACCGTTACAGGAGGAGCCGCCGGATATAACAGGCAATTAAACAGTAATAACGGCACAGGGCCGGGACAACCGGGGCAGGTTATGACAGGTCTGGTACTGCAGGAAAGTGCAAATTCATGGATACCCATATACACCCTTTCCATCAGCCCGGATACCGTTATATGTGTCGGTGACACTGCGACATTGCAGGTAATCGGTAATTATACAGGCGCCGTGTTCCGCTGGAATACCGGCGATACGACACCAGTTATCAGAACTTCCGCTGCCGGCACCTACTGGCTGGAAATGAATGCCAACAGCAACTACTACTGTCCTTTGAGTGATACCGTTACGGTCGGCCTGGTATATCCGCCCGTGCCGGATCTCGGCCCGGACCGGGGCGTATGCGACAAAGATCTGCCCGTTATCCTGTCTGCCCCGCAACTGGCCGGTACGACCTACCTGTGGAGCGACGGACAGACAGGCGGCCAGATGCTTGTCCGGAACAGCGGTACATTTTGGGTAGAATTAACACATATGGGGTGCAGACTAAGTGACACCATCGACATTACCATCGTCCCAACACCGGTTGTGTATGTGGGGCCGGATACTACCATTTGTGAACAACACCCGCTTACGCTTTCCACCGGTAACATTCCGGGGGCTGCGTACCTCTGGAGTACCGGGGCGACGACGCCGTCTGTCCGGGTAAACACTACCGGGACTTATGTGCTGACGGTCGATCTGGAGGGTTGTATCGTTCATGATACGGTACGGGTTACGGCCATGCCGCCCCCGGATGTGGACCTGGGCGAAGACCGTGACATTTGTCCGGAGCAGGAGATCATATTGAGCGATAGAAACAATAACGGTGATCATTATCTGTGGAGTACGGGTGATACCACCGCAGCCATTACCGTGCGTACCGGCGGGATGTATTCCCTTGGCATCGTTACGGAGTATGGCTGTGCGGGTAATGACACAGTGCTGTTGTCGTATTATCCGAAACCGGAAGTTTTTATCGGCTCGGATACAACCGTATGTGAGGAAACGCCGCTACTCCTCACCCCGCAGGCTTTTAATGCGGATTCGCTGATCTGGTCT
Source organism: Flavipsychrobacter sp. (assembly GCA_037190845.1). Classification (GTDB taxonomy): domain Bacteria; phylum Bacteroidota; class Bacteroidia; order Chitinophagales; family Chitinophagaceae; genus JBEBVQ01. Next base: position 177,055 of record JBBCJI010000003.1, on the reverse strand, counting down.
GACGGTTCCTCCGGAGCGAACCTTCTTGTAAACTATGGCGGTGATTATGTGGTTACGGCTGTGAACATGTGTGGTAGTGCATCTGATACGATCACGCTGAACCAGATTTTCTGTGATATCTGGATTCCAAATGCGTTTACACCGAATGGAGATGGATTGAACGATTTATTTCGTGTGCTGGGTAATATCGGCCGTCTTAACGGATTTGTATTCAGCATATTCAACCGATGGGGTGAGCGTGTTTATACAACACAGAACAAATTGCAGGGTTGGGATGGCACGTATAAGGGGGTACCGGCGCAGTTCGGTACTTATGTGTATCTCCTGCAATATAATGTAGATAACAGGCAGTATATCCGGAAAGGTAACTTCCAACTGTTGCGGTAACGCAAAAAAGTATCACTGCTTTTCTGATCAGGATTGTAACCCATTTCAAAACATTTTCTCCCGACAACAGTAATTGATAACCGTTTGCGCAGGTTATGAATTTATGAAATTAATCATAAGAAATGTAAAATAATTTAATTCTTATTATGCTGATTTTGATCTTTATAATTTATTGTTATGTTTTTGTTATCCTTCTTTTTTTACTTTTTTTGATCACGACCTGTAATATTGGGTAGTGACTGTAGCCATGATTTTTCATTTTTAAAATATCGAATGTTTTTTTATTAAATATTTCATTGTATGAATAGACGCATATTTTATTTATTCTTATTAGCAGGATTATTAAGTTTTTCTTTCATAAAGGCGGACTATGTGCCGGTACCTGTCACAGGATTCAATAAAGATGTCGTTGCCGATGGCATTGGCAGCCCTTCCGCCAGCACGACGGGAAGCCTTGACGCGGATGGTGTGAGTGGTCGTGTGTTTGTTGCTCCGGATTATCAATTTAACGGCACCTGTGGCCTGCCTAACGCTGCCAATGTCTTTCCTGCAACAGGGGAGCTGGGCGGTGGCGGTGTGCCCGGTCTTACCTTTCAGTTGGCGCCTTTTAATGGGTTGAACGCCCTGCATCTGCAATCCGCTGTGGGCCAGGATACGGGAACGCTGACGTTCGTGACACCGGTATCTGCGGCTACGGTTTACCTGGCGGCTCTCTCGGCCGGTGGGGTCTATAACAATCTGTCCGTGACCGTGCATTTCACGGATAACAGCATGTTTACCGGCACTGTAAATATGCAGGACTGGTATTCCACCAATGCCAATGCTCCCAACTCTTTAGGTATCTTTACAAGGGTCCTGCGTAGCCAGAACGGTTGTGCTGGCTTCGAGAGAGATGCCTCAGGTCAAGCCGGGCCGCGTTTATACCGGGTAACGCTTGATATCCCGGTCGCACATTGGGGAAAACAGATTTCCCGTCTGTTCTTTGAGCGCCGCCTGGGCAGTGGAAACGGTAGCCCCAATATTATGGCGGTGAGCGTTCAAACAGCATGCGATGTTCCCCCGGCGCAGCCAACCGCTTTGAACCTGTCTGCGATATCGTCTGGTCAAATCGATGGTACTTTTACTGCTGCCTCACAGGTAGTGGACGGGTACCTGGTGGTCCGTTACCCGTCGGGTGGGACACTGGTGCCGCCGACAGACGGCGTGGTATATACGCCCGGCAGCACCCTCGGTGTAGGGACGGTGGTACAGGTGGGCGCAGCTACCTCCTTCAGTGCAATGTTTCTGACAGCAGCAACATCATATGATTTCTATATATATTCTTTTAATGCCGGTACGGATTGTGCCGGGCCGGTTTACCGGGTGGCAGCGCCATTGTCCGGCAGCGCCTCCACACCTGCGTGTAGTGGCGGTCCGTCGGGCGTGATCCCGGTAGGCCCCACAGGTACGTATCCCACCCTTACGGCTGCGCTTGCCGGCATCTTTACCGGTATATCCGGTGCTGTAGTGCTGGAGTTGCAAAGCAATTATACCAGCGCCGGTGAAACTTTTCCGATCACTATCAGCTACAGTGTCTGTATCTCTCCCACACACACGCTGACGATCCGTCCTGCCGCCGGCGCCAACGGGCTTGAGATTACGGGTAGCAATGCAGGGCCTGTCATAGATATTGACGGCGCCAGGCATGTAATAATAGATGGTACGCCGGGCGGTACAACGGGTACTCCCCCTATGCCGGTGAATCCTTCGGGTACGGTGAACCCGGTCTATCTGAATATCCGGAACACGAATACGGCTGGTGTTGCGATCCGCCTGAATAACGGGGCAAACGACAACCGGATCAGCTATTGTGACCTCCAGGGTAGGCACAATACGGATGCGAATTTGCCGAATGGTATGGCCGGTGTCGTATATATTGGTAATACGGGAACAGGAGGGAATGACCGGGACACGATTGACCATTGTAATATACACGGCACAACAACTGCGAATTTGCCCTCTATCGGTATTTATGTGCGCGGTGTGGACAATAATGGTTATACATCAAACTTCAACGAGCAGGGAGTGATCTCGAATAACAACATCTATGATTTCTTTCTTGCCCCGGCGGGCTCTGCCGGTGTGGAGCTGAACCATGGGGTGCAGGCGTGGCGGATCACAGGGAACAGCTTTTTCCAGACCGCGTCGCGCAGTTTTACAGGAGGAGGTTTTAGCCGCCCGATTTGGATCATACCTGCCCGGAACGGCAACAGTGTGGGTAATGGGTTTGTGGTAACCGGAAACTATATCGGCGGGTCTGAGCCGCAGTGCGGCGGCGCCCCTTATACCCTGAGCAATCAGCCGCATGTTTTCTGTGGGATCCGGATGTCAGTCCGGGACGGTGCAACACCATTCCCGAGCGTGATCCGGAACAATACGATCACCAATATTTCTCAAACCGCTACCACCACGAGCGTTACGTTCAACGGCATATCCTCTCATGCTACCGGGAGTATGGATATTGAAGGGAATACGATAGGCGGTACGACCGCTAATGATATGATCAGAGTGGCCTCCGGCACTAATGGAGAAACGGCAGGTATATTTATTGCCGGCGGCGCCGCGGCTGATGTTTTCAATATCCGGAAGAATGTGATAGGAGGGATTACAGTGGCGAACAACGGGAACCGTGTCTGGGGTATTCGTATCAATGGTGCAGGAGATTTTCTTATTGACAGTAATATCATCGGCAGCACAACAACCGCCAACAGCCTTTATGCATCTAATACAGGTACGGGCGCCAGATGGGTAAGAGGCATTGCCCTTGCATCCGGGAGCCCCCGGTTATGGATCACCAATAATACGATTGCCAACCTTGCCAACAATGGTACGGGTACTACCGGGGTAGACAATCAGGTTGCCGGTATCCGGGTTGCAGATGATAATGCAAGAGTATTTGCTATTGACGGCAACACCATCTACAATCTCGAATCGCATACCCGTGGAACGAGTACCGGTGGTGATGCTGCCGTTTTGGGGATTGGTATGAGGGCGGCGCTGGCACAGTCAGTGTCTGTGTCGCGGAACGTTATTCACACACTGATCTCGCATGCACCGACCCAGGGTGTCTATATTAATGGGATATATTTTTTCGGGAATAACACCGGCAGTGTAATCAGTAGATTGGATGGGAATTTCATTCACAGCTTTGATATGACCTCCGCTACGAATACGGCAGCGGTTATGAGAGGACTGGATGGAGGCGGGTGTGTGCGTGCAACGAATAATATGATACGCCTGGGTATCCGTCCGGACGGCACGCCGCTGACGAATGCGATGCTGATATATGGTATAGTCCGTGACGGTGTGGTTCATCGTGATTACTTTCACAACAGTGTGTACATCGGAGGTACGGGTGTGGGCAACACTACGGGCAGGCACACAGCGGCCTTCCGTAATGCAAATATCGGCGGCACGTACAGTGTGATAAATAATATATTTGTGAATGACCGTACGAATGCATCGGGCGGCAGCAATCATTTCTCGGTATGGATCGATGGTATATCGTCGGGTGCGGAGTTTAGCCATAATGTCTACGGGTATGGAACCGGTGCAGCCAATAATCTGGCCTCGGCAAACAGCAATGGAACCGGCAATATCACGGCAGTATACACTCCCGGATGGATCAGCGGCGACGACAGCAGTCTGACGGATGATCCGTTATTCATGTCGCCGCTGGGGAATGCACAGGACGTGGATCTGCATATCAATTCAGCCGGTTTTCTTTCACCAGTGGACGGCGCCGGTACGTTGATCCCTGATGTAACGGAAGATTTCGACGGGGAGTTACGTGCCGTTCTTTCACCGGTGGATATAGGGGCCGACGCGGTAGATTTCACCCAATTGTCTGTAACCATTACTGAAAACAACAGCCCTGTCTGCGCCAGTGATACCATCAAGTTGACCGCCTCTGCTTCCGTATCCTCTGCTACGATTGAGTGGGAAGGCCCTAACGGCTTCTCGGCTACCGGCACGATGGTCGTTATTCCCAATGTGGATCCTGTGAACGCGGGTACTTACCGGGCATGGGCTACTCTGGGTAGTATTACTTCCGATACCGCAGATACGGTGGTTGCCATCACCGCTTCCGTCACACCTGCCGTCATTATCAGCGCCAACCCCGGCATTTCCATCTGCACCGGTATGTCGGTTACCTTTATCCCTGCACCGACCGGCGGGGGAACCGCGCCTGTATACCTGTGGCGAAAGAACGGTGTCCCGGTGGGTAGCGGAGGTAGTTATACGGATAACGGTCCGGCTGATAATGATGTCATTACCTGTCTTATGAGCAGCAGCAGCACCTGCGCCATTCCGGACACGGCAATCTCCAATGCCCTGACCATGACGGTGACATCATCCGTCACGCCTGCCGTCATGATCAGCGCCAGTCCGGACACGTCCATCTGTTCCGGTACGCCGGTCACCTTCACGCCTGCTCCTGTGAACGGCGGCACAGCCCCCGTTTATCAATGGCGGAAGAACGGAGTACTCGTGAGCACCGGTTCCACGTATACCGACAATGCACCGACGAACGGACAGGTGATTACCTGCCGTATGACCAGCAATGCCGCTTGTGCCATTCCGGACAGCGCGGTTTCCAATGCCCTGACCATGACGGTGACACCATCCGTTACGCCATCGGTAAACATTAGCGCTAATCCCGGCATTTCCATCTGCGCCGGTGCATCAGTCACCTTCACTCCTGCTCCTGTGAACGGTGGTACGGCGCCCGCTTATCAATGGCGGAAAAACGGAGCTGTTCTCGGCTCTGGCCCTTCGTACACGGATAATAGCCTGACCCAGGGTGACGTGATCACCTGCCGTATGACCAGCAACGCGACCTGTGCAGTACCGGACAGCGTACTGTCCAATTTATTGAGCATGACTGTCACTCCGCTGGTTACGCCCGCCGTATCCGTGCAATCCGACAAGGGCGCGACTATATGTCCGGGAGACATGGTCACATTTACAGCCACACCGGTGAACGGCGGCGGCACACCGGCTTACCAGTGGTATAAGAACGCGCTCCCTGTAGGAACGAACAGTAGTGTATATATGGACTACGGGCTGAACAGCGGGGATATGATCGCCTGCCGCCTGGGCAGTAGCCTTGGCTGCGTCGTTACAGATACGGTATTAAGCGCTGCGGTTACCATGCAGGTGATCTCATACGCAACCACGATCACACCTCCGGGGCCTGTTCATACCTGCGAGGATGACCCTATAACGCTGATGGCTGACGCACCCGGAATGCAATATCAGTGGCGATGGTATGGAACCGTTATCCCTGGCGCGACCGGTCGCAGCTATGATGTAGTGGAGACAGGTGATTATACGGTAACCGTATATTCAGGTTCATGTGCTTTGACGAGTGATGATCCGGTGTTTGTTGGTGTACATGCCGAGCCCGTCCCGCTCGTTACCGTAAACAGGGATACCCTTACTACGGAAGACTACTATATGTCCTATCAATGGTATGTAAATGGTCAGTCTATATCCGGCGCTACCAGCTATATGCATATTGCTACGGAGGCCGGTCTGTATTATGTGATCATCACAGACAGTAATAACTGTACCGCCAATTCTGCGTTCCATACGGTAGACGGTGTATCTATACAGACGTTGCTTCCCCGGGCAGATGCCGTGGAGATATATCCCAACCCGACGAGCGATGTGGTGTATATCCGGGCGCCTTTTCCGGTACAGGTATCCGTACAGGCGATGGACGGCAGAGACATCGAAGTGCCGGCTACTGCAGAGGGTGTACGACTGGGTGACCTGCCGGATGGTGTTTATATGATCCGTGTAAGGGATCAGAACGAAGCATTGATCCGGATGGAAAAACTGATCAAGCATGGCAGGTAGGTATTTGTGTGAAACGAAAAAATAATGATGGTATTTAAGATATAGCAGTTTTATAAACAGGGAAATGTTATTAATAAGATAAAAAAACTCTATGAGAACATGGTTATCCGGAATTTTAGTAATGATCTTCACGCTGGTTTTCCTTTGTGAGGGAAGTCTCGTTGCCGCCGCAAAAGAGCTGATCCGTAACGGCAATTTCAACTTGCAGCGTGCCTACTGGACCACAATGTGCGATATAGTCGAGGCAGTCCATACCGAAAATATCTATGGTGGAAGCAATAGCAGCAACCGGGTAGCAGAGATTGATGCCGAATCCTGCTTTTACCAGGATGTATGCGTTTTGCCGGGGCTTGAGTACAGGTTCGAAATGAAGGCATCCCGGCGTACTGCGGACGCGAGCAGCCCCAATCCTACGACGATTAACCTACGGATAGAAGGACTTGATGCTGCGAATAACGTCGTAGGCACGTATGTGAATATGGACATTGTCCGGAATAATACCAGCTTTGCCCTGACACCAGTCGCCGGCATACCTGTATTCCAGGTACCCCTGGGATCAGGGGTTGTCAATCTGCGGATCAGCATGCGTTCTCTGATCTCCGGTACATTGGGGATGGTCATTGACGACCTCAGCCTGATGCCGGTGGATACGTTTGCTATTGCCGGTGACGACAGCGTTTGCCAGTTCACTTCAAGGAGTTTCCGTGTTACCAATATGCCGGTTTCAGACATATATTATCAGTGGGATTTCGGTTCCGACGCAACGCCGGCGACGTCTTCGGATCCCGTTCCGGTGGTTTCATGGAGTACACTCGGCAGCAAGCAGGTGACCTGTATCGTTAGTAACGGGGTCTGCGATTTTGATACACTGACGTTTGATGTCGCAGTTTTCCCCGGGAGGGTCACCCGACGGGAACTGACGATCTGTCCGGGCAGATCCGTAACGTTGGAGGCAACTACGGATCCGGTACAATGGGACGTGCTGCCCGGTGGATCTCCGCTTTCCAGCCTGAGCTGCACCAACTGCGTGAACCCGGTGGCCACACCGGATCAGTCCACAGTCTATTATGCCCTTTCTGCATTGTCCGGTGTATGTCCCGTTGCGGATACGGTGAAGGTATATGTGGATCGGGATAATGCAATACGCCTCTTGCCGGAAGATGGACTGGTGGTATGCCGTCCTGATTTTATCCGGCCGCAGGCGGAGATCACCGGCCCCGGTCCGCTACAGAACATACCCTGCGGCGCTGTTGCCGTTCGTCCTTCCACTCCCTCCGATACGGTGGAGGCAGATCCTTTTCTGGCGTCCGTGAATACGGCGCCTGCCGGGTCCATGGCGACGCCTTTTCCGGCCCTTCAGCCCTTCGCCCGGCACCAGTATATTATCCGGGCTTCGGACCTTCGTTTAGCGGGTATGTTGTATTCCGGTACGCTGACAGGGCTGGCTTTTCAGTTCCCCCCAAATAGCGGAACAGCCATTATGAATGATGTCCGTATCTCCCTGAGATGCGTGGCGATCGACGGTTTTGATTCTTCATCACAGTTTGTAGCCGGGACGACAGAAGTCTTTTTCAGCAGCAGTGTTACCATACCTGCCGCGGGGGGGTATCTGTGGTTCCCGTTCACCACCTTTTATAACCGGGATACCGGCATGAACCTGCTGGTGGACATCTGCTATGAAAATGGTACGGGTGTTTCTTCTGTTCCGGCGGTATGTGCTACTACACCCTATTATGCTACGCTGTATGACACAGCAGGCTTTCCGGGAAGCCATTGTACGGGAACGGGTGCCCATCCGCTGCCTTCAGGAGATCTGCCGGTGTTCCTGTTCAGCTATGATCTTGCCCCGGAGACCAACTGGACGGTGCAGTGGGGTAGTGGTGACAGGATACTATCTCACGGCATTGCTTCGAAAATATACGTTCGGGAAAGCATGAGCATTCATGTGACGACCTATAACCGGAACGGCTGCCTGCTGACGGATACACTGGATATCTATATGCCAGACAACCGTATGGTACCGGTGGATACATCTGTCTGCCCCGGCGACGAGGTACAGTTGCAGGCGTTGACCGGGCAAGCGTACCAATGGTATGAAAGCGGCTACCGGCCTGCTGCCAGCCTGAGCTGCACCCAGTGTCCCGATCCTGTAGCCACACCGCTGCAGGATGAAGTATATACCGTAATTATTACCGATCGCGGCTGTGCCGATACCTTTGAGGCCGTAATTAAGGTTACCCAGCCCCCTCAACTGGAGATTATTCCATCTGATACGACGATTAAGCATGGCAGTCATGTCCGGTTACGTGTAAAGGGTGAGGCAGACACATATCTATGGACACCCGATTTCAGTCTTGATAATCCTTTGGGCGAAGAAACAATTGCAAGACCGGAGGAAACGACCCTGTACACTGTTACCGGCCTCCCGGCAGAAAACAGGCATTGCTACAGTACGGCCAGTGCGCTTGTCCGGATTGAATACCATGCACCGGACGTGCCTTCGGCATTTACTCCCGACGGAGATGGCTTAAATGATGTATTCCGGCTCATAAATATTACCAGCCATAAGATCCCGGAATTCCGTGTGTTCAACCGGTGGGGGGAGGAAGTGTTTTCAGCGAAGGACAACAGAGGATGGGATGGTACGCGGAAAGGAGCTCCGGAGCCGGGCGGTGTATACGTTTACCTGATCAATGTCGCTATGCCTGACGGAACCATGAAAACCTTCAAAGGAAACGTAACGCTGCTCCGGTAATATTTACAGCTAAAAAGCACCGGCATTATAAAAACAGGATCCCGCCGTATAAACTGATCGAGGGTGACTGATACTATTTAAATGTCGGCATACACAACAATAATAAAATACAAATCATCCGACTAAAATTAAATTTATGAAAACCAGCTTCGTCCTTCCGCTCTTTCTGCTGATCTTTTCAGGCGCTGCATCATCCGCGCAAAACATGATAACTATTTTCGACAAGATATTGTTTTATGACGGTTATGCAGCAACGGTGACCCACCCTGTTCCTCCCGGCGTGATCCGTCATCGTAATACTCTTTGTGCGATAAAGCTGACGGATCAGCAACTCCAGTCCATCGGTGATACGATGGTGATACACGTGATCATAAAGGCTGCATGCGATAATTACGACAGGATTGGGACTGTCCACCTTGCCTTTGTACCCAAGGGGGCAACTACCTATCATCGCGATAGTGTGAGCCGTATTGAGATTGCCCGTTTTATCACGCCTTTTATGAATAAGAATCGTATGCCGGATACAGTGCCTTACCGGTTTGAGGCCAATAATATTGCCTTAATGCTCCGCGATGCCGACATCCGGTCGCAGTATGATATCTGGGGAGAGCTGCAAGTCTCCGGTGTGCCCTATGCAGCCAATAAGGAGGTATTCGGGTGCGCCGGACGAAATGATGTGTTTTACGGGTCGCTGTTTTTTGAAACAGGTATACCGGCGCCAGCCGAGGCTCATCATGTGCTGATGCCGTTATCGTTCCACGCTGTGTTTAATAATTATGACAGCAACGCGACTGATGAGGTGGGCAAAACGGAAAAGACGATTTCATTTACCCTTGACCAGGATCTGACAGACGCTGCTTTTTTTCTGATCACCTCCAATCACGGCGCGAATTCCGGTGGTGAGGAATACAACCGGCGCAATCACTTCGTCTATTTTAATGATAGTCAAATCCATCAATACAAACCGGGCAGTCCTACTTGCGAGCCGTTCCGGAAATACAATACACAAGCAAACGGTATTTACGGTCCATCTCCGAGGACAGATGCGGAATGGCAGTCGTTCAGCAACTGGTGTCCCGGTGATGTGATTCCTATCCGGAGACTTAATCTCGGGCCATTGAGCGCCGGCACTCATACCTTTAAGATCGCTGTGCCCGATGCGCGGTTCAACGGCGGGCAGGGCAGCATTCCGCTTTCTCTGTACTTGCAGGGGAAAACCCAGGGGCTGCTTTCCGTTGCGGATCAGCCCGTGCCGGAGATACAGATATACCCTAATCCCGCCTCGGACAAAGTATATATTCGTTCCGCCGCTCCCGTATCAGTGTCTGTACACAGCATGGATGGCAGGATAGTGGCCAGGCATAAGTATGCTGAGCAGATAACAATAGGGCACCTGCCGGAGGGTGTATATATTATACATGTACAGGATAGTGCAGGAATGATAATGAAGACAGAGAAGCTGCTAAAGGCTGGCAGGTAGTGGGCTACGTTACGGATATATGAGCAGTAAAGTTTTTTATTGCAATGAATGGTTTTGTTTAAAATATCATACATAGTCGCCCCTCAAAAAGTCATTTTTAATTTTTGGTGCAATAAAAACCCAATCACACCCGCAATACAATTCAAAATGTGTTCCCAACGAGTGTTTGCCTCCGTACGCCAGAGGTTCATCGCTCGTTTAAAATTCATGGCTGCCGCGACAAGTATCAGGTTGATCATATCGCCCAATATGCCTGCCCGCTATTATTTTGGTACGTCTCGATGCCTTGCGAGTCGCGCTGGCTCCGGTGCTCGCTCTGCGGAACTGTTGCTGCTGACTAAGCTGTTTAGCCGTACACCGGTAGCTTCTGACAAATCGGTTTGGCGGGCTTACCCATCTTTTCACCGTAGTGGATCTTGAATGCTTCTTCAAAAACAGACCAATTGATCTTATTGGCCAATAAGATCAATTGGTCTGTTTTTGATCCGGATGGTCGCGCAAACCGCTAAACATCCCCAACTGAGGACTGTATTTTTTAGGGACGACTATTTGCTATCTTTATGCAACCTATGTCCCGGATAATATTACACCTGTTCCTTATATGCATATTTACAGCGGCCGGATCCGCTGGCTATACAATGACGGTAGATACATTCCTGTATATCCCTGGAAAGCAACTGATCCGAACGGCTGGCGCTTATTACAACAATGAGTTACATCAGCTTGACTCAGCCGATGCCTTCCGGATATTTGACAGGATGGAAATCATTGCAGAGGAACGGAACGTACCGGAGCTGGAGACCTATATCTTGTTGCTGAAAGGCAGGTATTGCTATGATAACTATTACTGGAAGGACAGTCTGCCGCTACACTATTTTAATGCTGTCCTGGCCGCAAAAATATGTCCCGAGCCGGTGGCTACGGAAGCGCTTTTTTATAAAGGAATATGGTATTATGACCCTGCACGCAATTATCCGCTGGCATTTGAATATATGCTGAAGGCACATCATGAGGCAATGAAGATAGGATACAAGAATTTACCTTCTGCTGGTTTCCTGTTGTTCCGGCTGGCCATAGGGCACCTCCATTTCAGAGAACCGCAGATTGCCATTCGTTACTTACAGGACGTGGCCAGGCTTCCCGGAAACAACGCGGTTAATATGGTGAATTTATACAATACACTCGGAATGGCCTATGTGAGTATACAAAAATATGATTCTGCAGTACACTATTACCGGAAGGCCCTCGATTATGCAGTCGTCCGGGATACTGCCTGGATCGGTGTCGTATCAGGGAACATCGGATATATATATTACCTGCAAGAAAAATACGACACGGCTGTGCAGTTATTATATAAGGATTTTACATTGAGCATACAGGCTGCGAAATATGAAAGTGCCGCAAATGCTGCTGCGCTGCTGGCTAAAGTTTACCTGGTACAGGGAAATCTTCCGCGCACAGCACAAATGCTGGAAGCGTGCCGGCAATTGCTTCCTTATTGCAATGTAAGCAAATGGAGGGCAGAATATTATGAGTGTCTGTCCGCTTATTATAGACTACAGAAAAAATATGATCAAGCGTTGCAATACACAGATTCATTCATTCTGTATACGAACTATTATTCTACAGAAAGACAAAGAGAGATCCTGGAGCAGGCCCGTAATAAAACGGAGACAGAAGCTCACCTGGCTAATATCCGGCTATTGGAAAGTGAAAGAAGCAGGCAGGTCTTAGTACGCAATACGATCATTATTGTTTTCATACTGACTTTTATTGTTATTATTCAGACATTGAAAAAGATCAACTTCCGCCGGAAAAAGGAACGGGAGATATTTGAAATAGAAAAACGGCGTAAAGAAGAGGAACTACATAACGCAAAATATTTGTTGAACTCCTATATCGAAAGCCTGAAGCAAAAACAACAGTTGGTAGATAGGTTTTCCCATGAAATTGAGCAATTGCAACAGATGACTGGTACTTCTCCCGTAATCCCTGAAAAAGAAGAGGTACTGAAGCGGTTACAAACCGCTACAATTCTCACAGACGACGACTGGCTTGGCTTCAAAGAATTGTTTACCCGCGTTCATAGTGATTTTTTTATAAGATTAAATGAAAAGTTTCCTAACCTGACTCAGGCCGAGATCCGCCTGCTGGCCCTGTCCAAATTGGGATTGTCAGTTAATGAAAAAGCACAGATGTTAGGCATTTCTCCTGACTCGGTACGGAGAACAAAACAGCGTCTGTTCAAAAAAACAGGCCTTCAGGAATACGAAATAACGAAATAGGAATAATGTTCATGATTGCCCGGAAGTTGATTGATTCCGGTTTCAGGGCAGGCCTGATGACATAGTGAACAGATATATACTCAGTATACTTAACGGATCTGACTGGCCAATAATCACCTTGTTCATTGCGGCCTTGAGCCGTAATCTCATGCACCATACGGAACTGAGATAACAATATTTTCACTTACCGTCAGCAAAACCGTGCAATTAGTTTATATATTCTTCTGATTATAAAAATTACAATCAATCTATTGAATTGTTTTAAGGGATGAATATTTAACGGACTTCCTCAGTCCATTACCACTATGTCATGTAGCCTTGAGCTTCAATCTATACCTGCAAGGTTTTGATGTGTAACTGTGGAGTATCTGAAAACGATTATTAACAGTATCTGTTTGGATTTGCTTCCATTTATTGAGTGTTTTAATTAATGCTTATTGTTCTGTAATTGTTTTGAATAAATCATTGTCGTGTTTTAGTCGCCCTTCTTTTCTGACTTTTTCTGATTATGACCTGTAATATTGGTTGTGTATGACAGGACAATTGAGATCCTCCCCTTAATTAGAGCAAAAATGAAACGTATTGACTATTTATTCTTTTTAACATAAAAACTTTAATATGAATAGACTTGTATTTTTAGTATTCTTATTAGTATCTGTATTTGCTTTTTTATTCATAAAGGCAGCTTATGTACCGGTACCGGTTACGGGCTTCAATCATGATGTGGTAGCTAATGGGGTAGGACCTGCGACTACATCTACTACGGCTGATGTGGATGGTGCGAATTATGCTTTTCTGGCGCCCGACTTCGTGGCTGTTGCAGGCGGGTCGTTACCGGCCCGTTCATTGCCGGCAACCGGGCTGGTCACCAGCCTCACCACCAGTGGCGTCACCTGGCAACTTGCCGACTATAACAATAATAACGCTCTGCGTCTGACTTCGGGTACTCCTTCCGGAGAGCTGGTATTTGCCACCCCGCAGGCTGCAGGCGAGATATTCCTGCTGGCTACCGTAGGCAGCGGGCCGGGATCAGCCACTTTCAGGGTGAATTTTACGGATAACACCAGCCAGCTGTTTACAGGTATCAGCATCCCGAACTGGTATAGCGGAGCCAATACCGCCATTCAGGGTATAGGCCGGGTGAATGTGGTGAACAACAACCTGGAGGAGATGAGCAATTCGAGCAACCCGCGTATATACGAGGTAAAGCTGGTGCTGGATGGCGCCAACCTGCAAAAAAACATACAAAGCATCTCCATCGAAAGACTTAGTGGCGGCGCAGTGGTCGTGATGGGGGTGAATGTTAATACAACCTGCGAAACACCCTCCGCCCAGCCTGCATCACTGGTTTTAAATGCGGTATCCTCCGGCCGGATTGACGGCTCCTTTACGGCCGCTTCCCCCGCGCCGGATCAATACCTGGTTGTTCGGTATCCCTCGGGTGCAACGCCTGTAAGCCCGGCTACAGGGGTGATCTATACCCCCGGGGCTGCATTGGGTACGGGCACTGTCGTATATGCAGGCGCAGGTACTGCCTTCAGTGCCACAACATTAACAGCCGCTACTACCTACGATTTTTATGTGTATGCTTTGAATGCAACAGGTTGTATAGGGCCGGTGTACCGTACATCTGCGCCTTTGTCGGGGAGCGCCTCCACGCCTGCGTGTAGTGGCTTGTCCGGGGTGATCCCGGTAGGGCCGACAGGTACTTATCCGACGCTTACGGCTGCCCTTGCAGGTATCTCCACAGGTGTAACCAGTTCTGTGGTGCTGGAGCTGCAAAGTAATTATACCAGCACCAGCGAGACATTTCCTATCACGATCAGTTATAATGCTTGTCTCTCACCTACACGTACATTGACCATACGCCCGGCTGCAGGCGCAAACGGGCTTGCGGTCACGGGTAACAATGCAGGACCTGCTATAGACTTCAACGGGGCCAGGTATGTAATAATAGACGGTACGCCGGGTGGCACGACCGGAACTCCTTCCATGGCGGTGAATCCTTCGGGAACGTTAAATCCTGTGCGCCTGAATATCCGGAACACGAATACGGCCGGTGTTGCGATCCGTCTGGATAACGGGTCTTCCCACAACCGGATCCGCTATTGCGATATCCAGGGGCAGAACAATACCGGTGCGAATGTGCCTAATGGCATGGCAGGTGTCGTATATGTGGGTAATACAGGGATCGGTGGCAATGATCGCGACACGATCGACCATTGCAATATACACGGCACAACAGCTACAGATCTGCCATCTATCGGTATTTATGTGCTCGGTACGGATAATAATGGCTATACGGCAGACTTTAATGAGCAGGGAGTAGTTTCCAATTGTAATATCTATGATTTCTTTCTTCCCGGAGGTAACTCTGTCGGTATAGAGCTGAATCATGGTGTACATGCGTGGCGGATCACGGGAAACAATTTTTTCCAGACAACTCCACGCAGCTTTAGCTCCGGCGGGTACAACCGTGCGATCTGGGCAATACCAAGCCGCAACACCCCCAGTGTAGGGAACGGGTTTGTGATCACGGACAATTATATCGGCGGTTCAGCACCGCAGTGTGGTGGCTCGCCCTATACACTGAGCAATCAGGCACACCTTTTCAGCGGTATCCGTCTTGAGGTCAAAGACGGGACAACGCCTTCCCCGAGTGTGGTACGTAACAACACGATCACCAACATTGCATTGACCACCACGACTACTGGCGATGCTTTCAACGGTATATCGATTCATTCATCCGGCAGTGTGGATATAGAGGGAAATACGATAGGTGGAACTTCCGGTAACGGTCTGATCAGTATAAATGGCGGGGATAAAAGCCATACGCTGGGTATACTACTGGGAAATGGTTCCGGCGGGACCCCTGTTTTTAATGTCCGGAAGAATGTGATCGGAGGGATTACACTGTCCGGTACCGGGAATCATTTCTCGGGTATATTCGTCAACAATGCCGGCGAATATTTCATTGACAGCAATGTTATCGGGAGCGCCACGACAGCGAACAGCATTCATGCTTCATCTGCATCAGGTTCACGTTTTGTGCGGGGTATTTCTGTGCCTTCGGGCAGTCCCCGGGTATCTGTGACGAATAATACAGTTGCCAATCTTACGAACAACAGTACGTCTACGACCGGCGGAGATAATCATGTGGCTGGTATCCGGCTTGCTGCAACTTCGGCAACAGTTGTTTCCGTTAATGACAATGCGATCCACAACCTCATATCGGACAGCCGCGGTACAAACGGCAGCACAGATGCGGCCGTATTGGGAATAGGTATAAATGCCACAACGGCGAATGCAATTTCCGTATCCCGCAACCATATTCACTCCCTGGTTTCCAACGCTCCATCTCAAGGTGTATATCTGGAGGGTATCTTTTTCATCGGGAACAACAGCGATAATGTTATCAATACGCTCGACGGGAATTTCATCCACAGCTTCGATGTGACCGATGTCTTGAACACAAGCGCTAACATACGAGGACTTGAGCCCAGCAGTGGATCGGTACTCGTAACGAATAATATGGTCCGGTTGGGTATCCGTCCGGACGGGACATCACTGACGAATGCGATGCAGATATGGGGTATTGCCCGTGGCAGCGCACGGAGGCATTATTACTTCCATAACAGCGTTTATATCGGCGGTACGGGAGTGGGCAGCACTACGGGCAGGCATACATCAGCCTTCCGTAATGAAGGTTCAGGCCCTGACAGCGTCCTGAATAACATACTGGTGAACGAACGTATGAATGCTTCGGGCGGAAGTAATCATTTCTCCGTCTGGATGAATTCGTCGTCGGGCGTGGTGTATAGCCATAACGTATACCGGTACGGATCCGGGAGTGGAGAGAATAACCTGGCCTCAGTAAGCAGCAACGGGACCAGTGGCATTACTCCGGCATATGTACCTGGCTGGCTGGCCGGGGATATGACCAGTTGGGATATGGATCCGCAATATGCAAACCCGGATGGCGCCGTAGCACAGGTTGACCTGCACATCAGGCCGGGAGTCTCCACGCCGGCTGAAGGAACCGGTCTGCTCATTGCTGCTGTAACACAGGATATAGACGGACAAACCCGTTCTGCGTTTACTCCCGTTGACATTGGTGCGGATGCCGGTAACTTCACAGCCCTGCCGTCATGTGTTGCTCCTGCGGCTCCTACGGCATTGCAATTCTCCAATGTAACCAGGACACAGATAGAAGGGACTTTCACACCCCCGGCAGGTGGTAGCGATGGTTATATCATTGTGATCTACCCCGGCGGGGCAACACCCGTTGCTCCCTCTGACGGTTCGTATTATCAGCCCGGTACAACACTGGGTACGGGGACAATTCTGGCAGTAGGTACAGGTACTGCATTTACGGCACCCGGATTGAACCCCGGTACGTTATACGATTTCAGGGTATATGCATTTCGCCGGTATTGCATTGGAGGACCCCGGTACAGCATTGCTTTGCTTGGCTCACAGGCTACTGTGTCGTGTGGTGGGGTGTCCGGAGTGATCCCGGTAGGTCCGGCAGGTACTTACCCGACATTGACAGCTGCATTGAACGGTATATCAGGCGGAACCGGCGGTCCGGTCGTGCTGGAATTACAGAGCAACTATACAGATGCGGGAGAAACCTTCCCGATCCTGATCGGCAATAATGTATGCTTTACGGCTACAAGCCCGTTGACGATTCGCCCTGCTGCAGGTGCCAACGGACTCTCCATTACG
The DNA here is from genome assembly GCA_037190845.1 of Flavipsychrobacter sp. GTDB lineage: Bacteria > Bacteroidota > Bacteroidia > Chitinophagales > Chitinophagaceae > JBEBVQ01. The sequence goes on along the minus strand of JBBCJI010000003.1, from coordinate 159,516 downwards.
GGTACGAATGCAGGGCCTGCCATAGACTTCGATAGCGTCCGGTATGTGATCATTGACGGAACGCCGGGTGGCACAACCGGAACACCGCCTATGCCGGTGAATCCTTCCGGTACGTTAAACCCCGTATACCTGAATATCCGGAATACGAACACGGGTGGTGTTGCGATCCGGATGAACAGGGCAGCTTCCAATAACCGGATCAGTTATTGCGACATCCAGGGACAGAATAATACGGGTGCAAATGTACCCACGGGTATGGCGGGCGTCGTTTATATCGGTAACACCGGCGTCGGCGGCAATGACCGGGATACGATCGACCATTGTAATATACACGCTCCGGCGAGTACGAACCTGCCCTCCATCGGAGTCTACGTACTGGGGCCGGATAATAACGGCTATACGGAAAATTTCAACGAACAGGGGGTGATCTCCAATTGTAATATCTATGATTTCTTCCTTGCCGGTGGCAACTCTGCCGGCGTGGAGCTGAATCATGGGGTACAGGCATGGCACATTACAGGGAACAGTTTTTTTCAGGCCGCACCGCGCAGTTTTACTTCAGGTGGGTATAACCGTCCGGTCTGGATCATATCCGCGCGGAACAGCAGCAGTGTAGGCAATGGCTTTGTTGTAACAGGCAATTATATCGGTGGGTCTGAGCCGCAATGCGGAGGTGATCCCTATACCTTGAGTAATCAGGGAAATTCTTTCTGTGGGATCCGGCTGGAAGCCCGGGATGGCACGACACCGTTTCCGAGCGTAATCCGGAACAATACGATTACCAACTTTTCCCAGACCACTACGACAACAACCGCTATCTATCCGTTTAATGGAATATCCTCCCATGCTTCAGGGAGTGTGGATATTGAAGGGAATACGATAGGTGGTACAACTGGTAATGCGTTGATCAGTGTGGCCTCCGGCACTAACGGCGAAACGGTAGGTATACTTATGGAAGGCGGTGTCTCGGGTAATGTTTTCAATATCCGGAAAAATGTGATCGGTGGCATTACGGCAACGAATAACGGAAACCGTATCTGGGGGATGCGGCTCAATAATGCAGGAGATTTTCTTATTGACAGCAATATCATCGGCAGCACGACGACGACCAACAGCCTTTACGCATCAAATACGGGTACGGGAGCAACCTGGGTACGGGGTATCGGTCTTTCATCCGGCAGCCCCCGGTTGTGGATCACCAATAATACGATCGCTAACCTAACCAACAATGCTACAGGCACCGGTGGGGGAAGTAACCATGTTGCCGGTATCCGGATCGCTGATAATAACGCAACAGTGTTTACTATTGATGGCAATACCATCCGTAACCTTGTATCTGATACCCGTGGTACCAGCGGCGGTACGGATGCAGCAGTGCTGGGGATCGGTATGTCTTCCACGCTGGCGAATGCGGTTTCGGTATCCCGGAATGTCATTCACACACTGGTTTCAAATGCGCCGTCCCAGGGCGTTTATATAGAGGGGATATTTTTCATCGGCAATGGTAGTGACAATGTGATCAATGTACTCGACGGGAATTTCATCCACAGTTTCGATGTGACGGATGCTTCAAATACAAACGCTAACATGCGTGGTCTGGAAGCGAACGGAGGCTCCTGTCTGGTGACGAATAATATGGTCCGGTTGGGTATCCGTCCGGACGGGACGCCACTGACGAATGCGATGCAGGTATGGGGTATGGCCCGTGGAAGCAGCCGTCGTCATTATTACTTCCATAACAGCGTATATATCGGTGGTACGGGTGTGGGCATCACTACAGGGAGGCATACATCTGCCTTCCGTAATGAAGGTACTGGCCCGGACAGTGTGATCAATAACATCCTGGTGAACAACCGCACGAATGCATCAGGCGGCAGCAATCATTTTTCTGTCTGGATCAATTCCTCGTCGGGTGCGGCATATGGCCATAATATATACCGGTACGGATCCGGCAGCGCAGAGAACAACCTGGCTTCGGTAAGCAGCAACGGCACGTCCGGGATAACAGCAGCTTATGTGCCGGGATGGATCAACAGCGATACTACCAGCCTTACCGATGATCCGTTGTACATTAATCCGGAAGGGAGTGTATCTGCTGTAGACCTGCATATACAGCCGGGAGTACTTTCCCCTGTGGAAGCAGCAGGGCTGCCGATTCCGTATGTAACGGAAGATTTCGACGGAGAGGACAGGGCTATCCTTAGCCCCGCAGATATAGGCGCAGATGCCGGAAATTTCCTGCAGTTGTCTGTAACAATCACAGCTAATAACAGCCCTGTCTGCGGCAGTGATACGATAAGAATTACAGCCTCCGCTTCGGTGCCTTCCGCTACAATTAACTGGACAGGACCTAACAACTTCACCGCTACCGGCACGACGATCACCATTCCCAATGCAGATCCTGTGCATGCCGGTACGTACCAGGCATGGGCTACGCTGGGTAGTATTACTTCCGACACGGTAGACAGCGCCGTGGTTATCAGCGGATCCGTCACACCTTTAGTCAGTATCAGCGCCAATCCTGGTACTTCTATCTGTTCCGGAATTCCGGTTACCTTTATCGCTGCACCCACAGCCGGGGGCACCTCACCTGCATATCAGTGGCGGAAGAACGGTACCCCGGTCGGTACAGGGGTAAGCTATACGGACAACGGTCTGGCTCATAATGATGTCGTTACCTGTCGTATGACGAGCAGCGCTACCTGCGCCATTCCGGATACGGCGCTATCCAATGCGCTGACCATGACGGTGACATCATCCGTTACACCATCGGTGAGCATCAGCGCCAACCCAGGTACTTCCATCTGTTCCGGTACATCGGTCATTTTCACGCCTGCTCCTGTGAACGGCGGCACGGCGCCTGTTTATCAATGGCGGAAGAACGGAGTACCTGTGAGCACTGGTCCCACTTACACTGATAACACACTGACGAACGGCCAGGTGATCATCTGCCGTATGATCAGCAATGCCACCTGTGCCATTCCGGACAGCGCGTTGTCCAATGCACTGACCATGGCGGTGACACCATCCGTTACGCCGTCAGTGAGCATCAGCGCCAATCCCGGTATTTCCATCTGTGCCGGTACATCAGTCACCTTTACGCCTGCTCCCGGGAACGGGGGCACGGCGCCTGTTTATCAATGGCGGAAGAACGGAGTTGCGCTTGGCGCCGGAACTACATACACAGATAATAGTCTGGCTCAGGGGGACGTGATTACCTGCCGTATGACCAGCAACGCCACCTGCGCAATACCAGACAGTGCACTATCCAATTTATTGAGCATGACCGTCACTCCGCTGGTTACGCCTGCAGTATCCGTACAATCCGACAAGGGCACGACTATATGCCAGGGAGACGTGGTCTCGTTTACCGCCACACCGGTGAACGGCGGCGGCACGCCAGCTTACCAGTGGTATAAGAACACCATCCCTGTAGGTGTGAACAGTAATATATATACAGACAATGGCCTGGTCCAGGGTGATGTGATCGCCTGCCGCCTGCGCAGCAGCCTTGCTTGTGTCGTTACCGATACGGTATTAAGTGCTGCCGTTACCATGCAGGTCATCTCTTATGCGACCTCGATCACTCCGTCCGGACCTGTTGATATATGTGAAGGCGCACAGGTGACACTGCAGGCCAATACACCCGCAATGCAATACCAGTGGCGGCGCTATGGCGTCGTGATCAGCGGAGCAACGGGGCGTAGTTATAATGCAACGCAAACAGGCGACTATACGGTGACCATATCTGCTGGTTCATGCGCTTTGACGACTGATGACGCGGTGTCTGTTGCCGTGCACGCAATACCTGTACCTGACGTTATCGTAAGCCGGGATACGCTTACCACGGATGATTATTATGCATCCTACCAATGGTATGTAAATGGTGAATCTGTCCCCGGAGCCACCAGCTACAGGTATATCGCTACACAGGCTGGCTTGTATTACGTAGTTATTACAGACAGTAACGGCTGTACCGCTAATTCTGCATTCTATACGATAGACGGTGTACATGTGCCGGCTCTATCGGCACGGGCGGGTGCCGTGCAGATATATCCCAACCCGGTTCGTGATGTGCTATATATCCGGTCTCCTTTCCCGGTCCAGGTGTCTGTACAGGCAGCGGATGGCAGGAGGATCGGAGTGCCGGAGACGGCAGACGGTATACGTATGGGTGATCTTCCGGATGGTATCTATATGATCAGTGTAAGAGATATGAATGGGATAATGATCAGGCAGGAGAAGCTGGTTAAGTTGAATAGATAGGCAGTTACCGGAAAAACAGTAACGTAAATGACTATATTGAAATACATAGCTCGTATACTGACGGTAACCGGCATAATCATTATGCTGGTCATCATTTCGGGTACTATGCAGCATTTGCTGGCCAGACCGCTGGTGAAGAACGGTGGGTTTGACCAGGGAGCGACCGGATGGCAGGTGCTTTGCACTACGGTGGAAGCTGATTATACGGAATCCACATACGGAGGAAGCAATAGTAATCGTGTTGCTGAAATTGATGATGAATCGTGTTTTTACCAGGATGTGTGTGTATTGCCAGGCCTGGATTATACTTTCAGTATGAGGGCCTCACGGCGTACCGGAAACGGTGCTGCACCCACCCAGGTGACTACTAAGCTCACCATAGAAGGATTAAATGCTTCCAATGCAGTAGTGGCCACCTATGTAAACGTGGATTTCTCACGGTCCAATACCAGTTTTGGTCTTACTGCGGTTACCGGTATACCGGTGGTAAGTGTGCCTTCGGGATCCGGTGTGGTAAGGCTGCGGATCAGCTTTCGAGACAACACGCCGGGTACCTCCACATTGGGTATGATCATAGACGACGTTACGCTTGATTATTCAGCAGCACCAATGGTGAGCGGTGCAGATACCCTTTGCGGTACTGCGGCCCCGCGTACACTTGCCATAACCGGTATACCTGCTTCCGGCGTATTCTATCGCTGGGATTTCGGACCAGGAGCGACACCCGCCACATCCACAGCGCCGGAGCCTTCGGTAATATGGAATACACAGGGTACAAAAAACATACGCTGCATACTGGGGAATGGGACCTGTGATGTGGATACGCTGCTCATAAATGTTTATTTCAACTTTATTCCGGATACACTCCGGCTGACTCTTCCGGATACCTCGGTTTGTGCCGGCAGTTCCATGCTGTTTTCACCAGACTCCGGCGGCATAACCGGTTCCTGGAGTTGGGGCGTATTGCCGGGAGGGGATCCGGTGAGCTCTTTGAGCTGTACAGACTGCGCTGCTCCCATAGTAACACCCGGTATGACCACGCAGTATACCGTGTTATTCAGGTATGGCTACTGCGAAATCCGGGATACGGCTACTGTTACGGTACTACCGCTCCCGGTGCTGGATGCCGGCCGGGATACAACCACCTGTACCGGCGGTACACTGCAACTGGATGCACGACTGGTACGCATACCCGGAAATACCTACCGGTTACGCTGGCAGCCTGCTCTTTTTCTGAATAACGATACACTCGAACGACCTGTTACAGCACCTTTATCAGATGTGAGCTATGCCGTTTCCGTTACAGACGGTAACGGATGTGCTAATTCGGATACAGTACAGGTACGGGTACTTCAGGGCTTTGATCTGCTGAACCCGGATACGGTCATATGCCGTGGGGAATCCGTGCATACACGGATTTTCGTACAGCGTCCGGGTTATGAGTGGAACTGGATGCCCGGTACGCAGGCCGGAGTTTCTGACCCGGCAATAATGAATCCGGTGATCACACCCGACAGTTCACGTCTATACACGATAACGGCCAGTTATCCTGGTTGTCCGGACAGCGTACGGTCATTTTTTGTTACAGTACAGGAAATACCTGTTGTTGATGCCGGGACAGATCGTTTTGTATGCCGGGGTGATACACTCCATTTACAGAGTACGGTAATACCTCAGGAGCAGCAATATACATATGGCTGGACGCCTGCCGGAGCATTGGACAATCCAACAGCGCCCGATCCCGTATGCTCAGCAGCACAGACCACAACGCTTACGCTCACCGTTTCTACTTCCGCCGGTTGTGTGGGAAGGGACGACCTGCTGATCACTGTAGACGAAGCGCACTTTCTCCGGGTATCACCGGATACGGCAATCTGCCCCGGAGATACGGTACAGCTCCATGTTTCGGGAGAAGGATTGTCCGGTTTTGCCTGGCGCTCCGATTCCTGGCTGAGTGATACGGCAAACGCAGATCCGCTGGTATATCCCGTGACTTCGTATACTTATGCGGTATATGGCGTGAATGGATCAAACTGCCGGGACACGGCCCGGGTGACGGTGGGGATACATCCCGCAGCCGTACTGCACATTCCGGATACCATCATTATATATCCAGGCCTTCCTTATCGCCTCCAGCCTTCCGGGAACTGTCTGTATTTTGAATGGTTTCCGCATTCAGGCCTTTCGGCATATGACGAAGCAAATCCTTTAATGGATCCGGAAGTGAACACAAGGTATTTTGTTCATGCACGTACAGAGCATGGCTGTAGTGTGAAAGATTCCATTGATGTGATGGTTTCAGATACGCAGATTGACGTGCCCAATGTATTCGTTCCCGGATCCGCTTCCAATTCTCTTTTTAGAGTTATTCATATCGGACAGGCAAAGCTGGAACGTTTTACTGTCTATAACCGGTGGGGCGCCAGGATATTTGAAACGACAGATATCAACCAGGGATGGGATGGTACCTGGAACGGACAATCCCAGCCGCTTGGTGTATATGTCTATGTGGTAAAGGCCGTAACTCCCGGCGGCAGGTATTTTTATAAACAGGGAAATGTTTCATTAATACGATAAAAGAAACCCTATGAAAACATGGCTATCCTTAAGTTTGATGATATTTTTCTCACTGGCTTGCCTTTGTGCGGGCAACACGGTTGCTGCAAAAGAGCTGATCCGGAATGGAAATTTTAACGATGGGAACACATATTGGAGCGGATTATGCAGCGCAATCGAAGCATATGCTACTGAAACATCTTACGGCGGTTCAGGCTCCAACCGTGTAGCAGAGATTGATGATGAATCCTGCTTTTACCAGGATGTATGTGTGCTGCCCGGTCTGGAGTACAGATTTGAAATGAAGGCTTCCCGGCGTACCGGTAACGGGGCTGCTGCAAGTACGGTAACCACGACGCTGAAGATAGAAGGTCTGGATGCTGCCAATGCTGTCGTGGCTACATTTGTGAATGTCGACTTTACCCGGAATAATACCAGTTTTGCCCTGACTCCGGTGTCTGGCATCCCTGTATTCCAGGTTCCTCTGGGATCGGGTGTTGTCCGGCTGCGGGTCAGTCTGCAGGATAATACGTCGGGCTTTTCTACCTTGGGTATGGTCATTGACGATCTTAGCCTCGTACCTACGGATACGTTTGTCATTGCCGGTACTGACAGTGTTTGCCAGTTCACTTCATGGACATTTTCGGTAACGAATATGCCGGCATCGAACATACATTATGACTGGAGTTTCGATACAGGTGCTACGCCGGCTACATCAATGCTTCCCGTACCTTCGGTTTCGTGGAGTACGCCGGGGAATAAGCAGGTGACCTGTATCATCGGCAACGGGGTTTGCTTCTTCGATACATTGACGTTTGAGGTATCCGTTTTTCCGGGGCGTACTTCCCGCCGGGAATTAACGATCTGCCCGGGCAGATCGTTAACACTGGAAGCAACCACGGATCCGGTACGGTGGAATGTACTACCGGGAGGATCTCCGCTCTCCAGTCTGAGCTGCATCAACTGCCGGACACCGGTTGCCACGCCAGAGCAACATACGGTTTATTATGCGGTCTCGTCATTATCCGGCGTATGTCCTGTTGCAGATACGGTCATTGTGAACGTGGACAGAGATAATACGTTGCGTATCCTCCCGGAAGACCGGCTGGTAGTATGCCGCCCTGATTTTATCCGGCCACAGGCGGAGATCACCGGTCATGGACCGCTGCAGAATCTATCCTGCGGTCCTGTTACAGTCCGCCCCTCCACACTATCTGATACGCTGGAGATAGACCCTTATCTTGCCGCTGCGAACCAGGCGTCCGCAGGATCTATGGCAATGCCTTTTCCGGATCTTCAGCCCCGCGCACGGCACCAGTATATTATCCGGGCTTCTGACCTGCGTACCGGAGGTATGTATTCCGGTACGCTTACAGGGTTGGCTTTCCTGTTCGCTCCAAACAGTGGTACAGTAGTCATGAAGAATGTCCGTATCTCTCTGAAATGTGTGGCTCTTAATGCCTTTGATGCTTCGTCACAATTTGTAACCGGTACGACTGAAGTATTTTCCAGCAGTACTGTCCCGATATCTGCTACCGGCGGATATCTGTGGTTCCCTTTTTCTACTTTTTACAACCGCGATACCGGCATGAGCCTGTTGGTAGAGATCTGCTATGATAATGGCGCCGGAATTCCTTCTGTACCGGTAGCATGTGCTACAACTCCTTACTACGCCACATTATACGACACGGCAGGTCTCCCCGGAAGCCATTGTACGGGTACAGGCACCGAACCCTTTACTTCGAGAGACCTGCCGGTATTCCTGTTCAGTTATGATCTTGCCCCGGAAACCGGCTGGGAGCTGCAGTGGGGTAGTGACGGCAAGATACTGTCGGGTGGTGACGAACCCGAAGTATTTATCCGCGAGAGTGGACAGATTTATGTAACTACCTATAACCGGAGCGGATGCCTGCTTACGGATACGCTGGATATCTATGTGCCTGACAGTCGTATCATTCCTGTGGATACATCTGTTTGCGAGGGTGAAGCCGTTCAGTTGCAGGCATTGAACGGAGAAACGTATCAATGGTATGAAAACGGTTACCGGCCGGCAACTACACTGAGTTGTACGCAATGTCCCGATCCTGTTGCGAAACCGTTACAGGACGAATCATATTCAGTTATCATTACCGATCATGGCTGTGCAGATACTTTCCATGTTTCGCTCAAAGTCACGCCCTATCCGGAGCTGACCATCACCCCCTCCGATACGACGATTGATTATGGTAAGCATGTCCAGTTACATGTGGAAGGTGAGGCGGATACCTGGCTGTGGGCGCCCGTATCCAGCCTTGATAATCCTTTGGGTGACGAAGCCGTTGCAGGGCCGGAAGAAACGACCCTGTACACAGTTACCGGTTTTCCGGCAGAAAACAGACGATGCAGCAGTACAGCCAGCGCACTTGTCCGTATTAATTACCGTGTTCCGCTGTTTGTGCCTTCGGCATTCACGCCGGATGGTAACGGACAAAACGATGTGTTCCGGGTAGTCAATTTCAGTTTCCAGAAAATTGTTGAATTCCGGGTATTTAACCGTTGGGGTCAGGAAATTTTTCATGCTACTGATAATAAAGGCTGGGACGGAACATGGAAAAGCACTCCCATGGCAATGGATACCTACCATTATCTTATCCGTGTCGTTATACCGGACGGCAGCATGGAAACATTTAAAGGAGATGTGACCCTGATCCGGTGATCTTTTATTGCTTATTAACAAACATATCAAAGTGGTTTTATGAACAAAACAATCGTTGTGCTGCTGAGCACTTTTACATTTCTTCCATTAGCTTCCTCTGCGCAGAACCGTATCCAGGTTTTTGATGAAGTACTATTTTATGACGGATATGCCCAGACCGTGACGCATCCTGTCCCCTCCGGGGTAATCCGTCACCGGAATGATCTTTATGCGACCCGGCTGACCGAGCAGCAACTGCAATCCATCGGTGATACACTGTTGATGCATGTGGTCATAAAGGCATCTTGTGATAATTATGACAGGATCGGGAATGTAAACCTGGCTTTTGTATCCAAAGGAGCCACTACTTATGACCCCGACGATGTGGATCGTATAGAAGTGGGCAGGTTCATCACACCTTTTATGAACAAGAACATCATGCCGGATACGGTCCCCTTCAGGTTTGAGATTAACAATATCTCTGTGCTGCTCCGTGATGCCAACATCCGGTCGCAGTATGATATCTGGGCAGAGCTGGAAGTATTCGGTGTGCCGTATGCGGCCAACAACGAAGTGGCCGGATGTTCCGGACGGAATGATGTCTTTTACGGAACGCTGTCTTTTGAAACAGGTGTGCCGGCGACTGCAGAGACAGATCATGTGCTGATGCCATTATCATTCAAAGCGTCCTTTAATAACTATGACAGCAATGCAACCGATGAAGTTGGCAAAACCGAAAGGACCATTTCCTTTACCCTGGAGCAGGATCTGACAGATGCTGCTTTTTTCCTGATCACTTCCAATCATGGCGCTAATTCCGGCGGTGAGGAATACAACCGGCGTGATCACTTTGTTTATTTCAATAATGATGAGATCCATCAATATAAGCCGGGCAGCCTTACCTGTGAGCCTTTCCGTAAGTATAACACGCAGGGTAATGGAATTTACGGCCGCACGCCGAGAACGGATGCGCAATGGCAATCATTCAGCAACTGGTGTCCGGGTGATGTGATCCCGATCCGCAGGATTGATCTGGGGCCGCTGAATGCCGGTACTCATACTTTCAGGATTACTGTGCCCGATGCACGGTTTGTGGGTGGAGAAGGCAATATCCCGCTGTCATTGTACCTGCAAGGGAAAACCCGGGGCCTGCTTTCTGTCGCGGACCAGTCCGTGCCGGACGTACAGATACACCCTAACCCGGTATCTGATGTGGTATATATCCGTGCGGTGACTCCTGTATCTGTATCCATCCACAGTATGGATGGTAGAGTCGTGGCCAGACAGGAGTATGTGAAGCAGGTAACAGTAGGGCATCTGCCGGAGGGAATGTATATTATACACGTACAGGACAACGCGGGGATGATCATGAAGACAGAGAAATTATTAAAGGCCGGAAGATAATTCACGTAGCGCAATTTCACACAATGTTGTTTATTCAAAATTTTACAAACACATTTCATGTGTTATGTCAGATCATTATCGATTGTACCCTTTTTTGTACCCGTGCTTTTCGTGTGCGGAAGAAATATCATGGCGACATTTGTTTCGTATCCTTAAGTGCTGCGGAGCGTCCCTTCTTAGTAAATCGAAAAGCATACTTTAAAATAAAATGAAGAAAATATTATCATCTTTGGCCCTGGTACTGATCACCATCAGTGCCTATACACAGCATACAGCTCATTACAACCGGTCGGTCTTTTCCGGTATGTCTTACCAGATGCCGGCAGACGCGGGTACAATATCCCGGTTGCAGTTACCTTCGCTGCAACCGGTGCTGCCCGGCTGGATGGGCCACCGGGATAAGGTCACCGGTCAGTATCGCGACCTGCATGGCCCGGCAATGGATATCCCGGGAAATACATTCCACGAAAAAGCGGCTTATTGCATGGAGCGCCTGCTGCCGTCACTGGGTCTGCAGCCGGAGCACTGGCGGCAGACGGGTGTCCGCGAAGCGCCGCATGCCGTGTATGCGGAATATGAACAGTATTTTGCTGGCCACCGGGTCGCATTTTCCGGCTTAACACTCCGGTTCACAAAGGAGGGGAAATTATTGCGGATACGTAATTATTCCTATGGTGTGGCAGACAGGAGCCGGATCCCGGTGCCCCCGGCAGCTGCGGAGCTGGCTGCTGCCGTCGCGGATATCGGATCCATGAGTATTGCGGAAGCGATCACAGAGCCTGAATGGGTATGGTTCCCGGTTCCCGCGGAAGTCGGGGGATATGATCTTCGTCCCTCTTGGTATTTCCGGGTTTCCGGCTCCCTGGAAGATGGCCGGGAGGCACATTTCACAGGCTATGTTGATGCTATCAGCGGTGTTTTGCTGTACCGGGATGATGAGGTAAAAGAGCAGTTTGACATGAAAGTAAAGGGGAGGGTACGTGCACAAACACCGTCAGACCCTCTTACAGACGAACCGCTGGCGCATCTGCGGATCACCATCGGCGGTACTGAATATTACACGGATACATCCGGTGCTATAGATATTGCCTCCCGTAACCCGCCGGTAACGGCTTCGGTCAGTCTGCAGGGCAGATGGGCGCGGGTAAGGGCCGGCCTGGCGAACAATAACACCCCGTCTTTCAGCTACAATGCTGCTGCCAACGGTACCATTTATACATTTGATACCTCCGCCCCTTCGGGTACACGTCATGTAAATGCTTACTATCACGTAACCCGTATTCATGACTTTATGAAGAAATATTTCACCGATTTTACAACACTGGATGTTCCTGTTACTACGAATGTGGATGTGTCCGGTACCTGCAATGCTTTTTATAATGGAGGGAATAATTCACTGAATTTCTACCAGGCGGGTAACGGCTGTAATTCCTTTGCCCTGTGCAGTGATATAATATACCACGAATACGGTCATGCGATTGCCAACCGGTTCTACCGGTGGCGCAGAGGCACGAACAGTGGTATGCAGAACGGAGCGCTTAACGAAGGGCAGGCAGATGTCTGGGCTATGGCGCTCACGCACGATCCTCTGATCGGAGAAGGAGCGTATGTCAGCGGTAGCGGTTTGATCCGGCGTTATGACCAGACGCCGAAAGTTTATCCCCGTGACATTCGGGGAGAAGTACATTCAGACGGAGAGATCATTGCCGGCGCGTGGTGGGATGTGGCGGTGAACACGGGTAGTGTGGATACGATGATGAAGCTGTTTACCCGTACCTGGTATGATATCCCGGACGGCCCCAACGGAATGGAGGGTGCTGTATATTATGATATACTGATATCGGCTTTGCTTAATGATGATGACGACAATGACCTGAAGAACGGAACGCCCCATTTTGACGAGATCGTTACGGCGTTTGCACGTCATGGCATCTATCTGCTGGCAGATGCAGGTGTTGTGCATGAAGAGACGCCTAACCAGCCCGCCTCCACCCCGGTTACCATAACGACAGAGATAGCGCTGGCGCCGGAAAGCCTGCCCTTGTTCGGGGATATATCGCTGCACTACCGGACACGGACAACCGGGGCCTGGGATACGGTGGTCATGACGCCTGTGTCTGTGGGCAGCATGACCTATACAGCCCTCATTCCCGGACAGCCGGCCGGCAACATTATTGATTACTTTTTTGCATTAAAGGATTACACAGGTGCAACGAATGTATTTGCCCCCGCAGGTTACGATCCCGGTCTGTCCGCGGATCAGTCAAACATACCATATCAGTTTGGCGTGGGTCTGCATACACGGTATGAGATGGACTTTGAGCAAACGGCAACAGACTGGAAGATCGGAGAAAATACCGGCGACAATGCCACAGAGGGTATCTGGGAAAGAGCAGTGCCGGTGGCTTCGTACCTGAATAGCGTCATGGGGCAGCTGCCCTGCCAGCCGGGGTATGACCGTACCTATGGGGATGGTACGGGTCAGTGCCTGGTCACTGCCAATCCGCCGGCAGGTACTGCTCCTACTAATATTAACGCTGCGGATGTGGACAACGGCAATACAACGGTGATCACTCCTGTATTTGACCTGGAGGGTTATGAAAACCCGGTGATATCTTATTACCGCTGGTTTTCCAACGACCGGGGCGCCAACGGGCGGTCAGATGCCTGGCAGGTGCAGATCAAAAATGGTAATACCAGCGCCAACGCCTGGTTTTCGTCTGTGGAGCATACGTTCCAGTCTGATCATAGCTGGCGTCGGAGGATATTCGCAGTAAAGGAATATCTGCCGCAGGCTAAATCGGTACAGCTCCGGTTTATAGCTACCGACCGTATTAATAACAGCCTGCCCAACCAGGGGCAGGGAACTGTGGAAGCTGCGCTGGACGATTTTGTGATTTATGATGCCGGTGAGAAAACTGCAGGTGTACCTTATGTGAATGGTGCATTCCCGATGATGCTGTATCCTAATCCTGCGGATGAGCTGGTGTCTGTGGTGCTTTCCGGTAATATTTCTGCGGGGTCTATTTCGTTGTATGATGTTATGGGGAAAAAGCTGCAGCAGACAGAAATCCGAAAGGATGTAGCCAGGTATGTATTCCATACCGGAGCTCTGGCTCCCGGGTCTTATATCATCGTGTTGCAAACGGGTAAAATCATTCAGACAGGCAAGGTCAGAGTGGTGCATCGTTAAGCTGCGGGTTGATCATCAGGCATGTCTACTTGTTCAGAATGGCTGCCTGGTAATGCAGGTGCGATATCCGGTGCTGTTAATGATCGCTATACAGTGCTGTTGGCCGGAAATTATTATTTAGTAACGACAACAGGTCATGGCTGCAGTGATACTTCGGATGCGATCAGTATTATCGTAAATACTATGCCTCATGCCTCATTGTTGCTGGAAGGAGATACGATATTCTGCTCGGGAAACAGCGCCTTCATCTCCACAACCAGCGGTCCGGGTTATACATGGCGATGGCGGAGAAACGGACAGGACATTGCCGCTGCCGTTGATTCATTTTTTGAAGTACGGTTTTCCGGAGCGTATGATGTGATCGTATCTGCAGGTAACAGTTGTGTTGATACATCTGTTATTCAGGAGATCACTGTGATGCGTATTGCCGGTGATGACGGAGTTTTTATCAGAACAGAGCGGATCGTGAAAAGCACCCGTTAGTGAGTGTGTTACAGACGATTGATCCAGTCTGCAAGCGTTGGCTGGTGCAGCAGGAAATGCTCTGTTGCCAGTGGTTTTGTAAAAGGGAAAGAATTTATGTTATGCAGCGCTGTTTTGAGGGAAAATCTGTGTTGCTGGGCGGTGTAAAATATTCCCTGCTGTTGCAGATGGTTACCCAGGTATTCCTGTTCTGTTTGTCCGGGTGTGGGAATGAGTATGGCTGTCTTTCCTAAAGCAACCAGATCCATGAGGGAGGAATATCCGCTGCGGCATACGATACAGGATGCATCTCTGATAAGGGGCTGCAGGTCGTATGTGGTAAGCAGGTTATGCCAGGTGATATGTGGCGGGATCTGTTCCCGGGATACTGCACGATTGCTGCCTTCTACAAATACAACCTTGCCTTTATGGGATTGTACCTGTTCCCACAGCAGATCCGACAGCAGGCTGCGCTGGGGCTCCGGCCCGGATAAAAGTATGAGCAGGTGTTTGGGCATTATACCAGATGTGTTGTCATTTGTGTATTGCGACAATAGCCCGATATATATTGTGTGTCCGGGTATTTTATCGGGATGCCCTAATTTTCCTGACAGGTTGGGATATTCCGGAACATCAGGAACCCACACAGCATCAAAGCGATTCAGATAGCGGTAGTGTAGCGAGCGGATAAAATGGTCGGTATAACTCCCCATGCCGGTCATGATCTGCAATTGGTGCGTCATGATTACCGAAGGGATGTGATCATGATAAAGTCCGTACCGATTGTCGGAGATAATTCCGTCAACAGGGTTTTGCTGCATTTGTCTGTGCAGCCATTCTTTTTCCTGTTTTATAGTATGTGTGAGCCTCGGAAGTTGCCTCAGCAGTACGGGCAGGAACGTTGCCTTATGCCGGCTGTATCGTACATTGTAACCGTCAAGATGCCAGACATTTATACCAGGGAAAATTTTCCGGAAAAAGGCTTGCTGAGATTCATTCCCGGCGATAACTGCTTCATGTCCCAGCTTCTGTATATAGTTAATGAGAGGAATGCACCGGGTAGCATGCCCTAAGCCCCAGTCGAGCGGGGCAATCAACAAACGCTTAACTTTTCCGGTTCGCAATAATTGTTATTTTTACAAAAGTAAAGGTTTTGTTATGGGGCAAAGGTCACGACGCTTGATTATTTATACACTTATATTGAGTGCTGTTGTTTTGTTGGCACAAAGTTGTAGTGTATTTAAAGATTGTGGTTGCGGAAATGATGTTAACCGGGCTTACAAAGCTCCTCGCAATTTACGCTAAACGAATGCTTATGCTCAGCCAGGACGAGGACAAAGTATGGATGCACTATCTGAATGGTATCATTGCTGCGGATCTTTATTCGGCAGTGCTTCTTTCTTCGTGGCTTCGACAGGCTGTAATGACCCGGCATTATACCAGTTTTCTTGAAGTGATAGATTTGCAGAAATATAAGCTCATCAACAGAAATCCTGATGTGCTCATCTCAATCCGCAACAGAGGTAGTATTCCATTTGTATTTGTGGTAGGGAAGAATTGAATTGTGAATGTGTGAAATGTGACAGATGTGTTGGATGTGACAAATGTGTTTATCACATCCAACACATCTGTCACATTAGTTCATTTGCTGTTCAGAGGATGTCTTCCCTCCAATATTGAAAAGCCGGTATGCAAGTTCACTACCGGCGGCATCCGCATCTTTCCAGAGAAACCCCTGTCTGGGTATAACGATATTGCCGGTTGCATCCAGCACCTGGTATCCGATATTTTTCTTGTCGCCGTTTTGTGTAAATGTAATATAGACCTGTACGGCCGGGATATCGTTATTTGTCACCCAATTGATGTTGCAGCCCTTTAGCCGTTTTACTACCTGAGGGTCTTCCATTCCCGAAACATTCAGGCGCATGTTCATTTTCAGGCCGGAATAGGGAATCAATTGCGGATATACGAGGTACAACTGGTACATCCAGTTGTTGTAGGTATCTTTGTCTTTCATTTTTTCAGCACATTTTGCCTGTGCCTCAAATGCCCGTGCAATGAACAGCTTTTCATATTCCGGATCCGTATTGGGCTCATTGAGCAATTCGTTTAATATCCGCTGCGCCTGCTGATAATTTCCCTGGCTGATCTGCAGCTTCGCAATAAAGAGCTGATAATACTTACGGATATACCTCCGGTCGTCTGTTTCGAGTTCTTTTTCGAAACGATTAAGAAAAAATCGTGTGCTGAAATCTTTAATAAGATACCAGATCTCATCCCAGCTTACGGTGCTTTCGGTGGAAAACAGTTTGTAGATCACCTGATCGCGTTCTGGATTTTGTGCGAACTGATTGATAATGAGAAATTGCTGCAGGTACTTTTCGCCCAGTAGCTGGCTCATCCTGCCGAGTGTAACGGGATTGTACCACCAATTGCGGTTTTCGAAGCGTTGCATTTCCCATTCCGCTTCTTTGGTCATGAGCTTGTTGAGCTGAATGCTGAAATCGTAGTGGCTTTGTCCGAGCGTAGTTCCGATGTGCAGTTCGCGGAACTGAAGCGCTTTATCCGTATATCGTTTGCTTTCGCTGATCTGGCCATCGTAATACATGCTGCGTGCCAGTGCTATATTATACCAGCCAAAACCCGGGGTGGAGCCGTTGGCGCGGATCACATCCCTGAGCATTTCGATTCCGGGCTTTATTTGTCCTTTGTATATGTTGATCAGAGAGGTATAATAAATGTATTCTTTCAGCCGCTTATCACCCTGCTCCTGGCCGGCTGCAAGCTGATACTCCATTTCGGCGGTGCGGAAGTCGCCGCAGATAGCGCGGAAGGTTGCGTAGTTGTTGTGCGGGAATATGGCGCTGCTACGCATCAACCGGTAGTAGCGGGAGGCGCTGTCTATGTTGAGTGCATAGCTGTAGAGCATGGCTTTGTAATGATATACTGCCAGCCGGTCGAACTTTTCATATCCCGGTGGAAATATTTCTCTGTTGACGATCTTATCCCGTTCTATTTTTCTCATTCCTGAATCCAGATAACGGTGTGCCAATGCTTCGTTCTCAGCAATGGAATTTTTCAGGAAAGGATATTTTTCGCTGGTGTAAAACCGGTTGCGGTGGACGGTCCATCCGAGGTAATTGTAGGCATCCATGTACAGGTCGCGCTGAAAATTCCAGCGCAGTACACGACGAAGCAGATCGTATACTCTCTGCGGTTCCTCCATATTGCTGTAGCAGTTCATCAGGTAGAAGGCAATATGGGTATAGTCAATATGGTAGCGGAATGCGGGATAAAAGGTAAAGAAATCGGAACTGCGTGTGCGGAGTTCTTTGCGGAAGTCACGCTCCATGAGACTGAGGGCACGCTCGAGCGGGATGGACGCATTGCGGAATCCGAGATAGTCGGCTGCATGGTTGTATTTGTAGGCGCCTTCGTAGAACCAGCCAACGTAGTAGGTGCTGTCTATCCGGAGAAATTCGCGGGAGCGGGGCAGGGCGTCTTTGCTGTCGGGTTCCACGCCGAGGCGCTTGGCGTCGATTTCATAGCGTTTGGCAGCACGCGGGGAGGGGGTGGTTTGGCCGGGATCGGGTGTGACAGGGATCTGCGCTGTTGTCGGAACACCCACGCAGACCATCGTGCCATATATCAGCCTTAAAAGCCATTTGCTCAGGGAGTCAGTTATCATTTGCAAATCTGCCGGTAAGTATGTTCATCCATAAAAATAGCCCTTTCCCTGAAAGGGAGGTAAACCGGAGGGGGAATTTTCGTTTTTTTAACAAGGAATGTAAGTATTATCTTGAATGTGGTTGACAATGTATTGGGCAATCACGTAGTAGAGATAAATCACGCAGGATTACCCTTATCTCATCATTCATAACTCATAACTCATCATTACCTTTGCGCCATGAACCGACCAGTACGTACCCGTTTCGCACCCAGCCCTACCGGTGGACTTCACCTCGGCGGTGTCCGGACGGCTTTATATAATTTCCTGTTTACCCGCAAGCACGGCGGAACATTTGTGCTCCGTATCGAAGATACCGATCAGACACGCTTTGTGCCCGGTGCAGAAGAATATATCATAAAATGCCTCGAATGGTGCGGCATTACGCCCGATGAAAGCACTACAGCCGGTGGTAATTATGGCCCTTACCGCCAAAGCGAACGAAAGCACCTTTATGCGCAGTATGCACAACAATTAGTCGCGGCTGGTCATGCTTATTATGCCTTTGATACACCGGAAGAATTGGCACAGATGCGGGCAGCCAATGCCAACCAGCAATATGATCATACAATCCGGATGCAAATGCGTAATTCGCTGGTGTTGCCGGATACGGAAGTAGCGACTTTATTAGCGCAGGGCGTACCTCATGTGATACGTATTAAAATGACGCCCGGTGAAACATTGACATTTACGGATCTTATCCGTGGTGAAATATCTTTTGATACCAGTCTGGTAGACGACAAGGTATTGCTGAAGGCCGATGGTATGCCTACCTACCATCTTGCTGTGGTGGTGGATGATTATTTGATGCAAATCACGCACGCATTTCGTGGAGAAGAGTGGTTGCCCAGCGCACCTGTGCATTTGCTGCTGTGGGAGTATTTAGGCTGGAAAGAAAAAATGCCCGATTGGGCACATCTGCCGCTGATACTTAAACCGGATGGGTATGGTAAGCTGAGTAAACGTGATGGTCAGCGGCTGGGGTTTCCTGTGTTTGCGATGAACTGGACAGATCCTGCAACGGGCGAAACGATGACGGGTTTTTGTGAACGTGGTTTCCTGCCGGAGGCGTTTGTGAATATGCTGGCGATGCTCGGCTGGAATGACGGTACAACGCAGGAAATATTCTCTCTCGAGGAACTGGTGCAGGCATTTTCGTTAGAGCGGGTACATAAGGCCGGTGCAAAGTTTGATTTTGAGAAAGCCAAGTGGTTTAATCAGCAGTACATACAGCAGGCCAGTGATGATGTATTGGTCCTTTTGGTGCGTCCATATATAGAGGAACACGTCGGCGAGGTGACGGATGAGTTGCTGTGGCAGGTTGTGCCGTTGATCAAAGAGCGCTGTTCGTTGCTGGCTGATTTTTGGGATCAGGGGCATTTCTTTTTTAAAGACCCTGAAACAATTGATGTGGATGCGATCAGGGAAAAATGGAATGACAGTACACAGCAGTTTTTCACTGCCTGGCTGGAGGCTTTGGATCAGTTGGAGGTATGGAGTGCAGAGTCGGTAGAAAGGAGTTTTAACGAGCTGGTTGCGGCGCAGGGGATTAAGAAGGGTGCGGTGATGCTGCCGTTAAGGATTATGCTGGTAGGCGGGAAGTACGGGCCGGGGGTGTTTGAGATTGCGGGGGTGGTGGGGAAAGAAGCTGTGGTAAGGAGGTTAAGACGAAATTTATTTAGTGTGTGACCACGCCATTTGCGAATGCATTATTAGTATTGCTTATTGTGTATTGCATTTGTATATCTTCCATCCCATACCTGGTGTGTATAAGGAATCTGTAATCAGGTCTGCAAGGAGATCGGGAACAGATGTATTTATAGGAGCACAGAGAAAAGGTATTTTATAGTCGACCATAAACTGTCTCATGACACTGTCCGGATAGACATTTTCCAACTGCCGTTTGTGTATATAATATGTCATTGGCGCCCAATCCACTTGTGTTTTTATAAAAGGGTAATTGGGAGAGGCTGTATCAAAATGTGCAAAGGTTATATTTAGTGAATGATTTTGGTATTGTGGAATTTTTTCTATCAAACATATATATGGGGCCGCTACTATTGTATTAGATGAGAAATGATTTTTTGTATAATCACTATCAGGCATATAGTGAGCAAATACCGGTCTCTCAATATCAGTAAACTTTAAGAGATCAGCATACTCATTTTTGGGCAGATTACGTATCTGAAAATCATATTTTGCATGAATAAATATAGATATAAGTAAAAGTGTTAGTGCTGATATTGTTAAATACCATTTTTGACTAAATGCCAATATATATATAAACATGAAAAAGGACATTAGTCCACATACAACAGTAAATACGTTATGAAAAAACTGAACAGATTCAGCTGTAGTTTTAAATAGCAAAGCCCATGTAAACATACCGGAAACAGCTAACATACAGCCAAGTGATAACGGAAATATAATCTTATCTTTTAATATGTTGTGCCTGGTTATGATCAAAAATAAAATGAATAATAAAAATGCAGGAATATAGGTAGCTGTTTGTAACATGCTTCCTATAAAAATATTCAAGGCTATCTTACCATCGTTTACCGAATATGAATTACGTAGTGCGGGTACTACATCTTTGGCATCATTAGTTGTATATAAAAGGTAAACAAAGAACAGCACAGGAAGGCTGATTAACAGTAACCATTTTACATTTTTAATATGTTGCTTTTCCTTATAGGAGCAAATCAGTATCCACCCAACGGTACCCAATAAGATCGTTGGCATAACATTAATAAAACTTAATCCGATGATCAGGGAAATGCAAAAGAGCGGTATATATTTTTTATAGTATGCAAATATGAACATAAGCGGGATCATACAGGCGAACCATAATAGTTTGGGATAGTTTGCCAGGGAGTATGTATAACTATCTACATGGCCAGAAAACAAAAAAACAGGCATTAGGATCTTGTATCCGCCAATCATTCCAGCGAATAATGCCACAAAAAGGATAGCATTTTTATATTTTTTATTTTTTATGGCTAATTCAAGAAAAGCAGCAACACCTAATGAAAAAATACTGATCATGAGTGGATAGGTGACAAAAAGCACGGAATGGACAGGCTTCATACCAAGTAAAAAGGAAGAAAAAGCAATGATCCAGATATCACCATAATGATAGGGTTCGGTAGAATACCTTTCAGGGAATAGATATTCTACCCTCATATTTTCTTTTCCGAAAATGTTTAAATTTTCAGCAATTCTTGCGTAGAAGGGAATATCGCTAAATGGATAGTACATCATTTCTCTATCCGGAAGAAAAGAAAGCGCATAATACAGGAGATAAAACACAGTTGCAGATAACAGGAACAGCCCTGTTATTTTTAATGTTTTGTTCCTGCTTTCGCCAGCAGGGATTTTTTCTGTATTAAATGTCCTGAGTAGTATAAAGGCAAGCAGCGGCAATGGCAGCATAATGGTCAGACCTTGCGTTTTTATTATTGCATACGTGCTGATTACGAATATCATACCCACAACGAGACGTATATACACATCAAGCCAGGGAGAAGTACGATGATTTGATACCAAAATATCATTAATTACATAGCCGACTATGTAAAAAATCAATAGGATAGCGAGTATGCCTACCAAGGACCAAATAAGAATTTCTGTATTTATCACGATTAAATTGAGTCAATAATATTAACAATATTCAGAATGTCATTTTCACTCAATTCATAATAAAATGGTAAACGTAGGAGTGTGTTGGTATAAAAGTCAGACATGCGCATTTCCCTATCATCATGCTTTTGCTGATAATAAGGACTTTTATGGAGTGACAAATAGTGAAATACAGGATGAATGTTTGCTTTCTTACACTTTTCAATAAGCTGGGTACGTTGTTGCAAATCATTCATTGTCAGGTAAAACATGTGCCCGTTATTCGTTGCATATTCCGGGACATAAGGAAGCCTGAACTTTCCTTTTTCCGCTGCTTCCTGCAATCCTACCCGGTAATATTCCCATATCGCCATTCTTTTTTTCTGGATTATTTCTAAATTCTCCAGCTGAGCATACAAGAAAGCTGCAATTATATCAGAGGGTAAAAAAGAAGATCCAATATCTACCCAGCCATACTTATCCACTTCTCCCCTGAAAAAAGAGCTGCGATTAGTTCCTTTTTCGCGGATAATTTCAGCCCTGTGTATATACTGTTCATCATTAATCACCAGCATACCTCCTTCCCCTGATATAATATTTTTGGTTTCATGAAAAGAAAATGCTGCCAGATGACCGATGCTGCCCAGTGGCCGTCTTGCTCCATCAGCTCCGGTATAATAACTGTTAATCGCCTGTGCCGCATCCTCCACGACAAATAGATTGTATTTGCGTGCCAATTCCATGATCGCATCCATATCGCAGGCAATACCTGCATAATGAACGGGAACTATTGCTTTGGTTCTGGGAGTTATCAGTTCTTCCAGCAAGCTTGTATCAAGGTTTGGATTTTGTTCATTACTATCCGCAAAAACAATTTTAGCCCCTCTTAGGGCAAATGCATTAGCAGTTGATACGAACGTGAATGAAGGTATAATAACCTCGTCGCCCGGTTGGATATCCAGTAGTATTGCTGCCATTTCAAGCGCATCCGTACAAGATGTTGTCAGTAACACCTTCCTGAATCCATAGCGGGTCTCAAAAAACTCATGACATTTTTTTGTGAATAAACCGTCTCCTGATATTTTTCCGGAAGCTACCGCCTGTTGAATGTATTCTGTTTCTTTACCACTAAGGAATGGTTTATTAAAAGGTATGTAAGTCATACGGAAGGTGTAAATTTAGCTTTATCGGGGAGCAGAAATTTCATAAATGAGATTTCCGCAGCGGTGCTTCTTTTGTTGTAGCTTCTTGTTGCAACATTAAAATAAGTGATTCTTTCCGGATGTTTCATTTCGTCCTGATCCAGAATAATTTCTATTTCATTTTTTTCTCCGTTCCATTCATTCAGGTAATAAAGCATTTTATTTTTTTTATCCACTAATGGAACGTCATTAAACTGATAACCAACTTTTTCAGAAATGGATTTTGCAGGGGCGCCGGCATATATCTCATTATACTTCATGTTTTTGCTGATCACGCTGCCTGCCAGAGCCATTGATTTATCTTCAGCCGTAATAGGTGCTACAATGCAATGTCCGACAAACCAGACGTCATTTCCGATGCTCAATGGCGATTCACTCAGGAACCGGCACCCTTCGAGCGTATCGCCATATTTGATATGCGACCATAGTTGAGAATGAGCTCCGATACCACAGTTATTCCCAATAGTAGTGCCTCCAATAGAGTCAATTATTGTATACTGTCCGATCCAGGCATTATGGCCAATATGGCAGGGAAGATATCCATGTACGTTCGTATGGTGATGGATTTTTGAATAATCTCCCAATGAAAAATCATCACAAATAATCTGTACATGTGCACCAATATAGGAATTGTCACCTATGTAGATATTTTTAGCATTGCCATTCACACCCCTTATAACAGCAGTTTCTTCAATTATGGTGTTTTGGCCAATGTATAAATTATCGCAATGTATATTCTTCATGTCTAAAAGTTAATTTTTTTATCTACAATATAAAGCGGCCGGTTTCTTACCCCATCAAATATTTTGCTCAGATACAGACCGATGACTCCCAGAAAAGATATGATCAATCCGGAAAAAAAACATATTGCGACAATAATACTTGTATATCCCGAAACATTGATGCCTCCTGTGATATATTTCAGAAGAATGAAAATTGAATACAGGAATGAAAGTAATGAAATAATAAAACCAACCTTCATTATTATCTTCAGAGGTTTATAAGAGTAGGATATAGAAATATCCAGCGCAAGGCTGATTAATTTACTCCAATTGTATGATGAATTTCCTGAATGCCTTTGCCCGTGCTGCACATTTATAGCAGTTTTGGAAAAACCCACCCATTGAATCATAGGTGAGAAAGCGCGCATGGGTTCACGAATTTGGTTAATGCTGCAGATTACTTTCCTATTGTATATTCCGAAATTTGCAATAGTATTATCTCTTTGAATGCCAGATAGATAACTAAATGCCCAGTAGAAGATTTTTGAAGTGATTTTCTTAATAAAATGATCTTGCCTGAACTCACGTCGTGCAAACACAATATCATAATTCCCTTCAACTGCTTTTTGGTAAAGATGTGGTATTTCTTCCGGGCGATCTTGCATATCACAATCCATTACAACCACCCATTCCCCCTGGCAACAATCCAGCCCGGCGGTAATGGCATTATGCTGGCCAAAATTACGGCTTAGCTTAATCAGCCTGATTTTGGTATTTGCAGCAGCCAATTCTTCCATTTTGGCCCAGGATCCATCAGGACTACCGTCTTCTACAAGGATTATTTCATACTGGTCAGTAATGGTTACCAGTGAGTTTTCAATAGTTGAAACCAGTATTTCCAGTATTTTTTCTGCTTTGAATACCGGGCTTACAATGCTAATTAATATAGGCTTCATTTAAATTATAACGCATGAATGATGATTTGTATATGCGTAACAAACGCAGCATTTTATACACTGTTCATATACTACGCAATATCCTATGCAGTTTTTTCATTCTTCCATTGGTCCAGAATTCGTAAAATACCCTGATCATAGGGCAGTAGCTCCCGATCCAACAGGTCTCTCATTTTCGATATATCAGGCTGGCGCTTGGTCATATCACCTTCTTTCAAAGGTGGCAGATGAACAATTTTTGATTTCGAACCAGTCAGCCTGACAATCGTTTCTGCAAGTTCTTTAATAGTAATTACTTTGTCTGACCCTATATTATATACTTCATTAGTATATTGTTCATTAAAGAATGTTTCCAGGCAAGCATCAACATTATCATCGATATAACAAAAAGTACGGGATTGCAGCCCATCTCCAAATACGGTTATATCATTACCTTTTAAAGCAGCGTCAAGGAAACGGGACATAACAAAATCGGGACTTTGTTTAGGGCCATAGGTATTAAAAAAGCGGAAAATTGTATACTCCAGACCATACTCCTGATAGTAGGAACGGCAAAATGCTTCTCCGATGTTTTTAACTACCGCATAAGGTAACCGGGAATTCAGCGGGGTAGTATATTCATGCTGCGGCAACACAACCGGCTCTCCATATACTTCGGAGGAAGAAGAATAAAAAACTCTTTTTACGCCTGTGTTTTTACTAAGGCTTAGGATATGTTTAATACCGTCTATATCCTGCAGCACCGAAACCGGATTTTGCAATGTACGCTGTACACCGACCACTGCAGCATAGTGAAAGACGTAATCAAACTTATACGCCGTCATCACAGACGCAATGTCCTCGAAGATATTAACGTCTGCTTTTATGAAAATACAATTTGGGTGAACAGGAACATTTTCTATTCTACCGGTAAGCATGTTATCCACCAATACTAATTGGTAATCCGGAAAGGTTAATAGTTTATCCGCCAGACTGCTTGGAATGAATCCTGCCCCTCCGGTAATCAGTATTTTTACCATTTAATTAATATGTTTTTTAAAGTAGCATAAAAGCGTTTATTCTTTATTACTGTCATGCTGTTTGTAAATGACTTGAATAAAAAAAATATGCTTTTTAATTTATAACCGGGGATTTCCCCCAAATGAAGTGCAATATAAGAGTTTGCATCCATTTTTATTTTATCAAAGTCTTTTCCGAAATAGCGGCGTACCTCCTCATCCTGCTGGAGATAAGAGACTAATAACTGAAGTCTTCTGATCAGTTTATCCCCGTTTATACGACGAACACTCCTGGCCTCGTGATCAATAACTACAGACGTAATTGTATTTGTATAATGAAGCGGATATCTGGCTGCCAGCCGGCACCATAATTCATAATCTTCCGAAGCCGAAAGTGCCCGGTCTTCGTTAAACTTATGCTTTTGTGCAATGTCTTTGCGTATAATAACACCATTACAACTTAACGGGTTACCATTACACATAATATGGTTCAATGTTTGTCCTGAAAAATGATTGGTTTCTCTAAATATATTACCTTGAGGATCTGCCCAGGAATATGCCATATGAAACCATTCAATATCGCCTTTTTCTTCAATCATCGCCGCGGCTGTAGCTAAATGATTAGGTAGCGCTATATCATCACTGTCAAAAAAATTTATATATTCACCTTTTGATATAGAGACTCCGTAATTCCGTGCCGCAGCTCGTTCCGCATTTTCCTTAAGAACATAATGAGTTTTATCATTTAGAAGAGGCTGAACGACTTCCGCAGTATTATCTGTACTGCCATCGTCTACTATAATAATTTCATAGTTTTTATATTGCTGTAATTGTAAGGAATTTATGGTTTTTACTATTAAATCTGCCCGGTTGTATGTCGGTATAACAACTGAAATAAGTGGATTAAGAGCCATATAACATTTCTAATTGTCTAATCATATTTTGTAATGTAAAATTGTTTCTTACATCTTTTATTCCTGCCAGTTTCAGGCGTTCTCTTAACGATGGATTTTCGAGTAGTTCTATCATTGCATCATATATGGCATCGCTGTTTTTAAATGGAACAACCATTGCATTTTCTCTGTCTTTAATAAACTCAGCAGCGACGCCGGAAAGCGTAAAAACGGAGGGTATACCTGCAGCCAAGGCCTCCACATATGTCTGGCCGAAGGCCTCGATTGTTGTGTCTGTTGAGGCCTGGACGAATATATCAAAAAGAGCATAAACGCCGGCCAGTTCATTTTCAAACGGTATAGTTTTATAATTTGAAGCAGGTATACCTTGTAATAAATATTCAATTTCATCAGCATAATCACCCCTGGCATTGAACAGCAACAACAGGGCTTCAGGATAATGTGCTAATAATTTTTTGAATGCAGGAATAATATACTGGATACCTTTCAGTGCTGTAAATCTTGATATGATCCCTATTACCGGAACTTGCCTGGAAGGGTTATATTTTTGAATCATTTCTGTTCTGGTGCTATCAGGTATTCCTGAGAAATAATCCAAATCAAAGCTGTGGTGAATAAGGCTTATTTTTTTTTCATTAACTTTTTCGTATTCTGTAAGAACATATTTTACAGCATGTGACGGGGCTATGATATTTGTGGCCATTTTATTGCAGCATTTATCCCATTTCACGCCTTTAGGAAAGTAACGAAAATGAAAATCTGAATGATGCCTGGTATAGATTCTGCTTTTGACGTTTGCTGCATATGCTGCAGATAAGCCAATAATACTTGCCTGAAGTAAATGACAATGTACAATATCAGGTTTATTCTTTTTTAAAAACTGGTAGGTTTTCCACCAGGCAAGCGGCCAATCATTTTTACCCCGAAATAAAATATGTGTTGCTTTTATTCCGTTTTTCTGAAGAAATAATTGTAAATAAGTTTGTTGAGATGTAAGCAGAAGGAATGATAAATCAATTTTTTTTTTGTCTATATGGAGAGCTATCCATTCGAAGGCAAGTGCTTTATCAATATCCGAAATAATATATGTAACTCTTTTCAAAAAATAAAATTATTTCTTTTTTGCAATCAGATTTTCATAAGGGTAGCTCTGCTTTCGTTTTGAAGGCAATAAGTGCCCATTTTTAAATGTAAACCACTCGTATCCGTAATCGACGAGTAAATCATAGATCTCAGTTACTTCATACCCTGCTGATCTGGTATTGCTTTCTGTAAATTCAATTAATAATGTCGGGCGATAATTTATAAGTAAATCTTTCGCCCCTAATAGCACAAACTTTTCCCACCCTTCCACATCAATTTTCACAAGTGTGATACTACTTTTATCAATACCATCCAGTTGATTGTCTAAAGTAGCAACCGGCACTTCAACTGTTTCAGCATACGCTGATTGTCCTCCGTTGGCAAAGGTATCCCAGGCATCATGCCCTGATCCGGAAACATTTAATGTAAGTGTAGTATTGGTATCCGATAATCCGATATTCCTGATATCAACATTAGGATACTTTGTCAATTCGATATTCTGTTTTAATCGGCTAAAGGTTACAGGGGATGGTTCAAATCCGATAATTTTTCCCGAGGCGCCGACTATATTGGATGCTATCAATGAAAACAATCCAATATTGCTGCCTACATCTATAAAAGTATCGCCGGTTTTCAGGTGTGATTTGACAAATGCAATTTCGTCCAGCTCAAACACTCCTTCATAAATATACCGGCTAAGGATACTGTTTTTAAACAAATAAATTTCAGTGGATGCATCTAATTTGTGCAGAATTTTTTGCTCCTGATCTTTAAATAAACCGTTCCAGATCTCCAATCGCCTGGCGTCTGACTGTTGTTCCCGTAATTGTAGCCTTTTTAGCCTGTAGGCGTATAAGTTTCTTAATCCAGGTAACTGACTTATTATTTTCTTTATCGCATTACGCATTTTCTTATTTTTTCAATAATTTTTTCAAATATATTTGGTTTTGAATAAACTTTTTCAAAATCTTCTAAGTAGGCAGGAAAATCCTTCTCTATAAAAGATTTTCGCTCATTGTATATTTTAATCTGATTTTGAGGATTAGAACTAACTCCATTCATATCAAATACTGTGACGGGTATATTCACAAATTTATATGATCGTGCTTTATCACTGAACAACGTTGCAATAAGAACTACATCAGCAATAACTTTATAATTTTCATCAAATCCTTCCAGCTTATTCATCAAATCCCTCTTAACCAATAAAACCGGATGGGGTGGAATATTATGCTGGTATTTTGCATGGTAATAAATTTCTGATGCTGATCTGACAATCTGTGTTTTTCCTTCTTTTAGAATGCACAGGTTGCCATAAACTATATCTTCATAATCCGAATTACGAATCAAATTATCAATAACATACTTGTCGTATAGATAATCTCCGCTATTGATGAATATTACATAATCTCCGGTTGCTCTTTGCAACCCTTTATTCATCCCGTTATATAAACCAGTATCCGGTTCACTGATCCAATATACAAGGCGATGATCATCTACAGTACGTATATTATCCACACTTTCGTCACTACTACCTCCATCAATAATAATATATTCAATATGCATATAGGTTTGAGAAATCACTGAATCAATAGTTTTCTTCAAACCAGATGCATTGTTTTTATTGATAGTTATAATACTGACTTTAATCATCGACTTCTCTTTCAAAATTTACAGAGTGGCTATTTCCGGATATAAAGAACCGTTAGCGGTAATAATGATGTCATATAATTTGAACCGTAATTTTTGGGGTAGCCATCTCCAATAACCTTTATCTACACTGTTAATCCACCATTTTGAACAAACCAGCTTAAAAAAAGTCTTTTTGATTATATTGGGCTTATACTCACCTCTTATTGTGTAATTTTTATACAGGTCAGGCTTGAATTTTCGTAATTGCCTGTTGGCTGATGCGTATTGTCTTTGCCTTTTTACCGTTTTCAGACAGTTGTTATTATCTAATTCGTTATTGTAGGCAAGAGCCTCGTAATTATAATAAATAGGTAATCCTTTTTCTTTTGCCCTTACTGCCAAATCATAATCTTCTGCATCCCGTAGTCTTTCGTCGAACCCATTTAGACTAAAAAAGACATCCCGTCTTATAGAAAAATTACTGGCAGTAATATATGGATCTTTAAGCTGCCTGCTCGTACCTGCGTTTTCGTCGGTAAATTCAAATGTAGTCCAGCGGCGATGTTGCCACAATTGAAAAGCGTGAAAATCGTTTTTAATGGTTTCTTTATAATCTTCCTCTCTGCCGGTTAATAGAGTATTGGGGTAAAGTTCGTGATGAAACTTATGTGCCTTCAGCCAATCGGGAGAAGCGACCATATCATCATCAATGAACAAAAGTAACTCACCGATGGCAATTTTTGCGCCATTATTTCTAACCTGTGCCCGTCCGCCATTTGCCTGCTCTATAATTCTGAAGCCGGGTAGCGCTAATTGTTCCGTTTTTATGATTTCTGCCGTTCCATCTGTAGAGCCGTCTATCATTACAATTACTTCGTCCGGTTGTACTGTTTGTGTCGTAATACTATGAAGAACCCCCATAATTTTATGTACTCCATTATAGGTAGGTATAATAATACTGGTTTTCATTTTTTCAGTAGTGTTCCGATTTTTTGTATCCAATATCTTTCCCAGCGGTTATAATTCTTCTCTAAAAACAGTAACCCATTTTTATACATCATCTCGTTTTTTTTACCTGAACTCCCTTCCATTAAATGGACCACTTCTGCATCGGCACAAAAATGAATTTCATAGCCTAATTTTTTTATGTCCATGCACCACTGCATATCTTCAAAGTACATAAAAAAACTCTGGTCGAGCTGCCCCCCTGCTAATCGCCCTAATACCTTACGGGGGAACATAAAATACGCACCCCAAACCCAATCGGCCCGGATATTTTCCCGATGATTAAAGAATGCTCCCAAAAACATACGCCCGGCAGCAGCTTTACTCATTAATTTTTGGAGACGTAATAACTCTATAATGCTATATTTCAATGAAGGAAAACGTTGTGCAACACTTTGATGTCTCCCATCCGGATAAACCAAACGCGCGGACACCACCCCTACCCGGGGATGATTCTTTAAATATTGATAAGTCGTGTGTATTGCGTTGTTTTTCAGGTAAATATCACTGTTTAATAAAAGAATGTATTCGCCCTTTGACTGACTGATTCCCAAATTATTTCCGCCTGCAAATCCTGTATTTACTTCGCTAATGATCAGATGTACACCAGGGAAACGTTTGTGGAAATCTTCTATATCAAAATGGAGCGAAGCATTATCTACTACAATAATTTCGTATTCTAAACCATTGGTAAATTGAATTACAGATGCAACACAAGCCACCGTAAGTTCATAAGTATTGTAGTTAATTATGATAATGGATACATCCATACACCAACTTTATCGTTTTTATTTTATTGAACCATGCTCTGCTGATTCAATATTATTTGGCGCTTATATTTTTGGATTAACTGCCCTGTGTTGTCTCCATTTCTCAATGGGAATCAGCAAAAACATATTCAACAATACGGAGAGCAAAATTGTCAAAACAAATGTTGGTAAACCTGTCCCGTATGGTTTAGGAAAGGAATTGGCGCCTACTATTAAAAGAATAAACGCATGTATCAAATATATTGGATAGCATAAGTCCCCCAGTTTTTTGTCTATTTTATATTTGGAAAAATGAAGGAATAAAGAGGGAGTTGCTATCACCGTAAGGGCATATAGTATTGTATTTATATAATATCTGTCAATGGGCAATATATTATATGTTGCCATGATCAATATGAATATAAAGAAAAAGATCCAGCCACTTGACTTGGTTAATAGCTGTTCTGGCAACTTTATTTTGTAACTGACAATGCCCAGAAGAAACCAGTATATTTCTGTCGGGGCGAAGCGATAGATGCCAAATGCGGAGGGAGCAGCGTCTGTGAGTAAAAGGATATAGCGAAAGGCAAGAACAAGTAGTATGATCCCGCAAATTATCTTCAGATTTTTGGATACGATAGGAGGGGAGAGCAAATAAAAATAGAATTCAATAGATACGGTCCATGCAATGGGAATGAATAATAATTCCTGAAGTTCGGGTGGGGATTGCAATCCATGAAAGAAAAATCTGCCGGTTTCACTATTAATGCCCAACTGGGTCATGATATCTTGACCAATGAGTGTGATATTCGACAAAAATACCAGTAATAATGCCCCAAGACTTTGAGGTGAATCATGATAGTAATCATAATAGTATTGCAATTTACCCCAAGATCCCAGAGATACACCATATCCTATGCTCAATATAATGGTCATAATTACCACTGTAATGTACAATGGATATAGTCTTAAAAATCTGTTGGTTATAAAATAATAATATGGTCTGTCCAGTTTCTGGTATTTTCTGGTAATCACCATGGCCATTAGAAAGCCGGAAAAAATATAAAATATCCTGACTGCAACCGGTCCCGGTAATAATTCAACACCTAAAATAGGGGAGCTATGAACAATAAGAACTGATAAGGCTAACAAGAACCGGATAATACCCATAAATATAGATTATATTTACTTAATTGTTAATTTTTATTATGTAAAAAAATCAAATTCAATGCTTGCTCTGTGATTTTATCTTCATATTCTTTAGTAAATGTTTAAATCTCGCCACATTTCTATTATTCATTATTTTTAGCCCTAAGGTTGACACTGGCATAATAGTTCCCTGCATTTTACGTATCAATTCATTTATACTTTCTCCTTTACAGTATTTTAATCTTGGCCATAATGGTGCATTTGCAGGATGAAAATTGCGAATATACTTATAGTTAAACTTGTCAAGTATCTGCCATAGCTTGTAATAGCTTAATCTTTGTTCATGTGCTTCCAATTCTTCTGAAGCATGCCCCCAATTATTAATTTTAAACCAGAGTGCATCATCACTTCTCGCCCATGTTTCATGAACAATAAAACAATTGGTCAATATGTTAAAATAGCCATTGTGTCGAGCCCGTTCGTAGCAAGGATTATTCGTAGCGATTGGAACTGCTTCCGGTAGCTTATTGTCAAAATCGACATACAAATACCCGTCACTTACTTTTTTAATAACCGGTATCCAGTTGGCGCACACATTGACACCTTTTTCTTCACCGGATGGGTTCGGATGAATGTTTAATAGTACATCTATGAAAGCCTTAAAATCTATGAAATACTCATCCGAATCTACTTGTAAATGCCATCCGCCTTTGCCCATCCGTTTGGCCATCAATTCACGATGGCGGTTACCATTTTCTCTGCTATTCAGATTTGGCAATGAAAAATCATCTTCGTATATAATGATCTTTTCGTCTTTGTCTGTAGTCCTGACGAATTCATAAAAAGCATTATCATCAAAGTCAAATGGCTGTCCGGCCCATGAATGTCTGTTTTTATCAAGCCCAAGGCATATGATGTCAGAATGGTCATATACCAAAGGGAGTGAATTCTTCAGCATTTCCCAATCGTACGATACACAAAAAGCAGTTTTTATCATAACAGTATGTTGGTTAAAAACGGTCGCCCAGACGTTTTAAATAAAAACGGAACGTCTTAACCGGGAAATGGAACAGATTCCAGGATAATAATCCCAATGCTTTGAGCATATCAGTTTGTTTGAGTGCCTGGGCAAATTGTACTTTACTCCATTCAAATTTGTTTGCCCGTTTTAAATCAGAATATTCTTTTTTATTAATGAGTTGATGCGCATAGTAATGATCGAAAATAACCTCTCTTACCTCATAAAGGTTTTGTTCAAGTTTATTTGCTTTCAAAATATGAGTGCGGGTAAAACTATCTGCCCAAACCCGGTGGTAATGCATAAGCGCATCAAGGCAATATATTTTATAGTGGCCGCCGATCCGGAACCACATTTCCGTATCTCCGGCAGGCAACAAGGTAAAGTTGCCCAATTCATCAAATATCTTTCTACGTATGAGTCCGATACCCTGTTGGGCAATATGGCCTTTAAACATGCCTGATATGCCCGACTTTACAAAGGGAACAAAGGAAATAGCCTGCTCCCTCGCAGCTGTTGGGAAAAAATATTCTGTGCCCGGCAGCAGGTTGCTGTGTTCGTCCATATTCACGTAGCGGGTGGCCACCAGGCCTACTTCCTCATGATTGTCCAAAATGCGGACGCATTCGGCAAGCATTTCCGGTGCCCAGATATCGTCGCAATCCAGTTTACCCCAGTACTGTCCTTTACACAAACCTACCCCATACACCCAGTTGGGCATCATGCCTAAGTTCTTCTCATTCTTATAGAGCTTTATTCGTTCATCCTTTCGGGCATATTGTTCGCAAACAGCATAAGTATCGTCTGTGGAAACATCATCAACAATAATGAGTTCGAAATCCCGGAAGCTCTGATTTAGTACACTCTCAATAGTCCGGGCTATAAACTGGCCTGTATTGTAGGCAGGTATCAGAATTGAGACTTTTGTTGTCATTGCCCTCGTATCCGTATTACTCATAAAGTCTTGTACTTTTCAAGCAAACTGGTAATATAATTCCTAACCGGAGGTAAAGGTTTTTCAAAATAGCTTTCCGCTATATTGGGTTGTACTATGAACTTGTTCCCCTTTTCGACCTGTTCATAATTACCTTTAATACCCAAATAGGTCTCGATTGCAGCTACCATTTCAGGCACACTGCAATTTCCCGGGTAGAGCAAATTCAAAATACTGTTAGTATACCGGTTATTGTCAAGTATATCAGTTACCACTTGCTTGACATCGTCAAGATCAATGAGATTTCTTTCCGCATTGATCCACAGGTTGAAAAATTCCTGGTTTTTTATTTTGTTGAAAAAAAAATTGAAAACCGTATGTGGATTGTCTGAATGCCCCACCACATTTGATAAACGGAAAATGAGATAATGTTCACAATTCACTTCTATCATCTTTTCTATTTTCCGCTTATGGAGTGCATAGGGGAGTTCTTGTACATCGGGATCCAGCAGGCTGGTGGTACTAAAATAAATAAGCTGCTTACCCGGATGACGACTAATAGTATCGGAAAGCAATTCTGTTTCCCTGTCGAAAGTAGAAATATCGGCTCCCTTAGAATTCGAAACACCAGAAGCAAAAACAATCAGATCCTCCTTTTGCGTATATTTTTTGAATGCCTGGGCCAGTAGCCCCGTACCAATTACCATAATATTTCTGTGTCTAAATATTCACTTGCGCTATACGTCTTCTAAAGACGTTTTCTCCTGCTGAGCCAATATGATGATTTTACAGCCTGAACTAATGTAACCTTTCCTTTTGCCGGGTGATGGCCGTCGAATAGGTCCGATCTCACAAAGGGCAGAACGGAAACATCCTGGCTTTCCCATGCAGTCATCAACAATACATATCACACGCCGGTAGACGGCTGTGTGCGTCTATATTTACACTGCGTGTGTAGACACGCTGTTTCTTAAACGTCTTATGATATTCCTGGTCATGATAGGGAGGTGTTCCGGATTTAATTTTTAAATACACCCAAACCAGCCAAAGAATAGATATAGTGATATTATCAGTGCAACTCCCGACATTTTATTTTTCGGCTTGCACAACAATTGTTTCAACTTTATTCGGTACTTCCCCAACCTCTTTCCAATGCTGCTCCAGATTTTTCAATTGCTCATCATTGCTTTCACCTACATTATATTGTTGCACATTACTGAAACCTGCTTTTTCCAGGATATAAGCCAAAGTGCTGTGCGTATGAATAAAGCGGTGGTGAAAACTATAGAATAGTTTGTTGATTACAAATGCGGAATCAATAGGTAATTGGGGAAAAAAGCGCTTGTGATATGCTTTAATGTATACCATATGTTCTTCCTTATCGGGGTCAAGGCATACCCTTGCCAGTGATTCAAGGTTAGGTGTGGCAATCCTTATCTTACCGCCGGGTTTCAAAATGCGGAAAGCTTCTTTCGTCATGAAAGCCGCTTCATCGAAACTGATATGCTCAATCATGTGTTCAGCAAATACATAGTCAAATGTATTATCAGCTATGGGGAACGTTTGAGTAGCATCCAGATATGCTACTTCTCTTGTCTTGGGTGCGATGTCTACATTCAGCCAGCCTCCGATGGAATTTCCCTGCGCTCCGATCTGTAGTTTTTTTAAGGAGTGTGCAGTGAGGTAATCATTGATTATCTGCTGTTGCCGTTTCCGGTGGAAATTAAGGTTTTTTTTCTCCGGCGTGATACCAGCCAGGCCCAATACAAACCAATAAACAGAGCGAAGAGGATTTGACATGAAATTGCTATATTGATTTATTTCAAAACTTAGTATATCCATTGGCAGGTGGGTGCTGCAACACCTGCATAGCGCTGATTTTCGCACATGTTGATGATTTTTACACGGGCACAATCAGGTAATTTGATAAAATTGGCAACAGAATTCCCGAGCCAGATGGAAAGTGAGTAATCGCCATTCATCAGTCTTGGCTCGGTGAGAATGACTGTAATAACACCATTCTGGTACGTCTTTCCAGGGACAGGCTTATGTCCGTCTACCATCAGATTAGATCCCGTAACAACGTTGCTGTAAGCATCGGATATTTCAAAACCAAGACTGGGAATATCTACAGGATCGGGAAGGTTATATTTCAATTCAATGATCAGCTTTTCCTGCTCCTGATAAAATTTCACATACTCCAGACGTTTGTCTTGTATCTCTTGTGTTTCAGTGTTATATTGAAGGTATTTCTGAATAATTGAAGCTGTATTACCATGTTCCCTTATTGTACCCTGGTGCATCATAATTGCCTCATCACATAATGATGCAACAGAGCCCATATTGTGACTTACAAATAATACAGTCCTGCCGTCGTTAATACTTACCTCTTTCATTCTTCCCAGACATTTTTTCTGGAATTCTGCATCGCCTACCGCAAGTACTTCGTCCACAATGAGTATTTCCGGTTCAAGAAATGCTGCAACGGCAAAGGCAAGCCGGACATACATGCCGCTGCTGTATCTTTTTACAGGCGTGTCTATGTATCGTTCGACTCCTGCAAAATCTACAATGGCATCGAATTTGGATTTTATTTCCTTTTTGGTCATCCCCAGAATGGCTCCGTTCAGGAAGACATTTTCCCTGCCCGTCATTTCCGGATGAAATCCTGTCCCTACTTCCAGCAAACTGGCTATCCGGCCGTTTATTTTCATTCTCCCGGAAGACGGTTTGGTCACTTTGCTCAGTAGTTTTAATAAAGTGCTTTTACCGGCGCCATTATTCCCGATAATACCCAAAACGGTACCTTTCCGGACTTCAAAACTGACATCTTTCAGTGCCCAGACATAATCGCTTTCTCCCCGTTTTGTTCGGTCATTGTTTTCTCCTATTTTGGTAAAAGGATCTTCTTTGCCACGTATACGTGCCATCCAGCGATTTAGGTCGTGGCTGATCGTACCGGTGCCAATTTCCCCAAGACGATATATTTTACCCAGATTTTCTACCCGAATGGCAACTTCAGACATATTCAATGTTACAACCTGATTTTTTAATGTATTTTTTACTTATCGCCGTTAGCCATGAAATGTATAAATACTGAATTGTATAACGGCTCTTAACGCGCCACTTGTCGGATTTTCCGGACAATGCGCTTGACAAGCAACTCTTTTGTGAAATGGGATTCCGGACGTAATGTAACCTTTCTGGCTATCTGTGATGTTTTGGAAGTATCCAGATGTTTCAGGACATGAGTTATTGCAGGGAAAAATTGAAATTCATTGAGTACTCGTCTCCTTGCTTCTTCCAGCGCAGCAAAGTTATGCTTATAATGATCGTTTGCGATTGCGTTTTCTATGATCGAGATACTTTCTTCGAGCGAGTCCGGATTGAGTAAGATCACTGATCCTTCCGGGAAATAATCAAAAATATTAGGGCAGCCGAAATAAAAAGGTATCGTGTAAGCGAGCAAGCAGTCAGCAATTTTTTCTGTCCAGTAATGCTTATGCACAGAGTTCTCTATCGCTATCGAATATTCGTAATCGGCAAGCGCATCCCATTTGTTCTCAATAAACATATTACCCCGGCCATACCAGTCCAATCGCTCTTTGAAATGACCTTTGAGCTGATTGGCAAAAGCAAAGCGTTTTTTATGTCCTTCCTTCAGGGTTGTATCGGATATTATTGCAGAAAGTTGTTTTGTTTTTACCGGAGTGCTGGTATGGATCAGTTCACTGTAACTCTTATTGACTTGCCAGGGGCAAACACAATGGCAGCGGGTGTAATCAGGATGCGGTACATGTTCTTGTGTTCCTATGACATGATCAAACTGAGCCAGGAATTTTTTATCCCATACACGTTGTTCTACTTCTTCACTAAGAATAAAGACTGTAGCCGCATTTACTTTTACCTCTGCAGTAGCGTCAAGATCTCCATGCA
Source organism: Flavipsychrobacter sp. (assembly GCA_037190845.1). GTDB lineage: Bacteria > Bacteroidota > Bacteroidia > Chitinophagales > Chitinophagaceae > JBEBVQ01. The sequence goes on along the minus strand of JBBCJI010000003.1, from coordinate 121,318 downwards.
CCACCCAGTAGTCGCAGGATGCTGTTTTTTCATTTAGTTTGTATGTTATTCCATCCCAAATACCACTATTGTTTGGCGTTTGCTGCATGTAGTTACTTTGTAACCCTTTTATCGATGCCAGCCAACGGATGGGGTGGTTATAGAGAACGTCTTTTATCAAGATGAAATTATTTATGTATTAATTTGCCTTTCTGACTAAAGAGAGTATTTCCTTCCGTATCCCGGGCTCATAACCCTGCTTATCAAACCACATGAAATCAACATGGATTATATTATTTGTGCGTGCCCTGTCGATTTTTATCTTCAATGTATATCCGGATTCTTATTCAGATGTTCAGTGGGTTCTGACTTTCCTGCATGTATAAAGACTATGAAGTAATATACATGTCGTCTGCCCGTACTTTGTTAAGAGTGATGTGATACAAACCTGCTTTCATAAACCTGCCTTATGCCGGTTGTCAACTCGATCTTTGGTTGCCACCCCAGACTTTCAATCCGGGAGATATTCAATAATTTACGGGGAGTGCCATCTGGTTTTGAAGTATCCCAAAGAATATTACCTCTATATCCGACAACCGTTTTGATTATTTCGGCTAAGTTGCGGATAGTAGTATCAACCCCAGTGCCAATATTGATAATTCCGGCTTCGCTGTAACGTTCCATTAAAAAAACACATGCTTCGGCAAGATCATCCACATGCAGGAATTCTCGTTTGGGATTGCCGGATCCCCACAATGTCACAATTGGCTCATCATTAAGTTTCGCTTCATGAAACTTCCTTAATAAAGCAGGTAGTACATGGGAGTTCTCCAGGTCATAATTGTCATTGGGTCCATATAGGTTAGTCGGCATGACCGAAATAAAATCACAATTATATTGACGGCGATAAGCGTCGCACATCTTGATCCCGGCAATTTTAGCAATTGCATACGGTTCGTTGGTAGGCTCCAGGAGACCGGTCAGCAGGGCATCTTCAGTTATAGGTTGTGTAGCAAATTTGGGATAGATACAGGAGGACCCCAGGAATAAAAGTTTTTTTACTTGATGCCTGTAGGCCTGGTGGATCACATTGTTCTGTATCATCAGATTCTCATACAGGAAGTCTGCCGGATAGTTATTATTCGCCATAATGCCGCCCACTTTTGCTGCAGCCAGGAATACATATTCTGGTTTCTCCTGATCAAAAAAATCAGTAACGGCTTTAGTATCTCTTAAGTCAAGTTCGGACGAGGTACGGAAAATAATATGCTCATACCCTTGTCGTGTAAGCTCCCTGTGAATAGCACTGCCTGCTAATCCACGGTGTCCTGCAACATAGATCCTGCTATCTTTCTTCATCTTCAATATCTGATTATTTTTTAGCTTCAACATTCAGGCTCATCAGCATGCCGTTCTCTTTATCCATATGCGGCAGATAACATTGGCTGAAGTCGTCAATATCTGCATGGTCTGTGTAGCGCCAGTCATATCGAGCTATATTATCCCGTTTAAAACCCACCTGCTCGAGGTCAGATGTTAATGTTTCAAAATCCCATGTACAATAATGATAATTCTGCGGGTATGTTTGCCCCCCATATAAGAGTCCCCTAAGGACACGCAGATCATGATACTGATTGTAGTGATTTACTATCTGTCCGAAATCGGGTACTGCGATTCTTAAAATACCTCCCGGTTGCAATAAATCATACCAGCGCTGAAGCGATTTAATGTATTCGTTTCGCCCAAAATGCTCCAATACATGTGACACATATATTAGTGTAGCAGCGTTTTCTTTGAAGGAGACCAGGGTACTAACATCGTCTACAACATCAACGCCGGGCAACGCCCTTGCATCAACATTTATATAATTATCAATATGCTTATCTCCGCAACCTAAGTGTAATTTCATGATGTAATTTTTATTCAGATTGATGTGTGACTGTAAATCCGGCAGCCTTAAGATGACGAGATTTCTGAAAGAGTTCGATATCAGCAGCAACCATTTCGTGAACTAATTCCGGTAAGGTACATTTTGCCGTCCAGCCTAATTTTTGTTTTGCTTTGGATGCGTCGCCGATTAGCAATTCGACCTCAGTTGGTCTGAAATAATTTGGATCTACGCATACTATCTCCTGTCCGGTTTTAAAATTGTACTCAGAGTTGGAAACAGAATGTACGTACCCTTTTTCATTAATACCGGATCCGCGGAATTCTATTCCCACGCCTACTTCCCGGAATGCCATTGTTATGAAGTCCCGCACGGAAGTAGTAATCCCGGTTGCAATGACATAATCATCTGGAGTATCCTGCTGCAGGATCAGCCACATTGCCTCCACATAATCTCTTGCATGTCCCCAATCTCTACGGGCATCCAGATTCCCAATGTATAATTTTTCCTGGAGCCCTAATGCTATCTGAGCTACAGCACGAGTGATTTTCCGTGTTACAAAAGTCTCTCCGCGAAGCGGGCTTTCATGATTGAACAGAATGCCGTTACAAGCGTACATATTATACGCTTCCCGGTAATTGACCGTGATCCAGTATGCGTACATTTTCGCAACGGCATAAGGAGAACGTGGATAAAACGGCGTTTTTTCTGTCTGGGGTACCTCCTGAACCAGACCGTACAATTCAGATGTAGATGCCTGATATATACGGGTCTTCTTTGTTAATCTGAGCAGACGGACCGCCTCCAGTATGCGCAGTGTGCCCAGACCATCTGCGTTCGCTGTATATTCAGGTGTGTCGAAGCTCACCTTGACATGGCTCATGGCTCCCAGGTTATAGATCTCATCAGGTTGTGTGTCCTGGATGATACGTATAAGATTGGTCGCATCACTCAGATCACCGTAATGTAATGTAAAAGGTTTACCTGAAATATGAGGATCGGTACATAGGTGATCAATTCTGTCTGTATTAAAAAGGGAGCTACGTCTTTTAATTCCATGAACTGTATAACCTTTGCTCAGCAGTAGTTCGGATAAATAAGCGCCATCCTGCCCAGTGACCCCTGTTATTAAAGCAATTTTAGACATATGTATTTATCGGATTTTTTTATTATGGTTAAATAATAACGAATATTTTATCCTTTTTTTCCCGGGTTCATCATTTATTTTCCAGTTAATTTTATTTCTCATTTTCATAAAAGGTTTTTCGAAATACTTATATACGAATGCTGATACTATAATGGAAAACAAGTGATAAAATATAAACAGCACTATTTTATTGGATAGTATTGGATTGAAAAATGATTTCGATGCGCAATAATCAAGTATTCTTATTACCGGAAAATGGCTAAGGTATAATGAATAAGAAATCAGACTTATGAACACTATGACTTTTGATGCATAAGTATTTATTGGTTTGAGCTCTATGCATAAGGGAAACATTAGGATAATGAAAGCGGGAGATAATGTCAGGAAAAGATACACGTCCCATACATTTTGTACGGGTATAATGATCGTATTGACCGCAAATAACAATAAAGCAAGAGATCCCACAGCTCCACATAAAAATATGTATATTCTGTATTTTATTAAAATTGATTTTATTAAATCGGTGGACCACATCAATGCAAGCAAAATGCCCCATCCTATTGCATCTAATCTGTGTATTACTATTGAATATAAGTATTGAAAGTGCCTGTTGACTGCACTATCATTGTTTACTGAGTATATTAATTTACTTATGCATGGAATTAAGATTAATGCAATAATAGTATTCAGGAATGCAGTTTTATTGTTGTTTAACACTCTTTTACTAATGATAAATACGATTGGTAATAATAAATAAAACCATTCTTCAACTGCTAAACTCCATGATACACTGAAGAAAGATGCATTTTGCCATGCCAGATTCTGCATAAAAAAAATGCTTGATATCACTGAACTGGTTGTAAATGGCGCAAAAAGATTGCCAAGTATTATATGGATAATTAAAAAAAGATAATAGTTGGGTAGTGTTCTTAACCATCTGCGTGTCCAGAAATCCAATATAGATAATTTAGTATCTACTTTGGAATGCTCTGTTTTTACAAATGTGCTGATAAATATACGACCGATTAAGAACCCACTCAATATAAAAAATATTAAAACACCGTAATATCCGGCCAGGCTATTAAACACATTGAAAATAAACTCCCATATTCCTGAGAAATATTCATATATTACGCTTACCGTATGGGCAAGTAGTACTAAGACAATCGCTATCGTTCTTATTAAATCTAAACCGATTGATCTCATCTCATAAGGATTGAACTAATTTAATTTAAACTTTTGAGACATTTGATCTAATACTGAACGCCCCCTTTCACAATGAACTTTCAGCATTAAAATACGGGGATTGTAACGGGTGTTTGAGGAGTTCGGTACCTGATCCCTTTTTTAAACAGCAGCCGGGAGGCATGTGTCGGATGTTCGTACTGCATCAGGTCATGTTAAGCAAGAAGGTTAACGGATCGTCTCGTGATCCTGTCTCCGTGATCATTGATCTGCTCTATAGTTGCCGGTACTTTTTCAAGCGATATTTTATCAACGGTATGGCCAGGTCTATTGTGACCGTCTCTACTTGTGTTGAATGATTGCAGATGCAAATTGACCACTTTATACCGTATCCATAAAACTTTTCTCCACCCGGTTGAAAATTATTGTGCCCAGCAATAGTACTACTATAGTAAATCCTGTACTATAAGCCAGGTATTCCCAATGAAAACTTCCCGTTCCTAAAAATCCGTACCTGAACGTTTCAATAATCGAAGACATGGGATTCGCCAGGATCAGCCATTTGTATTTTTCCCCGATCGTAGATAACGGATAGATCACCGGTGTGGCATACATCAGCAGTTGCACGCCGAAGGTCAGCAAAAACACGAGATCACGGTACTTGGTCGTCATAGCTGAGATGATCATTCCGAAGCCGAGGCCCAAACCACCCATGAGCAGGATCAGAATGGGGAATAACAGCAAGGCAGCATTGGGTTGAACGTTTGCTCCTGTGGCCAGGTAGAACCCCCAGAATCCCAGGAATAAAACAAACTGGATGCCCAGTTTCACCAGATTGCTGACAACAATAGAAAGCGGCATTACCAGCCGGGGAAAATATACTTTGCCAAATACCGAGGCATTATCCTTGAACACAGTTGCCGTTCGGTTCAGACATTCGGCAAAATAGTTCCACATCGTAATGCCGGCCAGGTAAAACAGCATCATGGGCAACCCATCCGTACTCAGCCCGGCGATCCGTCCGAAGATCAGGGTAAAGGTCAGGGTGGTGAGTATGGGCTGCAGGAAGAACCAGATCGGGCCGAGGATGGTTTGCTTGTAAGTAGCTACAAAATCCCGGCGTACGAGCAGCAGCAGCAGATCGCGGTAGCGCCAGACATCCCGTAGCTTGAGATCCAGCAACTTATTCTGTGGCTCAATGACCTCCGTCCATTCCTGTTCTGTTGTTATATTCCCGGTTAGTTCTGCGCTCATTACATTTCCATCCGCTCCATTTTCAAATGCTCTCATTTTCAAATTTTCAAATTCCTTTCACTAACTTCTTCTTATCTACATAAGCAACCAGGTTATATCCGAGGCTTTCTATCCGGATCTTCACTATTTTCTTTTTCACATCCAATACCCTGCCTTTTTGGTCCATGAGGGGACCGGCAGCGACGGATATTTTGTCTCCTGGTTTGACATCTGTCTGTACGGCTTCCACTTCTTCGTAATTGTCCAGAAAGCGTTTAATATCGCTGATCTCTTTTTCCTTTATAATTGCCGGTTTCCCGTTCCAGTAAACGAAGTTGAGTACACCGGGTGAACTACGTACAAATTGCATTTCGGATTCGGAGATATGTACAAAAACATATGAAGTGAAAAGCGGGAGTTCCACAAGTTTGATCCGGTCACTCCATTGGCGTTTTGTTTTATGCAGCGGACAATATGAAGAAATGCCTCGTTCCTGCAGCAGGCGATCCGCCTTTTTTTCCCAGCGGGGGCGTGTATATATGGCATACCATTTCCGGTTCATTTTCTGTTTGTTGCATGGCTTCGCCATCTCAGTCACAGGCAAATACTGCAACCGGTTTTTTTAATGCCTTGCAAAGATAATACGCTTTATGAGACAAACGTTTTTTTTATAGTCGTTTACGAAAAAACAATACCAGACTATGTATGGGAAAGAGTCTGGTCAAAATTGTTGTATGGTAGTGGCTACGGACGGTCTCAGCCACCAACATTAAAGGACGTTGGCTGAGCTTACCGGAGTATCAGAATTCATAATCCTGTTTTCCGGATGAAAATCACATTGACGACGCACTATTTCTTTTTGCGCCGCCCTCTTAATATCCCTGCCGGCTCCTTTTCATCATCATCATAATATCCCTGCCCGCCATATCCATATCCGTACCCATAACCGTAGCCATATCCATAACCATATTTTTGATGATGTTCTACCCCGTTGAACACAATAGCGGCGTTTTTGACTTTACCTTCCTTATAAATATTATCCAGCATGCGTACCTGTTCTTTGATCGTATAGCCCTGGCGGGTAACAAAAAGATTCACTCCTGCAAACTGGGACAGAATCAGCGCATCGGATACCATACCTACAGGCGCGGTATCGATCACCACCGCATCAAACACTTCCTGCAGACCATTGATCAGTTCTGCATTACGTGGCAATAATAATAACTCCCCGGGATTGGGAGGTACAGGGCCACAGTTTGCTACAAACAGGTTTTCGTGAATGCCAGAAGGTTTTACTACCTGATCCAGGTTAGCCATACCTGCCAGGTAGCCGCTGATACCCCCTTCCCGTTCCAGGTTAAGGCGTTCTGAAATTTTTGGTTTACGCAGGTCAAACTCCATGACGATCACCCGTTTCCCCGCCAGCGCCAAGGTAAGCGCCAGGTTGATGGAGATAAATGTTTTCCCTTCCCCGCTCATGCTGGAAGTGACCATGATCACTTTTTTCTTATCTGCAGCATTCATAAACTCCAGATTGGCGCGGATCAGGCGGAATTGTTCTGCAATGCCGGTACGTATACGTTCGCCGGTGACGATATCTGCATTTTCCTTTCCCTTACTCACTGAGCCGATCATCGGAACGGATGTGAGTTGTTCGATTTCCCTTTCATTGAGTACTTTGTTGTTCAGTAATTCACGCGCGGTAAGTACACCTGCAGGGATCAGGATACCCAACACGAGCATCATGGTATAAACCATATTGGGAACAGGTGTAACGGGAGTACTTGCATAATAGGGAGATACAACCTCTTTCGATTTGTTGGAAGCGGCATAAAGTGCTATTTCATTCTCTACTCCCTTCTGATAGAGCATCAGGTACATACTTTGGAGTACATCATATTCCCTTTTTACGTCCGTAATGGAGCGGTCGATGGACGGAACCGTACGAATGAGGCTGGAGTATTCTGAGGCTGTGCGGGCAGCGTTTTTTTGTGCGATTTCAAGTGATGCCAGCACTTTATCTGATGCATCTATAATGCGTTTACGCAGGTTGGCGATTTCGCTTTCCGCCTGTATGCGGAACGGATTGGAAGGTGGAAGATCCTGAGTCTCCAGTTTTTGTATCAGGGTATTGTACTGTCCGATCAGTGTATTTACTACAGGATCTTCAACGCCGATCCCTGCCAATACCTGGTGCCTTCCGCTATGCTGCTCCTGTATGGATTGTTTCAGATAGGCGACCGCCTGCTTCCTCGTGATAATATCTTCTAATTGTTTTTCTGATTCTGTTTTTCCGCTGACATAGGCGCCTGCCTGTGTAGAAACATCTACCATGCCATGGCTGACCTTAATATTTTCTACTTTACTGTCTACGTTTTTAATATCTCCCATCAGATCTGCCTGCCGCTGGTTGATGAACTCCCGGGTTTTTTCCGCAAACCGGTTGGTGTTTTGTAGCTCATTACGATGGTAAAAGGTGATCAGGGTTTTCATAAAGGCCACACCGCGTTCCGGCAGGATGTCTTCGAACTGCAGATCCAGCATGCTGGTCCTGCCATCGCTCATATTGATGCGTAGCCGGGGGGTGATATCATGAACTGTTGCAATGACAGGAGCGATATGTATTTTTATTTCTCCGTCTAAATAACTTTTATAGCTTTCTCCTTTAGCATATAAAATTTTAAACCGGCCATAAGGGCGTTCAATCCATGCATCGGATGCAATGCGCGTCTTCTGCGCGTCTTCCGTAAGCTCAAATTGCCCTTCCACGATCTGCCGGATAATAATATTTATATGGTGACCTGCCTGGAAGCCATTGGAATCGAATATCAGCCGGACGGGGGTCTCTTCGTATATTTCATTCTCCTTGATTCTGCCTTTTACCCAGTAATGTACATTCATATCCAGCGAATCCACCACCTGCATAATAAGGTCTTGCGACCGGAGTATGAATATCTCGTTGTAAAGATTTGTCTCGTCTTTTTTAATGCCGATATCACTTAGCACACTTTTGCCCGCGTTATCCCCACCCCCCATTTCAAGCATCAGGGAGCTTTTTATCAGATATACCGGTGTAGCATAGCGCAGGTACAAAAAACCCACCCCTGCAAACAAACCGATACTGAGCAGGAACCAGTACCAGTTGGCAATGAAAGAAGCCAGCAGACGCCGGAAGTCAAAATTTACATTAATCTGGTTGCTGATTTTATTAGTCAACGGGTTGGATTCCATACCTGATTCGGATTTCTTGCAAGATTATTTTGTGAGCTGAACAATGCCGTATACACCAAGTGCTGCTGTCAGCAGGCTGGCGATGGCCGGCAGGTAGAATCGCAGAAATTCATTGGATTCCTGGCGCCGGATACGGGAAGGCTCTACGTACACAATGTCATTTTGCATGAGGTTGAAATAAGGATCCCTGAATACATCCTTACTATGGAGATTTAGTCGTGCAAATTCCCGCTGATCTCCTTTTTGACGGATGACCAAAACGTTATCCTTACGGCCTGTAATGGGTATTTCTCCCGCTGCAGCAACTGCCTCAATAACGTTCAGTTTATGATTGGGGGCAATCACCGGACCAGGGCGCCCTACCTCGCCGAGTATCGTCACCCGGTAGTTGATGATCCGGGTTTCGACAACGGGATCTTTTACATAGTCCTTTAGTCTGTTACCCAGTAATTCTTTCGATTCCCTTATCGTGAGGCCGCTCAGCTTTATTTTGCCTACTACCGGAAAGTCAATATGTCCGTCCTGATCCACCAGGAAACCATTGGTTTGCACGCCTCCCCCCCCGCCAGAGCCCATTCCGCCGGCCATCGGCACCAAAGGATACCTTGTTCCTCCCTCGTTGAATATACTCACCGGATCCGGGTTCTGCTCATTAATACTGCTGATACTTGTTACATTGATAGAGAGGATATCATCAGGCTGTATCCGTATTTCAGGTATAGGTATCATCTCCTGAACACTAACCGTTGTATCTTCATTTTTTACCCCTTCTCTGAAATAGATTACCTTCTTGGGAGAAGTGCAGGAAGCAACAAACAACAATATAACAGGAGCAATGGCGATTAAGCGGAGCAATCTGGGCATGATATATCAAATATATAAGGAAGTGCAAAGGTAATTTTTTACTGAATGTCTGTGCCCACAAAAATAGGATTCACATATTAAAAGATAATTACTTTATCGATCACTTACTCGATTTAATGATTAAACAATACAACGGATCGAAAATTCAATAATTTTTCGTACCTTCGCGCGAATTTTTCACAAACTATTTGGGCGTAATATTACCTTCTTCACAGAAAGTGCCGCTTCGTTCAGAGATCAGGTGTAAAATTAACAAACACCTGCTTCAACCCGACAACAGAAAATATGAATATCCGCAACATTGCCATTATTGCGCACGTAGACCACGGAAAGACCACACTTGTAGATAAGATACTGCATACCACCAGCGTGTTCCGCGACAACCAGGAAACCGGCGAGCTGATCATGGACAATAACGACCTCGAACGTGAACGTGGCATTACCATTTTTTCTAAAAATGCTTCCGTTACCTACAAAGACATCAAGATCAATGTTATTGATACTCCGGGCCACGCCGATTTCGGAGGTGAGGTAGAACGTGTATTGAAAATGGCGGACGGCGTGCTCCTGCTCGTGGATGCCTTTGAAGGCCCGATGCCGCAGACTCGTTTTGTATTGCAGAAGGCGTTACAACTGAACCTTCGTCCGATCGTTGTTATTAATAAGGTAGATAAGCCTAATTGCCGCCCGGATGAAGTGCATGATGCCGTATTTGAATTGTTCTTCCAGCTTGATGCTACTGAAGAGCAACTGGATTTCACCACTCTGTACGGATCGTCCAAACAGGGTTGGTTCAATACTTCTCTTACTCCCACCGAAGATATCACCCCGCTGCTTGATGCGATACTGGAAAAGGTGCCGGAACCCCGGGTATCCGAAGGTACTTTGCAGTTGCAGATTACTTCGCTGGATTATTCGTCGTTCCTCGGTCGTATAGCTGTAGGCAAGATCACACGCGGTACAATCCGTGAGAACCAGCAGGTACAGCTTTGTAAACTGGATGGAACTTTTGTAAAAAACCGTGTAAAGGAGTTGTACGTATTTGAAGGAATGGGCAAAAAGCGTGTTGCGGAAGTTGTTGCCGGAGATTTGTGTGCTGTAGTCGGGATGGAGAATTTCCAGATCGGTGAAACCATTGCCGATTTCGAAAATCCCGAAGCGCTCGAAACGATCGCCATAGACGAGCCGACTATGAACATGCAGTTTTCTATCAACAACTCTCCTTTTTTCGGCAAGGAAGGAAAGTTTGTTACCAGCCGCCACATTCGCGACCGGCTGATGAAGGAACTGGAAAAGAACCTTGCATTACGTGTAAAGGAAACGGATGATGCCGATAAATTTCTGGTATATGGCCGTGGTATTCTTCACCTCAGTGTATTGGTAGAAACCATGCGTCGTGAAGGATATGAGCTTACGGTAGGACAGCCGCAGGTGATTACCAAAGAAATAGACGGACAGAAATGCGAACCGTACGAAACGCTTGTCGTGGACGTGCCTTCGGAGTTTAGCGGAAAGGTTATTGATCTGGTAACGCAGCGGAAAGGTGAGATGAATATTATGGAAAGTAAAGGTGAGATGCAGCACCTTGAATTTGAAATTCCGGCCAGAGGACTGATCGGGTTAAGATCCCAGATGCTGACTGCCACTGCCGGAGAGGCGGTTATGGCACACCGTTTTAATGAATACAAACCCTGGAAAGGTACGATTCCCGGCCGGAATAATGGCGTACTGGTAGCCAAAATGGGAGGTACTACTACCGGTTATTCTATAGACAAATTGCAGGATCGCGGTTACTTTTTTGTAGATCCCGGAGAGGAGGTTTATGCCGGTATGATCATTGCAGAGCATATCAAACCCGGAGATCTGAATGTGAATGCAGTGGAAGGGAAAAAACTGACCAATATGCGTGCCTCCGGGTCCGATGCAGCTACCAATATCGCTCCCAAGATACAGATGACGCTCGAAGAATGTATGGAGTATATCCAGCAGGACGAATGCATAGAGGTTACACCCAAAAGCATCCGCTTGCGTAAGATCATGCTCGATGAGAATGACCGCGCCAAGTATGCCAAGATGCTGAAGTCAGAAATTTGATGTATATGCTGAATCCGTCCACGATGTCATGCAGAACGCAGCATAGCGGAGTGAAGGATGACACCGTTCTTTGAGGCATATGCCCGACTTACACATAATCTGTATTTCCGGCTTATCTTTGTCCGATGACCAGAAAAGAAGAATTATCCCGGCTGCTGGATGAACGCATCCTTATCATTGACGGCGCCATGGGTACTATGATCCAGCGTCACAAACTGGAGGAGAAAGATTATCGCGGTGAACGGTTTAAAGACTGGCATATAGACCTGAAAGGAAATAATGATCTCCTCTGCCTGACGCAACCGGACATCATACGGGACATTCATACAGCCTATCTTCAGGCCGGCGCCAATATCATTGAGACCAATACGTTCAATTCACAGGTTATTTCGCTGGCGGATTACGAGATGCAATCGCTCGTGACTGAGATCAATATAGCTGCAGCACGACTGGCCCGGGAAGCGGTTGACATATTTAAGGCATCTGCTAAAGAACCGGTACATGCCTATGTAGCCGGCGCGATTGGTCCTATGAGCAAAACACTTTCCCTTTCACCAGACGTAAATCAGCCGGGCTACCGCGCTGTGACATTTGATGAAGTAGCGGAAGCATACTATGAGCAGATCAGTGCATTGGCGGAGGGAGGAGTAGACATCTTGCTTGTAGAAACGATCTTCGATACCCTGAATGCCAAAGCCGCTATTTACGCAATCGAAAAATATTTCAGTGAAACACCGGGAAAAAAACTGCCCGTGATGATCTCCGGTACGATCACCGATGCTTCCGGACGGACGCTCAGCGGCCAGACCCTCGAGGCTTTTTATATTTCTGTCATGCATGCAGATCCGCTCAGCATTGGTTTGAATTGTGCGCTGGGCGCGGCAGAAATGCGGCCGTATGTGGAGGAATTGTCCGCCCTTGCCTCCTGTTATGTAAGTTGCTATCCTAATGCAGGACTACCGAATGCAATGGGAGAATATGATGAAACACCGGCGGAAACTGCTGCTATTGTAGGCGAGTTTGCACGGCAGGGATGGATCAACCTGGTAGGCGGATGCTGTGGTACAACACCGGATCATATCCGTGTTATTGCGGAAACTATGAAACAACTCCCGCCGAGGTGTTTACCGAAGGTTTTAGAAAAATTAGCTTGAGAGATGTGTTTAACGTGCTATACGTCTCAATATATTTTTTCAAAAAATAATAAATAAAATTTGAAAATGATTTATTTTCATTTATTTAGTTATTATTGCCTGCGTTTTATCAGAAATTGTGCAGTTATTGCATTTAAATGCGATGCCTTGGTTTCTGCTCCTTTCTCTTTTCTGTTCCGACTTAAAAACCTTTAAACAGTTGAAAAAATAATTTTTGTTTAAAATTTTTTTTACATTTGGATACACAAAATTCCAAAAAATCAACGTGATGAAAAGGTTACTTTTACTTTTAATGGTGTCCGGTATTGCCGTGAGCCATGCACAAACAGTCCGTGAAGAAAACCGCGCGATGATCGGTAAGATTACGGCTACATGGTGCCCCCCTTGTGGAAGCTGGGGATGGGCTCTTTCCGACGAGATAATGGGAAGAGTGGGTGAAGATGATGCATTTTACGTAGGGATATTCAGCAGCCCGAGAAATGACTGGGGCAATGGTAAATTCCGTAATGCTACAGCAACGGCGTGGGCCAGCCAGATTGGAGGGAACGGGTTCCCGAGTTTCTCTATCAATGGTATTGATAAGAGTACACAAAATACAAGCGGTTCCGGGGTAAATACAGCCGGAATTAAAACTGACGTATATGCAGCCTTTGATGCATATATAGCACAGCCTGTAGTTGCCGGTACCGGTTATTGGTATAAAAAAGAGGGTACCAATATTACAGTTCAGATTAAAACCAAATTCTTTCAGGATGCTACGGGCGAATTTTACGTAGGAGCCTATCTTCTTGAAGATGGCGCTTTAAATGCGCAAAATGCTAAAACAAATACATCCGGTACGATTGAACATCATAGTGTATTACGTGGATCTATGGGTAGCCATAGCGGTACAGCGGTTTGGGGAACGAAGGTTGTGGACGGTTCCGTTTCAGCCAGTGAGGAATTTGAAACTTCATATGAAGTGGATATCGCGTCAGAGCCGGAATGGGATATTGCCAAAATGAAAGTCGTTACCATTATATGGAAAAAGAATGGTTCGGCATATGAGTATTTGAATGGTAATGATAAGAATGACTTTCCTGCTTCTGTATCCGATGTGCAGAAAGGTATGAGCAGTCTGGCCGTATATCCGAACCCAGCTGCCGGTCATGCCACACTTTCTGTTATGATGGAGCAGGCTGCTGATGTACAGATCAGACTTATGGATATTTCCGGTAGTGTGATATACTCTGAGCAGGCTCGTTTTAACAGTGGGATGAACGCCTGGAATATCGAAACTTCCGGTTATGCGGCTGGTACTTATCTGTTGAGCGTATCTTCAGCCAGGGGAACGCTTACACAGCGTTTAGCTGTTGTGAAATAAATACTTCACAGAGATAAAGAGAATGGCCGCTGCACATTTTGCAGCGGCCATTCTCTTTGTTATTGCATTTCATTCACCCCGGCATCATATAGGATTGCCCCTGCGGTTTATGCGTCAATGCGTGCGTATTTGGCATGTGTTTCGATAAATTCCCGACGGGGCGGTACCTCATCGCCCATGAGCATCGCAAATACACGGTCTGCCTCTGCAGCGCTGTCTATTGTTACCTGTTTAAGGATACGTGTATCCGGATTCATAGTTGTTTCCCAGAGCTGATCCGCATTCATTTCTCCAAGCCCTTTGTATCGCTGTATATTCACAGAGTCTTCTTTGCCGTTGGCAAATTTTTCTACCAGTGCTTTGCGTTGGTCTTCATTCCAGGCGTAGTCCTGCTCTTTCCCTTTCTTTACCAGGTACAGCGGGGGCTGTGCAAGATACAGGAATCCCTGTTCCACCAGTTCTTTCATATAGCGGAAGAAGAAGGTCAGGATCAGCGTGGCAATGTGAGATCCGTCCACGTCGGCATCGGTCATAATGATGATCTTGTGGTAGCGCAGCTTTGTAAGGTTCAGCGCTTTCGGATCTTCCGGCGTGCCGACACTCACACCCAAGGCCGTGAACATGTTTTTGATCTCTTCGTTTTCGTAGATCTTGTATTCCTGCGCCTTCTCTACATTGAGGATCTTACCGCGCAACGGCAGGATGGCCTGGTAACTGCGGTCGCGGCCCTGTTTGGCAGTACCGCCGGCAGAATCACCTTCTACAAGATAAAGCTCGCAGCGTTCCGGATCGCGGTCGGAACAGTCTGCCAGCTTACCCGGCATGCCGCCGCCAGTCAGTACGCTTTTACGTTGTACCAGTTCGCGTGCCTTGCGTGCCGCTGCACGTGCCTGGGCCGCCAGGATCACCTTATCAATGATCATTTTGGCTTCTTTGGGGTGTTCCTCAAGGTAGGCTTCCAGCACGCGGCTTACACAGACATCCACCACACCCATCACTTCATTGTTGCCGAGCTTGGTTTTGGTTTGTCCTTCAAATTGCGGTTCCGGCACTTTTACGGATATAATGGCGCTCAGCCCTTCGCGGAAATCATCACCGGTGATTTCCACCTTCGCTTTTTCAAACAGTTTGTTCTTGTCGCCATATGCTTTAAACACACGGGTGATCGAACGGCGAAAGCCGGCTACGTGCGTGCCGCCTTCGATGGTATTGATATTATTTACGTAAGAGAAGATGTGCTCGTTATAGGAGGTATTATAACTCAGGGCTACATCTACCGCAACGTTTGATTCCGTGTCATGTGTTTCTACATAAATCGGTGCACTCAGCAGCGGATCGCGTTTGCCGTTCCGGTCGAGCATCTGCACAAACTCTACAATTCCACCTTCGCTGTAGAATTTTTCGGAAACATGTGCTCCTGTTTCATCCTGCTCCCGTTCGTCGGTGAGGTTGATGGATATGCCCTTGTTGAGATAGGAGAGCTCCCGCAGACGTCCGGCCAGTATCTCGCGGTTGTATACCGTTTCTTTAAAGATCGTATTGTCCGGCTGAAAATACTGGCGTGTACCGCGCTGATCTGTTGTGCCTATCTCACGTACCGGGTATTGGGGAATGCCCTGCGCATATTCCTGCTCAAATACTTTTCCCTCCCGGTAAACAGTAGTGTGCAGATGACTGCTTAATGCATTCACGCAACTGACACCTACACCGTGCAGGCCGCCTGACACTTTGTAGGAGTCTTTATCAAACTTGCCACCCGCGTGTAATACGGTCATTACCACCTCAAGTGCAGACCGTCCTTCTTTCGGATGGATGCCGGTAGGAATCCCCCGTCCGTCGTCAAGTACGCTGATTGCATTATTCTGGTGGATGGTAACATAAATATTCTTGCAATGCCCTGCCAGCGCTTCATCAATTGAGTTGTCTACAACTTCATATACAAGATGATGCAGACCTTTTACACCGATGTCGCCTATATACATCGCCGGACGTTTCCGGACGGCTTCCAACCCTTCCAATACCTGGATGCTGCCGGCGTCATAACCCGGCTGCGGAGTTTGTAAAACTTCGTTTTCTGTATTCATAATCAGATATAAAATCCGGGGATTTTTCCGGGGAAAAGCGCATTTGTCATCCGTTTGATTTTTACCGGTACAGGACAAACGCCACTGTAAAAATTATACCTGCGAAGATACTAAAAATAGCCCGGCTTTGCAAGGAATCTTTATGTCTTTCAGCGCATTTAAGCGGATAATTCCGGTGTTGGAAAAGTAAAATATATACTCAAATTTTTCAATTGTTTTGATTAGCCAATTTGTTTGAAAATTTGATGAATCTGTCATCACATTCACCACATTTGCTACATTAGTGTGATTATTAATGTTTCCCCAAAAATAACTATCTGCCCGATAAAAATTATTCCTACTTTTGCAACGCAAACCGGTACAAAACCGGAATGCACGGGGTGCCTAAACAGTACAGGCTGAGATCATACCCGCTGAACCTCGACCGGGTAATGCCGGTTAGGGAAAAGTAAAATCAGCTATTCTCTGTTTGCTCCGTCTTGTCTGTATTGCGAAATACACGGGTGCACACGTGTGGGTTTGCAGTACGGCGGATGGCTGCGAACTCAGGAATTGTACATGCATGGCGCTGCCACCTAACGCTTAAAACTATGTCCATGCAAACCAGTACACGCTATGCGCTTCTGATGTCCGGTATTCTTTGCTCCGCACCGGCGCTTGCGCAAATCCCAGACACTATTTCCCGGCAACCGCACGAATTGCAGCCGGTAGAAGTCCGCGCGCTCCGTGCGGGCGACAAAACACCTTTTGCCAAAACAGACGTTACGGCAGAAGATATTGAAAAGCTCAACCAGGGGCAGGATATTCCTTACCTGCTTCAGTACACGCCTTCAGCCGTTACCACCTCCGACGCCGGCGCGGGGGTCGGTTATACAGGCTTGCGTATCCGCGGCACAGACGGGAGCCGGATCAACGTGACGCTCAATGGTATTCCGGTCAACGATGCCGAATCCCAGGGCGTGTTTTTTGTCAATACGCCCGACCTGGCTTCCTCCACAGGATCCATACAGGTACAGCGTGGTGTAGGTACGTCCACCAATGGTGTGGGCGCTTTTGGCGCTGCTATCAGTGTGAATAACCTGGAACAGATGGAAAAGGCCGGAGCTGAAGGCAGTTTTAGCTTCGGTTCTTTCAACACACAGCGCTATACGGTGAAAGCCGGTACCGGTCTGATGGACAATGGCCTGCAGTTTGACGTACGCCTGTCGAAAATATCCTCCGACGGCTTTATCGAACGTTCTGCCAGCGACCTGAAATCCCTGCAGTTCCTCGCCGGATGGAAAGCCAGTGAAAAAACCTCGTTCCGTTTTATGTTGCTGACCGGCACAGAAAAAACCGGACAAGCCTGGAACGGCGTGCCACAGGATTCGCTCAAAACCAACCGCCGCTACAATGAGCTGGGTATGAAAGCTGACGGTACGTATTACGATAACCAGACCGACAACTATCAGCAGGATTATTACCAGTTGTTTGCTGATCATAAATTCAGCAAGGTATTGACCGGTCACATGGGTCTCTTCCTGACCCGCGGCCGTGGTTATTATCAGGAATACAGACTGGGCGAATCTTTCAGCGATTATTACCTGCCAGATTTCACCATGCCGGCAGGTGATACTGTTACTGAAACGGATATGATCCGTCAGCTCTGGCTCGACAATAAACATTACGGGACCGTATTCTCGTTGCTGTATGAAAAAAACAAAACAGCGCTTACTTTGGGCGGTAGTGTTGCCCGGTATGAAGGCTATCATTACGGATTTGTGAAATGGGCAGAATATGGTGTCCCTGCCGATCACCGCTGGTATCATCTGGGTGCCAATAAAAATGATGTGACCATCTATGGTAAAGCTCAGCAGACTGTGGGTGATAATCTGGTGCTCTTCGGCGATCTGCAATATCGTTATGTAGATTACCGGCTCGATGGTTTCCGCAGAAATCCGGCTCTGCATCCACGGGCTACATACAACTTTATCAATCCTAAAGCCGGATTGAGTTATTTTCTTCGCGATAACGCACTGAACCGCCAACGCGTATACGCTTCCTTTGCTGTTGCAAACAAGGAGCCAAACCGGGATGATTTTGAAAATGCTGCCCGGAGTCTGCCACGTCCCGAGCGATTGTATAATTATGAAGCCGGTTATGAAATAAACAAACAGAACTGGAATGCCAGTGTGAATCTGTACTATATGGATTACAAGGATCAGCTTATACTTACCGGGCAGATCAATGATGTGGGCGCCTATACACGTACCAATGTCGCTTCGAGCTACCGGGCTGGTATTGAATTACAGGCGGTATGGCAGGCTCTGCGATGGCTGAAGCTCTCTGGTAACACAACCTTATCACAAAACAAAATCCGGAATTTTACAGAGTACATGGACGACTATGATGCCGGAGACCAGCTTGCAATTAATCACGGCACTACTGATATAGCGTTTGCTCCCGGTGTAATGGGAACCGGTATTATCGGGCTGACGCCACTACGCAATCTTCCCTATGGACAAATGGTAGGGATTGATATCTTCAGCAAGTATATCGGTAAGCAGTACCTCGACAATACAAGCGACAATAACCGCAGTATTGATCCATATACACTTTGTGATGTACGGTTGTATTATGGTATCAAAGCCGGTCCGTTCCGGGAAGCGCTCCTTACACTTGCTGTCAACAATGTTTTCAACCGTCAGTATGAAAGTAACGGGTATACCTTCAGTTATATCTACGGAGGGGAAAGGTCTACATTTAACTATTACTTCCCGCAGGCAGGTACAAACTGGCTGCTTGGTCTGAACCTGAAATGGTAAATAAAGAGTGGGGGTGTTAAAGTACAGGTCACTCCTGACGGGGTGGCCTGTTACTTATTGGTTTTGCCCGTTCCTTGCCATTTTATTGCGGATACGGCTGAGTGTTTCTATAGTCATACCCAGATAGGAAGCAATGTATTTCAGCGGTACACGATTGAGTAAGTGCCCTTTGGTTTCGATGAAGTGCTGATATTTTGTTTCGGCAGTAGTCAGGCGGCTCAGCACAGCCACTTCTTCCGATTTGCAATAGCAATCCTCCAGAATAATGCGGGCTACATAATTGGATTCCATGTGATTTTCATACAGCGACTGCAGGTCATTGTATGTCAGGCTGGCCATATCACAATCTTCGAGTGTTTCAATATATTCTATTGTTGGCTTCCCGCGCAGAAATCCCCTGATGGAAGTGACCATGTCCAGTTCTGTCCATATCCATATGGTGATATCCTTGTCTCCTTCCTGTATGTACGTCCGGGCAGTGCCGTTGATGATGAGGTACAGTTTATCCGGAACATCTCCGGGAACGAGCAGTTGTGTTCCCTTTTTTACATGGAGGATGGTAGTCTTTTCAAGCACTTGCTCCATCAATTTTTTGCTGACAGGGAAAAAGCCGTTAACGTATTCACGGAGAAGTCCGTCTTTATCTGAAATCATGGTGGGTTGGTGAAATACGAAGTCCACGTAGATCACATCATTTCATTCCGTGGTGTGCCGAAACGATGCCATTACCTTTGAGGTCTACTCCGCTGGGTTTGCAGGGTGCAAGATAGTAAAAAGAGAACAGTATATTGTCTTGTTTTGGCGGGATCAGGACGTCCGTTGGTTCTTGTTGCTTTGTTTCTTTTTATGATGATACTTTTGCCGGGGCTTTGCTCCTTCTTTTTTCTCACGGGGATTATATACAGGCCCTGGCTCAAAACCTTCCGGTAACGGAATTTTCTCTATCTCCCGTCCGATCAGCGTTTCAATACGTTTGAAACGGTTCTGATCTTTTTGATTAATGAATGTAATGGCCGTACCGGTTCTAGCCGCCCGTGCGGTCCGCCCGATGCGGTGCACATAATCTTCAGGGTCTGGCGGTACATCGTAGTTCAATACCATTTCGATATTCTCTACATCCACGCCACGGGAAAGCACATCGGTACCAACCAGTATCGGTATCCGGCGGTTTTTGAAAGCCTGCATGATCACCTCCCGTTCTTCCTGTTCAAGGTCGGAGTGGAATGCTTTGGATGTGATGCCTGCCCTGCGTAGTTCCGGTTCCAGTTTTTTGACTTTCTCTTTTGTGGAAGCAAATATGATGGCAGAAGTGTACTGCCCTTCTTTCAGAATATGCAGCAGCAGCTTGTGTTTTTGTTCATCCTGTACCATATAGGCGGTCTGCTGAATGCCTGCCGCAGGTTGTGAAATTGCAATGCTGATCTCCGCCGGATTTACCATGAGCTGCGCTGTGAGGCTGCGTATTTTAGGTGGCATGGTAGCGCTGAAGCACAAGGTTTGTCTTTGTTTGGGAAGCGCGCCGATGATCTGCATGATGTCGTCAAAAAACCCCATGTCGAGCATACGGTCTGCCTCGTCCAGCACGAGGTGGCGGATATTGGAAAAATCAATCCCCCCCATCTGCATTTGTGCTATGAGTCTCCCCGGAGTGGCAATGATGATATCTGCTCCTTTTACAAGTGCCTGCTTCTGTTGATTCCAGGTCGCGCCGCTGCCACCGCCATATACCGCCATGGAACTTACATCTACAAAATAGCTCATCGCTTCTATTTGCTGATCTATCTGGATAGCGAGTTCGCGGGATGGGACAATAACAAGGGTATTGATGCCTTTTCGCTCTGTCTGTAATATTTTATCAAGCAGCGGGAGTACAAAAGCGGCTGTTTTTCCTGTGCCTGTTTGTGCGCAGGCGATCAGGTCACGGCCGGACAGGATGACGGGTATCGCCTGTTCCTGTATAGGTGTAGGCGTTTTGTATCCGATGGCGTCTATGCCATCCAAAACATCATAATCAAGGTCAAAATCTTCGAAAGTCAAAATAGTAATCAGTTAAAGGTTAAGTGTTGCCGGCAGAAACCGGCAGAGATGATCAATAGGTAATCACCTGCTGTTCGATTGCTTCCGGCATTTCCCGGAATTCATATTGCTGATTGCGCAATTGCGGCTCGAAGCCGGCTTCGCGGATCGAAGTCTGGATGCCGTCTGCGGTAAAGCGATGCGGTGCTCCGGCAGCGCTGACTACATTCTCTTCGATCATAATGGAACCAAAATCATTAGCGCCGGCATGCAGGCAAAGCTGTGCTATTTCTTTGCCTACCGTGAGCCAGGATGCCTGGATGTTTTTCACATTGGGCAACATGATCCGGCTCAGGGCGATCATCCGGATATATTCTTCCGGGGTGGTCATGTTCTGTGTTCCGCGGATGCGCCGCAGCAATGTGTCCACATCCTGGAAGGTCCAGGGTATAAAGGCGATGAACCCTTTCCCATTTTCCGGTTTTTTTGCCTGCACCTGCCGCAGCTTTACCAGATGGTCAAAACGTTCTTCCACCGTTTCTACATGGCCGAACATCATGGTGGCGCTGGTGGTCAGCCCGACTTTGTGCGCTTCCTGCATGATGTCGAGCCATTCCTGCGCGCTGCATTTGCCTTTGGAGATAAGGCGTCTTACACGGTCATTCAATATTTCTGCACCAGGGCCCGGCATGCTGTCCATACCGGCGTCTTTCAGCGCCTGCAATGCTTCGCGGTGACTAACACCGGATACCTTACAAATATGGGCCACTTCGGGAGGGCCAAGCGCATGTAATTTCAGATTAGGGTATAATTCCTTCAATTGCCGGAACAAGCCGGTGTAATAATCCAGTCCGAGCCCGGGATGATGTCCGCCCTGCAGCAGTAATTGCTCTCCACCGTACCGGAAAGTTTCCTCTATCTTTTCCTTGTACGTTTCAATGTCGGTAATATATGCTTCCGGATGACCGGGAATACGGTAGAAATTGCAGAACTTACAATTGGCTACACAGACATTGGTCGTATTCATGTTGCGGTCAATGATCCAGGTAACCTTACCATGCGGTACCTGTATCTTACGCAATTCATTGGCTACATACATCAGATCGGCCAGCGGGGCATGCTCAAAAAGGAACACACCTTCTTCCACACTCAGGAAATCAAAATCCAACGCCCGCCGGTACAACTCGGATAACTGCATGCCATAAATTTAAGCCACAACAAAATTAGGATAAAAACTGTCAAATTTACCCCGCCCATCCTTCCCGGTCGAGGCTGCGGTATTGAATGGCCTCAGCCAGGTATTCCGGTCGGATGTCTGCATTGCCGGCCAGATCAGCAACGGTGCGTGCCACTTTGAGAATACGGTCATATGCCCGTGCGGAGAGATTTAGCTTGTCCATGGCGGTTTTCAGCAGGTTTTGTCCGGCGGGATCAATCAGGCATAATTGTTTGAGCAGCCGACTCGTCATCTGGGCATTGTTGTATATGCCGGGATACGTTGCATAGCGGTTGGCCTGTATTTCACGTGCGCGGATTACCCTTTCCCGCACCGTGGCGCTTGATTCTGTTGTGGCTGACGAAGACAGCTCATGAAATGATACCGGTGTTACTTCCACATGCAGATCAATACGGTCGAGCAGGGGGCCGGAGACTTTATTGAGATAGCGGTGCACCATCTGCGGATTACAGGTACATTCTTTTTCGGGATGATTGAAATAGCCGCAGGGGCAGGGGTTCATAGACGCAATGAGCATAAACCCCGCCGGGAATTCGAGACTGATGCGTGCGCGGGAAATGGAAACCTTCCGCTCTTCGATCGGCTGCCGCATCACTTCAAGTACGCTGCGTTTAAATTCCGGCAGCTCATCGAGGAATAACACACCATTGTGTGCCAGCGATATTTCACCCGGCTGCGGATTAACTCCGCCACCGACCAATGCCACGTCACTGATCGTATGGTGCGGTGAGCGGAACGGACGTTGTGCCATCAGCGAAGCGTGTGCAGGCAGCTTGCCCGCGACAGAATATATCTTGGTTGTCTCCAGCGCTTCGTGCAGGCTGAGGGGCGGCAGGATCGTCGGGAGTCGTTTGGCCAGCATCGTTTTACCCGCACCGGGCGGGCCTATCAGGATTGCATTATGTCCGCCTGCTGCTGCGATTTCCAGAGCCCGTTTTACATGCGCCTGTCCTTTCACATCGTTGAAGTCCAGCTCTGCCTTTTCCTGTGCTTCAAAGAATATTGCACGCGTATTGATCGAGAGTGGTTGTACTGTACCTATGCCATTAAAGAAGTCTATCGCTTCGTTAATATGCGAGATCCCATACACTTCCAGGTTATTGACCAGTGCTCCTTCCCGGGCATTTTGCTGCGGCAGCAGGATTCCCCGGAATTTTTCGCTTCTTGCCTGTATCGCCATCGGCAGAGCCCCTTTTACCGGTTTGAGAGAGCCATCCAGCGACAGTTCACCCATTATGATATATTGATCCAGCGCTGTGTGCTGCATCTGACCGGACACCGCAAGCATACCGAGTGCGATGGGCAGGTCGTATGCAGAGCCGGCCTTCCGGATATCGGCAGGAGCCATATTGACCAGCACTTTTTGCCGGGGGCGGTTGTAACCGTTATTTTTTATGGCCGATATGATGCGGTCCATACTTTCCCGTACAGCATTATCCGGCAGGCCGACAATGAAATACCCGGTTTGTGATCCTGGTTGCGCATCCACTTCCATCGTGATGGTGATAGCATCCACTCCATACACAGCGCTTCCAAATACTTTGACCAACATAGGTCAAAAATAGGAATAATGAAGAAATAAAAACAATCATTTTTTGTTGATTATCAAATCTATAAAACAAAAAATAGATTGTTATAGCAATTTTATTTTTCTGGCATTTAAAATAATAATATGCTATCTGATCAGATGAAAATTACCTTTCCGGGTGTGAGCGTTTGTATCTATCTTGTATTTCAACAGATAGGTGTATGTGCCTACCAGTTGCTCTGCACCCTTGAAGCTGCCGTCCCACCCCTGTGCTTTATCGGTTGTGTGGAAGATAAGCTGCCCCCACCGGTTATAGATGCTGAATTCAACATCCTGTAGCCTGCCAAGGCTGCCCAATATCCTGAATATGTCATTTTTCCCATCCCCGTTGGGGGTAAAGGCGTCTGGTAGCCAGATATCACAGAAGGTGGTCATTATCTGTATTGAATCAGCCGCTGTTCCACATTGATTCGCAGCAGTTACAGTGTATATCCCTGCCTGTGTAGCCAGGAATGAAGGATCAGTGCTTCCGTTCTGCCAGGTGAGCAAATCCGTATAATTGTGTCCTGGAGTAAGCATCAGCCATCCTCCTTCACATATGCTGGTATCATCTCCTAACCACACTTCGGGATATGGATAGTCTGTCAGTAATATGCTGTCACTACGCAGGCATCCAAACTCTGAAATCACAGTAACGATATATAATCCCGCAACAGTCACGGATATTGCCTGGGTGGTGACGCCGGTATTCCATAGATAAGTATTACCGTTCCCGTTACCCGCATCAAGCGTGATTGTCCCGGCCGGGCAGATGACTCCGTCATTCCCTAAATCAACTGTAGGTAACGGTACTACTGTAATAATGATTGTATCATTTACCACACATCCTCCGAGGTTAGCGCTTAGCACATAGGTTCCTGTGGCAGATACATCTATATATCCCGAAGTGCTGCCGTTATTCCATTGATAAGTTGCTTGCGGGATGTCTGTACCGATCCGTAACTGGCTGTTTTCACAGATTGTGGTATCATCTCCTAAAGCAATTATGGGATCTGTGACTACATTAATGTTTATCGTGTCGCGGTTGATACATCCGTTGCTGTCTGTTACCTGCAGCCAATACCTGCCGCTGTTGTTTACTGCAAATGATGTATTCGAGGAATGATCCTGCCAGAGGTATGTGCTGCCGGTCGGTTGTGGCGACAGGAGTATGTACGGGATCAAAGACAGACATATACCTGTATCATTGCCGAGATCCACCTCCGGTAGTGGCGCTACTGTAATGTCTATCGTATCATTTACCACACATCCTTGGAGATTGACGCTCAGGATATAGGTTCCTGTTGCCGATACATCTATATATCCTGTTGTAGTGCCGTTGTTCCATTGATATGTTGCCTGGGGGATATTCGCCCCAATCCGCAACTCGGTGTTTTCACAGATCATGGTATCGTTGCCTAATGCGACCACGGGGTCGGTAACAACGTTGACATTAACGGTATCGCGGTTCATGCAGCCGTTGCTGTCTGTCACCTGCAGCCAGTATATACCGCTGCTGTTTACTGCAAAAGAAGTATTTGTGGAAAGGTCCTGCCAGAGATATATACTGCCGGGCGGCTGCGGCGACAGGAGTGTTAAGGGTGTCTGGGACAGGCATATACCGGTATCATTTCCCAGGTTTATAACGGGGGCGTCCCAAATCGTAACATGGGTCGTGTCTGAAACTGTACAACCGGCGAATGAAGCGGATGAGGTATAGATCCCGGAATGGGTGGCGCTACTTCCCGGTATTACAGGGTTTTGTTCGTTGCTGTTGAATCCACCGGGACCAGACCAGGAATATATTGTCCCTGTGGGGAAATTGTTAGTTATGTTTAAGCGCAGTGTGTCTCCGGTGCATATAGGGCTGTTGGAACTAAGTTGTGGGGAGGGTGGAGTTACAAAGAGCATATTGCTTTGAGGAATTGCCAGATTATTGATAATACCTCCCGGATTTCCCGGAGCGCTACCGTGAACTCCACAGGGATTCGGCCCGGTGCCGGACACTCCTCCGGCTGCATCTATGCTCCATGTGGATGGTATGGTCGTATTTGTCCGGAATATTCCGCCGCCGCCGCCGCCACCGGGGCCACAGCATGTGTTCCAACTTATATCTGTATTCCCGCCTTTACCACCTGTTACGCGGACGTCACATGTGCCGGAAATAGTATTTGCAGATATTAAAATGCTTCCGCCTGCACCGCCGCCGCCGCCGCCATCAAGTGCAGAAGTCGAAAGATTGTCATTCCCTTTGGCAAGAATAAGCCGGTTATTACTCACAATATCCCCCGCACTTATTATAACCAGACCGCCGCCGTTGGCGCCGGGTGTTCCGGTAGGAGCATTCTGCTGACCACCTTGCTGGGGACCGCCGCCACCGCCGCCGAGAAAAGCTTTATGCTGGGCCGTGCTGTAAACAAGGTCAATTCCCCCTTCACCACCAATAGCCAGTGCCTGACAGCCACTCCATTGATTCCCGCCTCTACCGCCACTGCCATAATTCCCACCGCCGCCACCGCCGGCATTATGATTATTTCCACCCCCACCTCCATTGGCTGAGGCTCCCCGACCCGAGGTAAACGACAGAGGGAGCTCAACTACAGACTCTCCTTTTTCTCCGCCTAATACTGAACCGGACGGATAGTAATAATCCATTGAAGAACACCCCGGATAATCATTTGCCGATGGGTTACCACCACGAAACCCTTGCCCACTAACATCTATATCCGCTGAAAGTGTAAGTGTACCAGCTACATGAATGGCAAACACACCTCCTTTGCTTCCATTCCATGGAAGACAGCTATGCAATTGGTTTACGGCATAATCCTGATAATACGGCACACGTACAAACTGTACCTTGCCGTTCGGTATATCATAACTGTTGTTTAATGCATAGAGTAGCGAGATATTATTACCAATTATGGCGCTGATCACATTGATTTCATAATTCCCGGCATTTCTGTAATCAGTGATGGCACCAAAAGCAGCCGTGTTGGACTGATCTACAACGGCGCCTTTCATCTGGATCATGAGTACGGTGTCTCCGGCATTAAAACCGGTGGCATCATCTACTGTAAACGTATTATTACACGTGTCGGCGGATAGTATTGCTGCATAATCATTGATGATAATTGCTTTTGCAGCAGGGCATGGGTCTGTTTCTGCCACATTAACTGCGTTCACTGTTAGCGATAGAGAAGGTGTGGGGAAGGAAACGGCATTAACCGTCATGTTGAAAGTCTGGTCAAATGTAACAACAGGGTTGAAGAATTGCTGTCCGGTTATGGCTTCGACACAATTAACAGGAGTTATGGAAAATGAAGTATCCGTTTCCAGCTTGAATACATCTGTTCTCCCAATCTGTATCGGGTCGTCTTTGGCAGCCCCAAACGAATAGATTCGTCCATTTTGCACTTCCAGGGTCAGAAACATCTGGTGACCTGCTGTGCTTAACTTCCGGGTATAAATATGATTATTTGCTGGCGATGTGATACTGCTTACTTTAGTGCAGGCAGCATCGCTGAAACTGGTATTATTTCTTGTGAACCAGGGATCTCCTCCATCAGGGCTAAGTGTTTGCAGGAGGTATATTTCATCCGGCGATACTACTTTTGACCTGATGGCTGAAATACGATTATATCCGGTGATCGGATAATCCAGGCATATTGGATTAAGACCGGAAGTGTCAAATGAAACAAGCGTTGGCCTGATAGCACCGGGTGAGGCCCCGCGGTTCAGGCTCACATATACATCTACATATATCCTGTCCTGGGTTATGTGCATGGTGCTGGGCCATTGACAAGTGACTCCGCCGGCTGTGTAATCAAATGAACGGGTCCATATGATATTGCCGGTTGTTACTTCCACTGCAGTCAGTACACCATCATACTCTGTGTTGCCGTTGTATATGCCGGTAGCAATGAGTTTTCCGTTGTGATAGCTAATCGCTCTGAACTCACCCGTGTGGTTCCTGGTGTTATTATAAATATTCGACCATAAAACATTTCCGGTATGATCCAGTGTTACGATCAAACAATTAGGTGAGGTAAGTGGGGATGGATACCAGCTGTAGGCCCCGGCACAGGCGATATTACCGGAGCCGGGTACTTCCACCACGCTGTTGAAAATTTCTCCGTATGTGCTGTTTTTTAAAACCCTGTTCCATAAAACGTTACCGGCTGCATCGAATTTATATACGATCGCATGATTCCCGGTGTATACAGAACTGGTTGACTGGCCTGCAAAGCCCACAGCAACACAACCTCCGTCTGAGGTAGCAGTGACGGATAAAAATCTGTCATTTAAAGAAGTACTGATTTCTTTGGCCCAAACCACATTATCCATAGCATCAAGGCATACGATAAAAGCATCACAGGCATCCATTGCAGCGCCTGTCCATGCATATCCTACCGCTACTTTATTGCCGTTATTAAGCGTTGCATGCTCCGTAATCATTTCGGATCTGCCCGTTCTCCCGAAATATGTCTGGGATACCTGACTGAAACTGACGGTAACATCCGAAAAAATAAATAATATTAATAAATATAATATGAAAAAAAGCCTCATCTTGTATAAAAAAAATGAAAAACAATCGTAAAGATAACGTATTTCAATAAGTAATGTAATGTATTGACTGTGTATTAAATAAATAATATTAATACCTGTTTTCTTGCCCATAAATGTTTTGAAAACGGACCCGGCAAATTCCCGCTTTCTGTTTTTGCCTGCTCTGTAATCCGGTGTATTATTACGCTACGGAAGAATAACAGAGTGTGTATTTTGTACTAACATACGGATACATCGTGACAATCCTGTCCGGTACAAAGAATCTTTGCAAACAATATTATGTCGGTTTTCGTTTTAACATTGCGGAGTCAAACCATGATAGACGGTAAATGAAACCTACTTTAGCATCTATAGAGAAAAAATCCCGGCAATTCCTCCCGCAAGATTTTAAAATCACCAACTGGGAAGCGCTCCGGCCTTATTTTGAAGACCTGCTCAATCGGCCGCTCAACAAGCCGGCCGACCTGCACCACTGGCTTGGAGACCTCAGCGAACTGGAATCAGTGATCAACGAAGACGCGTGCTGGCGACAGATCAACATGACCCGCAATACCGCAGATCCTGCACTTGAACAGGCTTTCCAATATTTTATACTCGAAATAGATCCGAGGATCAAACCATATGCTTTTGAGCTGAATAGAAAACTGGTTGCCTGTCCGTATACCAAAGACCTCGATCCGGCTGTTTATTTCCCTTATCTGCGCAGTGTAGAGAATGCCATCACACTTTATCGTGAGGAGAATGTATCGCTCCAGGCTGAGCTTGGTGTGCTGGCGCAACAGTATGGTGTGATCGCCGGAGCTATGTCGGTGGAAGTAGACGGGACGGAATATACACTCCAGCAGGCTGCCCGCTTTCTGCAAAGTCCTGAACGCGCCCTCCGTCAGCGTGTATTCGAAAAAATATCTGTGCGCAGGTTACAGGATGCGGAAAAGCTCGATGAATTGTTTGATAAGCTGCTGCATCTGCGCCACCAGATAGCACGGAATGCCGGGTTTGATAATTACCGCGATTATAAATTTCGTGAATTAGGACGATTCGATTACACACCCGAAGACTGTTTCGGCTTCCATCAAGCCGTACGTGAACATATTCTTCCACTCCATAAACTGCTGATGGAAAGCAGACGTAAACGTCTTGGCCTGGACGTAATGAAACCCTGGGATACGGATGCAGAACCGGCAGACGTAAAGCCGTTGCAGCCGTTTTATTCCGGTGAAGAGCTGACAGAAAAAGCCATAACCGTATTTAACAGACTCCGTCCGTATTTTGGATATTGCCTGAAGGTGATGAAGGAGATGGATCGGCTTGATCTTGACAGCCGTAAAGGGAAAGCTCCAGGTGGATATAACTGCCCACTCGCAGAGACCGGCGTTCCTTTTATCTTTATGAATGCTGCAGGTACTATGGGCGACCTGATCACGATGATGCACGAAGGGGGGCATGCCGTACATTCTTTTCTGGCACATTCGTTGCCGCTCCATTCGCTCAAGGAATACCCGATGGAGATCGCCGAACTGGCAAGCATGAGCATGGAGCTGTTTACCATGGAATACTGGGACGTGTTTTTTGATGACCCGGCCGAATTGCGCCGCGCACAGCTCGATGAAATAGAAAGGGTCATCAGTGTGCTGCCCTGGATTGCGACAATAGATAAATTCCAACACTGGCTATATACCAACCCGGGACATAGTCGTGAAGAACGGAAGGAAGTCTGGGTAAGTATTCTTGAAGAATTTTCAACAAATACGACAGATTGGAGCGATCAGGAAGTATATCGGTCTTATCTCTGGCAAAAACAATTGCATCTGTTTGAGGTGCCGTTTTATTACATTGAATATGGAATCGCGCAACTGGGCGCTATTGCCATGTGGCGACAATACCGCAATAACAGTGAGCAGGCGTTGGATCATTACATGCAGGCGCTGAGCCTTGGCTATACCAAAACGCTGAAAGAACTGTATGCGGCAGCCGGTATCCGTTTTGATTTCAGTGAAGATTATATCCGGGAGCTCGGCGGATTTGTGAAGGAACGGTTGGAAGAAGCCGGGATTTAATGAGCCAATTTGAAAATGGGTGTAATATTTACTACCTATCTACATAAACATGGACATTTTCAAATTGACTCATTGCTAAATTTTCAAATTAAAACAACCTTGCCGCCTGCTCCAGGCTTTCCGGTTTACCGGCGTCTACAAAGATATCACCGGTATGATCGTGGCCTTTTATGATGCCGGTTATTGCGAAATGAAGATATACATCAATCAGGGAAAATTTCCCGTCAAAGGGCATGCGCAATATTTCCGGAGCTAATACCTGAATACCGCTGAAGGCGAAAGAAGTTGTGTCTTCGGTGGTACGGCTTATACGTTGTTCGCCGGTATTATTGTTTTGCCAGCCGCATAGCGTCATATGCTTGTCGAAAAGCAATTGCCTCGATGAAGGACGTTTCATCAACGCGAGGGTAGCAATGGGATTCTGCTGGTTGTGATACCGTATCATGGCAGCAAGATCAAGATTGGTAAGCACGTCTGTATTCATGACTACGAAAGCGGTTTCTGCTTCGAAGTACCAGGCCGCTTTTTTAAGCCCCCCGCCGGTTTCCAGCACTGTCTCCCGCTCATCAGATATTATGATGCGGCTGCCAAATCCTTGGTGTTCATCGATTGCTGATTCTATCTGATCTGCAAAATGATGGACGTTAACGATCACATCCCGGATACCGTAGCGTTGCAGGTACCGGATGTTGTGCTCAAGCAGCGTCCGGCCATTTACGGTAGCCAGTGCTTTGGGATGTTTATCTGTGAATGGCTTCAGGCGTGTACCGAATCCGGCTGCCAGTAGCATGGCTTTCATGAAATATAGTTAGCAGGTTAAGGTTGCTAAGTTGACGAAAAAAAACATCATTTAATTTGAAAATTTGGGAATGTGCCAATTTGAAAAATGTCCATGTTATGCAAAGCGTAAGCATTCCATTCATTTTCAAATTCCCAAATTTTCAAATTGTCACATTGAAATGAATCATTTTACAAATCAACGAATTACCTTTGTCACAAATTTTTCAGAAATATGTCATTACT
Source organism: Flavipsychrobacter sp. (assembly GCA_037190845.1). Taxonomy (GTDB): domain Bacteria; phylum Bacteroidota; class Bacteroidia; order Chitinophagales; family Chitinophagaceae; genus JBEBVQ01. The sequence goes on along the minus strand of JBBCJI010000003.1, from coordinate 89,826 downwards.
GGTAATCGGCACTATGGCCTTTGATGCTTTGGAAACCCCTTTTGGAAAAACCGACAGGATCATTGGCGGATCGGCAACCTATGTAGCCTGGGCGGCATCCAATTTCTATCAGCCGGTGAAGCAGGTCTCCATTATCGGAGGTGATTTCCCGCAGGAGGAGATAGACCTTTTGAAGCAGCGGGGTGTTGATTTTGACGGGGTAGAAGTTGTAAAAGACGGAAAAAGTTTCTTTTGGAGCGGGCGCTATCATATGGATATGAATACCCGTGATACGCTTGTTACGGACCTCAATGTATTGGCACAGTTTGACCCCAAATTGCCGGAAAGCTATCAGGATTGTGAGTTTCTGATGCTGGGCAATCTGTCGCCTGCAGTGCAGATGAGCGTGATACGTCAATTGAGGAACCGTCCGCGTTTAGTGGCTATGGATACCATGAATTTCTGGATGGAATCGGCATTGGATGAGCTGAAGGAAGTATTGAAGAAAGTAGATGTGCTGATGATCAATGACAGCGAGGCGCGTCAGCTTAGCGGAGAATATTCGCTGGTGAGGGCGGCAATGAAAATACGTGATATGGGACCACAGTACCTGATTATAAAAAAAGGAGAGCATGGCGCTTTGCTGTTTCACGGATCAAGGGTGTTTTTTGCGCCCGCCTTACCTCTGGAAGAGGTTTTCGATCCGACCGGTGCAGGGGATACCTTTGCCGGTGGTTTTATGGGGCACATAGCCCGGACAAAAGATATTTCTTTCGAAAACATGAAGACGGGCATTATCATGGGGTCTGCCATGGCGTCTTTCTGTGTGGAAAAATTCGGTCCGCAAAGATTGCAGGAAGTAACCGATGAAGAAATTGATCAACGAATCGGTGAGTTTGTAGAGCTGGTAAATTTTGATATTAACCTGGTGCATTGATAAAGGGAGAAAAATCATCAGGGGGAGAACAGGCAAATGCAGTATGTGGGAATTACGGAGCATATTTTCCGGAAAACACTTTTCTGATTATGCCATAAAGGTCTGTTAACAGGCTGTTTTTAATTGTATTAGATTATTGGGTGCAAGTAAGGGTTGTTGTTGCGGATATGCGACATGAGCATCTGTGTCTTATTATTTATAATTAATAAGTGAATGTATTGTATAAATAATAATTATACACTTGTTAATATTGTAAGCACTTCGTATATTTAGGCAATATATATTACATTAAAGGAGAGACATGGAGAATTTTGTTATTTTGGTTTTGTGTATCGGCGCTACCGTGGATGACCTGTTGCACGAGCGGCAGCGGAGACATGCAGTGGCAATAGACATCTTGAATTATGACAAAACGATAGATTATCATAGCTATAAGACAGAGAAATTTCAAAACAGGGCGCATTGTGACATGGTACATCTTATGTTTGTATTTGGCAGGAATGATTCTGTGATTGTAAAAAATGAAGAAGATATCCGTTTTGTAAATGCCCGGCTACGGGCGATGAATAAGTGACGGGATTACCCCGATGTTTGCCCCACGTCTCATGTTAGTTTGTTTTTCTGTAAATAGATAGCTATCTATGCAGGGAAAAACATAATTCATGTATATAAAGCTTCTTGCCATTGTCCTGTTGATAAGCGGGTTGACTGCCCGGGCACAGGTGTACATTACAAATGCGGATGTCCTGGATGTAAACCGGCAAAAAATACTTCGTAATCATACCATTGAAATCCGGGATAATAAAATTGAACGGATACTCCCTGCGGGGAAAATAAAGCCAGGCAAAGGTGCGCAGATAATAGATGCAACCGGTAAATGGGTAATGCCCGGACTGGTGGATGCACACGTGCATTTTTTCCAGACCGGCGGTTTGTATACACGTCCAGATGCGATAGATCTCCGTCCGCTTCATCCCTATCAGAATGAGCTGGATTGGTATAAACATAATTTGGAAGATCAGTTGCGTCGTTATCTCTCCTGTGGGATTACAACCGTAATAGATGACGGTGCTACTTTCGGATTGCTGCAGCAACGGGATACGTTTAACACAAAAAATTACGCCCCCCGCATCCTGATGGCCGGCCCCCTGATATCGACAGATTATATGCCGCGTTCTTTTGAAGCGCTGACCGAAAAAGACGCACCTTTTTTTAGTGTAGGTACACCGGAAGAGGCAGTACAGATGACCCGTAAGCAATATCCGCACCGCCCCGACTTTATCAAGATATGGTATATTGTTCGTAATCAGGATAAGGAAGGTGATGCCCGGAGAAATCTTCCGATGGTGCAGGCCACCATACGGGAAGCAAAGAAAAACGGATACAAGGTTGCTGTACATGCGCCTCAGCTTATTGCTGCACGTCTTGCTGTAGAAACCGGTGCAGATCACCTCGTGCATAGTGTGGATGATGAAGTTGTGGATGATGCATTTATCAGGTTGCTGAAAGAAAAAGGTGTGGTGCTTTGTCCTACACTGACTGTCCGCGAAGGGTATACCTCTACCCAGAAACAAACACGTAAACCGGATGCTGCTGACCTGGCGATTGCCAATCCGGAGCAATTGGGTTCACTTTCCGATCTGGCGCAACTGGCAGACACTTCCATCCCCGGAAATTATAAACGTATGGCGTCAGCACGCGAACCTATGTTCCGCCGCGGGGATTCAATCAGCCGTATTAATCTGAAAAAGCTGGTGGATGCTGGTGTTCCTGTCGCAACGGGTACGGATGCCGGGAATATCGGTACGCTGCATGCATCTTCCTATTACAAGGAGCTGCGCGCCATGCAGGAAGCCGGTCTTACCAACTGGCAGATACTGATTGCTTCAACTGTTAATGGTGCCAAAGCGTTGAACAGGGAACATGAATTTGGCAGTATTGCAAAAGGGCAGGCTGCTGATCTGATCATTCTTGATGCTAACCCGGTTGAGGATCTGGCAAATTTACGCAGTATTAGTATGGTCGTTAATAAAGGCATCGCTATCCGTCCGGATACGCTCGTTCGTGAAACGCCTGTAATGCTGGCTCAGCGCCAGTTGAACGCATACAATGCACATGATCTGGAAGCTTTTCTCGAAGCCTATTCCGAAGATGTTGCCGTGTATAATTTTCCGGATGAGTTAATGTTTAAGGGTAAGGATGAAATGCGTAAGCGTTATGTATTCCTGAACAACCCGGAGACCGCACCCCATGCGGAGATTAAAAAGCGGATCGTGGTCGGCAATATGGTGATTGATCATGAAAAAGCAACATTCCCCGGCCGTGATCCCATAGAAGTGATTGCGATGTATGTGGTGGAGAACAACAGAATTACCCAGGTTTATTTTAAACGGTAATAACCCGTAGAGACGTGATGCGTCGCGTCTCTACCGGACACGTCCCGGATTATTCGCAGCAAATTCCGCCCAGGATGATTTTTTTCCTGTACTTTTTTTGATAGGTGGCGTGCCGCCGGATTGCGCTTGGGGCAGCCGGCATTGATAATGGTGGCATAATGCTACCGCTACGGCGTCCGTGGCATCCATAAACTGTACGTCTTCCTCAAATTTCAGGGTATGCTGCAGCATCTGCCATACCTGCTCTTTCGTGGCATTACCACGTCCGCTGACGGACTGCTTGATCTTTCGTGGTGCATATTCCACCGCCTGTAGTCCATGCATCATAGCAGCGGCGATGGCAACGCCCTGGGCGCGTCCCAGCTTCAGCATACTCTGCACATTTTTCCCGAAAAAGGGAGCTTCGATAGCAACCGCTATAGGCTGATGAGTACGGATCAGCATTTCCATTTTACGAAATATCATCTCGAGGCGTTCGGCATGATCCTGCCGGCGTGCAAGTTGCAATACGCCCATTTCCACGAGCGAAATCTTACTTTTGTCCACGGCAATAAGCCCGTAGCCCATTACCAGCGTACCGGGGTCAATGCCGAGAATGATTTGGGGTTTACGTTGCAAGGATCAGATGTTAGTGAACAAAAGTACCAAAATATGGATCAATTACGGGCTGGGCGCTGCACTTTCCGTAGCGTTGCTTTACCTGCTTTATGTACAGGTGGCAGAGCAGCTTGCCCGTATTGACACCAATGCTTTGTGGAGCCATGCCTCGAATAGCTACCTGGCAGCAGGGCTTTTGCTGATGCCGGTAAACCTGGCGCTGGAAGTATGGAAGTGGAAACTGCTTGCCGCCAGCGCCGGTCCGATTTCATACCGGTCTGCCGCCGCCAGTTACCTGGCGGGTATGGCTTTTTCGCTGATCACCCCCAACCGCATCGGGGAATATCCCGGCCGCATTCTTTTTCTGCGTAAAAAAAACACACCGCGTCTTGTCAGTGTATCCGTGCTTGGCATGTTTGCACAGTTGATTGCCGTTATGCTGTTTGGTCTGATCGGGCTTATTTATTATAATGTTAACTTTCCCGGCATCTGGCAGCAGTTTATACTGGCTGTGACGTTACTGGGCGCTGTGACACTGGTTGTTTTATATCTTCGTTTTGAGCAGTGGGCTGTGGTACTGGAGCGCATACGCTGGCTCCGGAGATTCCGCACTTACAAATACCTGATGAAACGTTTTACATTGAGGGAGCAACTGACGGTACTCATGCTTTCCCTGATCCGTTTTCTTGTATTTACGGCACAGTATTTGACTTTGCTTTACTGGATGAATGTCAGCTTTCCGGTGGCCGACGGTTTTTTTATGGCCGCCCTGTTTTTTTGGGTGATGACTGTAATACCTTCGGTAGCGCTGGCAGAGCTCGGCATTCGTGGTAATGTAAGCCTGGCGCTTTTTGGTCATTTTTCAGACCATACTGTCGGCATTATCACCGCAACGGCTATTGTCTGGTGCATCAACCTGGCGTTGCCGGCAATAACCGGCAGCCTGCTGTGGGCACGTAAAAAATTATTGACTGTTGAAAAATAACCGGTATTTTATATCTTAACTGTTTTTTAATCCCCCTGCATGAACTGGAAGAACGCATTTGTCACTTTATTATTATGTATCGGGGCTGTAGTTCCGTTGCATGCGCAGGATGATTTTTGCGGTATCAAAAACATCAGCTTCCGCGATGGTGAAAAGCTGTTCTTTAAAGTATATTACAATATGGGCCGGCTTTGGGTCGGCGCCGGTGAAGCCAGCTTCACTGTAAAAAAGGAAAATTATAAGGGCAGGGAAGTATATCATGTTACCGGTGATGGCAAGACGCTGAAATCGTATGAGTGGTTTTACAAAGTACGCGATCGCTATGAAACCTATATTGACGTAAAGACAATGCTTCCTGTAAAGTTTATCCGGAATGTGAATGAAGGGGGCTTTAAAATTTACAACAACGTCACCTTCAACCAGGAGATCGGCCAGGCGATTTCTACAAAAGGCGTGTATACCGTGCCTAAATGCATACAGGATGTGGTGTCGGCCATCTATTATGCCCGTAACATTGATTATAATAAGTATAAGCCGGGTGATAAGATACCTTTCAGCATGTTTCTTGATGATGAAGTATTTAATCTTTATATACGATATGTAGGAAAAGAACGTATCAAAACGAAATACGGGACATTCAATGCAATCAAGATTGTTCCGTTGCTGATAGAAGGGACTATATTCAAAGGCGGTGAAAAAATGATGATCTGGGTAAGCGATGACAACAACCATATTCCGCTCCGGGTAGATAGTCCTATTCTGGTAGGCAGCGTCAAGGTAGATCTGGTCGGGTATGAACAGTTAAAAAATCCGCTCACCAGCCTTCTGAAGAAAAACTGACCGCCGGCGGCCAGTACCAGCGGTCTGTTTCATCTTATTTTAAAGCACATGTTTTTCTCATGTATGTGCTGTAATCATCCGACAACGCTTCACAAGTCTCCTGAGCTATTTTTTTTCGCACACCTTTAATCTCTTGTTCATCATAAGTTTCCTGTTCAGGCATATTAGCTCCCGGCTCGTAAGTAGTAGTACATGCGCACGTATAGCTTTTTACACAAGAGGCAAAGCCTGCCATCATTACGAAGAGGAATACATAAGTTATTGCATTTTTCATAAGAAGGTCATTTTAATTCATGTAAAAGTATGATTTTTTTCATGATTACTATTATCCGGAACCTTTTATATTCCATGGTCAAGTGAGCGTTAAGTTTTGCATGGATTCTTTTTGAAATTGCGGGTCATGTTTATTGAAAATTTTTCATCAACAGGAGTTGAAAGAAAGGCATCAGTTTTAAGATAAAATCAGATAGCAGTGACCGGGAGGCGTTTTAGGGAAGCCGGGTGGTACAGGCCGGTCGTTTGGGCAATCCCGCCTTTTCATGTAAATTTGTGGGTATAAGCCAGTAAGTATGACTGTTCACTCATTTCAGGAAGAATTTGACCGGCGTATTGATCATGAAATAAGTATCGAGCCTCGTGACTGGATGCCGGATGATTATCGCAAAACGCTGATCCGGCAGATATCCCAGCATGCCCATAGTGAGATCGTCGGTATGTTGCCGGAAGGCAACTGGATCACCCGTGCTCCCAGTCTTCGCCGGAAAGCCGTATTGCTGGCCAAGGTACAGGATGAGGCTGGTCATGGGTTATATCTCTACAGTGCAGCCGAAACACTCGGTATCAGCCGCGACGAAATGCTGGATCAACTGCATTCCGGTAAAGCCAAATACTCTTCCATATTTAATTATCCGACTCTTTCCTGGGCGGATATGGGTGCTATCGGATGGCTGGTGGACGGTGCAGCAATCATGAATCAGGTGCCGCTTTGCCGTACATCCTATGGCCCTTATGCACGTGCAATGGTGCGTGTATGTAAGGAAGAAAGTTTTCACCAGCGCCAGGGTTTCGAGATCATGCTTACGCTAAGCAACGGTACAGAAGCACAGAAGAGGATGGCGCAGGATGCGCTCAACCGCTGGTGGTGGCCATCCCTTATGATGTTTGGCCCACCGGATGACGACAGTCCCAATACCGCACAGAGCATGCGCTGGCGTATCAAGCGTTTTACTAATGACGAGCTGCGTCAGAAGTTTGTGGATGTAACGGTGGAACAGACAAAGATATTAGGACTTACCCTGCCGGATAAAGACCTGAAGTGGAATGAAGAACGTGGGCATTACGATTTCGGAGCGATCAACTGGGATGAATTCTGGAACGTGGTGAAAGGCAACGGCCCCTGCAACAAACAACGGCTTGATACCCGCAAAAAGGCATGGGAAGACGGCGCCTGGGTACGTGAAGCTGCACTGGCACACGCACAGAAGCGCAAACAGCGTAAGGAAAAACAAAGTGTGGCAGCTTAACCCGCCTTGTTACAGGTGTTGCACGCATTGCTTAATAATGGTTACTTAATACTTGCTACTTAATCCATGTCAGACATAAATAAAACACAGCAGGAATGGCCGCTCTGGGAAGTATTCATCCGGAGTAAAGCAGGTCTGGATCATAAACATGCAGGCAGTCTCCATGCTGCAGATGTGCAAATGGCTATTGAGAATGCACGGGATGTGTATACCCGCCGTATGGAAGGAGTAAGCATCTGGGTTGTAGAAAGCAAATATGTACATGCTTCTGATCCCGACCATGCAGCGTCCCTTTATGATCCTGCCCAGGATAAAATATACCGGCATCCGACATTTTATAACCTGCCGGAAGAATTGAAACATATGTAATGCTGCTTGTTTATAGCAGGTATACAGCAAAAAATGAAAATAAATGCCGGATCAATCCACCAACCAGGCCGTACATCTCCTGAAATATACATTACAGCTTGCCGACAATGCACTGATATTGGGCCACCGGCTCAGTGAATGGTGCGGTCACGGTCCTATACTGGAGCAGGATATCGCATTGACCAATATATCACTGGATCATCTGGGACAGGCACGCAGCCTTTATCAGTATGCCGCAGAACAGTTTAACAATATACCGGCTGAGATACAGGCGTCTTTCTTTGCATCACCACTGATGCAGCAGGTAAACAGCTCTGTAGATGAAGACGATCTGGCTTACCTGCGGGATGTGTCTGATTTCAGGAATGTATTGCTTGCCGAACAGCCCAACGGTGACTGGGCCTGTACGATTGCGCGTTCTTTTTTCCTTGATACGTTTAACTTTTATTTGTTTACCGATCTGCAGCATTGTAAAGACGAAACCCTGGCCGCCATAGCGGAAAAATCGTTGAAAGAGGCTACCTACCATATGCGCTGGAGCAGCGAATGGGTGATCCGCCTCGGCGACGGAACAGAAGAAAGCCACAGGCGTATGCAGCAGGCAGTGGATGACCTGTGGATGTATACCGGAGAGTTATTCCTGACCTCAGCAGCAGAGCAGGAAACTGCCGCATCGGGAAACAGCATTGCCGGCAACACCATAAAAGACAACTGGATGCAGCGTGTCACTGCTGTCATCGAAGAAGCTACGCTTACCCTGCCGGAAAGTGGCTGGATGCAGGACGGAGGCAAGGACGGGCGTCATAGCGAACACCTCGGTTATATCCTTGCCGAAATGCAGTTTATGCAGCGGGCTTATCCGGGTATGGAATGGTAATGTTTCAATTAGCTAATAATCACATCAGCTAATCATTCTCTTTTGTTTTTTCCGGGTATTTTTTGTAACTTAATAGGATGTCTGCTATTACACAACAACAGGTTTATGACTGGCTGGCGGCAGTTACCGATCCGGAAGTTCCGGTGCTGACCATTGAAGACCTGGGTATCATTCGTGATGTAGCAATACAGGAACTCCCGGAAAGTGGCGATAGTGAAGTAACGGTAACGATAACGCCTACATACAGCGGATGCCCTGCAATGGATGCTATTGCGATGAATATTCGTTTTGCCCTGATGAATCGTGGTATACGTCATGTTCATATTAAAAATCAGCTCAGTCCTACCTGGACGACAGACTGGATGACGGAAGAAGGCAAACGTAAGCTGAAGGAATATGGTATTGCACCCCCACAATGGAAGCCGGCAGATCCGTTAGCTTTATTTGATTCGGATGAGGTGTCTTGCCCGCGGTGTGATTCTATGGATACAGAGTTGGTGAGTCAGTTCGGAGCTACTTCATGCAAAGCCCTATACAGATGTCTGAGCTGCAGGGAGCCTTTTGAGCATTTTAAATGTCACTAAAATCAATAGACGAAAAAGTAGTGTGGGATAACCGGTCAGCGACTATCATTTAATTTCTTTAAGTTTTTCCAACGCCTGCTGTGCGGCTACCTGCCCGGCATCTTTTTTGTTGAAACCGGTTCCACTGGTCAGCAACGCTCCGTTGAGCAGCACACCTACTGTAAAAACCTTACGGCTGTTCTCGGTTTTTTCGCGTAGCAGCTCAAAGCTGAGCGTATGATTATTACGTTGCGCCCAGCTTAGTAGCTGGTTTTTAAAATTAGTATCGGTAGACGCTATCATTTCGATGTCTACATAAGGTTTGATCACTTGGTTGAGAATAAAAGTGCGGGTACTTTCGAACCCCTGATCAAGATAAACGGCGCCGATCAGCGCTTCGAGCGCATTTCCGAAAATGTGGCTGCGGCTGAGCCCGCGGTCGTTATGGTTGTATTGTACGAGCTTATGTAGGCCCATACGCAGGGCTACATTATTCAGTGTTTCCCGCCGCACGATACGGGAGCGCATTTCCGTCAGATAGCCTTCCGGCTGAGTGGGGTATTTCTTAAAGAGATATTCGGCAACAATCGCGCCGAGCATGGCGTCACCCAGGAACTCAAGCCGTTCGTTGTTATATGTTGTATCTTCTATCTTCGACCGGTGCATCAGCGCGAGCTGGTAATAATTCAGGTATCGCGGCCGGAAACCGATAATATGTTCCAGTTGCCGTGACAATTGATTGTCGCGGGAAAAAAGATACAGGATGCGTAATGCAATACGCCGCACGGTTTTTATCCTTCAAATTTTTTGAAGATGACAGAGGCATTGTGCCCGCCGAATCCGAACGTATTACTTAAAGCAGCGCGAACGGTACGTTTTTGTGCTTTATGGAAAGTAAAGTTCAGGCGCGGATCAAATGCCGGATCATCTGTAAAATGGTTGATCGTCGGGGGGATAGTATCGTGTGTAATGGCCAGGATGCTGGCAATAGCTTCAATAGCGCCGGCGGCACCAAGGAGGTGGCCGGTCATGGATTTGGTAGAACTGATATTAAGCTGATAGGCGTGCTCACCAAATACCCGTTGAATGGCGGTTACTTCACTAATGTCACCTAAAGGAGTGGAAGTACCGTGTACATTGATGTAATCAATGTCTTCGGGCGCCATACCTGCGTCATCCAGTGCATTTTTCATCACATTATATGCGCCCAGTCCGTCGGGATGCGGAGCCGTGAGATGATGTGCGTCTGCGCTCATACCGCCTCCTGCAATTTCTGCTATGATATGTGCTCCACGACGCTGCGCATGTTCCAGCTCTTCAAGAATGATAGCTCCTGCGCCTTCACCCATTACAAAACCATCGCGGTCGAGATCGAATGGGCGGCTGGCGGTTTTTGGGTCGTCATTACGTTCCGAAAGCGCTTTCATAGCATTGAAACCACCAATCCCTGCTTGTGTAATGACTGCTTCTGAGCCGCCGCAAACAAATGCATCGGCTTTCCCCAGCCGCAGATAGGTAAATGCATCTATAATGGCATTAGTACCGGAAGCGCAGGCGCTGACGGTAGCGAAATTCGGACCGCGGAAACCATATTTCATAGAAATATGACCGGCCGCAATATCAAGGATCAGCTTGGGGATAAAGAAGGGATTAAACCGTGGCGTACCGTCACCGGTGTTATAACTTTTCATCTCCTCGATGAAAGTGATCATACCTCCAATGCCTGATGCCAGTATTACCCCTACACGATCCTGGTTGATCTCCGGGCCGGAGAGCCGTGCCTGACGTACAGCCTCGTCGGCTGCAATCAGGGCGATCTGGGAAAAACGATCCAGCTTGCGCGCTTCTTTCCGCTCCATGAAGTCTTCCGGATTGAAATTCTTCAATTCGCAGGCAAAGCGGGTTTTGAACTTGGTAGCATCGAATTGTTTAATGAAATCGGCGCCCGAAACACCATTGACCAATCCCTCCCAATATGCAGGCACGGTATTACCCAGTGGCGTCAGGGCACCGATACCGGTAACGACGACTCGTTTTAACGGTAAATTCATTAACAATTTTAGTTACAGTAAGTGTAGATTAGATTACTTTACGTGTTCTTCCAGATAAGAGATAGCCTGGCCAACAGTTGTGATGGTTTCAGCCTGTTCGTCAGGAATAGAGATGTTGAATTCCTTCTCAAATTCCATGATCAACTCTACTGTATCCAGAGAGTCGGCACCGAGGTCATTAGTGAAGCTTGCTTCTGTAGTAACCTCTGCTTCGTCGACACCTAATTTGTCCACAATGATTTTTTTTACGCGAGTTGCAATGTCAGACATGGCTATGTAATTTAATTTTTATGAGTGCAAAAATATACTTTTCAGCAAAAAGGACAAGAGAATTAATTTTTTTGATTTTAGCAGCAGTTGCGGTACGTTTAAGATTGAGGTGTATGTAGCTGTTCTTCAACAATATATCCGTCTCGCATGACCAGTGTGCGGTCTGTCATCGCTGCCAGTGTTTCGTTGTGTGTGATCATAATGATCGTCTGTCCCAGCCGGTTTCGCAGGTCCAGGAACAGTTGGTGTACCGAGCGGGCGTTGACGCTGTCCAGGTTGCCCGTAGGCTCGTCTGCCATAATAATAGAGGGCTTGTTGACCAGCGCACGTGCAATGGCTACCCGCTGCTGTTCTCCTCCTGAAAGTTCAGAAGGCTTGTTTTCCAGCCGGTCTTCCAGGCCTACGGTATGCAATATTTCTTTGGCTTCCGCTATGGCTTTTTTATGTGACACACCTTTGATCCACAGTGGGATGGCTACATTCTCCGCGGCCGTGAATTCCGGCAGCAAATGGTGAAACTGGAATACAAACCCCAGGTGTTCATTCCGGAAACGCGCCTGCTTTCCGGCAGGTAGGCGGGCAATATCCGTGCCGTTTATGGTCACAACGCCTGCGTCTGGCTTGTCCAACGCACCCAGCAAATGCAGGAGTGTACTTTTGCCCGCACCCGAAGGGCCGGTGATCGCTACTACTTCTCCCTTTTTTATGTGCAAGGAAACATCGTTTACCACCGTCAGGCCGGTATACTTTTTATGTAGGTTATGGGCAACCAGCATGGATATCTTAAATTATTAATTATGAGTTATGAACGATGAGTGAATTCATAACTCATCGTTCATAACTCATAACTTAGCTAAGGTAGGTAAATAAAATTTGTATTTCATGACCGAACACTTACATTTGCCAAAATCCGAAAATAAAACATAAAATATAATCATATGTTCTGGACGTTAGAATTGGCTTCTTACCTGGAGGATGCACCCTGGCCGGCAACTAAAGATGAACTGATTGATTATGCAATCCGTTCGGGCGCACCGCTTGAGGTAATAGAAAACCTTCAGGAACTGGAAGAAGAGAATGAGCTTTATGAGAGCATTGAGGAGATATGGCCGGATTATCCGACACAGGACGACTTTTTCTTCCCCGAAGATGAGTATTGATCAAACGGTAATTTTATAGAAAATACGGTGTAGAGACAGGTCATGGCCTGTCTTTTTTTTGGAACTACGTTAACAGAGACAGGTAATTGCTTGTCCCTGCGTCGTGCACATACAATAAAATTCGACTTATTTTGTTTCTTTTGTAACAACGTATGTGTGCAGCACAGTTTGTGCTTTACTATTTTCCTGTAGCCACGGATGAGTAACTTATTAAAAAGGGTCAGGGAGCATGATTTTTTCAGGAATGTCATCACATTGGCAACAGGCACGACCATTGCCCAGGCCATACCGTTATTGATCGCTCCCGTCCTCACCCGGCTGTACACACCCGGTGATTTCGGATTACTGGCTCTTTTTGTATCCATTACTACATTGCTTACCATCGTTGCCACCGGCCGGTATGAGGTAGCGATCGTGCTGCCCACACAGGCGAAACGGGCACGGCGGCTGCTCCGGCTGTCCCTTTGCCTTACGTTTCTTTTTTCTCTTTTTGTTTTGATATTGATAGGATCCACGCACCGGTCGTTGATTTCGCTTTTTGCCGACAGCAGGATGGATTTCTGGTTATACCTGATCCCGCTGGCAGTGCTGCTGAACGGGGTGTTTGAATCCCTGCGTTATTACGGCATCAGGCAAAAATCATACAACCGGATTGCCGGGGCGCTGACGGTCCGTTCTGCTACCGATGGCGCTGTTCAGGTCGGCGCCGGGTTCGCGGGGGGGCAATCATTCGGCTTAATGGCAGGATATCTTGCATCCCTGTTCGCAGGTAATCTTCGTCTGTGGCGCATCTTTCATAAGGATGCACGGGAAGCAGGAGAAAAACTGAATGACTTCAGGGGATTAAAGTTTGCGGCAAAACGTTACCGTGATTTTCCGAAGTTTACCTTGCCGGCACATTTTTTAAATGCAGCTTCCCTGCAGCTTCCTGTATTTGTTTTCTCCGTGTTTTTTTCTGGAGCGGTGGTTGGCTGGTATGCCTTTGCCCAGAAGGTTTTGAATGCTCCGATGACCATGATGGGATCGGCGCTCGGGCATGTGTTTTTCCAGAAAGCGGCGGAGCATAAGCATGACAGTCAGAAGCTGCGCGACATTACCTGGAGCTTATACAAAACACTCCTCTGGGCAGGGGTTTTCCCATTATGCATGATCCTTGTGTTTGGTGAAGAAATATTCGGCTGGATATTCGGCGCCGAATGGGCGGTAGCCGGCCAATATGCTCAAATGCTGAGTGTGTGGGTGCTGTTTGTGTTTATATCGTCTCCATTGTCTAATCTTTTCTTCGTTCAGGAAAAGCAGAGGCAAGGTCTGGTGCTGCAATCTGTCATTTTCTGTTCGAGGTTTGCAACACTCTTATTGTGCGTATTACTGCATTTCGACGCACATCTTACTGTTCTTTTATTCGGGGTTGTGGGTGCATTGATCTTCTTCATTTTTATTTTTTACTTATTATCGTCTGTCGGGATCAGGAAAACAGCTATCTTAGGACATACTTTACTGGCGCTTACAACAGGGGTCGTCCCGCTTCTTATAATCAGGCTATTACTATGCAGGTAGACGTCCGGCTCGTTTATCAATACGGTTATACATGGTTTTCCCTCAACGGGATTTCCGTAAAAGGATATGCCTGGAATGAACGGAACGAATTGTTGCGGGAAGACAGCCTGGCCGGTGTTTTTGAAACAATGACTACTGCGGAAGATTTCGAAGAGATACTTAAAAAGTTCAACGGCCTTTTCTCGGTGATTGTGCAAAGAGAACATAGTGTTTTTTTTGCGGTTGACCGCACCCGGACATTTCCCTTGTTTTATGCAGAAAAAAATGGCAGACTGATTGTTTCCGATGCTGTTTATGAGGTCATAGGAGATCATTTTACGCTGCAGGAAGGAGCCGTAAACGAATTCCTATATACCGGTTATACTACCTGCAATGATACTTTTTTTACCGGCATTCACCAGGTGCAGGCAGGTGAATACGTTATTGCCGGTCCGCAGATTATCCGTCAGTTCTACCATACCTACGCCACAGACAATAAAATAGATTTACCGTTTGATGCACTCACGGATCAACTGTGCCGCATTTTTGATGATACAGGCAAGCGGCTTGTCGCTGCTTTGGCTGGCAGGACGGCTGTATTGCCGCTAAGTGGTGGATATGATTCCCGGCTGATTGCCTGCCTGCTGAAAAAACACAATTACAAAAAGGTAGTCTGTTTTACCTACGGAAGCCGGCTCGACAGGGAGGTACAGGTTTCAAAAAAAGTAGCGGCAAAGCTGGACTATGAATGGTATTTTGTTCCTTATACGAATGGAAATATCGCATCGTTATGGAACGACGATGAACTGGATAACTACATTCCGTTTTGTACAAACGGTACTTCGGCTGTCTTTTTGCAGGATTTCTTCGCTGTGAAATTTCTGAAGCAGCAGCACCTTATTCCAGAAGATGCCGTATTTGTGCCGGGGCATACCGGTGATTTTATTTCCGGTGGCCATCTGGTGCCTGGTCTGACGCAGGAAAATCTCACGGATGCCATTATCAAAAGGCACTACACACTCCGAAAAGGAGACAAGTCTGTTTTTCAAGAACATATATTAAACACGCTCCGGGCAATCCCTCCGGCTGAAAACTTTGAAAATTGGAATCTTAAAGAGCGCCAGGCAAAATTTATCATCAACTCCAATAGGGCGTATGAGTTTTGGGGTTATGAACACCTGATGCCGCTGTGGGATAAAGAGCTGGTATTGTTTTTTCAAAACGTGGATCACAGGTATAAGATCGGCCGTACTTTATACGACCATGTGCTGTTTACGAACTTTTTTCATCCGCTTGGTATAGCGATCCGGAAAGAGCGATATCCGTTTATCCTGCAGAAGATGGTTGGAGCCTTTCGCAGGCTGTACCGGTGGCTGTACCGGGATCACTATAACTTTAAATTTACGACGCGTTATTTTTCCCGTAACCGGAAAACCGATGTGCAGTGGGACAGCACGACGGTGAACATCAACAGCGTGCTGGCTGCATGGCTGGTAGCAAAGCTGCGGGATAAAACAGAAACTGCAGAGTCGCTCCGGAAGTGGTTGTAAGCACCTTTACATCAGCATCACGGATTAGTCCGGATTACTCAGATAACACGGATTTTTTCAATTACACCGAATCATAATCCGTGCAATCCATTAATCCGCCTATTCCGTGATCATAATACCAACCTTTTAAAAGTTAAACTTTTACTGCCGAAATTAACCAGCAATCCTACTTCCAGCTTGTATACCTTCAGGTAATTGAGTGCCTGTGCCAGATGTACATCTTCTAACTGGATGGTAGCCTTCAACTCCACCAGCACTTTGTCTTCCACTACAAAATCCGCTCTCCGGATTCCTATTGGGTCGGGCAAATTCTTGTAATAAATCTTCTGTGTTATTTCCCTTGCAAATTCCAATCCTGCCATTCGCATTTCATAAGCTAACGCACGCTGGTAAATCACTTCCTGAAAACCATTGCCCAGAAACTTATGTACTTCAAACGAAGCTCCGATAATCTTCTCCGTTATTTCCCTGTATTTCAGTACCACGCCCATAATCCGTGCAATCCATTAATCCGTCTAATCCGTGATCCTGACAATGTTGATTAACATGAAGTTATGAATAATCTTCTTGTTGTTGACCGTGATCTTAAGGTTATCGCATTTTTTCATAAAATTTTAATGATGACATTTAATAAATTGATAATGCATGTGTTGTTGTGCTTTGAGCTGAGGTAGAAAATCCTCCTTCAAATTGATTATTTTTGCGTTCTTTCAAAAAATTGTGCTTTGCGGTTAAAATCGTTGGAAATAAAAGGGTTTAAATCTTTTGCGGATAAGACCCACGTAGTGCTGGATCATCCTATTACCGGAATTGTAGGCCCGAACGGCTGTGGGAAATCTAATATTGTAGATGCTATCCGTTGGGTGATCGGTGAACATAAGATCAAGTCGCTTCGTTCTGATAATCTCGAAGATCTGATCTTTAACGGATCCCGTACACGCTCCGGTAGTGGTATGGCTGAGGTATCACTAACATTTGAGAATACACGAAACCTGCTTCCTACCGAGTTTACGACCGTAACGATAACCCGTAAATTCTATAAGAACGGAGAGAGCGAATACCGCCTCAATGATGTAGCCTGCCGTCTCAAAGACATTCATAATCTCTTCCTCGATACGGGTGTAAGCAATGATTCTTATGCCATCATTGAGCTGGGAATGGTAGACGATATCATCAAAGATAAAGACGGTTCGCGGCGCCGGATGTTGGAACAAGCTGCCGGGATATCAATCTATAAAACCCGTAAAAAAGAAGCCAAACAAAAGCTGGAAGCTACCCAGCAGGATCTTGCCCGTATAGAAGACCTGCTGTTTGAGATCGGTAATAACCTGAGGACACTCGAAAACCAGGCTAAAAAAGCAGAGCGCTATTTCCAGATCAAGGAAGGGTATAAGGAGATCAGTATTGAGCTGGCAAAGGCATCGTTGGAACACTTCAACGATCAGTACCGTGAGCTGAACGAACAACATGACCGGGAAACCGATCATAAAACCCGGTTGGAAGCCGCAGTAGCCGGTGAAGAAGCTGCGGTAGAAAAAGATAAGGTACGGTTGATTGAGAAAGAGCAGGAGTTGAATGGGTTGCAAAAGCAGTTTAATGAGCTGGTAAATCGTGTCCGTCAGTTGGAAAGTGATAAAAAACTGGCAGCTCAACGTTTCGAGCATCTCAAAGAACGGGAAAAAAACCTCAATGAGTTTCTGGCAGGCGCCGGTCATCAACTGAAGCAGCTCGAAGAGTCTATAAGTTTTGCGGGAACCCAGATTGCCGAAGAAACCGGTGTGCTTGATGAATTGCGGGACCAGCTCGAAACCCTGCGTAATACCGTAGATGAAAAACGGGAAGCCTTTGATGAGAAGAAACTTAGCCTTGAGCAGCTTCGTCAGGAATATCAGGAAAAACAACGCCACCAGTTTGATGCAGAAAAGAAAGTGGCTGTTGCGGATACTTCTGTAATGAATCTGCAACGCAGCATGCAACAGGTGCAGGATGAAAAAACAAACCGGAATGCTCAGATCACAGTAATCAGCCGTGAACGTGAAGAAGCGGAAGGACAATTGCAGGAACGTCAGGACGAGTTGCAAAATCTGGTTACCCGGCAGGAAGAAGTGAAAAACAAGATATTGCAAAGTCAGGAACAGCTTGAATCGCTTCGTGCAACCTTGGTAGAGGAAAACCGAAAGCTCGACAGCCGGCGCAACGAACATGACCTGCTCAAATCCCTGGTCGACAGCCTTGAAGGATACCCGGACAGCATTAAATTCTTAAAGAAACACAAAGACTGGAATAGCAATGCCCCGCTGCTTTCGGATGTATTTGTCGTAAAAGATGAATATCGTACGGCACTCGAAAATCTGCTCGACAGCTACCTGAACTATTACCTCGTAAACAATATGCAGGAAGCGGTGGAAGCCGTACACCTGCTGGAAAGCAATAAAAAAGGGAAAGCCAATTTTTTTGTATTGGGTCAGTTGGCCGGCATCTCCCGCACAACGCATACCGCACCGGCAAATGCCATTCCTGCATTAAGTGTTGTAGATGTTGAAGAAGCATACCGTCCTCTGGCAGAGCATCTGCTGGGTCATGTGTATATTGCAGAAGAAGGTATGTCGGTTGCGGATGCTCCTTTGGAAAATGGTAGTGTGCTGGTAGATAAGAGCGGGAAGATGATACGTGGCAAATACACGTTGGGGGGAGGCTCTATAGGCGCGTTTGAAGGTAATAAGATTGGCCGTGCCAAGAACCTTGAGCGTCTGGCCAAAGAGATTGAAACGCTTACGCAATCCACGACTACGCTCAAACAGCATATCTCCGACACGCATACGCAGATTACCGGGTTCAACCAGGAACTGAATGATAAGGCGATTGAGCAAACCCGGCAGGAAATAAACCGGTTGCAAAATCATATCGTTAATCTGGGGAACCGGGTAGAAAATTTTGAACACCTGAACCAGCAGGGCAATAATCGCCTGCAGGATATTCAGGAACAACTGGATCATACGCATGAAAGCATCGCCGGGACAAGAGAAGAACTGGAGCAGATCACAGCGACATTGCAGGAACTGCAGCAACGTGGCCAGCAGGCGCAACAGGAGTTCCAGGCAGTAGAGCAGGATTTCAACTTTGCTACACAACAATATAACCAGCACAATATCCAGTACACCCGTCAGCAAAGCAAGATCGAAGGATTGAAGCAGGAACACAGCTTCCGTACCAATCAACTGGCCGATCTCAAACGCCAGATCACCGGTAATGAGGATCAATTGCAGCAGACTGCTGCTCAACTGGCTGAAACGGAAAGTAAGCTGCACGGCGGTGATCAGGAATTGTACGAGCTGTTGCAAAAAAAGGAGGCGGAAGAAAAAACGCTGAATGAAAAAGACCGTGTTTATTACGAATTCAGGAATACGGTATCTGCACAGGAAAGCCAGCTTAATCAGAAACGTCGTGAAAAGGAACATGCAGAGACATTGCTCAACGGCATCAAAGACAAGCTGAATGAAATGAAGCTACAGCTGGCCGGTATGAAAGAACGTCTGAGTGTGGAGTTTAAGGTAAATCTTGATGAAATACTGGATCAGGCACGTGCCGGTGAGCAAACCGTAGAAGAGCTGATGGCCGAAACGGAAAAGATCAAGAAGCGCCTGGAAAACATGGGAGAAATAAATCCTACTGCGATCGAAGCATATACGGAAATGAAAGCGCGTCATGACTTCATCGTAGAGCAAAAGACCGATCTGGAAAACGCGAAAGATTCACTCCTGGCTACCATAGAAGAAGTAGAAAACACGGCCAATACACGATTCCGTGAAACGTTTGATATGGTGCGTACCAATTTCATCCAGGTGTTCAAGGCTTTGTTTACGGAAGAAGATACCTGCGATCTGCGGCTGACCGATCCGGATAATGTAGCAGACAGCGGTATCGAAATATATGCCCAGCCCAAAGGAAAGCGCCCGAGTACACTTACACAGCTTTCGGGTGGAGAGAAGACGCTGACGTCAACGGCTTTCCTCTTTGCGATATATCTGATCAAGCCTGCACCGTTCTGTATCCTCGATGAAGTGGATGCACCGCTCGACGATGCCAACGTGGGTAAATTCACCCAGATGATCCGGAAATTTTCCGATAACTCACAGTTTATTATCGTGACGCACAACAAGCAGACGATGGCAGCGGTAGATGTGATCTACGGCGTTACAATGCAGGAGCCGGGTGTCAGCAAGCTGGTGCCGGTAGACTTCAGGAGCCTGAATTAAAAGTTCAATTGGGTGGGTCTGGCTGCCGAAATCGGCCTGTCATGGCGGACTTGATCCGCCATCGTCTCCGGCTACCACAACTATTACGAATAGCCATATCAGAGATCAGGCGATAGCGGCTCGGAGGCCGCCATGACAACTACTATCGGGGCTTGACCTGCCGTGCCACAATTTATTTACTCCACAGGTTATACTTGAGGATACACCAGATCGCGCGGAAGCCATCCTTCCAGCCGATCTTCTTACCCTCTTCATAGGTACGGCCGTAATAAGAAATCCCCACTTCATAAATCCGTATCTTAGGTACCCTTGATATCTTGGCCGTTACTTCCGGCTCAAACCCGAATCGTTTTTCTTTCAGCTTGATTGCCTGGATGGTTTCTCTGCGGAACAGTTTGTAGCAGGTCTCCATGTCCGTCAGGTTGAGATTGGTAAGCATATTCGACAAGGTAGTCAGCCATCGGTTGCCGATGGAATGCCAGAAAAACAATATCCGATGCGGGTTGCCGCCCATAAAGCGGGACCCGTATACAACATCCGCAAACCCGTCCAGGATAGGTTTCAGCAGGATATTAAATTCCTTCGGATCGTATTCGAGATCGGCATCCTGTATGATCACAAAATCGCCTTTTGCTTTTTGAATGCCGGTATGCAGGGCTGCTCCCTTACCCTGGTTTACTTCATGCCGGTAATAAGAGATCGGCAGGTCGGGATTGGCAGCCTGGTAGTTGTGTATTGCTTCTTCCGTATTGTCCCGGGAGCAGTCATTCACGATGATCACTTCTTTTCCAATCCTCTGGATCAGTGCAACTTCCTTTATTTTGTTCAGAATGTGGTGGATCGTACGGCCTTCATTGTATGCAGGAATAACGATAGAAAGTGTTTGGCTCATGGAAACACGAAATGTATGCAATCCCAAAAATAATAGATAATTGCCGCTTTCCTATAAGATTATAACAATATAATTGTTCTTTCGTTAAATTAAGCGAATTTTACACGATGCAGCAATACCTTCGTTTATTACAGCATATCCTGGATGAGGGCGTACATAAGTCCGATCGGACCGGTACCGGCACGCTCAGTTGTTTTGGCTACCAGATGCGTTTCGATCTGAGGGAAGGCTTCCCTTTGGTTACTACAAAAAAGCTGCACCTTAAATCCATTGTTCATGAATTGCTCTGGTTTCTGCGTGGTGAAACCAATACTGCGTACCTGAAAGAAAACGGTGTGAGCATATGGGATGAATGGGCAGACAAAAACGGTGGGCTGGGTCCGGTATACGGGCATCAGTGGCGTAGCTGGACGGGAGCTGATGGTAAAACATATGATCAGGTAAAGGACTTGTTGCAACAACTTGAACATAACCCGGACAGCCGGCGTATGATTGTGAGTGCATGGAATGTTGCAGATCTGCCGCAAATGGCATTAAGTCCTTGTCATGCATTGTTCCAGTTTTATACCGTGCCGCCTACGCCTGCCCAAGAGGAACAAGGCATACGGGGTACGCTTAGCTGTCAGCTTTATCAGCGTAGTGCGGATGTGTTTCTCGGTGTGCCTTTTAATACTGCTTCATACGCGCTGCTGACCCTGATGGTGGCACAGGTGTGTCGTATGCAGGCAGGCGAGTTTATCCATACATTCGGAGATGTTCATTTATACAGCAATCATGTGGAGCAGGCAAAGTTGCAATTGACCCGCACACCATACTCATTACCTGTTATGAAGCTCAATCCGGATGTGACGGATCTGTTTTCCTTTCGTTATGAAGATTTTGTGCTGGAAGATTACAACCATCATCCGCACATAAAAGCCCCTGTGGCTGTTTGATTGACTGTTGGGAAATCTGATAAGGAACACAATGTTTGCTGTATAATAACAGTGATCTTCCCAACTTGACTAATTAAAAAATCGAAAGCATGCCTGTTTCCGCCATAGTAGCCGTTTCTGCCAATCATGCCATCGGAAGAGAAAATGATCTCCCCTGGTATTTGCCGGAAGATCTGAAATTTTTTAAGCGTACTACGATGGGAAAGCCGGTGTTGATGGGCCGGAAAACCTTCGAATCATTGGGGAAACCGCTTCCGGGCAGATTGAACATTGTATTGTCTACACAGACGGATCTGCAGCTACCCGAAGGAGTTGTTTTATGCCATACGCTTGAAGAAGGTATGAAGCGCTTGAAAAAAGAAGGTGGGGAGGAAGTATTTGTGATTGGTGGTGGTAAGGTATTTGCCGAGGCGATGCCATTGTTTGATCGGCTATACGTAACAAAAGTGGACATGATTGTGGAGAATGCGGACGCGTTTTTTCCGGAAATAGACACGACCCAATGGAAGTTGATCTGGGAAGAATGCCATACCGCCGATGAACGCCATGCGTACAATTATACGTTTCAACAGTACGAACGAATCAACCAGTGACTCTATATTCATTTTCCGCATATCTGGCTTACCTTTGGAAAGCCCGTACACGGCATGGTGTGCATTCTCCTTTTGTTTTTGATTTTATAGAGCAGGTGCTGCGTGGTTGCCATAATGATACTTTCCGGAAGCGATTGGAACAGTACTTCGGAGCAGAGCATGTAAGATGGATAGATGATGCGGATACAACCGGATGGGAACAGGTATACCTGCATACAACTGCCGGGCGTACAGAACTCAGCGTGATCATCTTCACAGATGTGCATACAACCACTGCTCATACAAAAACCTGGCAGTCCCTGTATAGTTCCCCTGAAGTCCGATTGAGCATTGATCTCTACCGTTACGGGCTATTGTTCTACCGGGATGAGTTTCGTGAAAAGCAACATTTTATACTCCGGTATCCGGCATAGACGCTTATTGATCTTCCTCGGGGGTAACGCCCAGGAAGTTGTCCACCATCGGCTGCATCATCGGTGGTATTTTCGACAGGATGTAATCCTTGACGACTTCGATGGATTTTCCGGCTTGTTCTTCCGTAAGGCCGGCTTTATCTACAAGTTGCTGTATGAGGTCTTGCATACGTTGAAATTGAGCAATAATTTAAAAGCTATGGGTTCATTAAATTAACTCACGCCGCCTTCATATAATCCAGCTTTGAATGTTCCAGCATTTGCCGTGCGTAATCCAGTGTGAGGTGGAATATGTCACTCTGCTTTTCCGAAGGCAGGTCGAACATGGCATCTGTAAGGATCATTTCACAGATGGCCCGCAGTCCACGGCCACCCAGCTTGAATTGTACGGCTTTCTCTACCATGTAATCCAGCGCTTCGTCATCCACCTCGAGCGTGATGCCTTCATATTCGAACAGCTTGGCATATTGTTTGATCAAAGCGTTTTTAGGTTCGGTCAGGATGCGCTTGAGCGCTGCCGGGTCCAGCGGGTTGAGATAGGTTACCAGCGGCAGACGTCCGAGCAGTTCGGGTATCAGGCCAAAAGTACGCAGGTCCTGCGCATTGACATATTGTAACAGATTGGCGCGGTCGAGTTCTTTGGTAGCCTTAATGGCATTGTAGCCGATAGCGGAAGTCTGCACGCGGCGGGCAATCATTTTGTCAATACCTTCAAACGCCCCGCCACAGATAAACAGGATATTCTGTGTATTGATCTTTACCATTTTTTGTTCCGGATGCTTGCGGCCACCCTGCGGCGGCACAAGTACTTCGGCGCCTTCGAGCAGCTTGAGCATGGCCTGCTGTACACCCTCTCCGCTTACATCGCGGGTGATGGAAGGATTATCTCCTTTACGCCCCACTTTGTCTATTTCGTCGATATAGACGATACCACGTTCGGCGGCGGCCACATCATAATTGCTGGACTGCAGCAGGCGGGAGAGAATGCTTTCCACATCTTCACCTACATACCCGGCCTCAGTGAACACCGTGGCATCTACAATGGCAAAGGGTACTTGAAGCAAACGGGCAATGGTTTTGGCCAGGAGGGTTTTCCCGGTGCCGGTTTCGCCAACCATGATGATATTCGACTTCTCGATTTCCACATCATCCTGTGCCGGGAACGTCAACCGCTTGTAATGATTATAGATCGCCACCGACAAAACTTTTTTCGCATCGTCCTGGCCGATCACATACTGATCCAGGAAAGCTTTAATTTCCCTGGGTTTGTGCATTTTATGTTTGCTTATATCGTATTTGTCACTCTTAACCTCTTTCTTATCCCCGGTAGTCTCCTGAAGCAGGTAATGGGCATTCTCGATACATTGGTCACAGATATTTCCTTTCATTCCGGTAAAGAGAATGTTCACCTCACTTTCCATCCGGTCACAGAATGAACATTTCCTTTCGTTTTGCTTTGCCATAAAAAGGTTTAGAATATATAATACCGGTGCAAAAATACGAATAGTTGAGGGTAACGGATTGTTTTTGATACGACAGAATTGATTTTTTTTCAATAAAAATGAAGATATTTATTATATATTTTTACTATTCTTTTATTTAAAAGGAGTAAATGAATTATAATTTATCTTATTTTTAATCCTCTTTACACTGGGTAATGATTTTAACAGTCGGATTCATTAGCTGATGAGCCGATCGCCATTATCCGAAAAAAATATTGTAGTGAATAGAAAAGCGTACTGGTACTGTGTTTCCCTGAAACAGATCAAACAGGGGCTTGCTTTTATGGAGTGATGCAGGTAAAACAGCTGCAATGATAATATGCCGGGTATTCCGATGTCATCCTGACGAAGGAAGGATCTCACGGAATGAGTGATTATTAGTGTTTTGTGGGATCCTTCCTTCGTCAGGATGACATACGTTTCTTAACAAACTGCGGCATAAATTATCTGATTTACATCTCCAAAGACAGGTATTGACAATTCCCCGGACAATAATGATTAGCTAATGTCTGTCGCAGTCAATCATTAGTTAATCAGCGCATCAGCTGATTGGCGCATTAAAACAATCACATTTTTCCCGTACAAAGATTGTATTTACCCACATTTTGCGGTTATTTTTTTGCAACTTTGCGTTTATTTATTTAAAATCTCCAGCCGCGCCGTATTTTATGGGATTGTTTAATTTTTTAACGCAGGAAATAGCTATTGATTTAGGGACAGCTAATACGCTGATCATACATAACGAACAGGTCGTGGTAGATGAACCGTCTATTGTAGCCCGCGACCGCAATACCGGGAAAATTGTAGCCGTAGGTAAAAAGGCTATGATGATGCATGAAAAGACACATGAGCATCTTAAAACGATTCGTCCGCTGAAAGACGGCGTGATCGCTGATTTTGACGCTGCAGAAGGTATGCTTCGTGAAATGATCAAGCTGGTATATCCTAAGAAGCCACTTTTCCCGCCGAGCTGGCGCATGGTGATCTGCATTCCCTCCAGCATTACTGAAGTGGAAAAAAGGGCAGTGCGCGACTCTGCCGAGCAGGCAGGGGCCAAGGAGGTTTATATGATCCATGAGCCGATGGCCGCGGCATTGGGTATCGGTATAGATGTGGAAGAGCCTACAGGTAATATGATCATTGACATCGGCGGCGGTACTACCGGTATATCCGTTATCTCGCTTGGCGGTATCGTATGCGACCAGTCTATCCGTATTGCCGGAGACGAATTTACCGCCGATATCATGGAAGCAATGCGCCGTTACCATTCGCTGATGATTGGCGAACGTACCGCTGAGCAGATAAAAATACATGTTGGTTCTGCATTGAAAGACCTGGATACACCGCCCGATGATATCGCTGTGAACGGGCGCGATCTTGTAACAGGCATTCCGAAGCAGATCATGGTATCTTATCAGGAAGTGGCTGAAGCGCTTGATAAATCTATTTTTAAAATAGAAGAAGCTATTCTGAAAGCGCTCGAAAGCACTCCCCCTGAGCTGGCGGCTGATATCTACCGGCGCGGACTATACCTGACTGGCGGTGGCGCGTTGCTGCGTGGTCTTGATCGTCGTATTTCCTATAAGATCAAACTGCCGGTGCATGTTGCGGAAGATCCGCTGCGCGCTGTAGTGCGTGGTACCGGTATGGCGCTGAAGAATATAGCCAAAATGCCATTTTTGATGAAGTAATGATTATGGTTAATCGTTAAGCCGTTTATTCGTTGAATGATATAGCGATTTGACTACGCAACGATTCAACGGCCCAATAATTCAACGAATAATCGCAAAAAGCGCCGGTGCATAATTTCATACTGTTCATACGCCGTTTCTTCGACCTCATTCTTTTCCTGGGGTTGCAGATAATCTGCATTGTTCTGATCGCCCGTACCCAAAACCTGATGCAGGGAAATGACGTGCTTAGCTCGGCGAATATGGTCACCGGTTATATGTACGACAGGCAAAGCGCTGTCGTAGATTACTTTGGCTTGCGACGGATGAATGACAGCTTGCTTTCCGAAAACGTACAGCTCCGTGAATTGCTTGCACGCTTTAGTAGCATTGATACCGTTCAGGTGGAAAATGTCACAAGGGCATATATGGATGGAGCCGACAGCTCGTCAGTAGTCCGCTATGCGCAATATACTTATCACAAAGCCCGCGTGATCAGTAATTCAGTAAGCGCTGCCGACAACTACATCACGATCAACCGCGGTAGCGACCATGGAATCCGCAAAAACATGGCTGTTGTATCCGGCTCCGGGGTTGTAGGCAGAGTGACCAATGTAAGCCCCCGTTTTGCAACGGTTTTGTCTGTGCTGAATACCAAACAGCCCATAAGTGCACGCCTGAGGGATGGTACATTCAGCTTTGCGTTCTGGGAGAAAGGCGCCCGCCCCGATGAATTGTTTATGAGCGACATACCCCAGGAGATCCGTGTCAGTATTGGTGATTCTGTTTTTACAACCAGCTACTCCACGATCTTCCCGCGCGATCTGCTGATAGGTATTGTAGAGCGAATAGAGATTCGTCAGAAAGACAATACGCAATATCTGCGCCTGAGTCCTGCTACCAACTTCAGGAATCTCCAGTATGTCTATATCATTCAGGATGATCTGATCCCGGAACGTCGGGCACTTGAGGACTCCGTAAAAAAGAAGAAATGAGCGATTATTTAAAAAACTTCCTGCGTTTCTGTCTTATCATCGCGATCCAGGTGCTGATCCTGAACAAGATCCCGCTGCGCTGGTGGTCGCAGCCGCTCGGCTTTCCGTTGTTCATACCGATGATCTACCCGTTGTTCATTCTGCTGCTGCCTTTCTGTACACCGGTATGGCTGTTGCTGATCCTGGGCTTTATCGCCGGTATCACTGTAGACTCCTTTATGAATACAGTCGGGATGCACGCCATGGCAACTGTGCTGATCGCCTACTTACGTACAAATGTATTGAATGCGTTGCTGCAGAAAAATCAGGAAGAATATGCCGGCCAGTCGCCCGGCGTGAAGAACATGGGGTGGTTCCCTTTTCTGACGTACAGCTTTTTTCTCATCCTGCTGCACCATACGGTATACTTTACCATTGAGTTATGGAGCCTGACCAATATTGGTTATCTGCTGCTGAAGATACTGGCATCTACCGTTACAACTATGTTGTTTGTGATCACATACCTGCTGTTGTTTACAAAACAATCCGCCCGGCCGTAGGGGCAGGATTCACCTCTGCCCATGGGGTAACCGCAAGGGTTGCCCCTACACACGAATATTCGTACCTTTGCACACTTTTATGAACCTGCAGGTATTGCTGGGAATGTATCAGAATGATATCCGCCTGAAACAACTGGCGGCCGCATTCTTATTGCCCGGTCAGAAGATCCGTGTTAACCTTGATAATCTCAGGGGCGCCTCTGTAAATTTTGTGGCTGCTGCTGTATGGCAATTGTCGGACTATAATCATGTTTTTATTTTAACAGACAAAGAAGAAGCAGCATACTTCCATAATGATCTGGAGCAGCTTACCAATGCACTTGATATTTGTTTCTTCCCGGATTCCTTTAAAAGGACTGGTAATTTCAGCGAATTCAATAGCAGTCACGTAATGCTGCGTACCGAAGCCCTGACGAAATTTGGCAAGAGCCCCGCTACTGCAAATACAGGCGGGCAGGTACGTAAAAAAGTACTCGTTACCTATCCCGAAGCTTTATTTGAAAAAGTGATCAATCCCGTAGCGTTTTCGGGTAATATGATACATATCAAAGTCAGTGAGACGCTTGATGTGGATGCATTGCTCGCACGACTTACCACTATTGGCTTCCGGCGCGAAGACTTCGTGTATGAGCCGGGGCAGTTTGCTATGCGCGGAGGCATACTGGATATTTACTCTTACGGCAATGAACATCCTTATCGTATAGAGCTGTTTGGAAACGAAGTGGACAGCATTCGGATTTTCAATCCGGAAACGCAGCTTTCGGAACGTAAACTGCTGTTGGTGTCCATATTGCCGGATATACAGACAAACCCGGAAGATCAGGACCGGGTATCGCTGCTTGATTACCTTCCGGATAATACAGTCATATGGGCTAAAGATCTGGATTTTACGATCGGGCGTCTCGGAAAGATGGAAGACGAACTTCCGGAAGATATCCATACCGGGAAGCAGGCTGCTGTTGATTATGAAGAAGCCTCGCTGCTTACGCTCACGCGGAATGATTTTGAATCCGCAGATTCATGGAGCAGGCAAGTTAAAGAACGCCATCTGATCGAATGGTACAATCATTCCCTCGAACGGCTGACCGGCGAAGCACCCACCACCGTGCTGCAGTTTGCTACTGAAGAACAACCGGTATTTAACCGTCAGTTTAACATGCTGATTGCCGATCTGAAGCAGCGTTCCGGCCAGCAGTATACGTCTTGTATTTTTGCTGAAAACCCCAGGCAACTGGAGCGGTTGCGCAGTATTTTTGAAGACCTTGATGCGGGTATTAATTTCATCCCTATACCGGTTCCGGTCAGCAAAGGATTTATTGATCACGAAAAGAAGATCGTCTGTTATACAGATCACCAGATATTTCAGCGATACCATAAATACAAACTCAAGCAGGCATACAGCAAAGGTAAGGCGCTTACTATACGTGCACTGAGGGAGCTGCAGCCAGGCGATTATGTAACGCATATTGACCACGGTATCGGCCGGTACAGCGGTCTGCAGAAGATTGAAGTGAACGGGAACATGCAGGAAGCTGTGCGTATCATATACCGTGACAATGATGTACTGTATGTAAACATTAACTCGCTGCATAAGATCAGCAAGTATACCGGCAAGGAAGGATCGCCTCCGCGGGTCAGCAAGCTGGGCAGCGATGCCTGGGAGAAGCTCAAAAACAAGACCAAGAAGCAGGTAAAAGACATAGCTGCTGACCTGATAAAATTGTATGCGAGAAGGAAGGCTTCCGAAGGATTCGCACATACCCCCGATACTTATCTGCAGACGGAACTGGAAGCTTCTTTTTTTTATGAGGACACCCCCGACCAGAGCAAAGCTACGGCGGATGTGAAACGTGATATGGAAGCCCCGGCGCCGATGGACCGGCTGGTGTGTGGCGATGTGGGCTTCGGGAAAACAGAAGTAGCAGTACGTGCGGCATTCAAATCAGTGACAGATTCCAAACAGGCTGCCATACTTGTTCCTACCACTATCCTGGCTTTCCAGCACTATCAGACGTTTAAGGAGCGGTTGCAGGATTTTCCCTGCAATGTAGACTACGTGAACCGGTTTAAATCAGCAAAGGAAAAAAAGGATACGCTCAAACGGCTCGAAGAAGGTAAAATTGATATCATTATCGGTACGCATGCACTACTGGGTAAAGATGTGAAATTTAAAGATCTGGGGTTACTTGTCATAGACGAAGAACAAAAGTTTGGCGTTGCTGCCAAAGAAAAGCTCCGCGAGATAAAAGCCAATGTAGATACGCTGACACTGACTGCTACACCCATACCGCGTACATTGCAGTTCTCGCTGATGAACGCCCGTGATCTTTCGATCATTAATACGCCGCCGCCCAACCGGCAGCCGGTGCATACGGAGATTCTTTTCTTTGATGAATATGCGATCCGTGATGCGATCTATTACGAAACCGAACGCGGCGGTCAGGTATATTTTGTGCATAACCGGGTGCAGAGCCTGCCGGATATGGTCAGCAAAATAAAGACGTTGTGTCCGGATCTGGAGATTGCTATGGCACACGGGCAGCTCGAAGGGCATAAGCTGGAAGAAACACTGCTTGCGTTTATCGAACGCAAATACGATGTACTTTGCTGTACCAATATTGTGGAGAGTGGTGTGGATATTCCCAATGCCAACACGATCATCATCAACAATGCACATCAGTTTGGCCTGAGCGACTTGCACCAGTTGCGCGGACGGGTAGGCCGCAGTAATAAAAAGGCCTTTTGTTACCTCCTGGCGCCTCCGTTGAGCACCTTGCCCGGCGACAGCCGTAAGCGGCTGCAGACACTGGAACAGTTTAATGAACTGGGCAGCGGTTTCCAGATTGCCATGCGCGACCTCGACATTCGGGGAGCGGGTAACCTGTTGGGTGGAGAGCAAAGCGGGTTTATAGCGGATATTGGCTTTGAAATGTACCAGAAAATACTGGCCGAAGCAATGCACGAGCTGAAAAGCAGTGATTTTAAGGACCTTTTTAAAGAAGAACTGGAGCGAAAAAAAGATTTTGTCACAGACTGTACGATAGATACCGACCTGGAAATACTGATACCTGATGATTATGTGGAAAGCATCACAGAACGGCTTGCTCTTTACACACAGCTTGATGATCTCGAATCGGAAGCAGATCTGCAGCGGTTTTCGGATGAATTACGTGACCGTTTCGGCCCCTTACCACCGCCTGTTGCGGCATTGTTTGTGACGATCCGTTGCCGTCGGGTAGCGAGGGAACTGGGTTTTGAAAAGCTGATACTCAAAAACCGGCAGATGCGGTTATATTTCATTAGTAACCCCGAATCGCCGTATTTCGAATCGGAGGTGTTTGACCGTATTATGCGTTATATACAGACACAAGTCAATAATGCCCGGCTGAAGCAGGTAGGAAAGAACTTTATGCTGGTAGTGGAAGGTGTCAATAACATGGATGAGGTGTACCAGTTCCTTAGCAGGATAGAAAAACCATAATAACTGTATTTGTATCGTATGGTTTATAAAGTGTATATTCGCCATTTTTATACCATACAAAGAAATACGAATATTTATGTCTGCCAATACATATGATTATGCAATCAGTGGCGGTATCGAAGGTAAAAGCAGGTTGAATATACTGGCTTCTGTCCTGCATCCCTATACACAAACATTACTGGAACAAATGGGGCTACAGCCCGGGGCGGCTTTTCTCGACAGTGGTTGCGGAGGCGGGAACGTAGCAATTATGGCTGCGAAAATGGTAGGTAGTACAGGTAAAGTGACCGCTATTGATTTTGACCCGGAAATCATACGGCTGGCAGAAATAGACAGGGAGCATGAAAAGCTTGAACAGCTTTCGTTCCAGGTAAAAAGTTCGTATGATATTGATTATAACAACGTCTTTGATTTTTCTTATGCCCGCTTCCTGCTTTCACATCTGAAGGATCCGCTGGCTGCACTGTTGCGTATGAAAGAGGCGGTGAAGCCAGGTGGCAAGATCATCGTGGAAGATGTGCATTTCAGCGGCCATTTTTGTTATCCCAGGCATGATGTATTCTCCCGTTACCTGGAATTGTATACGGCTGCGGTGGCGCATAGAGGCGGTAATGCGGAGCTGGGCCCGGAACTGCCCGGTTTGTTTCACCGGGCGGGCATAAAGGATGTCCGGTTTGAGGTGATACAGCCTTGTTTCGATCAGGGCGAAGGGAAATGGATGGGGTATATTACCCTGGCGCGTATCCGTGATGCGGTTGTTGAAGCACAGCTCGCAGACACGCAGGAGCTGGACAGGCTTCTGCAGCAGTTTGAGGAATTTACCAGCCGGCCGGATACGATCCTCAGCCTGCCACGGATCTTCCGGGTGTGGGGGGTGAAGGAATAGCGCTTTTTGATGTGACAGATGTGTTGGATGTGACGGATGTGTTGACACATTTTCCACATCCAACACATCTGTCACATTTAAACGATGAAGAACTGTTAACTCCTTTAACACTTCCCTGCCTGCGAAAGCTGTCTTTATTTGTTATTTTTGTCCGCCCTGTATAAATCGGGGAGGAAAATATGCGCAGTATCTTCATTAAAGAGATCAATTCGTTTTTCAGCTCTATTGTAGGTTATGTGGCATTGCTGGTTTTCCTGGTGGCCTGTGGTCTGTTTCTCTGGATACTCCCGGATTCGGGTATCCTGGAATATGGTTATGCCACGCTTGACCGTTTTTTTGAAATGGCTCCCTGGTTCCTGATGTTGCTGATACCCGCCATTACCATGCGTTCTTTTTCCGATGAATTCCGGGGAGGGACGATCGAATGGTTATCGACCAAACCATTGCGGGATACGGATATTATTCTTGGTAAATATTTTGCTGCCCTGGTGCTTGTGTTGTTTGCGCTGCTGCCTACGGTGATATATGTTTATACAATCGACAATCTCTCCATGATCGCCGGCAGCCTTGATCGCGGCGGTATTATCGGGTCTTATATCGGGCTGATGTTCCTCGCGGCGACTTTCTCCGCTGTCGGGGTGTTTTGTTCCTCGCTTACGGCCAACCAGGTTGTTGGATTTCTGGTGGCGTTGTTTGCCTGTTTCATATTGTACAGCGGCTTTGATTCATTCAGCAGAATGCCTGCTTTTGCAGGGGGCGCCGATTATTATCTCGGAATGCTTGGCATGTCGTTTCATTATACATCCATCAGCCGTGGTGTAATTGATACCCGCGATGTGATCTACTTTTTGTCTGTCATTATTTTATTTATCGCATTGACCAGGATATCCGTCAACAGTCGTACCTGGGATACAGCGGTACAGGATTAACCCAATTAAGAAAGAAAGTATAAATAAAGGTATGGCAAAAACAGCCTCCCGGAAACGAAAACAACAACAACGGCAAGCCCTGTTGCGACTGCTGATCCTGTCTGCTATCCTTGTCTGCTTGAATATACTTGCAGTCCGTTTCCATTATAAGCTCGACCTGACGGCCGAAGGGCGCTTTACCTTGTCTCATGTGACAAAAAAGATGCTGCAGGAAATGGAGGATGTGGCGGTGGTGACCGTATACCTGCGGGGGCAGGATTTCCCGGCAGGCCTGCAACGGCTTCAGGATGCTACACGGGAGCGGCTCCAGTCGTTCAGGGATATCTCCGGCAACCGGGTTGTGTTTCGTTTTATTGATCCTTTTGAAGGAAAAGATGAAAATGAGAAGATGGCCATGGGCAAGCAGTTGGCTGATAAAGGTATATTGCCCGCAGGTATTAATATAAACAAGGACGAAAAATATACCCAGCAGTGGATATTTCCATATGCACTGCTGGCATATGGCGGTCGCGAGATGACTGTACGCCTGCTGGAAAACAGTTCCGGCGTGATCAACCCGGCTGTTATTAATCATTCCGAATCCCAATTGGAATATAAGCTGGCCAATGCCATACATATGCTGTCCTTCCCCGACAAAGCACGTATCGGCTACCTGGTCGGGCACGGCCAGCCGCTGGGGCCGGAAACCTATGATATGCTTACAACGCTTACCCAATATTATCATGTAGATACCATAGATATCAACGATACATATTACATCCCCACTCCGGTCCGCACCCTGATCATTAACCGCCCAACGCAGCCGTTTGATGACAAAGAAAAATTCAAGATAGATCAGTATGTGATGATGGGTGGCCATGTACTGTGGACTCTTGATATGCTGCATACGCCGATGGACAGCCTGATGAGTTCCCAGCAATTCCTGGCGATGAACTATGATCTGAACCTGGATGATATCCTGTTCCGGTACGGTGTCCGTATCAATGCCAACCTGATCGAAGACATGCAGTGTAATACGATCCCTATTGTGAACAGTGCGGCCGGTGAGCGGGCAGACATTTCACTGCATCGCTGGATATATTATCCTATACTGACACCTTCCTCACGTCATCCTGTGGTGAAAAACATGGATGCCGTCATGAGTGTTTTTGCCAACAGCATAGATACCATAGCCAACCCGGAAATCCGCAAGACTATATTGCTGGAGTCTTCCAAATACAGCCGGACAACGCCGTCTCCGGTACGGATAAACCTTTCCATGTTGCGTTTTCAGCCGCAGCCGGAGCTATTCAATAAACCCTATCAGCCGGTAGCTGTTTTATTGGAGGGGCAGTTCAGCTCAATATTTCGTAATCGCCTGCATCCGAATTTTGTACGCGTGCTGCAGGATTCACTTAAAAGACCGTTTAAACCGCAGGCCGATAATGAAGGCAGGATGATTGTCATTTCCGACGGCGATATGTTCCTCAACGATTTTGATCCCCGCAGAGGCCCTTCGGAGATGGGTTACTGGAAATTTGCCAGCCCCCCTGCCATGTTTGCCAATAAAAATTTCTTTCTGAACTGTGTGGAATACCTGACCGATCCGTCGAGCCTCCTTGAGGCACGGGCCAGGGATACACGTCTCCGCCTGCTGGATGCGGGAAGGGTGAAGCGGGAGCAAAATAAATGGGTCTTTGTGAATGTCGGGACACCGGTGGCATTGGTACTGATCTTTGCTTCCGTATACCTGTTCTTCCGTAAGAGAAGGTATGAAGGCAAGGTGTAAACCTGTATACTGACCGGGATGATAGGGCGCCGGAAATGAAAGCCTTATGCCAGTTGCTTGAGATCAAACTATCTATGAAGAAGACGTTATTATACCTGGGGCTGCTTGCCATACTGATCATATCCGTATGGCATATTGTATACAATAGTAAAGCCGGTACTTTCGGGGAGGATGAGGCCGGATTTACGGTAAAGGATACGGCAGGAATCGGTAAGATATTCCTGGCGGATAAAAAAGGGAACAGTGTACTGCTGGAACGTACGTCTGATGGCTGGAATGTAAATGGAAATGACAAAGCGATGATCGCTCCGGTCAATACACTGCTGCGTACACTATACAAGCAGGTCGCGGATGTGCCTGTGTCGGAAAAGCAGCATAACAGGGTAATCACCGACCTTTCAGGAAGCAGTATTAAAGCAGAGTTATATGACCGGAAGGGGAAGCTGATGCGTGTGTTTTATGTAGGGGAAGAAGCCTATAATATGTCCGGTACTTTTATGCTTATGGAAGGCGCTCAACGTCCGTATATTGTAAATGTGCCCGCCTTCGATGGCGTACTCACACCGCGCTACAGCCCATACTTAAAAGACTGGCGCGATCGTACGGTGTTCAATATTGCTGCAGAGGATATAGAACAGATATCTGTTCAGTACCCGGATCAGCCGATGCACTCTTTTACGATGCGTCGTGTCAGTGATAGCATGATGGTCTTCATTGATACGATGCTTCAAGGGTTGGGCACTCTTAACAGGAATCGTGTGAATGCTTATCTCGGCTTTTTCTCCAATATACACAGTGAGGGTTATACGAACGGTGATGTTTTTGTTGATTCATTACTGAAAGAAGTACCCCGAAGGTGTATTATAGACGTTATCGGGAAAAACGGTTATGCTCAGCATGTAATCGTATTCTGGAGGCCTCTGGATAAAAGAAGTAAGAATCTGGATACACCTATGCCCGGTCATCCGAATGAATACGATTCCGACCGCTTTTATGCTGTACTCAATAACAACAAAGATACTGCCGTGATACAGCGGGCTGTTTTTGATAAAATATTCAGAAGCGGTTTTGAGTTCTTTCAGGATACACAGCCTGTGGAAGAGCAGGAAGTGCATGAACACAGGCATTAACTTAATTTGAAAATTTGAAAATGTGGTAATTTGAAAATGTCCGTGTTATCGTAATAAACACACCATTGCCTCATTTTCAAATTTTCAAATTTTCAAATTAACCGGATGGTTGCTTTAGAACAATTGCGTAACTGGTGTAACGGCACATGGCTTCCCGGCGAAAAAGACGGGAATGTTTCCTCGTTCGTTATAGACAGCCGGAAGATACGCCAGCCGGAACATGCACTGTTTATTGCTCTTACATCAGACCGGCGCGATGGTCACCAGTTCATATCCGACGCCTGGGGAAAGGGTATTCGTATGTTCCTGGTAGCTCAGGATGTATCTGCTTCTGATTTTCCCGGAAGCAGTTTTATCCGGGTTACAGACACGTTGGAAGCTTTGCAGCAGATTGTCATCTGTTATCGTCGTCAGTTTGATATACCTGTTATCGGTATTACCGGTAGCAATGGAAAAACCATTGTCAAGGAATGGCTCGGTCAGTTGCTTGCCGGTAAGTATCGTTTGCTGTGTAGTCCGCGCAGTTATAATTCACAGATCGGTGTGCCGCTCTCTGTGTGGCAACTCCGCCCGGAGCATCAGCTTGCTGTTTTTGAAGCGGGTATTTCACGTCCGGGAGAAATGGACCGTCTCGAAAAGATCATTCAGCCGGATATTGGTATTGTCACCAATATCGGTGAGGCGCATTCCGAAGGGTTTACAGATGTGATGCAGAAAATCAGGGAAAAACTCCTTCTGTTCCGTAATGCCAGACAGTTGATTTACTGTTCGGATAATCCCGATTTGCATAATGGTGTACAGTTGCTCCTGCAGGAAGTGAAAACAGGAATGCAGCCTCACATACTGATACCATTTACCTGGTCGCGAATGCAGGATGCGGATCTCCGGATCACGGCTGTTGTTCAACAGCAGCAATACACGCTTATTGAAGGAGTATGTCAGGGAGAAACAAACTTCATTCGTATCCCTTTTTCGGATGCTGCGTCTATAGAAAATGCCGTGCATTGCTGGTGTGTGATGCTGTTGCTGCGCATTCCCCACGACGAGATCATTGCTGCTATGGAGCATCTGCATCCGGTTGCTATGCGGCTGGAGCTGCGCCATGGCATTAATGGATGTACCATTATCAATGATACATACAATTCTGATCTTACTTCGCTCAATATTGCGCTTGACTACCTGCAACATCAGCGGCAACACAAAAAACATACAGTTGTACTGTCGGATATGTTGCAGACAGGCAGGTCGGATGAGGATCTTTACCGGGAGGTTGCTGATGCTTTAATGCGTCGGGGTGTGCAACGATTTATTGGCGTAGGAGAGGCATTGTATGCACACCGTGCCTTTTTTTTGGTGCATACCGAAATAGACTGTTCATTCTTCCGTTCTACGCAAGAGTTGCTGCAGCAGATACATCTGCTGCAATTTGAGCAAGAGGCAATACTTCTGAAAGGCGCCAGGTTATTCGGTTTTGAAAAAATATCTGCGATACTGGAGGAAGAAATACACCAGACGGTATTATCTGTGAACCTTTCTGCGGTGACGCATAACCTGAATGTATTCCGGAAGCATACGGCTGCAGGTGTAAAGATAATGGCGATGGTGAAGGCATTTTCCTATGGTAGTGGCAGCTATGAGATCGCAGGTATACTGCAATATGCAGGTGTGGATTATCTGGGTGTCGCTTATACTGACGAGGGCGTTGAGCTTCGGAAGGCAGGAGTCACATTGCCTATCATGGTGATGAGTCCCGATGCTGGCTCTTTCGACCGTATGATCGCCTGGAAGCTGGAGCCGGAAATATTCAATTTCCGTTCTCTGGAAGCATTTACACGTGTTGCGTCTTCCCTGCAGGTAAAGCAATTCCCTGTACACATCAAGATCGATACAGGCATGCACCGGCTGGGTTTTCTTCCGGAAGAAGTTGATACGCTTATTGCCCAATTACAACAGAATGATCATGTGCGTGTAGCCAGCATTTTCAGTCATCTTGCAGCCAGTGAAGACAAAACGCTCGATATATTCACGAATCAGCAGGCAGATGTATTCCGGCAAATGAGCGACAGGCTGATAGTTGCATTGGGGTATACACCGCTCCGGCATCTGTGTAATTCGGCGGCTATTATGCGGCATCCCGGTCTTCATTTTGATATGGTGCGTCTGGGCCTCGGCCTTTATGGAATAGACAGCAGTGGTTTGTTGCGGGAAGAGTTGCAGGAGGCCGGTACGTTGTATACATCTATTGCCCAGATAAAAAACATCCCGGCAGGAGATACGATCGGGTATAACCGGCGGGGTGCTGCTGTTACAGATATGCGTATTGCCGTGATCTGTATCGGTTATGCAGACGGCTATCCGCGCGCGTTGGGTAATGGTAACGGACATGTACTTGTTCATGGTAAAAAAGCGGCTATTGCCGGTGTTGTGTGCATGGATATGTGCATGGTGGATGTTACGGATATTCCTGAAGCGCAGGAAGGCGATGAGGTAATCGTATTCGGGCCGGAATTACCACCCGGACAACTGGCACAATGGGCCGGAACAATTCCCTACGAAATTATGACGGGTATATCCCAGCGGGTGAAGCGGGTGTATGTGAGTGAGGTGTGATCTGTTTAATGTGACAAATCAGGATACTCTCCGTAGTCAGCTTAATTGGTTTTTATAATTTTCTCTGTTTTTTATTTTTATTCCTTTAGTGTCATATATGGTAAGAAGGTAGAGACCTGCCGGCAATCTGTTTACGTGAAGTGTACTTTGTTTATTCCAAGTTATTAATACTTTCCCTTCCAGCGATCTCAACTCATTGTACAGACTTCGTTAAAGCATATTAGTGCATGCTTCGGTTACCTGTTTTCATCGTACCACCAATGCAGCACCAGCAATGCCCAGATACGGTTATACAAGTAGGTTTTTCCTGCGGAATATTGCTGTATCAGTGAAGTTACATATTCCGGATGTACCCATCCGGCATCCGTAACTGTTTGCTTGTTCAGATATTTTTCTACAAGCGGTCTGAGCTCTCTCCTCAGCCATTTATTCAGCGGAATGGCAAAGCCGCGTTTGGGTCTCTCAAAGATGCTGCGGGGTACCAAGTCGTACAGTGTTTTTTTCATCAGGTACTTGGTTCCGTATCCCTCCCTGATCTTCAGTGGAAGCGACACATTCAGCGCAAACTGCACCAGCTCTTTATCGAGCAACGGTACACGTGTCTCCAGTGAATAACGCATACTTGCCCTGTCTACTTTTACCAGCAGATCGTCTTTGAGATAATGCTCCAGATCCCAGAATGCCTGTTCTTCCTGTGGAAGACCTTTGTTTGGGAGCTGGTTAAATCTGATGAAGTCAAAATCTGGTTTGATTAATATCTTTTGAAGCTCCTGTTCGCTGAATAGATATTGTTCCTGAGAAAAAATATGTCCCGGTATGCGTTCCCGGGAGGGATAATTAAATAATTCACCGGCACGCTGGTAACGCTCCTGCATAAAGCGACCCACTAAATGCAATGGCTTGCGTAGCAGACGGATCTTCGGATCGTGTAATCGCTTTGCCCAGGCATACATCCCATATCCCTGAAACAGTTCATCCCCGCCGTCGCCGGATAACGTTACGGTGACATGCTGTCTGGCAAGCCGTGATACCAGCATAGTCGGGAAGGCAGAGGAATCGGCAAATGGTTCATCATACACGGATATAAATTCAGGAATCAGTGCAAGAATATCATCCTGTTTTACCCGGAAGAGATGATGCTCTGTCTTCAGGTGGTCCGCAACCTGCTGTGCATAAACCGATTCATCGAAGGCTGCTTCTTCAAATCCGATACTGAATGTTTTTACCTTGCCCCGATTAATATGTGCGGCAACTGCAGAAACCAGGCTGGAGTCAATGCCTCCGCTCAGGAAAGTGCCAAGAGGAACATCGCTGATCATCTGTCGTTCTACAGCGGCAAAAAGTGTTTCCCGGTATTGTTGCAGCGCAGTTGTTTCATTCGTTACCGGATCGGTCAGGTAATAGTCAGATGCCTGCCAGTAAGGTGTCTGTGTCCACCTGCCTGTTTTTATTTCCAGCATCCCGTAATAGCCGGCAGGAAATTTCTCTATCCCTTCATAGATTGTTGCCGGTTCGGGTATGTAGCCCAGGTGCAGGAAGTAGGGGATGGCCTGTCTGTTGATCTTTAATGTCTTTTTATGTGTCAGCGCTTTCAACTCGGAAGCCCAGCAGAGCTGTTCGTTATCCCGGCTGATAAAAAGCGGCTTTATGCCGAGATGATCCCGGCAGAGCCAGATCTTTTCTTCAACGGTATCATAAATAGAGAAAGCAAAGATGCCATTCAGCCAGCCGAATGATTCCGGTCCGAAGCGGGCAAATAACTCAAGGATCACTTCGGTATCGCTTCCGGTTTTCCAATTGAATGGAGACAATTTTTGCCGTAACGTCCGGAAGTTATATACCTCTCCGTTGTACACTATGACATAGCGCCCGTCAGTGCTGTGCATAGGCTGGTTAGCAGTTTCCGAAAGGTCTATAATGCTGAGACGGCGGTGTCCCAAAAAGACATTGCTCCGGTCGGAAGTATAATACCCACCGCTATCCGGCCCCCTGTGATAAAGGGTATCCGTGGCGTGTTTCCATTCAGATGTATCTGTGTGTACGGAAGACACCGCACCGAAAATACCACACATGGTCAGAAAGTCAGTTGAGATGGCAAGGTATGAAAATGTGGGGAATGTATGTTAATGAGCCCATTAGCTGATCGGCATATTATCACATTAGCTAATTAAAATCCTCCATCATCATCCCTTTGCCGGATGTTGTCCCTGTCAGGAGCAGATTGTCCGCTGCGTCCAGAATCCCGTCGTCTGCCGTTAAAGGATTTTGTTTCCGATTTGCCAATCCGCCAGGTGAAGGTCAGGTTGGCAACGCGGGTTTCACGATCCCGGTAAATGGTCTGATAGTAGACCGGCATGTCGAATATATGTGTGTATTTACGGGTGTTGAAGATGTCTGATACATTAAAGACGATTGTCCCCCGGTTGTTGTATATATTTTTCCGCACGGCTATATCCAGCCACCATAATGCGGTAGTCGTGTTCTGCAGCGATATGGTAGGTGCTTCGTAAGTGCCGTTGACCTGTACGGAGAACTGACGGGGCAGTCGTAAGCTTGTGTTGGCTTTCCCAAACCAACTGAATCCTTTGTTATTAACCTGAGGGGCAATATTATTTCCGTTTATGATATTCTGGAAGAAATTGAAGTTGGCCGTGGCTTCCCATATGGGTAATATCTGTGCCCGGGCGGTCACTTCTACACCATACGTAGTACCGCTGTTCAGGTTGCGCGGCTGACGGAACGAGGTGCCGTTGTCGTAAAAAATCCGGTAACGTTCTATGAGATTTTTTGTGTGTTGGTAATAGGTGCTGACAAGTATATTATGCCCTTGTGGTGTTTTATGGTTATAGCTGAGTTCTATATGGTCAATAAATTCAGGGATCAGGCCTGGATTGCCGATACTGGTATCCTGTGGCTCGGAGAGATCAACGAATGGCATAAGATTCCAGAAGCTTGGCCGGTTTACACGGCGCGTATAACTCATTTGAGCCTGCTGATTTTTACTCAATTGATATGACAGGAACAGGGATGGGAAGAGGTTCAGGAAATCGTTGAAATATTTCTGCCCGTTCAGCGCCAGTGTGGAACCTTCATAGGTGGCATATTCCAGACGCAGCCCCGCCTGGTAACCAAATTTCCCGGTCTCTCCGCTATAACTGGTGTATGCGGCATATACATTCTGGTTGTAGTCAAAATTATTCAGCAGAATAGAATCGGTTTGTGGTGTGCCGCCGGGGAATGTGATAGTAGGGTTGTTGTCAGAATTAAATGAATAAAGTTGTGCCTTAGCGCCGGCATCAAGCTTGCCGTTCGGGCCGCCGAAAGGCATAGTATAATCTACCTGTGCATTCAGGCTGTTGTTCCCGCCACTACCAGGACCGCTTTGTAATATAGGTCCGTAAAGCAAATTATTATTACCGTCAAAATTATTGGTAATGTATTCCTGTTCGCGGTCTGTCTGGCTGAGTACATAAGTGACATTTGCTGTAAGCTCTTGTTTCTCACGCAGGAATTTATGTTTGTAATCCAGGGAAGAAGAAAGCGACCGGGAAAGTATGCCGGATTCGCTTCCGCGGAGTTGTTTTGCCATAAGCGCCCCGCTGCCGCTATACCTGCTGTAATCAGCAATGCCGTTGTTTCCCCAGCTATGTATGTTCAGGTTTTCTGTAAGCGTGAATGAGTTCCGTTCGTTCATTTGATACTCTACACCTCCTGTTGTAAATGAGCCGAAGGATTGTCTTATCCTGTCTTCGTACGTCCGGAAAAAGGTGTCATTCAGTATTTCAGCTTCGTTATAGAACCGGTTTTGCCGTTCTGTGGTAGTGTAGTTATAATTCCTGTTGCTCCGGAAGCTGCTGTTGAGAAAGAAATTCCATTTATCATTGCGCATATTCAGGTTGATGCTCCCGTTATATTTGTCCCGGGTGCCGGCTCCAATGGATGCAGTGCCGTTCAATCCGAATTTCCGGTCTTTTTTAGTGACGATATTGATAATGCCGCCCATGCCCTGGGCATCATATTTTGCAGAAGGATTCGTGATTACCTCCACGCTTTCTATACCCGAAGCGGGCAGTGACTGCAATGCTGTAGCTGCATCGCTACCCAGCAACGTGGCGGGTTTACCGTCTATCAGCAGGGTTACATTTGAGCGACCTCGCAGGCTCAGATTTCCGTCGTTGTCTACGGAAACTGAAGGGACATTCTGTAGTACATCAGTAGCTGTGCCGCCGGCGGATGTGATATTTCGTTCTACATTGAAAGTCTTTTTGTCCATGCTCAGTTCCATCGCAGCCCGCTCACTGACTACCTCCACGCCTTCCAACCGATGCGCCGATCCCTGCAGGGTAATAGTACCGAGATCTGTCTTCATGGATCCGGTTTGTAAGGTGATGTTTTCGAGGATCTTTTCTGTAAAGCTGATGGCGCTGATCTTCAGGCTGAATGTGCCGGTTCCTGTTGGCGTAATTACAAAACGTCCGCTTTCATCTGTGAGATTGCCGTTCACAACACTTCCGTCTGGTCGCAGGAGTGTTACGGTTGCGTAGGCAACCGGTGTATTATTTTTATCAGACAGTTGTCCGCTCAGCATACCGGTTTCAGTATTTCCGGGCTGAGGTATTTGGGCTGCCGTCCGGTAACTAAAAAAGAAAGAACCAGCCAGGAGCGTACAAAAAATCGTAATAAAGGTCTTCATCTAAGATCAGCCTGACATAAGAAATGCCAGGGCGCGAAATTAATTGTTAACATTCGTAAAACATTGGTATTTGCCGGAGATTGACGTTATGCAACAATATTTTAACACAACAGCTACAATAGCAGCTGTCATGGCGGCCTCCGAGCCGCCATCGTATGATCCCTGCTATGGCCATTCTTAATAGCTGTTGTAACCCGCAGACGATGGCGGATCAAGCCCGCCATGACCATCCTTTATGATGGGCGGGATCTATCTGCTATTTACCATCCCACCTTCTCCTCAATCAGGTAGAGATTGCGGTCGGAGGCATTGCGCACTACCAGTTCAGCCACAAAGCCGGTGAGAAAAAACTGGGTCCCTATGACCATTGTTGTCAGTGCGATATAAAACGGGGGACGGTTGGATAAGCCGTATTCCGGATCTACCAGTTTGGAAATGATCATGTATGCCGTGATGATGAAGCCCAGCATGAAGGTAATTGTGCCCAGCAAACCGAAGAAATGCATGGGTTTTTTACCGAAACGGCTCACGAACTGAATGGATAACAAATCCAGAAAACCATTGATAAAACGCTCCCAGCCGAATTTGGAGACACCGTATTTCCGTGGGCGGTGCTGTACTACTTTTTCGCCGATCTTACGGAATCCTGCGCCTTTTGCCAGTACCGGGATAAAACGATGCATTTCACCATATACTTCTATACTTTTCACTACTTTAGACCGGTAGGCTTTCAGTCCGCAGTTCATGTCGTGCAGCTTAATGCCGGAGATCGCCCGGTTGACAGCGTTGAAGAAATGAGAAGGAATATTCTTGGTGAATGCGTTGTCGTATCGTTTCTTTTTCCAGCCGCTTACCAGATCAAATCCGCCGGTGGTGATCATGTTGTACAGTTCCGGGATTTCATCCGGACTGTCCTGAAGATCAGCATCCATCGTTATGATGATCCGGCCGGTTGCTGCCCTGAACCCTTCGTTTAAAGCAGCGCTCTTGC
Organism: Flavipsychrobacter sp.; assembly: GCA_037190845.1. Classification (GTDB taxonomy): domain Bacteria; phylum Bacteroidota; class Bacteroidia; order Chitinophagales; family Chitinophagaceae; genus JBEBVQ01. Next base: position 45,910 of record JBBCJI010000003.1, on the reverse strand, counting down.
CGTAATTGCGTTGGAACCGGATTCCCCGTATACGGTCATTCTTCCCGGCAAGCTGTACGATCACCTCCCAGCTTTCGTCCGTGCTGCCATCGTCTATCATAATCACCTCGTATTGATACGAGTGTTCACGGCATACCCGGTCTATCCAGTCTGCCAGCTCCGGCAGCGACTCGGCTTCATTAAACAGGGGGACAACGAGGGAAATATCTGGTTGCATGTATCAGCTTTGCTCCGGGAAAATGGGTCTTTTTCTTCTCACTATCAGGGCGCATATAAAGCCAAATATGCTTTGTATGACCAACTGTTTGGCAAAAGAAGACAAAAGGCGCATAGGTTTGGTGCTTTCTTTCGCTTCTTTTTCGAAAGCGGCTACGGCTTCGTCAATGGTTTCTTCCGGAGCATTCATCCGTTCCATGAATGCCATTGTTCCTTCTTTTACCTTGTCGATGGCGTGCACATCAATTACTTTGACATACAGTATGCCATATAATGTAGAAAACAAAGAGGAAATAAGGATCACGACAAAGATGACACTGAATGCCTGACGGAGTGTGATATATCCGCCCAGCGCTTTGCGCTGCTGAATGCCGGCAAGCCCATACAGTACAAGTGTTACGCCGAATATCACGAAGTTAAATCCGAGAAATACCGGGTAATTGTTGAGCAGGAATGTATAATTGATTGTGGTAAGCAATATGGCAATGAACCCTGTCAGGATCCCCCATTTCAGAGGTATACCTGTTTTTACCGGCGCTTCTGTTACCGAACTGGTTTCGTTCTGGCTCATAGATTATGGATTTGTATGTACGGATAAATTATGGATGGTCGCTATCACCTTGCCATTCAGTGCTTTACCTTCAAACGGATTATTCCGGGACAGGGAATGATTGTTTTCCGGTTGGAGCACGGTGGTTCCGGCAGGTGTAAAAATAGTCATTTCCGCATGTGCTCCCTGCTCCAGCGTGTTTTTTCCGAGTCCGAATATCCTGCGGGGAGCAATGGCAATGGCGTCGAGCAGCCTTTCGGGTATGATGTGGTCCCGTACGGCATCCCAGGTCAAAGCCCATGCAATCTGTTGTATGTTCATGCCATCGGAGGCATATTCAAACTCTTTTGCCTTGGCATCCCATTCCTGTGGCCGGTGATGGGAGGTGATGCAATCAATGGTTCCGTCTTTCAGTCCTTCGATCAGCGCCTGCCGGTCGGCTTCGGTGCGTAGCGGTGGCATTACTTTATACAGGCTGCTGTAGCTGGTAAGCGCTTCGTCTGTTAATGCCAGGTGATAGGGGGTTACGGAACAGGTAACCTGCAATCCTTCAGCTTTTGCTGCGCGGATCATGGCTACGGATCCGGTAGCGGAGATGCCTGTAAAATGGATTTTTGAACCGGTGTAGCGCAGCAGCTCCAGATCGCGGTGTATCATGAGCGTTTCTGCCAGATCAGGTATGCCGGGAATGCCGAGGCGGGTGGAAACAATGCCTTCATGCATCAGACCGCCGCTGCTCAGGGGCATATCGGCAGGTAGTTGTACGATAGTTCCGTCAAAAGCTTTGACATACTCAAGGGCTTTGAGCATCAGGCTGGCCTGCTGTACGGGTTTCCATCCATCGGTGAAGGCGATGGCGCCGAAGTGGTGCATGTCCAGCATCTCTGCGAGCTCTTTGCCTTCGGTCTGGCGGGATACGGCGCCGAGCGGGTGTAATGTGGTGACATGTCCCCGTGCGCGTTGCAGCACATATTGTACGGCTGATTTCTGATCGAGTACCGGCTGTGTATTGGGGGTGATCAGCACGCGGGTGAACCCGCCGGCTGCCGCTGCTGTGAGACCGGTAGCAATGGTTTCTTTATATTCAAATCCGGGCTCCCGGTAATCGGCAAACACATCCACCCATCCCGGACTGACCCACAGCTCATTTCCCTCAATTACGGTGACGGTATCTGCAAGTGTATCAGGATAATGACCGATATTGCGGATGACGCCATCTTCAATAAAAATATCAACCACTTGATTATGGAATGGGGACTGCGGGTCATAAACCTTTGCCTGACGTATAAGCACGTGCATCATAGAACTATTGTGTAGCGACGTTTTGCCTAGATATGCGGCCGGTGAGCAACAGGGTTTCTGCCAGCAGCATAAGCAGGGCTAAAGTAATACAAACTTTCCAAAGCGGGAAGCGGGAGGCATCTCCCGAGGTCCGTATATCGTTCACATGACCGGCTTCCAGCCAGTTGACCTGCGGCCATTGTTTTTTCAGATCGGCGGGAGACCAGACGGCAAGGGAGGATTCTGACCGGTCGGCATTCAGCGCGATTTTTATGGTGTCGCTTTCCGCCGCCGCCAGGGTATAAAAACCCGGATGGGCCGCTACCCGATCGGTATACACGTAAAGACCAGCTCTGGCTGCGCGTTGCGGCGGTATGGCGTCTGTTCCGTTGCCGTATATATGCACCACATTCCGTGCGCCTGCATTGCCGACCGGCACATATACCGGTTGTTCCTGCCCCGCAGTGACGGCATAGATCATGTCGCCTCCGGACTGCATACCCATCTGATACAGGAACGGGACAAAGAAATAACTGCCGGTAAAGTTGCCCGAAAACAAGTCCGCAGCAGCGGCGCACACATACAGATGACCCTGGGTGGGTGTATAGCGTGCCAGAAACGGGTCGCCATTGCGGAAACTCATGACGGATTGCTGATTGGCGTTGAGTCCTGACCGGATTATATAATGCCAGTTGGCGACTGGTAACTGTACATTCTCCGGTATCCGTTCAAAGATATCCTTTACGAGGTCGCTGCCCTGCTGCAGTTCACTGACCGTTTGCACAGCGGTGTCTATCGCTGTGATCTCAATATCTGCAAGCATCCGCAGCCCTTCGTTCAATGCGTTGAAATTGTCTGTACGACCCGGGAAGATACAGATGCTTTTACCCTGCTGCAATGCGTCAGCGAGTGTTGTGCCCAGTGTCGTACTCAGCCTTTTGATGCTGTTGAGAATGATCAGGTTATAATCCCGGAGTTGTTGTGGAGGAGTTTGCACATCCGCCTGTGTGAGGCGGAATCCCTGCCATGCATGGAAGGCTGCCTGGATGTAGGGATTCGGTGCTCCTTCATTCAGTACCAATACGGAAAGTCCTGGTGAGGTCCGGGCTGTGATGCGGAAGGTATCATCGAAACGTACTGCGTGGTCATTGACGGTAAGGGTTATTTGCTGCCAGCCGGCATCATTGATCCGGAAAGCAAGCGTATCGAGGCGTTCGGTTATTCCATCCGGAAACGCAAGGGATACGGCGCTTTTAACCTGTCCGTTTATATCCAATTGCAGTACCCGTGCGCCTTCCTGCAGGGGCCCTTCTTTCCTGATCTTTACAACAACCTGGTTGTCGCGCCCGGCTTCCAGGGCCGGGGATGCGATCCATGCCGTATCAATGAAAAGATGATGACCGGCCGCCGCCTGTACCGGAATCCCATATATACGCACCTGTTGCAGCAGGGAAGTGTCCTGCACCGATACAAATGTATTTTGCTGAAAATCGGAATAATAATAAAGATCAGCGCCGGCAGCGCTTTCATTGTGGATGATGTTTTGTATCATCGCCAGTACCTGTTCCGGCGTACGAGTCAGAGGCGATAGATCAACTTCATCCAGCAGGTGTTGGATTTTTTCTGCCTGAACAGGGCGGTAGGAAGCCATGCGGTCGTTGGTCAGCAGCAGGAAGCGGGTGTCTGCGTTTTTGTCCTGCAATTGCTGCCGGATGGCATGGCGGGCTATATCCAATAGTCTTTGCTGTCCGTTCTGTACGGACATGCTCTGCGAATTGTCGAGATAGATCACCTGGAGCCGGTTGCCAATGTCTTCGGGTGTTGTGCTACGGCGGAAGGGCTGGGCAAATGCCAGTACCAGCAGGGCGAGCAGTAGCAGTCGTGTGAGCAGCAGCCATTTATAGCGCACTTCACGCTGCTTGCGGGAGTGGGTCTGAATGTTTTTCAGGAACCGGGTGTGTGGGAACATAACCGTCTTGTACCGGCGCAGATTGAACAGATGTATCAGCACAGGGATGGCGAGGGCGATGCCTGCCAGTAAAAAGATCGGGTAGAGGAAACTCACCGGGCAAATGTATTAAATTGAAAGTTGACAATGGACAGTTGGTGATTAAAATCATTATTATCGGGAATGGGGAATCTGGCCGTCCGGGTTCTACAATGATGATTAATCCACCAATCCTGCATGCAGGGCAAGTTTGACAAGTTCCGCGATATTCCCGGCATCTAACTTCTGTAACAGATTCAGTCGGTGACCCTCTACCGTACGAAGGCTTATACCCAGTGTGTCCGCTATCTGCTGGTTGCTTTTTCCGGAACAGATAAGCTGCAATACCTCCTGTTCCCTTTTGGTAAGTGGAGGCAAACCCATAGCACGTTTTTTTTCTTGGGTGATGCCTGCCTTCAATTCCGGTTTGAAGGCATATTCCAGAAAAGTCCTGCCGCTATATATTTCCCTGATTCCGTTTGTAATGGCAATGTTGCCGGCCGTTTTGGGCAGATAACCCCTGCACCCATGCATCAGCATGTCTTTCATGTGAAAATCAGTCTGCATATTGGTAAAAGCCAGTATGCCTATCTGTGGGTATTTGTCTGATATAATCCTGGCCAGGCTATTCCCGGTAACATCGGGCAGATGGATATCCAGTAGCAAGACGTCGGGTACGCCGTACCGTAGAGCTTCCAACAGTGCCTTCCCCGAAGTATAAACACCGGTAATCCTGATATCATTCGTTTCATGCACTATTTGCTTAACTCCTGAAATGATAGCGGGATGGTCGTCAACAATATAAACGCTGATCATATTTAAGAGGCCTTGAGTAGTAAAAATAATGGTTTTAGTTTATCTCTTTAACTCCAGCTCTATATGCACGCTCATCCCCGACCCGAATCCCGAGGCTCCTGATTTTATGCTGCCATTCATTGCATCCACACGTTTTTGAATATTTTTAAATCCTGACCCTCCGTTCTTTTTTGACAGGTCCGGTGCCATACCTTCACCATTGTCCTCTACCGTCAGGAACAGCAGCCTGTCGTAGCAGCTAAGCTGTACCAGCGCTTTTTCTGCCCGTGCATGTTTGATGATATTGTGCAGCAGTTCCTGTACGATCCTGTAAATGGTCAGACCTGTTTCCGGGTCAATTTCGGAAAAATCGCCGTAAGACAGGTACTGCATTTTCAGCTTTCCGGTATTCTCTATCAGGTTGCAGAGCATCTCTACTGCTTTATCCGGATGATGGCGTACCAGTATTTCCGGCATCAGGTTGTGTGCGGTATTACGTACGTCAAGAATAACAGTTTCCAGTTGTTCCAGATTCTCCCGGTAGATATCCGTATACTCCGCAGCAGGCTTGGCTACGTCCATGTTTAGCTTTATGGCGGTAAGGGAACTGATAATGCCGTCATGCAATTCCATCGCGATGCGGCTGCGTTCTTTTTGTTCACTCTCTATGGCCGCTTCCAGTTCTCTGATCGCCGCTGCCTGCTGTGTCCGTTTATGCTTGTTCCGGGCATTTCTGCTCAGCAACACGAGCAGGATCAACAACAAAACTGATACTGCGATACCGCTGACGAGCAATATGCGTGATGTTTTGAGCCGGTTCTCTTTCCGGTTCAGCTCAAGCTGCTGTTGGGCTAATGCTTTATCTTTTTCGGCGACGCGGTAACGGGTTTCTATTTTGTTGATAGCGTTATGGCGTTCTATATCATTCAGGCTGTCGGACAGTTGGGCATATTTCAACTGGTAGAGGTAGGCTTGCCCGGAGTCTCCCGACAGATACAGCACCTTTGCCGTGTGTCTGTAAAGACTCGCCTTAGATTCTGCAAACCCAATCTTTTTATCGCTGCTTTCCAGGGCTTTTAAAGCATATGTTTTTGCCTTCCGGAATTTTTTCTTTTTATAATGGCCTAAACTGAGCGCCCAGTATGCGCCGCACATATAATCATACTCATTGGTGTCACAAGCCTGTAATGCTTTCTCTGCAAACCAGATTGCCTGATCCGGCTGGTTACGGCTGATATAGCAGGTTGCCAGTACAGAGTTGCCCATTGTCTGCAGTTTGCTGTTAGCGTTTCTTTTACCGGTTTCAATCGCCTTATGTGCATAATGGAACAACGCGGAAGTATCAAAGATATTGTTGTATACTTTGATGTACAGGATGAGGATATTAGCGGAGAGATTTCTTTTTTTTTCTTCAGAACCAATGTGATCCACCAGCAGCTCCATTTTTTTTATATAAGGCAGTGCATTGCTTACAGCATCTGTTTTGATCCACAGGTTGGCGATCTGCATATTCACCAGATACAGGAATAGCGGATCCCGGTCTTTCAGCGCTTTCTGCTCTGCATTATGAAAATAATAAAGACTTGAATCATACTGTTGTTCATCACTCAATGCTCTTGCTTTGTAATAATACCACAATCTCAGCACTCTGTCCTTGTTATAGAATGCGGCGTTGTGGAGGTACCAGTCCGCCGTCTCTATTGCCTGGAAATATAATTGCCTACGGTTTGTTATCCGGTAAAATCCGCTTTTTAATATCCAGCTAATGGCTACTCCATCGGGATACCCGCCCGCTATACTGAGCTCAGCGACTGTGTCAAGAATCTTTAAAGCCGCGTCGGGCTGGTTACCGAAAAGATCAGTGACCATGTTTATCCGCTTATGTATTTCCGCCGTATCTTTCGGCAGAGACCGGTTTGTTCTTTCCCGTAAACCGGATAATGTGGTGGGTAGCTGACTGTTGGCTGACGGTGGCGCGATCAGCAAGACATATACCAGGCATCCGGTAGTGAGCAGAACGGTTCCGGTACATACAGACCGGTATATACCTGCTATTTTATTGCGAATCCTGTACACAAGATATTTATGTTGATTCTTTGTTTGTAGCCATATGCTAATATAGCAATAAGCAAAAGATAAAGTAATAATTACCCCAAAAAGATTGGCAGGCGTATAAATTCAATCACCGGGGAAATGCTTTTGCTGCGAAAATCGCGTAATACTACGTGGAAAACCAGGAGTACTAAAAATTTACTTTGCAGATAAGGAAAAGTTTTTTGTTCATTCATTAAAAGGCAGATCTTATGAGAAAAGCGATACAATACTATACAAGCCTGCTGACTGGTATATTCCATAACATTTTGACGACGGATAAGTCATTCTGTCTGAAGATTGTTTTTGCAGGTTGCTGCCTGATAACAGGCAGTATGACGGCTAATGCGCAGGATTTAAAATGGGTAAAAGGTATTGGCGGCGCCGGTACGGATTACAGCAATGCCGTTGCTTTAGACGGCGCCGGCAATATCTATGTGACAGGGTATTTCAGCCAAACGGCGGATTTTAATCCCGGAGGCAGTGGCGGTACGCTTACTGTGGCAGGATCCACAGACATATTTTTAGCAAAGTATGCACCAAATGGTGATTACCTCTGGGCAAAAAGTATGGGCGGCAGTAATTCGGAGGCTGCTTATGGAATAGCCGTGGACCACGCAGGGAATGTTTTCGTCACGGGAAATTTCACCTCTGATACAATATATTTTAACCCGGGTGGTAGCGGTGGTATGCTTATCTCCAACGGGAATTTTGACGCGTTTATCGCAAAGTACGACTCTGCGGGTAATTACCTCTGGGCCGGAAATATGGGGGGCACAAATCTGGATTATGCCGGGAAAGTAAGTGTGGATGGTTCTGGTAATGCTTATGTGACCGGGTATTATTATCAAACGGCAGATTTTGATTTCCTGAACGGTGGCGGTACGCTTAACGCCGTAGCAGGGGGACACGATATTTTTTTAGCCAAGTACGATCCCAACGGCGGTTATCTTTGGGCAAGAAGCATGGGGGGAAAAGGCACTGACCAGGGCCGGTCAGTAGCAGTAGATAATGCTGGAAATGTATATGTAACGGGAAGTTTTAACTCAGACACTGCATACTTTGATCCGGTTGCTGTCACAGCTATGCTTATTCTGAACAGGAGGGATGATATGTTTGTAGCCAAATATGATTCCAGTGGTAATTATTTGTGGGCAAAAAGCATGGGCGGCAGTGATTATGATTACGGCTATGGAGTAAATGTTGACGGCGCAGGGAATGTATATGTAAGCGGTTATTTTAACTCGGTAACGGCAGAATTCAATACAGGTGGCACCGGTGGCACATTGAACCGGGCGGGGGGCTATGATGTTGTTATAGCCAAGTATGATGCTAATGGCGGTTATCTGTGGGCCAAAAACTTCGGAGGCACCGGGGGGGATTTCGGAGAATCTGCGGGTATAGATGCTGCAGGTAATATATATGTGACAGGGCGGTTCAGTTCCGCAACAGCAGATTTTAATCCCGGAGGTAGCGGGGGGACGATTGCACGGGCAGGAGGGTCGGATATTTTTTTAGCCAAGTATGATCCGGGTGGCAATTATCTTTGGGTTAAAGGCATGGGCGGCAGTGGTACCGATATAGGTTACGGGGTAACGATCGGAAGTAACGGCGATGTGTATATGACAGGGACGTTTAACTCTGACACGGCATATTTCGATCCCGGAGGCAGTGGTGATACACTATTTTCTGAAGGAGAATTTGATGCTTTTTTACTGAAACTGTCCTGTAATGACAGTTCCTCATCTTATCTTACGGTAACAGAATGCGGCGACGGCTATACCTTAAACGGAGCACATTATACCGCCAGCGGCATTTATATGCAGCACTTCCCCAATGCGGCAGGATGTGACAGTGTCGTAACGCTTGATTTAACACTTGTTCAGTTTGAACCTGTCCTGACTGTCGATGCATTTGTGCTGGGTGTGGCTGCTGTGTATGCCAGCTATCAATGGATCAGAAACGACACGGATATACTTGGCGCTACCAACGCTACCTATACCGTAACTCAGAATGGAAATTATCAGGTAAAAGTTACGGATGAGAATGGCTGTGAAGGTATTTCTGCTTCCTATACGGTCAATAATGTTGGCATTAGACATAGGGATGAATTTGAACCATATATCAGTGTCTACCCTAATCCTGTCAATGATATCATATACATCAATAGCATGGTGCCCGTAAATATCATACTTACAAGCATTGAGGGGCGCAGTATCTTTCAGGTGCCTGATGCAAAAATGATAGATGCCGGTCATCTGGGTAAAGGTATTTACCTGTTGCAGATTACTGATAAAGAGGGACGACTGATCAAGACGGAAAAAGTGGTAAAGGAGTGATCCTTTATTATTTAGAGGTAACTTTGGAATGCATAAGCAGAGTGGAGTAAGTTCCCAATCATTTTTTGGGAGCTTACTCCACTTAGGCTAACTCTGTCATTAAGATCAGTGGGCCTCAAGCCAGTTACCTCCGGCTCCTGCTTCGGCGCGTACCGGCACGCCGTTCGGCAGTGTCATCGCCGTTTCCATTGCTGCAACGATGACCGGGCGGACGATTTCCAATTCGTCTTCCGGCACGTCAAATACAAGTTCATCATGCACCTGCAGTACCATGCGTGTCTTTACCTGTTTTTCCTGCAGCGCATTGTATACCTGTATCATGGCCTTCTTGATCATATCTGCTGCCGTACCCTGTACGGGCATGTTGATGGCATTGCGTTCGGCATAGCCGCGTACCGTCTGGTTGGAAGAGTTGATGTCACGTAACCACCGTTTCCGTCCGAGCGTGGTTTGTACATATCCATGCTGTTGGGCAAATGCGATCTGGTCGTCCATATATTTTTTGATGGACGGGTACTGAGTAAAGTAATTGTCAATAATGGTTTTGGCTTCCGTACGGCTGATGCCCAGCGATCCCGCCAACCCGAAAGCCGACTGGCCGTATATAATACCAAAGTTGACTGCTTTGGCATTACGGCGCATGATGGGAGTCACTTCCGCTTCGGGTACACCGTATACTTTGGCTGCGGTAGCGGTATGGATGTCCTTGTTTTCAAGAAATGCCTGTATCATCCCTTCATCGCCGCTTAATGCGGCTACGATCCGTAGCTCGATCTGCGAATAATCGGCAGAAAGCAGTGTCCATCCCTTGTCCCTGGGAATGAATGCTTTCCGGATCTCCCGCCCGCGATCGGTACGTATGGGGATATTCTGCAGGTTGGGATTGTTGCTGCTGAGCCTGCCCGTTACGGCTACAGTCTGGTTGAAGCTTGTATGCACGCGCCCGGTGCGGGGATTGATCATCTGAGGCAGGGCATCTACATAAGTACTTTTGAGCTTGGACAGCTCGCGGTACACGAGGATGTCATCCACGATCTGGTGTTTGGCACGCAGCTTCTGCAGTACATCTTCCCCGGTGGCATACTGACCGGTCTTTGTTTTCTTCGCCGTGCTGTCGAGCTTCATCAGGTCGAAGAGCACTTCGCCAAGCTGTTTGGGCGAGCCGAGATTAAACCGGACGCCGGCCTGCCGGTAAACGGATTCTTCTGCTTGGTAAATATCCCGCTCCAGCTCTTTAGAATACTCCCGCAGGAAATCCACATCAATACCTACGCCTTCATATTCCATATCCACAAGTACAGGCACCAGCGGATTTTCTACCGTATCAAAAACCGTCCGCACAGATTCCTGGTCAAGCAGCGGATCGAAGGCAGACTTGAGCCGGATGGTTACGTCCGCATCCTCGGCAGCATATTCTTTCACCTGATCTACCGGTACATCCCGCATGGAGAGCTGATTTTTTCCTTTCTTGCCGATCAGGGATTCGATATCTACCGGTTCGTATTGCAGGTACTTAACGCTCAATGCGTCCATGTTCCTTTTTCCATCCGGTTCGATCACGTAGTGTGCCAGCATGGTGTCGTACAGGCTCCCCTTCAGCGCAAAGCCGTACCATTTCAGCATCAGCATATCATACTTGATGTTCTGCCCGATCCATACCACATCAGTACGGTCAAACAGGGGTTGAAACAGTTCGAGGGTTTTGAGCACTTCTTCCCGTACTGCCGTTACGGGTATGTAGTAGCCCGTGCCGTGCTGCCAGCTAAAGCTAAGGCCTACCAGCTCTGCCTGGTTGGCATCAGTACCGGTCGTTTCGGTGTCGAAGGCTATCTCGGGCTGCAGCATTAATTTTTCTACCAGTGCGGTAATGCCTGCCCGGTCGGATACCAGTTCGTATTGATGACTGGTGTTGTGTATGGTTGCGATATTTCCGGCAGGCGCTTCGGTGTGTTCTTCTGTTGTTTCGGCCTGCTGTACAGGCGTGGTTGCTTTCCGTGTGGGGGTAGCCACGGGATTGCCAAACAGGTCCGTGCTGACGGGTTTGTCGAATACGTTGAAGTCTTCACCGAGCAACCTTTTTCCCAATGCCCGGAATTCCAGATCTGCGAATACTTCGGTGAGTTGTTCGCGGTTCCATTCCTTCACGCGGAAGTCTTCTTCATGAAAGGGCAGGGGGACGCTGGTGATGATCCTGGCCAGCTTTTTTGAAAGTATTGCAGACTCTTTGCCGTTGCGTATTTTTTCGCCGAGGGCGCCTTTAATGGAATCGGCATGAGCGAGTATATTTTCCAGGGTGTCATATTCGGCAAGCAGTTTTGCAGCCGTTTTTTCCCCGATACCGGGAATGCCGGGGATGTTGTCCACCGCATCACCCATCAGGCCGAGGATGTCCACTACCTGATCTACCCGTTTGATGTTCCATTTGGCGCATACTTCGGCAGGGCCGAGTATTTCCACCTTGCCGCCCTGGTAAGCAGGTTTATAGATAAATATATTGTCGCGTACGAGCTGGCCGTAATCTTTATCCGGCGTGATCATGTAGACAGTATAGCCAAGCTCGGCAGCTTCCCAGGCGAGTGTGCCGACGATGTCGTCTGCTTCGTATCCATCAAGTTCAAGACAGGGTAGGTTGAACCCACTGACGATGCGTTTGATGTCGGGAACGGCGGATAGGATATCTTCGGGTGTTTCCTGTCGGTTGGCTTTATAATCGGTGAAGTCGGTATGGCGCTCGGTGGGGGCATGGGTGTCAAAGACAACGGCGAGATGCGATGGCTTTTCTTTCTGTATTAGCTCGGTGAGCGTGCTGGTAAAGCCAAACTGTGCATTAGTATTCCTGCCGGTGCTGGTGATGCGCGGGCTGCGGATCAGGGCGTAGTAAGCGCGGTAAATGAGCGCCATGGCGTCGAGCAGGAAGAGTTTCTTTTCATTCATCCGGCTAATGTACAGCTTTCCCGGATGTTAGCGCCAGCGCATCCGGGAAAGCAGATAAGACAGGATTTACAATCCTGTATCACTACGGGTTCGCAGAACCCGCTTTATCAGTCGTGCGGGATACCCCTGCGGGAACATCCCGCACAGCGTCAGTAGAAGGCGAATCATTATTCAGCCCTACACTGTAATTTTACCGGCCAGATTAACACCGGCAACAAATAGTGATACAAGCAAGAAAAAGAATGTTACCCCGTTGGGTTTTACCCGTTGTGTTAGTGGTGATGGCGACCTTTATCATAGCCTGGTCTTTATATAAAGATCATCGTGCATCAGCCGTTATGGCCGGTAAACCAGTGCCTGATCCGGAGGCTACGGCGTGGAACCGGCACAAACGGGATTCCTGCCTGGGCCTGCTGCGTACCGGCGATCTGCTGCTGCGTACCGGCAACGATATGACCAGCCGGATATTCCGGGAAATGAACCGGGTTAATAAAACCTATTCGCATGGGGGGCTCGTGGTTGTGGAGGACGGATACCCGTTCGTGTATCACAGTATCGGCGGCGAAGATAATCCTGATGAGCGCCTGCGCCGTGATTCAGCGGATTTTTTTATGTCGCCGGCCAATAATCTCGGCTTTGCCGTTGCCCGTTATCACCTTACGGATAGCGTCACCGGCAACCTGGTGGGTGCGATCCGTACATATTACCACCGACGGCCTCTGTTTGATATGGATTTTAATCTGGAAACGGATGATAAGCTCTATTGTTCTGAATTTGTATATAAAGCGCTTACCATTGCGACCGGCAACCCCCGGTTTATTCCACAGACATCTGTACTGGGATACAGGTTTATAGGTATTGACAATTTATTTATTAATTCTAATGCCTTTTTCGTTTGTGAACTAAAGTATAAATAATACCTTTGCTGACTATTGTAAAAATACCTTATGAAAAAAATGTTCTTTTATGCTACCGCTATTATGGCGCTGGCAATAAGCCTGGTTGGTTGTAACAGCAATACCCCGGAGGCTTCTGCAGAGAAATTTCTGAATGGTTTCCTGCATATGGACTTTGAAGCGGCAAAGTCTGTTTCTACTGAAGAGACAAAGAAATTTGTCGGTATGATGCAGCAGCTCTCTCCTGCAATGGTGAGCGACTCGGTGAAAAACGAAGCGAAAAAGATTAAAGTAAAGATCGTAGACTCTGAAGTGAAAGGTGATAAAGCCGTAGTGACCTTTACTACATCTGAAAGCAATGCCCAGCAAAAGCTCCACCTGGTGAAGGAAAACGGTAACTGGCTGGTGGAATCTACCAAGAACGACCAGTTTGATATGGAAAGCGAGCCGATCACAGAACCTGATCTGCCTGCTACCATAGACACTCCGGCTATGCCTGCGGAAATACCTGCAGAAGGCTAATCCGGAAATTGCCAATAGTGGTGGACAGTGACAGGCGTTGTTGGCGTCTCGTAGCCTACTACGTTTTTTATTATGATATTTGAAAAGGTCGCCTTTTATCGGCGGCCTTTTTTATCTTTAGCCCTGCATGATACTTAATTACATCTGGATCGCCTTTTTCGTTGTCGGTTTTGTTGTGGCGCTTTTCAAAGCCCTGACAGGCGATACCGAAATACTTACCAATATGCTGACCGGCATATTCGGGAGTGCAAAGACAGGATTTGAAATATCCATCGGACTGACTGGTATCATGGCGCTCTGGCTCGGTATTATGAAGATTGGAGAAAGGGCCGGCATTATTACCTTGTTTGCGCGGGGTGTAGCTCCGTTTTTCCGGACACTTTTCCGTGGCGTGCCAAAGGATCATCCTGCAAACGGCAGTATCATGATGAATTTTTCGGCCAACATGCTTGGTCTTGATAATGCCGCTACGCCGTTGGGTCTCAAGGCAATGAATGAGCTGCAGGAGCTCAACCCCGAAAAAGAAAGGGCCAGTGATGCGCAGATTATGTTCCTAGTGCTGAACACCGCCGGGCTTACACTTATTCCTTCATCCGTTATTGCCATTCGTCAGACTATCGCCATACAACAGGGTGTTGCGGAAGGCTTTAACGCTGCAGATATTTTCCTCCCCACATTGATTGCTACATTTATTGGCTTTCTTGCCGGGGTGTTTTCTGTCGCGGCTTTCCAGCGGATCAACCTGTTCAGGTTGCCGGTACTGCTTTTTGTTGGTTTTTTTGCTTTGCTGATCGGACTCATGTATTACTTTGCTGCCCATACGCAGGCCGAAGAACTCAGCACTGTGATGGGCGCAATCGGAAGCGGTATTATATTATCCATCATCCTGTTGTTTATCATTGCAGGCGCTGTCAGAAAACAGAATGTGTATGATCATTTTGTAGAAGGCGCTAAGGAAGGCTTCCAGGTGGCGATCCGTATTATCCCCTATCTTGTGGCGATATTGGTGGCGATCAGTGTATTCCGTACCAGCGGGTGCATGGATTACCTGGTAAACGGGATTGCACATTTTGTGGCCTGGTGTGGTCTGAATACGGATTTTGTGCCTGCGCTGCCGGTAGCGATGATGAAAACTCTTAGCGGGAGCGGTGCCCGGGGACTGATGGTAGATGTAATGAATGAATATGGCGTCGCTTCCTTCCCCGGCAGGCTTGCTGCTGTAATACAGGGATCTACAGAAACAACATTTTATGTATTGGCCGTATATTTTGGCAGTGTGAATATAAAAAATACCCGCCATGCGCTTACCTGCGGGTTGATTGCCGATGTCGTCGGTGTGATCGGGGCTATCCTGGTAACATACCTGTTTTTTCATTAGAAGTTTTCATCTTTGAGCATGTATGCAATACATGCCGTCAGCTACGTTAATAATCCGAATAATAATTTCTTGTGAATTTTACAATAAAATATTTTTCTTAAAAAAATTGATTTAATTTTGGTAATAAACAAGTGATATCATATTGTGGTTGATTAAATGCTACATGCAATGATATTAAATGTATTTTCAACTCATGGTGCAAAATTCATTTTCCAGCCTTACTATGGCTGAATTGGTCAATAATATACATCCAATCAGCGCAGAAGTTCGGCAATATATTAACAGAACAACCACGGAATACAGGCTGAAAAAGGGAGAAATACTGATCGCTCCGGGTACTATGTGTACACGGCTTTATCTGATCAGACAGGGAGCGGTAAGGGCTTATGTTAAAGAAGGCGGGCAGGAAATTACCATATGGGTTTGTGCAGAAGGCGAACTTGTGACCTCCATACGGGGTTTTTTCAGCCGGTTACCGGTTACGGAAACGGTCGAAGTGATTGAAGACAGTGTGTTGATCACTGCCGAATATGATGATATGCAGCGCATGTATGACCGCTATCCCGAAACAAATATTGCTGTCAGAAAAATATTGGAACGATATTATCAGGATGCCGAAGAAAGAGCCATTATAGCCCGGATGCCCCGTGCAGAAAGTAAATATGCTTATTTTGTCGCACATAAAGGATACTTATTAAATCGAATTCCTCTTAAATATATTGCGTCATATCTCGGCATGACGCTGGAAACCCTGAGTCGTATCCGCAGCAGGATTTCACGTCATAAATAACAGTCGGGAGAACGCTCAGATGCATATGTTTTATAATTAATGTTTGTGTTTTCCATTCACATCTTTTTGACAATTGTCAAAAAGATGTGAATGGAAAACAAGTCCCCAACGTGTTTTGTTAATTTTTCAGGGTAGTCTGTAACCCTTTATTATAAAGGGTTACGGGGAATTCTGTTCCCCGACATGCCATCTTTCGTTAACCGGTTGTTATTGGGAGCGTAACATTTTTCAATCTTGCTTTGCACTTGGATTTATGTCTTTTAACCATTTGTAAAGCCAATTTTTAAAAACCAAACACTCCTTTTATGAAACCACAAAAATTCAAATTGCGTTCGCGGGTGCTTAAAGCCGGCCTGCGCTATTTTCTGTCCGCTGTCTTCTTTCTGGCAGTAACCTTACCTGCAACATTGCATGCCCAGGTAAAGATTGGAGATCAAGCATCAGACATCACGCCTTCGGCGATTCTCGAACTGAACAGCACCGCGCAGGGGTTCCTGTTGCCCAGGATTTCAGACTGGACGATTGATGCAGTTTTTGGAAGTCATCCCAAAGGTATTCCGGACGGAATGATGGTGTATCTTGACGATAATTCGGATACTACCGGCATTTATATACGTAAAAATGGTGTATGGACGCGTGTTACTACTTCTGAAAATGAGGAGCAACGTCTGTGGAGCCGCTCGGGTAATACACTCGGTACCGGATCAGATACGTTGGGTTTTCTTGATAATTCTGATTTGAAAATCATCACCAATGGCGAACAGCGTATCCTCCTGACAGCAAACGGACTCGTAAACTTTACCACAGATACAGTCGCTATGAGAGGCCGTCTTTCTGTTGGCGGACAGGCATGGATAGACAGTGCGCTTCATGTGTCTGATACGGTATATGCCGAAGGCATCCAGACAACCGGACGTGCCGTGATTGAAGGTGACCTTGTGCTGCCTAACGTTGCTGGCCAAAGCCCTTTTACAGAAGTGCTGGTGATTGATACCGCTACTGGTGTAGTAACACGCCGCACCATAGATCCCGATGTCTTCAAGGGATGGACAGTCGGTAATTTCGACGAAACTGGTAATGCCGCGGGGCTTGAGTTGCGTCCTTCTGCCAATGGTACAGATAAGGATACTCTGATCCTTCATGCGGCTAATGAAAATACACCGGGTGGCGTTTCTGTTACCGATCAGAATTTTGCCGGTAATAAAACGTTTGTTGATTCTGTTGCTGTAGACGGGACATTGCTGATAGGTAATACAGGTACTGCTACAAGAGGTACGTTGCAGGTGGATGGTAGTGTGTCGTTGAAGGTAAGGGCAATTACTGCAACAGGAACTATTGCGGATGATGATTATACTGTATTGGTAAGTCAGAATAACATAACGGTATCATTGCCTACTCCAGGTGGTACGAACGAAGGTCGGGTCTATATTGTGAAAAAGACTGCAGCAACGAATTTCTCACAACCGGTAACATTGAGTGGTGATATCGAAGGTGTTGCCGCCAATATGGAAATATACAATCAGGGTACTTCGCTGAAATTGCAGTCCGATGGTGCTACCTGGTGGATCGTAGACAGGATGTAGTTTTTTGATATTGGCTTTCATGCCGGTTGGCCTGTTGCTGTTAAGCGGCAAGCCAACCGGTTTTACAGCCGGTAAGATAAAACTAAAATTATATGGCAGGCTGCTATGATGGCGCTGCCTGAAAGAAACCAACTCCCGACCTCTCTTGAAACATCTTTGCTCCATATTACTGATGTGCCTTGCATTGTCCGGCGCTGTATCTGCCCAGACAGCGGATATGTATGTATCTCCCGGAGCCAGGATGTTCTTTGCCCGTGGCAATGAAGCAGCTGTATTCGGTAATATGCATGTGGCAGGCAACATGGGACAGGAAACCGGCAGCAAGCTGCATTTTTACGGGCAATCATGGGTGAATGATGCAGATGCTGTTTTTCGTGATGAAACATCAACCGGGCTGACGCCGGGTAGCGGTGGTGAGATTTATTTCCGCCAGCCGCATCCGCTGTATGGAAACCTGGGATTGCAGACGCTGGAGGGTGGTTATAATACGCTGGACTACAGCGGCCCGATGCTTCCGTCACTTTTCCTTGAGAACAACTCAGGTCTGGTGTTGATGAATGGTAATGCTTCGGTACGTAACCGGCTGCATCTTGACCAGGGTCATATTTATGTGAACGGGAATGATCTGGCTGTTGGTCAGCATACAGCGCCGGGGCGGATTACGGGCTACGATGAAAATCATTTTGTTGTAACCGGAGGAGGACAGACCGGAGGCTCCCTGGCGATGATGACCCTTTTCCCTGAAGGAGATACGGTGGTCTTCCCGATTGGTACTGATGAGGGCGCGTATACGCCTGCTGCTGTGCGTAACACTGCAAATAAAACAGCTAATTTCAAAGCGCGTGTATTTGACGGTGTATATGATGCGGGTCTTTCAGGGGATGACATCAGTGTGGTGGGCGTAAAGAAAACCTGGCAGGTAGTTTCTTCCGGCGAGGTCTTTCATGCAGATGTTTTTCTGCAGCACAGTCTTTCAGACGAAGGTCCGTTGTTCTACGCCGGCAGACATGAGAGTTTTATAAGCAGATTGGTAGATAATAAATGGGACACGGCAGATGTTATGAACGCGCCCCGTAATCCGGGTTGGATGACAACGGGAAACTACTTGCCGGATGCAGGTATCAATGACCGGTCTTTTACTCTGCAGACCGGGGGCATGCAACTGTTTACCAAGATGACCCGTCCGGTTCCTTATGAGTGCGTGGCGCAGTTTACTTATTTTACTATATGGAAAGAAGGAACGTTCCGGACCAAGCTCAACTGGGGGGTACTCGCCCGTCCGGGCATTGTTGCTTATGAAGTGGAAAAACGTATTGGCAGAACCGGTGCGTGGAATGTTGTGACCCGTATACAGGCGGTTAATGAGTTTGATTATTCCTGGGTAGACGAAGACATACACTATGATGAACAGTGCTATTATCGTATTCGTCTGATTTGCTTTACCGGGGAGCATGTATATTCAGATATGCGGGTGGCTTTACCGGAGGATATTGCTATTGTGTATCCTAATCCTACAGAAGGGAAATTTACACTGTCTGTTGCATTTCCGGACAGGGTCAGCGCTGCGGTTTTGCATGATGCTGCCGGAAAGAAGGTCCTGACCCGGAAGATAACGCAGCAGCTTACCGAATTTGATATCTCTTACGTGGCGGCCGGCGTATATTTTATTTCCGTTTATTCGGATAAAAACGTACGGCTGGCAGTTGTCAAAATGTTGAAAGTGAATTAATTGATGAATGATATGTCGTATCATTGCGTCCTCATTTGAGTAACTTAATAAGTCATTTATTTTACCGGATTAAGGAAAGGGCATTTACCATGAAGAAAACCATCAAACCGTTTAATGTACACATGAATGCCATATTCCTGAGGAATACGCTGGCCTTGCTTGTCTGTGTCATTGTATCGCAGTCTGTGTCTGCACAGTTTAAGGTCGGGGACAACCCTACAGATGTGCATCCGGCTGCGGCTTTACAGGTGGAAAGTGCGAACCAGGGGGTATTACTGCCGCGTATCAATGATACGGCGGTTGTACCGCTGCCACTTTCACCTAATGGGATGATTATCTACTATACAGATACTTTTAATGCCGGAATAAACGCCGGGCTGTATGTACGCCGGGCCGGTAGATGGTATAGGATGGAAACAGCGGGGAGTGGGTGGCAGCTGACGGGGAATGCGGGTACGGATACGGCGGTAAATTTTATTGGCACAACGGATAATATGCCACTGAGATTCCGTGTGGATAATCAATGGCTCGGAGAGCTTAAGTTATATACTGTAGCCATGGGGCTCGAAGCCTTGGGTAAAAATCAGGCGGTTTTAAACGTTGCTTACGGTCCTCATGCTCTGAAGGAAAATGTGGTGGGATCGCAAAATGTAGCGGTTGGGCCGTTGGCATTAAGAGATAATGAATCCGGCCAGAGAAATGTTGCTGTCGGACATCAGACGCTGACTATGAATACTGCCGGGGAGGATAATACGGCATTAGGTGCACTGGCAATGAGCAATAGTCAGGGTAGCAATAATACAGCCGTAGGGTCGAGTGCGCTTGAGAGCAATACTACCGGTAATGCTAATACTGCGATCGGAGCTAATACAGGCCCTGTTACAGGTACGCTTGATAGTACCGTATCCATCGGGGCTGGCGCGCGTGCCCATATAAGCCATGCGATTGTACTGGGCGATACTACTAATCATAATATTCGTGTAGGTATAGGGCGCAGTGCGCCGGAAGCAAAGCTGCATGTCCGTGCTGCTGCCGGTAATGATCCGCTGAAGGTGGAAGGGCTGCCTTCCGGAGGCGCGACAGATTCATTGCTGACCGTAAATACAACCGGAGTAGTAGGAAAAAAGACTGTGAACAGTATAGTGTCTGCTTCGGCATGGAGCCTTACCGGGAATGCCGGTACGGATACGGCGGTAAATTTTATCGGCACAACACACAATATGCCGATACGTTTCCGGGTGAATAATCAGAAGGCAGGCACTTTATCTGAGAATAATACAGCATTTGGATACCAGGCTCTGGAATATAATACCACGGGCAATTCTAATGTCGCAATAGGTGGAACGGCTTTGAGAAATAATCAGGTCGGCGTTGGTAACGTAGCGGTCGGCAGGGGCGCATTGACTGCTAATACAAGCGGACTTGAAAATACGGCTGTTGGTGACCGTGCGCTAGCAAACAATACTACCGGTGTGCGTAATGTTGCTATGGGAGTATCTGCTTTGATCAACAGCGCAGAAGGTAATGACAATGTAGCAATAGGTCCGAATGCAATGTCTATATCCGCTGGTCCCAGTTATTCAAATGTTGCAGTCGGTCCTTATGCATTACAAAATAACAATTCGGGCAGCAACAATGTTGCGGTCGGGGTAAGAGCGGCAATTGGCAATACGGTCGGTGGTGGTAATGTGGCCATTGGCGACAGCGCACTGGCAATTAATCAGACCGGAAGCTATAATATCGCTATCGGCAGGCAGGCGGGTGTGACGTCTTCCAGTCTGAGTAAGGCAGTTGCAATAGGATATAATGCACAGGTATCCAAGGCTAATGCCATGGTGCTGGGAGATACGACTGATAATCTTTTTAATGTAGGTATCGGCAGGAGTACACCACAGGCAAAGCTGCATGTGCGCGCCACGACCGGTAATAATCCGTTGATACTGGAAGGCACACCGGCAGCAGCAGCAGCAGATTCCATCCTTACAATAAACGCGGCTACCGGTGTTGTAGGCAGAAGGACAGTGAGCAGCCTGATTTCCGGGGGATGGAGTTTGACCGGTAATAGTGGGACTACAGGCGCCAACTTTATTGGTACAACAGATAATGCACCCCTCAGTTTCAGGGTTGACAATTACCTTTCCGGAATAATCTCCTCAAATGGTAATACGGCGCTGGGCTTTCGCTCCCTGGAGACCAATACAACCGGTACGATGAACATAGCTATCGGGGCACAGGCATTACTGAATAATGACCAGGGGTCTTATAATATAGCCATTGGTAATTTAGCGCGTGTAGGATTTCCGATAATTGACGGGCACCTTAATAATGCTGTGGCGATAGGTTCTAATGCTGTAGTACGTCGTAGCAATACAATGGTGCTTGGGGATACTACCCTTAACGGATTTAATGTGGGTATTGGCCGAAGCATGCCGCAGGCGAAACTCCATGTAAAAGCTACCTCGGGGAACAGACCGCTTATTCTTGAAGGAGTGCCGTCCGGTGCTGTCACTGATTCCCTGCTCACAATTAATGCCACAACCGGCGAGATCAATAAACGTACTGTACAAAGCATGGTATCAGCCACTGCTTGGGGACTCGCCGGTAATGCCGGTACGGATACAACAACCAATTTTATTGGCACAACGGATAATATGCCCCTGCGGCTGAAAGTAAAGAATGAAGTGGCCGGTATCGTTTCCGAGAGGAATACTGCCATCGGGTACCAGGCGCTGATGTCGAACCAGAGAGATGGACTGAATACTGCTGTGGGTGTTGAGGCGATGAAAAGCAATTCAGCCGGTGCATGGAATGCAGCGCTCGGGTACCAGGCAATGATCAGTAATACAGGAGGAAATTATAACGTTGCTTTGGGCGCTTTGACACTGACGAATAACCAGGTGGGCAATGAAAATACAGCTTTGGGTAGTCAGGCAGCATCAACAACGACCGGGAGTAGAAATACGGCTGTCGGGAGGAGTGCTCTGGCGTCGAATACAACCGGCAGCGATAATACGGCCATCGGTGCCAATGCCAACGTGACTGCCAATAATCTGACCAATGCAACTGCTATCGGCGCCAATGCGCGGGTAAACCGCAGCAATACGGTTGTTCTTGGCGACACTGGTGTGAACAACCTGTATGTGGGTATCGGAAGAGGTGCGCCTGAAGCCAAACTGCATGTTCGCGCGGCTGCCGGTCACAACCCGTTGATGCTTGAAGGTCTGCCTTCCGGTGCGGTGGCGGATTCTGTTCTTACCGTCAACGGGACTACCGGGGTTGTCGGGAAACGGCCGGTGGGTAACCTTGTAACAGGCCTCAGTTGGGGATTGACCGGGAATGCCGGTACAAATCCCGCGGTGAATTTTATCGGCACTACGGATGAAATGCCGTTAACATTCAAGATAGACAGTACACTGGCCGGATTATTGTCTATGAATAATACTTCGTTTGGCTACGGCGCTTTGCTGGCTAATACCACCGGTGTTGGTAACGTTGGGATTGGAACAACTGCATTGATGTGGAATACAGCAGGGGCAAATAACCTTTCCATCGGGACAAATTCTATGGTTTTCAACACTACCGGCACTGGCAATGTCGGGATAGGCTATCAGGCTCTGGATAACAATACTACCGGAAGCTATAATGTGGGTATAGGTTATCAGGCAAAAACCCTTTCAGATACCCTGACCAATACGGTGGGAATCGGTGCAAGGGTACGTGTAGGCAGGAGCAATTCCATCGTGCTGGGAGACACTACCGTAAATGAGCTAAATGTCGGTATCGGCAGAAGCAGACCGCAAGCTAAATTGCATGTTCGTGCCACTGGGGGTAATAATCCGCTGATTCTGGAGGGCACACCTTCGGGAGTTGCTGCGGATTCTATTCTTACCATAAACGCAACCACCGGTGTTGTCGGGAGGCGTACCGTGAGCAGTATGGTATCTGCAGGAGCATGGAGCCTTACCGGTAATGCCGGTACCGATACGTCTGTGCACTTTATCGGTACAACGGATAATACGCCATTGCTGTTCAGGGCAAACAATATACGGGCGGGTATTATTTCGGGTGCTAATACGGCGTTAGGTACGGGTGCGTTAAGACTGACACCGTTTAATGATGTAGGCGGGAATGTTTCCATAGGCGCCGGATCTTTATATGATAATCTGTCGGGCGTCGCTAATGTTGCTGTTGGCGCCAATGCATTGTACGAGAGTGAAACCAGCAGTTATAATACGGCTGTTGGCCAGGCTGCATTACAGAATGCCAAATCCAGCCATAATATCGGTATCGGATACCGCGCCGTATTGGGTGGTAATCCCCCGACGGGGATGACAGGCGAACAGAATATTGGTATAGGCAGTTTTACGCTTAATGCTGTGACTACCGGCGCTAAAAATATTGCTATCGGACATGCAGCTTTGCGTTCTATTACAAGCACAGGCAATAATATAGCGATCGGAGATTCGGCATTATATGCCAATAATGCGGGAATAGCCAATACGGCTGTCGGCAGCGGGACTTTGCGGTCTAATACAAACGGTACAGGGAACGTGGCAGTGGGGTATGAAGCATTAAAATCCGGTGGCAGCGGTAATTATAACGTTGCAGTTGGCCCCCTGGCATTGATGTACAATACGGGAAGTAGTAATATGGCAATGGGTTATGCTGCTTTGATTTTGAATACAACCGGGAATTCGAATATTGCCATAGGGTATGAATCTATGCAACAAAATACAAGCGGACAGCGAAATATCGCTATTGGTACCGGAGCTCTAAAAACCAATTCAACTGGAACATATAATGTGTCCATAGGCGATTCGGCGCTGTTGGCCAACGTTGCGGATGAAAACACGGCTATCGGGGCGGGGGCAATGAAGAGTAATACTTCCGGTAATAAAAATACGGCAATCGGAAGGTATGCCATGAGGAATGTCCAGACGGGAGTATCTAATATAGCAATAGGACATGGAGCAATGGAGGGGTCTACGGGTAATTACCTCAACTATTATAATGTAGCAATTGGTGAAAGAACTTTATTCTCAAATCAGACAGGAGCCAATAATACAGCCATAAACTATTCTGCGTTGCAGAGTAATACTACGGGGAATGATAATATAGCTGTCGGACGTCATGCAATGACCTCTAATCAAACAGGGTCGAGAAACATTGTTTTTGGTGCTGATGGATTATCTGCTAATGTATCAGGAAGTGGTAACATAGCTATCGGTGTTGCTGCCTTGAAGGGTAATTTAAATGGAGGAAAAAATGTGGCGATCGGGGATTCGGCATTGTTTACTACCGGTACATCTCCATTCAATGTAGCTGTCGGCGCAGATGCCTTGCGTAGTAATACATCAACACAAGGACAAAATACAGCAGTCGGTTACCGTGCCCTGTTTGCAAACACAACAGGGTATGCAAATGTTGCCGTAGGCGTCAGCGCATTGGGGAAAAATACCGAAGGTATTGGTAATGTGGGCATGGGGCCAAATGCACTACAGGATAATACTACAGGTGATGATAATATGGCAATAGGTAATCAATCCAATCGTCTGAACGTTGGCGGCGGGGGAAATGTAAGTATTGGCTCCTACTCATTGTGGAATAATGTGGCGGGTAATTATAATACAGCTATAGGTATGTATGCATTGCGGAATACTACAGGCAATTATAATACGGCTATCGGGTATGAGGCAGATGTTCCCGCAGGAATGACGGAAGCTACGGCAATTGGTTATAACGCTGTTGCATATGTTTCTAACTCTGTAACGATTGGCCGTGTTGGCCTTGCCGGTGTATATGCTTATGCTACCTACAACAATATTTCAGATGCCCGTTTCAAAGAACAGGTACAGGAAAATGTACCGGGACTGGAATTGATCAAACGTCTGAAACCTGTAACCTATCATCTTAATGCCCGTATGTTGGACGGACATATTAAAGGGAAGCCGGTTGCAGATAGCGAAACTTATCAGCATGCATACAATAAGCTGCACACGGGCTTTCTGGCTCAGGATGTAGAGGCAATTTGTAAGGAATTGGGCTTTGATTTTGATGCGGTAAGCAAACCGGAAAATGAGCGCGGACACTACAGCCTCTCCTACAGCCAGTTCATTATGCCTCTTGTAAAAGCGGTGCAGGAACAGCAGGAAATGATCGAACGTCAACAAGCGGAAAATACTGCCCTGCAACAAAGGCTGGAAGCACAACAAAAAACACTGGATGCGATCCTGGACCGTCTGGAGCAAATGGACCGTCGCTAATAAACAGGCAACATGATATAAACATGCAACCGGTAAAGGCCATATGCGATAAAATATATGAATTCCGCGGTCGGAAGGTCATTCTGGATGATGATCTCGCAGAATTATATGGATTAAAAACAAAGGACTTATACCGGATTGTGAAGCAGTATCCGGAATATTTTCATGAAAATGCCATGCTGGAGCTGAGCGCGGAAGATATCCAGACGCTGAATCTCCGGGTATCACTTACGGGAAGGAAAAGCTGCTGCCTGTTTACCCGGCAGGGTGTATCGAGTATGGCATCGTTGCTGAAGAAGGAACAGGTGGTCCGGATGGACAATGAGTTTGCTATGCAGCATTTCCTGATATTGTATCATATGCATCAGGATTATTTTGTCTGGTCGGCCCGTTGAGTAAATATGATGAATTCAATGTGACAGATGTGTTGGATGTGACGGATGTGTTATCACATCACCCACATCCAACACATCTGTCACATTCATGACGGGCGTATGTCAAGCACTTTCATCTGTAATCTCACATTGCCGTTATACTCGTTTTCGTCAATGGTATAAACAATATCGAAAGGTCGGCCCGAGGCTACAATATTGTATTTGTGCGCCAGACCGAATCCGATGCCGTCTATCACTTCCCCGTCGTGCCGGCAGACCACAAATTTCAGGTGTTGCTCTTTAACAATACGGGAGTATCCCCGGAAGTCCCGTACGTTTCGGGTGAGGAAGACCGGTCGCAGATTATTGGGCCCGAATGGCTCAAACTGCTTCAGGATATTATACAATCCGGGGCGTATGTCGGTGAGCTGTATTTCCGCATCTATTTGTATCTCGGGAACGAGCATGTCGGGCGTGATCCGGTCGGCTACTACCTGTTCAAATCTTTCCATAAAAGCTGTAACGGCATGTTCGCCCATAGTCATACCTGCTGCGTAAAAATGTCCCCCGTAATTATCCAGCAGATCACGGCATTCATGAATGGCTTCATAGATATTGAAGCCATTGACGGAACGGGCAGAACCACTGACTTTACCATTGGAAGACGTAAGGATAATTGTAGGCCGGTAATAACGATCGATCAGCCGGGAAGCCACAATGCCGACAACGCCTTTGTGCCAGTGCGGCTGGTATAGTACTGTTGTTTTCCGCCGGATCATCACCTCATTTCCTTCGATCAGGTTAAGTGCTTCTTCGGTGATGGTGCGGTCTACTTCTTTCCGCTCAAAGTTGTCGGCGTGTAATATCTCTGCCAGTTCCCTGCTTTTTGCCGGGTCTTTTTCGATGAAGAAGTCGACAGCCTTACGTGCATCATCCATTCTGCCTGCGGCATTCACCCGTGGGCCGATCACAAATACCAGGTCGTTGATATCCATCGGGCGGTTGATAGATGAAAGTTCTTTAAGCGTACGAATGGACAGGGCGGGGTTTTCATTTACTTTTTTTAGTCCATAAAAAGCGAGTATCCGGTTTTCGCCATCTATAGGCACGATATCTGCTGCAATGCTGGTAGCTACCAGATCAAGATAGCGGTGTGTGGTGTCGTCGGGCAGATCCCAGCGTTGAGCCAGTGCACAGATCAGCTTGAATCCGATGCCGCACCCGCTTAATTCCTTATAGGGATAAGGGCAATCCTCCTGTTTGGGGTTCAGGATAGCGAGCGCTTTGGGCCGGTCGTGGTCGGGAGTATGATGATCGCATACGATTACGTCAATGCCGAGCGACTGAGCATAATTGATCAGTTCCACCGACTTGATCCCGCAATCGAGCGTGATAATGAGGTGGTAGCCGTTGGCATGAGCATAATCGATACCTTGCTTCGATACGCCATAACCTTCGCGGTAGCGGTGTGGAATATAGAACGCGAGGTCGCCGGTGTATTGTTCTTTAAGAAAATCATACACAACAGATACAGCCGTAGTGCCGTCCACATCATAGTCGCCGTATATGAGTATGCGTTCATGCCATTCAATCGCATCGCTGATGCGTTGTACGGCACGATCCATATCCTTCATCAGGAAAGGGTCATGCAGTTGTGCGAGCTCCGGCCGGAAGAAGTTTTTGGCAGTATCATAATCACGGATGCCGCGCAGGGTGAGCAGCCGGCAGGTAGCCGGGCTTACGGTAGGCAGGTCTTTGGCGAGTTGTTGTATACAGGCCTCATCAGCGGATTTTATAGTCCATCTCTTGTCTGTCATATTGTTTCCCCTTATCTCGGTTGCTGTACCGATTGATGATAGTGGTGCATCCACCCGTCGAGCTGTGTACGAAAGTCTTCCCGGTTCGCCAGATCAAAGAAATCGCCGGCATTCATGATCTGCTCCAGCAGACGGTCCTGTGCCTGTATGCACTGAAGGGCTGTGCTATAGGGGGTGTGGGTGAAAGAAACCATCTCATAAACGGAAATGAACTGTGCGGGGTACAGGCGTCCCAGTTCTTTTTCTATTTTTTTGCGTTCGAGGAACAGGGGATCGGCTACTTTATCCCGCATCTCGATGAAGTTGAGTAAGGCCAGCTCGGCTACTGCATCACCGTTTTCTTTTCTTTTCTTTTCGTATTCGGACAGAATGCTTGCCCAGTCATCTCCCGTTTTATCCATGATGGCAGCGAGTACGGAGCAATCTTCAAATCCAGCATTCATTCCCTGTCCGTAAAAAGGTACAATGGCATGAGCGGCGTCTCCGATCAGGGCGCTTTTGTCCTGATAATGCCAGGGAAAGATATGGGTTGTGATCAGGGAAGATGTCGGATTATTGAAAAAGTCTTCC
This sequence comes from Flavipsychrobacter sp., assembly GCA_037190845.1. Classification (GTDB taxonomy): domain Bacteria; phylum Bacteroidota; class Bacteroidia; order Chitinophagales; family Chitinophagaceae; genus JBEBVQ01. The sequence continues at coordinate 17,795 of JBBCJI010000003.1, read as the reverse complement.
GTGAGCGTGGGCATCAGCGGTACGGCATCCGGGAATTGTTTATTAAAAAAGTTGGTAACGTCGTTGGGTGTTTTTAGTGACGCAAAAGAAGGATTGCCTTCAAACGGGAAGAACAGGGTGCAGGTGAAGCTGCCGTCGGTATTGGGCAATGCGATGAGCATGAAGTTTTTCCGGGGCCAGATGTGTAAAGCATTTTTTTCCATCTGCCATCCGCCGTCTGCTGCCGGAGGAATGCTCAGCTCTTTATAGCCGTGCCCGATATAATGCTGGGAAGCGTTCACCCGGTCCATGTATACATAACTGTTGCGCAGAGCTGAGAAGGCGCCGTCGGCTCCGAAGAGCAGGTCGGCGTCCACCGTTGTTTCAATGCCGTTGGCGTCCTGAAGGTACAGGCGGTTGTTGGTTACATCTACCCTTGTGCAGCGTTGGCTGAAGTGGATGGCCGTCCCTTGCTGTTCCGCCAGGGTCATCAGTCGTTTGTTGAGTTCGCCGCGGCTGACAGAGTATATGGCTTCGTTGTTCTTTCCGTATTGCTGGAAGGCGGTAGTGCCGTCTGGCAGGTGGAGATAGCGTCCATACATGGGTATGGCCAGCGTTTCCATTTCCGCTTTCAGCCCGGCAAGCTCCAGCGCATGCCAGCCGCGGGTGCTCATGGCCAGGTTGATGGATCTGCCGGCGCCGATCGCTTCTTTGCGCATGTCGGGGCGGCGTTCATATATGGTTACTTCATAGCCGCGCTTCCGGAGTATGATAGCGAGCAGAGAACCTACCAGTCCTGCGCCGGATATGGTGACGGAACGTTTCATGTGTGCAAGTGATTGAGGCACAAAAATAAAGAATCCCCCTCACTCCACCAGCCCCATCTGCATCGCCTTCTTCACCAGTCCGGCGGTATTTTTCACATCCAGTTTGGAGAGCAGGTTGAGCCGGTGTGTCTCTACGGTATTGGCGCTGAGAAAAAGCATGGCTGCGATCTCCTGGGTCGTGTGCTCATTGGCGATCAGTGTGAGGATCTCTTTCTCCCGGCGGGTGAGCGGCGCCGTACTGTTGGTCTGCCTGCGGCTTTTTACCATATCTTCCCATACGCGTTCCTTCATGCCGGGTTCGAGATACTCGTTACCATCATATACCGTTCTGATGGCTTCCAGCAGCACTTCCTGATCAGAGCTTTTCAGCACATAGCCGGAGACACCGTTGCGTAGCATGGTTTTTACGTAAAAATTATTATCAAGATTGGTCAACGCGATCATGCGGATAGCCGGATATTTCTGTTGTATGATCTTTGCCAGTTCCGGGCCGGTTTTTTCCGGCATCTGGATGTCTATGAGCAGAATGTCCGGCGTTGTCTTTGATAAGCCGTCAAAGAGGTCTTTGCTATTGGTATAAGCGCCGGTTATTTCTATGTCCGGATTATGGCGCAGCATGTTCTGCAGTCCGTTGACGATTAAAGGGTGGTCGTCTATGATAGCGATTCGGATCATTTCGTTATGTATTTGGTCTCAGGTTGGGACGTTGCGGGTACGCTGAATTCTATATAGACGGTAGTGCCGCTACCGGTAGATGCTTCGACCGTCAGCCGTCCGTTGAGACTTTTCACACGCGATTGCAGATGTTGCATTCCGATTCCGTTTTTATGGTTGCCGATTTCCATCCCGATTCCGTCGTCTTCTACAGTCAGGCCGAAGATGTTGCCATGCCGGCTGAGCTGCACGATCGCATGTGTTGCCTGCGCGTGCTTGATCACATTGTTGATCAGCTCCTGGGTGATCCGGTAAACGGACAGCTTAAAGTCGCCTTCAAGATGATCAAATGAACCATAGGCCAGGAAGCTGATATCCAGCCCGCTGCTTTTCTGCACCTGCCGGCAGAAAAGATCTATGGCATCCTGCAGCTCGTGCTGTATGAGGATTTCAGGGGTAAGATTATGGGCAGTGTGGCGTATTTCGTGCGCTGTTTCCTCAAGTAGTTGCATGGCGTCATGAAATTGAGCGGTATCTCTGAGGAAGGTGTGTGTGTTTTGTACAGCAGTAAAGTTCATCTTCACGGCAGTGATCATGCCTGCTATCCCGTCGTGCAATTCGCGGGCGATACGGGCGCGTTCTTTTTCTTCTCCTTTCATGGAGGCTTTCAGATTGTTTATTTCCTGTTGTTGTGCCTGCAGGTGCATCCTATGCCGGTAATTCCGGTGGATAACAAGGAGCAGGCAGGCTAATATGACTGCTCCTCCGGCAATACCGCCAAGCCATATATTCTTTTGCTGCAACAAACGTTCCTGTTCCTTCAGTAGTAATTGCTTCTGGGCTATTTCGTAGTCTTTTTGTGTAGTCCGGTATTTGATCTCGAGTTGATGAACAGCAGTTGTTTTATCCTGATGCATCAGGCTGTCTCGCAGCCGGTAGGCATGCTGCAGTTGTAGGAAAGCGTTTTGATAATCCCTTTTTTTGCTGTAGAGAGCGGCGAGTTGAGTCCGGGTGTGCAGTGCAATATCGGCAGATTTGGATTCCTTTGCCTTTTTGAGTGCCTGCTCAAAGTAATATTCGGCACGGTTATTATCACCCGTTGTATACCAGGCACAGCCTAAAAGATAAAATGTTCTGGCCGCATAAGAGGCATTGCTGCTCCCCTTGATTTGTAAACTTGCTTCCAGGTATGGAATAGCTTTTGCAGGTTCGTTGTGATCGAGTAGAATGGTTGCCAGCGTTTGAAGTATGGTATATTCTGCATGATAATACTCGTAGCTCCGTGCCAGTTCCAGGGCTTGCTCGCCATATTGCCAGGATGCATCCTTTTTCCCGGTTTTGTTGTACACAATTGCCATATTATTCCATATGGTTGCAAGTCTTGGATTGCCCGGTGTATGTCTGATTATTGTTTCTGCCCTGCTCAGGTAATATAGTGCTTTATCGTATTCCTGCAGCTCTATCAAAGCAGTGCTCAGGTTGTTATATACAGAGATCAGTTGTGTGGCGATTGTCGTATCCTTTCTGACATGCTTTTCACCTATTTGCGCTGCTGTAAACAAGCATTGTGCCGCCTGCCGGTAATCCCCTTGAAGCAGGTGCATATATCCTGTCCCGTTGAGCGCCCGGCAAATATTATGATGTGGTGTAGGTGTTTTTACGCTATATGTCAGGGCATATTGATAAGCGTGTGCTGCCTTTGGGTAATCATTGTTATGCAAATATGTAGCGGCCAGCGCCAGGTACGCTTCGTATATCTCAATATCATTCTGCTTGTTTTCGTTATTCAGAATGATATGAGTTAATATCCGGATAGCGCTGTCAAGATTATTCCTTGCGATATATTTTACTTCATATACCGGAATGCTTTCGCTTTTTCCAGGAACTGTTTTGAAGGATAGTATTTGATCTGTTTGTGCCGGTGTCCGGATCGCGTAGCTTATTATAATAAGTACAATGAAAGTAACACGGCTTTTCATGATGAGTACACGTATCGTATGCTGTTGTGTGTAGTTTTTAAATACATTATGCTTCGGAATTACAACGTAGCTGTATCCGGTAATAATCGAAATTTTAAGATTATTAAACTGATAATCATGGGTTTCTGCCGGAAGTCTGTATTTATAAAGATAGGGATTTTTCGGGAATTATTAAAATCATGGTTTTCCATGAATTTCCGGGTTGTCTGCATATTGATCTTTGAAAAATGAATTTAGCAGTTATTCCTATGAATGTTATATCCAAACTTTTTTAAAGAATATTATATGCACAAAAATTATTTTTTCCTGGCAGGATTACGTTATCTGCCCGTTTTGATTTTAATGGTAATGGCGTTGAGTACCGTGCATGTAAGTGCACAATGTAACCTTTCATTGACTAATAGTGCCGGAGGTAATCAGCCGGGTGGTACACTTACAGTTACTTCGTCCGGCAGTACAACGCAGCGGATACGCTGGTATAAGGATGGAAGTTTGTTACAGACAGAAGAAGCCACATGGAATCCTAATGCGGTAGCTACACTTCTGACAGGCCCTGGCGCGCAAACCCCTAAGTCAAATGTCTTTATACCTCAGTTGTCCGGATATAAGGATACAGTGTTTATTGCTGATTATAATAACAGAATATGGATGTGGTGGCCTGGGTTGTCTGCCCCCAATATAATTTTAGGAGATGCTGCAGGGTCTGCTACAGCAGTGCCTTCCGGAGCCTGGGCCCCATGTTATATATTTATTCCTCCAAGCGGTACTGATACTATTTTTTTTGGCGAATGGGATGGCAAGAGAGTTTATGAATGGAACCGCAGGACCAACCAGTTCACCCAAAGAGTTGGTAACGGCTATTTCCCTACCAGCGTTGCTGTGAGGAATGATACAGTATATACTACGGATTGGCATCAGCACGTGGTCAGGAGATTTCATAGGGGTTATGTAAACCCGGGAGTTAATGTAATCACCGGAGCTACCAATTCACGTATGATGTTTTTTTCTGGAGACAGCATGTATGTGGTTGCGATAAACTCCATCAGAAAATTTTCGGCCACTGCCACAACAACATTTGGAACCGGCAGGTTGATAGCAGGTACAGGAGTGTCCGGACCTGCATTAAATCAGTTCAATGATCCCCAGCATGTATTTCTTGACAGCATAGGAAATCTGTTTGTTGCAGACAATGGTAATCATCGTATTGTTAAATGGGAACCGGGTGCAAGCTCTGGTTTGCTTGTGACGGGTGACGGCACATCCGGAAGTGCCCCCGGACAGCTTAGTGCCCCCAATAAAATCTACATAAGTACCGATGGATTTATGTATGTCAGCGATAATCACAATGTCCGTCAGTATGCCCATACATTGGTAAATGCATTGGCAGGTGCTACTCCTGGGGTGTATAAGGCAGTGACAGATGGGTTTAACGGGTGCCGTGATTCTATATCCATTACGATTGCCGCCCCCGGTCCGGCTCAGCCGGGTAATTTTATTGCTTCGAAACCGGCAGTATGTAAAGGGGAAACAGGAGTGGTATACCGTATCAATAAAGTAGGCACTGCTACCAGTTACAACTGGTCATATACGCCTGCTGCTGGCGTTACGATCAATACATTATCGGATACCGCAGTATCGGTGGACTTTTCCGGTACTGCCGCAAGCGGAACACTCAGTGTCGTAGCGGTGAATAGCAACGGCCAATCGCTGCCGAGGGATATTTCTGTAACAGTCCATAATCTCCCTGTAATTAGCACGATAAGTGGTAACAGCCCCGTATGTGTGGGCGCTACGCGTACGTTGAGCACTACACCGACAGGGGGAAACTGGAGTAGTGGCAGTACAGGCGTGGCAACGATAGACAACAGTGGTGTAGTGACCGGCGCGAGCCAGGGCAGTTCCACCATTACCTATACATATACGGATGTCAACAGCTGTACAAATACGGCAACGGCGTCAGTAACAATAAACGCATTACCCGCGGTAAGCGTCAGCCCTACGGGTGCGCGGTCTATATGCCAGGGGGACAGTCTGTTGCTGACGGCTACAGCAACAGGAGTCAGCTATCAGTGGAAAGAGGGGACGACAAACGTAGGCGCAGGCGCGAGCAGCTATTATGCAAAGGCAAACGGCAGCTATACAGTAACAGTTACGAACACGTCTACCAACTGCTCTGCAACATCTTCGCCGGCGACTACGCTTACTGTTCATGCCTTACCGGCGGCAACAGTTACCCCTGCCGGACCTATAACGCTTTGTGAACCGGACAGTGTTACGTTTACGGCAGGAAGCGGTACCGGATATAGCTATGAATGGAATGACGGGACAGCGAATGTAGGTGTTGGCATATCCCATACAGTGAAGACAACTGGTAACTATACGGTGGTTGTAACCGACGGTGCAACGTTGTGCAGGGACAGCGTTCAAAACATCAGTGTAACGGTGCATAGTCTTCCCGTAGCTATATTGACACCGGGGGATACGGCCTTCTGTGAAGGAGGTGTAGTAACATTGCGTGTGTCATCCGCAGATACAGGTCTGGATTACCGGTGGTTGAGGGGTACTTCAGTGATCCCTTCGGCAACAGCAGATTTTCTGGATATCAGCGGAACAGGGATATACAAGGTAGCAGTGCACCGGAATGTACTTCCCGGTTGTGCGGATACTACTCCCGCAGTGACGGTAACAGTAAATCCTTTGCCAACTCCGGTAGCTATATGGGATGGTGAGCTGTTTCATGCGGATCCGGGTTATGTGACATACCAATGGAATACTGGCAGCCAGCCGATCGTGGGTGAAAATGATTCGGTATTCCGTCCTTCATCCAGCGGAGGATACTCGGTAACTGTTACAGATAGCAATGGCTGCAGCAATATCTCGCCAATCGTAAACGTGAATAATGTAAACATTGATCCGTTTGTGAAGTCAAATAATCTCGTTAATGTATATCCCAATCCTGCCAATACGGATGTTTATATTCAGGCTCCGGTAAGCGTCAATGTGATTTTAACCAATGTAGAAGGTCGAAAAGTATGGTCTGGAAATGGTGTGACAAAGATCAGTCTGGACGGATTGCCCGATGGTGTTTATTTTTTACGGATCACTGATGAGGCAGGAATGTCGCTGAAATATGAAAAGTTGATCAAGAATGGCAGATATTAGTAAATTGTAGTATCATTAAATCCTGTTTTCCCTATTCTAATATTTATGAAGATGGTGCAAAAAATGTTCCGGTTGGTCATTTATGCTGTTTTGCTTTGGGTCATCCCGTTCAGGGCGTTTTCCCAGGCTCCCCCTATCCAATGGCAACGTACAATCGGAGGTAGTGGCGATGACCGCTTATCCACGCTTCAGCAGACGAGCGATGGAGGTTATATAGCCGCGGGTTTTTCAGGATCCGGGGTTTCGGGCGAGAAGACCGAACCCAATCGTGGAGAGATCGACTTCTGGATCATCAAGCTAAGTGCTTCCGGTGCTATAGAGTGGCAGAAGACATATGGTACTGCACATTATGACCATGTATTTAGCATCATACAGGCAAGTGATGGGGGATACCTTGCAGGGGGGTATAGCCTGGGTGATGTATCAGGAGACAAGACTGAGCCGAACAGAGGAACGGCTGGTACGTTTAACCTGGGATATGATATCTGGATAATGAAACTGACACCGTTAGGTAATATCCAGTGGCAACGTACATACGGCGCAAATGGGAATGATCTTATTTATTCTTTATTCCAAAGAAATAATGCCAGTTTTATTGTCGGAGGTATATCTGAATGGCATCCCGGCCTGCCTAATCCACGTACTCCGGACCGGACAACGATCAATCATACCTGGAATGACAGGTGGATGCTGAAGCTTGATGTGAATACCGGTGCCATCCAACATCAGGAAGCGCATGGAGGTAACCGGCATGATAACCTGTTTACTATTATTCCGACAAAAGATGGTGGATATATCAGCACTGGTGTTACACAGACCCCCGGTGCTACAGGTAATAAGACAATCAATGGCTGGGGTGTTTGGCCGGATTCTGACAACTGGGTCATAAAGATGGATAGCAACTTTGCTATTCAATGGCAGACAGTGCTCGGTGGTACTGCAGATGACTGGAGCATTGGTGGTATTTCTATATTGCGTAGTTCCGGTGAGGGGGGAATGGAACAGACAGCGGACAGCGGCTATATTGTGGGGCATGATTCCCGGTCCGGAATTTCAGGCAATAAGACGGTAGCTTCATATGGGGGAATGGACTGGTGGATTGTGAAATTGGATAAAACGGGTGCAATCTCCTGGCAGAAAGCATTGGGAGGAAGTGGAGAAGATGTTATGGGAGGAATTATTGCTACTTCAGATGGAGGGTATTTTGCAGCGGGCACTTCAAATTCTCCGATTTCCGGAGATAAGTCAGAAGCGTCGAGAGGAGATAATGATTTCTGGATTGTTAAAATGGATGCTTCCAGGAACATTGAATGGCAGAAGACATTAGGTGGTAGTGGTGATGATGGTTTGACTGTAGCGCGTAAAACTTCTGACGGAGGATATATTCTGGGAGGCTTTTCAAACTCAAATGCATCCGGTGAAAAATCGGAAAATTCACGCGGCAACTACGATTTCTGGATCATAAAGCTGGGGAAATGCGATACGACTATTAATAGAACAGACTCATTCTGTATAGGCACAGATTATCGTCTTCCGGGAGGTAATCTGGTTTCAATACCGGGTATTTATACCGATACATTGCAAAGTTCCCGGAGTTGTGATAGCATTATAATCACTACACTTTCTTATATACAGGATACGGTACATCAGATATCCGGTACTGTACTTGGAAATGATACGACATTTTGTGAAGGACAGTCCCTGACACTTCATGCGAGTTATCCCGGCGCTACTTCGTACTTATGGAATACCGGTGCTACAGGATCATCCATTAATGTTACCCGTACCGATAACTATTGGGTAGAGGTTACATCGTCCAAGGGATGCAAAGGAAGGGATTCCATTTATGTGTTGGTATCGCCTGGTCCTGTTGTTGACCTGGGAGATGATAAGGTGATCTGTGGAATAGATGATGTATTGACGCTTGGATCTTCACAGCCTGCAGGGGCGAGATATTTGTGGAGTAATGGGTTGTCTTCATCTGAAATTAGAGTGATGCATGCCGGAAAATACTGGTTGCAGGTAACGATGGGTGATTGTATTGGAAGCGATACAATTCTTGTGAAATTGATTAAGGAACCGGAAGTAAATGTCGGATTAGATAGTATTATTTGTACACAGTATCCTTTGAGAATCGGTACGGAGATACCAGGTGCATCTTACTTGTGGAGTACAGGTGAAACGACATCGTATATTCACGTCAGCAGCACAAACGATTATGTGCTCGAAGTAAATATTGAAGGATGTCTGTGGTATGATACGGTACATATTACCGCAATGCCGGTTCCTGAGATTGATCTCGGCAGTGACCGTTACATATGCACTAATGATACGATTTTGCTGGATGCAAGTTTTTCCGGAAAAAATAGTTATGTATGGAATACCGGAGACACAGGCGCTGTATATGCAGCCGCTGAAGCTGGAATGTACGCTGTCTCTGTTACTACGGAATACCACTGCACAGGAAGTGATACGATCTTGCTGACGTTCCATCCTAAACCGGTGATTTCTCTTGGTCCGGATACGACTGTATGTGAAGAAACACCTTTGCTGCTTGTTGCCAAAAATATAAATACTGATTCACTGATATGGTCTGATGGAAGTGTGGGCGAAATGTTGTCCGTCAAATACGGAGGTACATATATTGCTACCGGCATCAACAGATGTGGCACCGGAGCAGATACGATAGAGATAAAGCAGATATTCTGTGACATCTGGGTTCCGAATGCATTTACACCGAACGGGGATGGTGCAAACGATCTGTTCAGGGTATTGGGAAACCTCGGCAGGCTGGAAGGCTTTGGGTTTGGCATATATGACCGCTGGGGCCAGCGTGTATTCTATACGCGGGATAAATACCAGGGCTGGGATGGCTATTATAAAAGTGTGCCGGCACAGTTGGGTACCTATATATATATGCTTGAATACACAATTGGCAATACACCCTATTTGCAAAAAGGAAATTTTCACCTGCTCAGATAATATAAAAACCAAAGCGCCGGCAAAACAGGAAAATTTTCCGGTAGAATAACCACATCATAGATTAATTATTACAGAAATTTTTATGAAGCGACTTAAATACAGGCTCGCCCTGCTCTCGGCATGCCTTTTCGGATCATCCCTGACGAATGCGCAAACAACGGATTGGGTTTCTCTCGCAACCGATAAAGTAAATCTGGGATCAGAGCGTGCATTCTGTATCTATGTGGCTGATATCAATAACGATCATTACCCGGACATGATCACTTTGCATGGTGATGCAACAGAGAACAGCCTGCGCACCTACATCAATGTCGCGGATACAAATTCATCGGATCCATCTGCAAGGATGTTCGTGGATATTACCGAAAGCTCAGGTGTGAATGCAAAACCCGGCGGCGGCGCCAGTAAAAGTACATTGACCGTGGCGCTCGCGGATATCAATAATGACGGCAATGTAGATATGGTACGGGGTATTTACTACCATCGCCTTGTGGGCTACGCTGATCCCGGCGACCGTTGTGAGGTGTTGCTGGGAGATGGTCAGGGGCGTTTTACACTGGTGCCGGATAACGGACTTCATGAACTCGGACTGGTTAACTCAATTGGGTTCAGCTTTCTCGACTACGACAAAGACGGCGATATAGATCTCTTTATTCCCACCTGGTTTAAAGACTATGATAATGAGATATGGTCTCCCGGTTATCTGATGAAAGGAAATGGCGACGGTACGTTTACAGATGTAACCGCACAGGCGGGCATTACCTTCAATGAGCCGATGTACGGGAGCAGTGTGGTAGACTGGAACAACGACGGCTGGCCTGATATCGCCACGGCTCCGTATTGCCGTACGAATGGCCAGCTGCTGCGGAATAATGGGAACGGGACGTTTACGAATGTGGCAGCACAGGCGGGTTATAATGCGCGCTATATGCAGGGGGATGCGGGTCGTAATCTATGTATGTGGGCAGCAGTTCCTGAAGATTATGATAACGATGGAGACATGGATTTTTTCTTCAGCCTGGTGCATGGAGGTAATGATGCGCAAGAAGGCCGCTCGGCTGTTTTTGTGAATGGCGGCGCTGCAAATAATTATAGGCTTACTCCCGACCGGAGTTTGATGATCAAGAAGAACCCTCAGTCTTCGCATAACGGGGATTATGACGGTTCCTGGTTCGATCTGGATAATGACGGTCTGATGGATCTGGCTATGGTACAAGGTACTTATGCTCCCACGACCGACAGGTTGTATGTATTTCATCACGGGCAGGATCATGTTCTTACGGATATCACCGGCGATCTTGGTCTGATACAGCCCGGCCTGCTGGACCTGCATCTACTTGAAGCCGTTGATTACGACCTTGATGGAGATGATGATCTTGTGATCTGCCGTACGGGTCAGCCGCGTTTGCTTCACCTCGTTGAGAACCGGATCGGTCAGGAGAACAATTGGACAGCAGTATCACTTCGTGCGCCGAACGGAGTTAACAAGAGTAATATCGGCGCGCGTATCTATGTATGGTCTGGTGGAGTGCAGCGCATGCGTGAGGTGTATGCGGGCAGGGGAAATGCTTCGGGGCAGCAGCCGTTTACCCTGATATTTGGTTTGGGTAATCATACGGTTATTGATTCTGTTACGGTGCAATGGCCGGATGCTGCGGGCAGCAGAACGACAGTAGTAAATCCCCCGGTGAACCGTTATCTGGAAATTACATCAACCGGCCTGCTGGTAAAGCATATAGAAAATCATCCGGTCGCACCGGAGCTTAAATTATATCCCAACCCGGCAAAGGATTTCATCCTGGTACAGTTAGCAGATAACACACCCATACGGACGATGGAGATATACGATGTGCTGGGTAAAAAGATAGATGTTGTCCGGTACGAAGACCAGCAGGCGACAAGATATTTCCCGGTAAAAGGCCTTGTGCAGGCACAGTATTTCGTTAAGGTAACGACTGCAGGTGGAGCGGTATTCTCCCGGTCATTCTATAAGATGCATAATCAGAGTTGAAGAGTGAGGAATGAGGGGTGAATATGAAAAGATCATTCTTCACGCTCCATCCCTCATTCCTGTTTATTTCCTACCTTGCTGTGTCTGTATGTGTCTTTCCATGGCGCCTGCGGAAGTTAAATGCAGGTAATGGTACGATTGTTTCTGTCCGTATTTTTATTCGTTGTAATTGCTGCGTCTGGGTCATCCGCACAATCTTTTGTGTATAATCTGGATGTTGCAAGCGGCCTTCCGTCCAATCATATTTATGGTATGCTGGTGGATAGGAACGGTTATTTGTGGATGGCGACGCCGGAAGGTGTAGCCAGGTATAACGGATATGAAGTCAGGGTTTTTGATATATCAGACGGGTTCCCGATCAATGATATGTGGGAGTTGTTTGAAGACTTCAAAGGGCGTATCTGGGTGCTGGGTTTCGCGCAGTCACTGGGTTATATATACCAGGATCAATACAGAGAGGTTCATATTGCTGATTCTACGCTGCGCCTTCTTCCCGAATCGCATACGATCGGTAATCACAGAAAGGGGATCTTTCTGTATAATAAATATCGTTCAGATGGGCACTTGACGTTGCTTATTGAATATAATGATACATTGTATTCATCTCCCAATTGCATTGTGTGGCCTCAATACCATGTATTGGGAAAGCCTGATCCTGTTGGATCTTCAGGCTTTTATCCGGCAGGTGAAGTGTGGTACGGTAAGTCGGCCTGGAGAAGAAAGGGACTTTCTCATTCTGATGCAGTGCTCCTGAGGGGGAATACATCTAAATGGTCCTGGAATTTTAATGATTATCTTCTGGATTACCGGACTGCAGAAAAACAGGTCAGGATATGCGGTCGGGACAATAGTTCCTGTTTCGAAATTCCATTGAGCAACGCGCCCGGCAATGTCAGGCTTATTCCAGGTTCGATGATACGGGTCAACCTGCTTGCAGATACGATCTTATACCAGCTTAAAGAACCCTTCCGGGATATAGACAGGGAGCTTGCCCAGAGCGCTGTGCCGGAGATACCGTTTTCCTCCGTTTCGTGGATTGCAGATGGCGACCCCTGGGGGGATTGCTGGGCTACTGCAGGCCGAGGAATCTTCTTTACGATTGGAAGGCAATCATTTTTCGAAAAGGTATCCGATAATATGTCTGAGTATAGTGAGGTGGGATCGGATCTGAACGGAAATCGTTATTGGTGGAATGATTGGCAAAAACAGCTTTTAATGTTGTCTTCCGATACCGTGAGGATGATCAACAGAACGTACAGGCATATGCCCCATGTCAAAAGGATCGTACCCTGGACAAATCGGCACTCACTGCTCATTGTCAGCATGAACGGGCCTTTTCTGCTGGATCATTATACCAGAGACATAAACTCGTTGATTAAGGAAAAAAATCTGGAGGGACTTTGGGAACGAAAAAATATATCCAGTGAGAATCTTTTGCGCCTGGACGATTTCTTTCTGAAAGATACGAACAACCTGTATTTCCTGTCCCGGGTATATGGGCTTGTCCGTCTGGACATTGAGAAGAAGGACATTTCCTTTGTAGCTCACCCTTCTCCGATAGTTTCTGAAAGAGGCACAGCATATAAAGGGATTGTTTACGACCCCGTATTAGAGGCTGTATGGGCTTATGGAAATTCTGCTGCTTTGATGTATAAACCGGAAAAAGAACAGAAGAAAGCAGATACATTCAAAATATGGGGACCTTTTCTGAAAGGCATCGAAAAGATTTTTATTGATGATGTACACGGAAATATATTCGTGAAAAAATCCGAAGGATTATTCCTGGTCAACCGTATGACGGGAATCATTACGTTGCTGGGAGGTAGCGTTAATACAAGCAGAAGTACGGTCTTGCTGCAGGGCGATAAACTGGTGATTTCCGGATGTTTTGGCGTCGTGTTTTACAAGATTACCGGCGTCGGTAAGCTGTCTCCCCCTGTTGTCTATACACAGATCAGGAACGAGTATTACAGTAATGTAGCCGACATGCAGCTAATAGGCAGGAGCCTGTTTCTGAATACCAATAAGGGATTGATGAAATGCCCTATGCCTGATGATGATGCATTCCGGCGTTATACCCCCGGTGACAATGGCAACGTGCGCCTGGTGGTAAAGGGAAATACCGAAAGTTCCGTTCTCTACGGAGATACCATCCTGCTGGATTCCGATACCCGTAGTCTGCAATTCGATATTATAAATCCTGCAGGAAATGGTATCCCGAGATACAGTTACCATTTGCTGGAAACAGACGGCCACTGGTATAAGATTGGCAGTAATGAACTGGTATTACCCGGGTTGCTTCCAGATCATTATTATACGCTTCATGTGCAGGTTTCAGATGATGCGAAGAGGTTTACTTCAATATTACACCTTTATACGGTACCGCTTTGGTGGCAGACGGTCTGGATGAAACGACTTATGATTATTGCCGGCATTCTGGCTTTATTATTTCTCGGATGGATTACTGCCTGGATTACCAGACGTGTTATGATACAGGAAAATTTTAAGAAAAATCTCAGACTCGAAGTTGAGTTAAAGTCTATCTATGCACAGATAAATCCGCATTTTATTTATAACACGTTAAATTCTATATTGCTGCTGATCCGGATTGGAAATACTGACAGCGCTGTTTATAATGTATCCAAGTTTTCAAAGCTCCTCAGAGCTTATATAAAATCGTCGCGCAACCGGTATATTACTGTAGGAGAAGAAATTGAAAACCTGAAAAATTATATCGAATTGCAACAGGTCAGATTTGGGGGGCGGTTTCTTTATAATATCGTTATTGAAGACAAAGAGGGTGGTCTCACAGAAAAACGCATTCCGTCTCTGCTGCTGCAACCCATTGTGGAAAATGCAATTAACCACGGTTTGTTTCATAAAGAAGATACCGGTTTCCTTGGTATTACTTTTAGATGTGCAGGGGAGGGCAGTGAAATAATTTGTATTATTGAAGATGATGGCATAGGACGGGAGCAATCCGGTAAAATTAATGAAAGCAATACCGTAAAGGCCGAGTCCTATGGATCTATTCTGATAGAAGATCTGATTTCAATTTTGAACCGCTATGAACAGGCGGATATCAGGATTGAGTATGTTGACAAACAGCATCCTTTAACGGGTACTATTGTAAAACTATATATAAAATGAGTGTAGAAGAAAAGCTGTCGTGCTTTATTGTGGACGATGAACCCAACGCGGTTGAATTGATAGCATCCTATGTGGGCGATTTGTATGCAAATCTTGAAGTTAACGGTAAATATTATTCCTGGAAAGAGGCGTTGAATGCCTTGCGTACGAATCCGCCTGATCTTCTTTTTCTGGATATTTCATTGCCGGGAAAGAGTGGTATTGATATGCTGAAGTTGCTTTCCGAGATCAATTTTGAGGTCATATTTATTACGGCCCATGCTGAATATTCCATGGAGGCATTTCGCTATTTTGCTACCGGGTATCTGTTGAAGCCTGTAGATGAAAAAGAACTGACGATTGTTGTGGATAAGGCGATAGAGCGGATCTCGTCTAAAAGAAGTAAGCCCGGTGGTAGTAATGTCTCATCTCAACAGCTCAAACTGGGTATTCCTAACAGTAAAGGGATTGATTATGTGCTGATGTCTGATATTCTTTATTTTGAATCGTATAACAAATATACCAGGGTAATTACTTCTTCGGCATTATTAATCAGTCCTTATAATATTGGTTCTTTTAAAAAGCTAATCAGTAATGAACTTTTTTATCCGGTTCACCAGTCCTATCTCGTTAATCTTCTGCATGTAGTGCGGTTTGATTCGGGAGGATACATTGTTATGTCCAACAAGCAGGAGATTCCGGTTGCCCGGTCTGTAAAGAAAGATTTCCTTCAGCATTTTACCACTGCTTCAAATTTGAAATAGTCCCGGATTTCTTACCAATCTTACCGGATATGCATGGAATCACGCTCAATGCTTCATGCAATACCCCCGGTTTGAGTATCAGATTATATTTGTATTACCTACTTGTTTTTTGTGGGAAGTATTCCATATTTACGGGAGATATTCCCCCGTGTTGATGTTAAAGACGGATAAAATCACCCATGAACGCTATCATTACTCGCTTACACCGTTTCTGTAAGATTAAAAATGCCATTTACTGTTTTTTCGGACTCAGATTATTTTCTTTATATAAAATCAGAAGAAAGCCGATTGGTGACGTCATGCCGGTATATGTATGTATCGCCCTGTGTTTGTGCTCAGTTCCTTTGTCCGGTCAGATCCTGGGGCCTGCCACGGCGATTGTAGGTCAGCCGACAACATGGACGTCCGGTATGTCTGCAACGACTTCTTATACATGGAATGTAGATGGTGTAATGAGTAATCTGCCGTTGCCGTCTGTACTCAGCGCCCGTGATGCGGGTGTTTCGCTGGCGGGAATTCCGGATTATCCGAGTGTATGGTATGATCCGTCGAATGGACGCTGGTATGCTTTTTACCTCTCGGGTGGTATCACAGTAGCCTCATTTGGTCCTGCGAACCTGTGGCGCGTTGATCTGGGTACAGATCCTGTATCCGGTACGCCTCCCGGCGGCGGAAATCTGACTAATCTGGGCAATTTCAGTTTGCATGTCGGTGCATCGGGAAATGCCGATTGTTCGCATGCCATTGTATATGATAGTGCGCGGGGAGAATGGTCCTGTTTTATTATGCGCACGGGATTTGCTATCAGGAGAATTGATTTTGGAACTACACTGGCAAATAACCCGACCACATCCACTGTGGTAAATACACCGGGTGGTGGTTTCAATATGCAGGTGTCAGATTCAAAGCTGATGTACGATAAGGGAAACTATGTCCTTTTTGTTGGTAATCGCTGGGCGCAGCCAGGTCGGCTCAATTTCGGATCTGATGTGCGGAATGTAAACCCTGCATGTGATATGCTGCCAAATACCATCACGCACGGAAACAGTGTTGGCTCCACCGCCGGCCGTTCGTCGGCTGTTGAGATTGTACAGCAGAATGGCAACTGGTATATGTTTACTTCTACTACCGATGCCGGAGGCAATAATGGTAATAAATTATGGCGCCATGATTTCGGCCCGAACCTGACAAGTGTCCCTGCCCGGCTTACGGGTTTGGGTACCGCAGGATATGGTTCACACCATTGGGCGCTCAGAATCATTCCCGGTTTGTGTGGCCGGGAATTTTATGGTTATGCCCAGCATTCACAGGGGGGAGTGTACCGGATAAACTTTAAAGGCAATCTGCTGGACTCTATCCCGGTTGTAATGGGAGATGTGGGAACGAGAGGTAATAATGGCTGGCCTGGTTTAGGCCCGCGTACCCCCTGGGACCCCAGCGGTTTCCATACGTTTGTATATAATGACAGTCTGTATGCGCTTACTTCCGGCCACTCCTGGAATAAGCTGTATATCACGAACCTGATGTATAATTTCGGTTCGTCGCCGGTGCATAAACACCCGTCAGATAACACTTTCACGCAGACATTTACCACCCCCGGTACGTATGATATCATGCTGACCGTGAACATGGATGGTTACGGGAGCGCCCAGTTTTGCCGTACGATCACAGTCATCGGTACGCCGCACCCTCCTGTTTATACGGTAGCGCCTGCAGATGTATGTAAAGTGGATACGATTGTGTATGAAATTGATTCTATTCCCGGCATTTCATCCTGGGAGTGGATGTATACGGGTTCCGGAGTGTTGCATAGCGCCGTAACGACAGTGCCGAGAATCGAATTAATATTTACACCGGTGGCCACAGATGGGACCTTGCGTGTTCGTGCCGTAAATAGCTTTGGAGCAAGCGCTTATTCGGATACGCTGATCCGTGTACGCCAGACACCTGTTGTTTCGGTGTCTCCGGCCGGCCCGAATGATGTTTGTGATGGAGATACCCTGCGGCTGACAGCCAATGTGAATATACCGGTTCTTTATCAGTGGATGCACAATGGTAATAATACTGGTGTGCATACACAGCAATATAATGCAGGGGCAACAGGTGACTACACGGTTATGGTCACTACCCCTGATGGTTATTGTCCCGTTACGTCGGACCCTGTTGCGGTAATAGTCCATCCTCAGCCTATTGCGGATCTGGGTAATGATACCAGTATCTGTGTGAGCGCCTTGCCGCTCAGACTTCGTTCGTCAGCTCCGGTTCCTCCGGGTACGCATTATGTGTGGAGTAACGGGTTGTCTACACA
>JBBCJI010000002.1:0-161336 GCA_037190845.1 Flavipsychrobacter sp. | reverse complement strand
TCCCCCTTCGAAGAGGGGGAAGGGGGATGTTTCCACTCGTACAAATCATGATCTGACTAAATTTTAAACAGGCTCTAAGATATACTTGTAGTTTTTCGGATCCGGCAATTTATTATTATTGTTTTAGCAAATCATGTAATGCTGTTATTACCTGGCCTATAAAGTAACATTGTGCTTTTTCACCACTGTAAATATCTGTGGTTATTTTTTCTGAATGCATGATTGCATTTTCTTTCGTGATGGCATAATAACAAAACACTTTATTGTCTGATTGCACTACAGGTGTGGCATACCCGGTTATGCCGATTCCCCATGTACTTTTGAACAGGTGAGCAACACCCAATGACATCTGTTTTGCGACATCATACGAAACACAGTCGCAACATGCAGCCTGAATAGGTTCGATATCTAAGTGCTTTGTTTTTTGTCCGATATTGTATGTGGTGATTCCCCCCTGGAAAAATTGTGCGGCATCTCTCACTGTAGAAAGTGCATACTGCAATAAGCCGGAGGTTACGCTTTCTGCTACGGCAATGGTTTCCCTTGTGCTACGCAATATGTCTGATATTGCTTCCAGTCTGGTGGTAAGGATCTTTTCTCTTGTCATACGTTCCGTGTCTCGATTATAAGATATGCTGCATGTTATGTTGCGCGGCGCTTTTGCCCGTTTACGCATGATATAACTATGCCACAGATTGCGAAAATCCATGAATGTTCTTTTGTTGGAATGATTTTGCATTTTCTGTTGAAAAAGGATCATGGAAGACTATAATATACTTGATCTTAAAAGAATATTCCTGGGCAGCAGATCGCTTGTCTTTCTGGTGGAGATTATTTTACGCACCATTATTATGTACAGTTATGCAATCTTTTTGCTTCGGCTGTTCGGCAAACGGGGTATGGGGCAGTTTTCCAATCTGGAACTGGCGATTATCATTAGTTTTGGATCTGCAGTGGGCGATCCGATGATCGGCGCTGAAATGCCTATAGTATATGGCCTTGTCTGCATTACGACAGTTGCCTTATTACAGATAGGAATGGAGATGGTAATCAACAAAAATCCCCGTTTGGAAAGAATTATGGAAGGAAAGGCAGTATGCCTGGTCCGCGATGGCCGGATTGATATCCGGGCGTTACACAGGGAAAATCTGTCCGTCGAGGATCTTTTCAGGAAGCTGAGGACTCAGCATATAACTCATCTTGGGGAAGTAGAAAAAGCTTTTTTTGAGACATCGGGTGAAATGACTGTTGTGCGGTACTCCTCTGAAAAATCGAGGTGTGGCCTGTCGGTATTGCCGGAACCGTTGCATGTTTACCACAATACCACAGTAAACCAAAAAGGCATATACAGCTGCACAGCCTGCGGCTTTACCCGGACATTTGAAAGAGAGGAACACTTTCCCTCCTGTTCTTGTTGTGCCAGCACAGGCTGGGTACATGCGAAGAAATGATTGAGGGTCCCTATAGTGCAATAATCACCGGGAGCATGATAAATACAGAAAAAATGATGGGGAAGAATTTTGAGTATAAGACTTAATACTTACATACATAATGGCACGGTATTTATTCTTATGATACAAAGAACTTCATGAGATCAATACTCTATATCATCGCAGTCATCCTTGTAATCGGCTGGTTGTTTGGCTTCTTTGCTGGTAATTTCGGCAATATCATTCACATCCTGCTTGTATTGGCAGTCATTTCTCTGCTACTCGGATTTATCCGGAGAGGACGTGTTTAGAAAATGAATGAAAACCTCCAGTATCCGGGAATGTACATCAAAGATATCGGGACATAACATTTCTTATATCAGCTAACGCATACGGCTTAACGAGCACATCATCTGCGCCCGATGCGGCAGCAAGAGGAATAACACTCGGGCTTGCGGACATCATGATCACCGGGATATTTTTTGTTGCTTCCTGAGATTTTATATACCGGCAGATATCGAGGCCATCGACTCCTGACAATTGCTTATCCAGCAGAAAAAGATCAGGAGGTGTATAATCTCCGGATAAAATAGAATCGCCGTTATGGTATACCGTCAGCTCAATATTTGACCGCTCAAAAAAAAGCGATAAGCTATCGCGAATAGCAGGGTCGTCTTCTACGAGGATAACATGTTTCATATACTGTCTTTTAATGGTAATGTAAATTCAAAAACGGATCCTTTCCCTTCTTCACTCACAACAGAAATACGCCCCCCATGATTTCTAATGATTTCGGCGGATATATACAGTCCGAGCCCCATACCGGGGTAAGTGTTTACAGAACCACGACCTACCCGATAAAACCGTTCAAATATCTTATCCAGCGAATCCTGCGGAATGCCAATCCCCTGGTCAGCGACGCTTACTTTTATTTCACTTCCGTCGGATGTGCTTCTGATCATTATTTCAGTATTATTTGGGGCATACTTGATCGCGTTGGATACCAGGTTGATAATCACCTGTCCGATACGCTCCCTGTCTGCGATTATTCCGGAAGGCTCTTCAAGCTGTAACGTTATCTTACGGTTAGCCGCCGTATGCCGCATTTCATCTACCCGTTCGGCAAGCAGCTCATTCAATTTAAAAACTTCTTTCTCGTAGATCAATTGTCCTTGTTCAATACGCGTCGTATCCAGCAAGTCTCTTATAAGATTGGTTAACCGGTCTACCTGGTTGCTGAGCTTTGATACCAGAACCGCATTCTCCATATCTCCCTGCTCCTGCAGGCTTTCCGCTACTATTTCAGCATACGTTTTAATACTTGTAACAGGTGTTTTCAATTCATGACTGGCAATACTGATAAAATCCTCCTGCATATTGATCAGCCTGTGCAATTTATCAGTTGTCTGTTTTAGTTGCGTAATATCACTGATCACAGAGACGGCTCCGATAATTCTGTCGTCACCATCTCTGAACGGGACTGCAGCCACACGAACCCAGGCATACGTTTTATCATCCTGCGTATAACGCATTTCAATGCCCGGCACCACATATTCTCCTCTTAATGCACGGGCTCCGGGGTAATCTGCCCGGCTGATCTCCTGCCCGTCAGAGTCGTATGCTACCCATCGCCAATACCGCTGTTCATCCTGAGAAGGTATTACATTGGTTGGCAGATACCGGCTCATTTCTTCATTTGCAAAAATGAGTTTACCTGCATGATCCACAAAACCCGCTGCTACGGGCAACGCCTGGAACATGGACGTAAGCCTGTTTTCACTTTCCCGGATGGCTGCTCCGATTTTGGCTTTTTCTACAGCTTCCCATATCCGTTCGGCAGTCTCTTTTAAAAGAATAAGCTCGGTAGCGGTCCATTTTCGCGGTGTTGCTGCATAAATCGTACATGAAGCGATCCATTGATCATTTTTGATCAGCATGGCGCCTGCAACTGCGGCAATTGATAATGCGGCATAATCAATCCGTATCTCTTCATCCAAACGAGGGTCGGTAGCGGTATCATCTATGGCTATAGTACCGTTCTGACGGTATTCTTCGAGGAGCCTGCCTGAGAATACAGGAATGGACGCGCTGCCGGTAACATTACCACTCCCCCGCAGGTGACTGCATTTAACATTGTATTCATCACCTTCGATGTCGGCATAAATAACACGTTCAACATTAAAGTGCTCACACAACAACCTGCAGGCCGTAGCCTGAATATCCAGAGGATCCGTCAATGATCTGAGCGCATCACTCAATTGCAACAGATAGGAACGGCGTTCTTCGGTTCTTTTTCGTTCCGTAATGTCATTAAAAAATATAGCTACCTGGTGATTTTCCGGTCTTCCGAAAGGGATTGCGAACGTTTCATACCACACGCCGCCCGCAAGGTGAGCCGCTTCATTTTCAAAATGGGCTGACTTACCTGTTTTCACCAC
This sequence comes from Flavipsychrobacter sp., assembly GCA_037190845.1. Taxonomy (GTDB): domain Bacteria; phylum Bacteroidota; class Bacteroidia; order Chitinophagales; family Chitinophagaceae; genus JBEBVQ01. The sequence goes on along the minus strand of JBBCJI010000002.1, from coordinate 157,468 downwards.
ATCGCCGTATATCCTGAACCAATGTGCTTCATGCGCCGGCCGCAGCTCCTTCATCGTCCTGCCGACAGCATTTTTTATATCCGTTTGCTTTTCAAATACAGGATTCACTTCAAGAAAACGATAATCAACCGCAACACCCGTGTCATCAAATATCATTTCAATAATACAGAATCCCTGTTCCATATTATTGAATAAGGTGAGGTACTTATCTGTTGCCTTTTGTGCTATTTCGTCTTTCAGATGGAGGATTCCCAGCTTCGCTTTTTTTTCCAAAGTGATATCCCTCGTTGTCATCAGCACGCCATCCCCCTGCTTTACCAGCGCCTGATAGAACCATTGTTCATTAAATTGTTCATAGGCATAATACTGTTCTTCCTCACTGGCGATCCCGGTTTCTGTCACATAAACCATACGATCAAATATCCCGGATGAAATAACGCCGGGATTACGCGCCAGCAGGCGCTCTCCTATGACTTCGCCATTTTGCTGAAGACCTTTACTGTTCTGGACTTTCCATGTAAAATCCACAATCCTGCCTTCTGTATCTCTCACGGCTTCAAAAACCTGTATAATATCAAGCGAGCTGTCTATCACTGCCTGCAGAAAAGTCTGGCTGTCTTTTATGCTTTGCATTACTTCCTTAGCTTCTGTAATATCTCTCGTAGTAGTGGCTACACCATCATTTTGTTTTACTGTTGACTGGTGAAACCAGCCGTCAAACTGCTCATGGACATAATGTCTTATACTCTGGTCTGGCTCACCGCTTTCCACCACTCTTTTAAACGTATCAAAAATCCCCTCCTGTACTACTCCGGGATTCAGGGTCAAAAGACTTTTTCCGATCACGTCTCCATATATCCTCTCGGAAGCTTTATTATTCAGTATCCATACAAAATCCACTATCTCGCCACGGTCATCCCGCACAGCCACAAATACCTGGATCATATCCATGGAGCTGTCTATGGTAGCCTTAAGCAAAGCCTCCCTTTCCGCTAATCTGTCAGATTCATTTTTGTATATATCCATGGCATAACTACATACATCAAGTTAACATTAAAATATTGAACCAATATCAGGAATCATTCAGGTTTTAATTTAAAAAATAGTCACAGATACCCTGCACAAAAGACAAAAAGAATATCTTTAACAAACTGAGTTGTCTCAGTTTTGTTAACAACCATATAAACATTAAGCCACCTCCAATACAGACACCATGGAAAACATTGGTTCAGAAGGAAATATACAGGATGTGGTACAACAGCTGAGTGCACGTGCCACCATTGCAGAGCAACTAAATGATGCAAGCATAGACCAGATAATTGCATTCGATCATCATCAAACGATTATATCATGTAATAAAACATGCGCGAATAAATGGAATGTGGAAAAGGACACGATCATTGGGAAAACGATCACGGAAGCATTACCCGGCTTTGCAGAAAACCAGGAAATACGAAAAGCCATCAGGTCTGCCCTATCCGGCTTTAAGGTTTTTGTACCGCACGAAAGCGGTTCCTACAACGGAGCATATTATGAGCATCATTTTATACCGCTTAAACAAGAAGACGATACCGTAACGGCGGTCCTTGTAGTAATACATGATGTGGCGCACCGGATTAAAGCGGAAAATGAATTACAAAGGCTGAATAAAGAGTTACTGGCAAAGCATAGCGAGCTGAAAGAATTGAATAAAGAAATCCTCGCTTTCGCACACATCGCCGGGAACGATCTCAAATTGCCGTTGAGAAAGATCTATTCCTTTGCCGAGATCATTATACAGGACGAAGGCGCGTCGCTCACCACCCGTGCAAAATCTTACTGCAGGAAGATACAATCAGCCGCTCAGAAGATGGGATTGCTTACAGACGAGATCGGTTCATTAAGCATCATTGATCCTGAAACGTTTAAGCAGGAAGAAATTGACCTGAACCTGGTGCTGCAGGTTGTAAAAAGCCAGATAAAGAACCAGATAATTAATAAAGGTATCACGATAGAGGCACAATCGCTACCCAGAATATCAGGATCCAGGGCGCATCTTGAGAAACTGTTTTATAGCATTATCAACAATATTATCAGGTCTCACACAGGAGACTGGCCATTAATTATCAGGATAACCAGCGATGTCGTAGAAGGAAAAGATGTGGGTCATTCCGTTGCTTACGAACATAAGCGTTATCAGGTGCTGCAGTTTTCCGGTAATGACCGCATAGCTGATGCGGCTATAATACCAAATATGTTCAGCCTCTGCAATTATATCTCAAATCCTCACCCTCAGGGCGGAAGCAGTATCGAGCTCCCCATGAGCAAGAAGATATGTGAAATGCATGATGGTTATATCATCGCGGAAAACAGTCAGGATACAGGCGTCATTTTCAGTTGTTATTTCCCGATTGCATGAGTGACAGATGTGGAAATAGATGCCCAAATTTCACAACTCAAAGACACGACACACAGCCACAGAATATTATCATACAGATATTTACTTGCTATACCTGAGGCTGGCATGAATTTATAATAAGAATGAGTAGTTCCGCTTTTTCTCCGGGAACGGTCGTATTGCTTTGCAATACATGGTACATACAGCAATTCAATTTCCATTTTCATAAGATGGGCAGGGCATTGTAATTTATTTGCAAAACCCGACAATCCTACTCTCTTGTTCTGAAGGGCAGGTATAGTAATTTTTTTATCTAACCAGAAAACTAAAATAAACCGTATGAAAAAGATAGCATTAACCGCAACAGCATTTATTATCCTTACCACAGCAACAGCACAAAACGAAAACCGGCACAGGGATCCGCCTGCATACCAGGATACCGGGAAAAATATACGACCGGACACAAGGGACACACCCCGTACAAATCAACGGTACAAGCAGCATGAGCGGAATAATAACAATACAGACCAGACAAACAGGAAGCGGACCGATACAATGTTGAACCGTTCTGATGACAACACCAACTGGCATGATAAAAAGCATCCGGCGCCATAAGCTTACGTATATCAGATGTGATCACAGCCGGTAAAGCATTTATAATTCTTTTCAAAAAAAGAATAACATGCTGGTACAGATAAGTCCGCACTATACCGGTTACGGTTCTTCATTCAATCCCTTTCCTCAACAAACGTATGTTTATGAAACGACTCAAATTAAAATTTGTGAATCTGCAGGAGATGGTATCTTTTGTGAAGAAATATAAAGTTGTCATTCATAACTATGACAGAGAATCTCAGATATTGGAATTGTACACTGAAGAGAATCTCGAAAAAAACGTTGAACGGTATCGGGGGAAAATACTGTCAATCGAATATACCATCCCAAGTGGCAGCATGAATACACGGAACCGGTAATGGCCTCTTAAACCATCATTAACTATCAAAATCATTTGTATGTTGCAAACACCCGCTCAAACCGGAAAAGAAGGCTCAATAGCCAAAGTGGTAGAACAACGTATCTCACAAATCCCGTCTGACATATTCCTGTGGATCGCCTTAGACAGTATCGGATCCGCCCTTCGTTATAACATGGTGAAAAAAGATCACAATACATTGTACACGGGTCAATGGCTTGCTCCATTTTTACTCATGGGAATCTATAATAAACTGGTAAAACAGCAAGACCACAATGAAGACTATTAAAGTAATTGCCCCTTTATCTAAATTGGGCAAGCAGACAGGGAGACCGGAACATCAATACGCACGCCAATTCTTTCAAACAGAAAGATGCTTCAGGATCTTTTCCATGTCTATTCCCTTACGCAATACGGCGCAAACAAGTCCCCTTTCTGCTCCAATCGCTTCAACGTATTCTTTATGTTAAACCGCAGCAGGTCAAGGCTGTTTTTCACTTCTTTCCATTCCAGCGGGGTAGACACCGGGGCACGGGCGCAGGCTGTAGGCACTGACCAGAGTTGCTCCCGGTTTGTTCTGCAAATAGTCAAGGTATATCTGCTTTTCACTTCTTTTCGCCAGTGAACGATCCAGCGTAGTGATGTCCGGTAGTTGCTCCTGTGTCAGCCGGGCGATCAGCTCTGCAAAACTGCGGGTCTGGGCATAGTCATATTTTGCGCCAAGCGGCACATATACATGTAAACCTGTTGCCCCGGATGTTTTGCAATAACAGTCGGCCCCTGCATTTTCAAGGATCTCCCTGATGACCCGGGCACAGTCTTAACACGCCAGGCGAGCTGTTCCCGCATCTGTTACCAGCCAGACTATCAGACAGTTCCATTCAAAAAAATACGCTGCGCTCTTACCAGTATATCCGGGAGCATCAAAGGGGCCTGCATTTTACTGTATACATTGGCAAGCTTTTTTAGTTACTCTTTTGGATATTGGGAGTATCTGGAATATGGGAACATCTAATTATATCAGCAATCTGCGTGATAAGTCTATAGTCATATTCGGCATTCCACCTGCTTCAACAGGCATCATTTTACCTGTGCGGGGAGACACGGCGCTGATGCAGCAGAAGATACAGGAAAAAGAAAAACATCTGGAACTATTGATCAATTCGGTACCAGCCATGATCTTCTACCTTGATGCGGAGCAGCGCTATACATACTACAATGAAACATTCATGAAATGGCACCATGTAGATGCAAAAGAAGCCATTGGCGTCACCATACGCACCTTTATCGGTGATACTACCTATAACATGATAGCTCCCTATCTGGCCAGAGCATATGCAGGTAAGCAGGAACAGTTTGAAGTACCCGTATCTGCCAGTCAAAGTCCTTCCAGATGGCTAAGCGTCGTATGTACGCCGGATAAACAGAAAGATGGTAATGTAACAGGCATCATCGTACACGCAATAGACATTACAGAAAGCAAGCGTACAGAGATGGCCCTGCGGGAAAGAGAGGCCAGGTTCCGTTCGCTGATCGAAGAAGCACCAATTGCCACCTGTCTTTTTACCGGCAGGGAAATGACTATTGAAGTGGCCAACAAAACATTCCTTCAGTTTATCGGCAAAGGCGCATCGGCTATCGGGAAGCCGCTTATTGAAGCGGTGCCAGAACTTGAGGGCCAGCCATTCCCGGATATCCTTGCCAATGTATTTACTACCGGAGAACCCTATTCGGCCACCAGCACACCTGCTGTCCTCGAGATAGACGGAAATCTGGAGACTCGCTATTTTGATTTTTCTTATAAACCATTACGGAATGAGCATGGTAACGTGTATGGCATACTGGAAATATCCGCCAACGTTACGGAACAAGTGCGGGCCCACCAGGCATTGGAAGAGAAAGAAGTGATCCTGAACAATGCAGTAGAGCTGGCAGAGCTGGGAAACTGGACGGTATACCTGCCATCCGGCAAAGCTGTAGTTGCTCCCCGCATGGCTGAATGGCTCGGCATTTCAGCTATAGAATCAAATACCGAAGCATTCATGCAGTGCATTCATGAAGATGACCGCGAGCGGGTACGCAACGCATTGCTCAGGACACTGGAACCGGATTCTGACGGTTTGTACCGGGAAGAATATGTGATTGTCAGTCCCAGAACAGGACAGAAGAGGATCATCAGTGCTATTGGGCGCGCATTCTTTGACAAGAGCGGTAAACCGGTTAAGATAGAAGGCACATCCCGCGACGTCACCACCGAGAGAACGCATCAATACAAGCTTGAGGAGAAAGAAGCCGAGCTGCGTAATGCCATCGAGCTCGCAGAACTCGGCACATGGAGTCTCGATGCCCTGACCGGAAAAATAACCTATTCCGGCCGGCTGCAACACTGGTTAGGCATAAAGAACGCAGTTGTAAACCCAGGAGGATCACCACGCATTCACAAGAACGACAGAGAGCGGATCCGCATTGCCCTGGAAACGGCGCTGAAGAAAGGAGGAACCGGTCGTTTCGATGAAGAATATACAATCATCAACGCGACTACAGGAGCGCCACGTGTTATTCATGCCAGCGGACAAGCCAGGTATGATGAGTACGGTAATGCCGTCAGCATAAGCGGTACTGCACAGGACATAACGATACAACGTGATCTGCAGGCCGCGCTGAAGCAGAAAGTACGTATACGCACTGAAGAGCTGGCGTCGGCAATAGAGAAGCTGCAGGTTATGAACTGTGATCTTACCTTTTCCAATGAACAGCTACGGCATTCCAATGACGAGCTGGCGCAATATGCTTATGTGGCCAGTCATGACCTCCAGGAGCCATTGCGTAAGATCCAGGTATATATCAGTATGCTCTCCAGGGATAAAATGATATCCCGGGGAAGTCTTGACCTGGTGTCCAGAGTACATGCATCTTCAGAACGTATGAGGTTGCTTATACTAGATCTTCTGGATTTTTCCCGGCTGCAGAAATCAGGTGTGGTATATCAATCTGTGAACCTCAATAATGTTGTAAAGGATATACTTCACGATTTTGAACTCTTGTCTCATGAAAAGAACGCTACATTCCGGCTGGGTGAACTGCCAATAGTGGAAGCCGTAGATCTGCAGATGAACCAGCTATTCTGTAACCTGATCAGCAACAGCCTTAAGTTCACCAGGCAAGGAGTGCCGCCGGTCATTTCCATTTCTGCTCACGTCTTAACAGCAGAACAAGTACAGGATTACATCAGAACACCTGTTCCTTCTGCAACCTATCACAAGATCAGTGTGCAGGATAATGGAATTGGTTTCGAGAAGCAATATTCCGATCACATTTTTGAAATATTCAAGCGGCTGCATGGACGGGAAACATTTCCCGGCTCAGGTATTGGGTTAGCCTTGTGCAGAAAGATTACAACTAACCATGGCGGGGCACTCTACGCTGAATCAACTCCCGGAAAAGGGACTATATTCTGTTTGATCCTGCCGGACAGACAATAAGATTTTGGGCCTTGCATTATACTCATTACGTTCTGATGTCCGGACATTTTGATCAGGTACAGATTGCTATTGCATGCATACTTTGAATACCATCAAAGCGATTAGCAATTCACAATCTGTACCTGATACAACGTCAGAGGGTATGCCATTTTCTTAATCATGACCGCTCTGCTTCACCAATTTATTATAAATACCTAACAGCAGAAAAGGCGCTGCCCATTGTCCGACAAACAATGCTCCATGCTTATGCCCCATACACTTCAACGTAGCCGATACAGCCATAGCACCCAAAGAAGTCCATAAAAAAACGTCGGAAGGTATCCTTGCTGTTTTATCCTCGATGGCCTTAGCTACTTTTCCCTCGTCGTGACTTGCATTAAAATCTGTGTTCATTTTGGTTCGTTTTATAAAGTAAATAATAAATAGATTCATTAAAATTCCTGTGGTAATTACATCGGTTGGGGCACATGTCATTTCGCACTATTCTTCAGACGCACTTTCATTTACGAATTGCTCAGCTATTTCTGTAAGCTTCACATCCGCTTCTTTTTCTTCTTCCAGCGTGTTCTGTAACAGCTCCGCAATCTCAGTGTGCCCCATGGTTTTCGCAAGTGCCACAAGTCCTCCATAAGTAGCTATTTCGTAATGCTCTACTTTCTGCGCAGCGATGATGATACCTGCATCACGAACCATAGAATCGGATTCCGTATCACTGATAATTTCATTACCTTCCTCAATAAGCCCTTCCATAGCCGGACATTTTTTGCCTACTGCTTTTTTACCCAACAGATCGAATATCTCTTCCAGCCGGTCTACCTGGATCCGGGTCTCTTCAATATGTGTTTCTATAGCATCCTTAAGCTCTTCTGAAGTAGCGCCTTTCTGCATTTTCGGCAAGGCCTTGAGTAGCTGTTTCTCCGCCCAGTAGATATCTTTTACCTGGTCGAGGAATAACTGATGAAACTTTGATTCTTCCATGTTTTTCTGGCCGGTCGCTTTCGTAGCAGTTCCGGCTGTTTTAGTGTTTGGCATAATGATTTGTTTTAAGCGTTTCAATTAAAAGATGACACTAACGATTTATAAATTTCATTCCACCCAATGGCGACGCAGCTACAGTAAAAAGACACGAGGAACAATGTCCTCAATGCCTCGGAAGGTGTGTACCCGGAGCCGGCCATAAGGTAGGGGAATCTGCAAAGTGGCAAGCGGATTTTCTGAAATATCAGATGGAATGGTTTTCTTATGTAGTCCGTTAAACAAGACCTGCTCATGAAAAAGGGAATTTTATGTTTGTGTGTTATTGCCTCTCTGGCTGCTCAGACCGGTTGCTACAGTACCCGCCCGTCACGGGGAGGCGGGCAGGTGGCCGGTACGCCTGGCCGGCAGATCAATGCGGCTGATATCGCTCTGCCTCCCGGCTACCGGGCAGAAATGGTAAGCAGTGGGCTTACTTTTCCTGCAGCAGCCACATTTGATGACAAAGGGAACCTGTATGTAGTAGAGACCGGTTACTCTTACGGCGAGGTATGGAAAGAGCCCAGACTCCTGAAGCTGGATGCCCGGGGCACGAAAACCACGGTGGCAACAGGTGGCCGTAACGGCCCCTGGACAAGCATTGTCTACCACCAGGGCGCCTTTTATGTATCTGAAGGAGGAGCGCTTGAAGGTGGCAAGATATTAATGATCACACCAGACGGAAAACAAAAGGCGCTGGTAACGGGCCTGCCGAGCACAGGAGATCATCACACGGATCATCTCGTGATCAGGGATGGTTATATTTATTTTGGTCAGGGTACCGCTACCAATTCCGGTGTAGTGGGTCCGGATAATGAAGCTTTCGGATGGCTTTCAAGAAAACAGGATTTTCATGATATCCCCTGCAGGGATATTATGCTTACCGGCGAAAATTTCACCTCTGAGAACGTGCTTACGGATGCACCGGATGATGTAGCAGTTACCGGCGCATTTTCTCCTTTCGGAACGCCCACTAAAGCAGGGCAGGTGATCAAAGGACGCATCCCCTGTAGCGGCGCGGTGATGAAGATCCCGCTGAAAGGAGGTGACCCGGAGCTTGTCGCATGGGGATTCCGGAATCCTTACGGGCTGGCCATATCTCCCGACGGGCGGATATACGTTACCGACAATTCGTATGACGACCGGGGGAGCCGGCCGGTGTGGGGCACAGGAGATGTATTATGGGAGCTGGAGGAAGGCAAATGGTATGGGTTCCCGGATTTTGCAGCGGGTGTTTCTATGACCGGAAAATTCCGTGTACCCGGAAAAGATGAAATAAAACCATTGTTACAGCAATACCCCGGCAGCCCACCCAAACCGGTGGCGGTATTCGCCGTGCATTCGTCCGCAAACGGGTTCGACTTCTCAGGCAACCCGGCATTCGGGTATGCCGGATCTGCATTTGTGGCTGAGTTTGGCGATATGTCGCCGGGAGTAGGAAAAGTGCTTGCTCCCGTAGGCTTTAAAGTAGTACGGGTGGATGTAAAGACCGGTGTCATTGAGGATTTTGCTGTGAATAAAGGAAAAAAGAATGGTCCGGCCAGCAAGCTGGGCCGTGGCGGGCTTGAACGGCCTTTATCCGTAAAATTCAGTCCCCGGGGAGATGCTTTGTATATCATCGATTTCGGTGTATTACAAATGACGGAAGCAGGACCAAAACCCTTAGACGGGACGGGTGTTGTCTGGAAGATCACCAAAAACAAAAAGCCATGAAGAAACAGTATTTTTTGATGCTGGGCCTCACCATCGCCATGTACTCCTGTGCAGTACGGAAGAGTGAACCGATCAGCGGGCAGGTTGTAGATGCATCGGATCCGCGTGTTAAAAACGGACAGCGTTTATATCATGCCTATTGCTATAAATGTCATCCTTCGGGAGAAACCGGTCTGGGACCGGCTGTAACATCAAAACCCGGATTCCTCACACGGTTTCAGGCGCGTCATGGCATGGGCGTTATGCCTGCTTTCAGTAAAGATCAGTTGTCTCGTAAAGACCTTAAAGATATAGCGCTGTATCTGAAAAAACTGAACAAGCTATAACCAGCTGTTTTGTGGCTCTGGGGAGCTCTGCTGTAGGCATAAAAGCCTGTAACAGCAATATTCCCTAAGTGGCATTATCTTTTTACAAAAACTAATTCACCGTAAAAACTATTTTATGAAAAAGATCATTTTTGTATTTACCGTATTAGCCATATGGAGCAGCACCGGTTATGCACAGACGCGGAATCAGAATCAGAACCGTACCAGGCAGCCGCATAGTATAGATACTCCCCAGCGTCATAACAACCAGTTGAAGGATTATGATCAGCACAATCGTATGAACCGGAACGATACGATCCGGAACAACAATATGAACAACAGGAATGACGGTCGTTGGCAGAACAGAGATACGATGGGCCGTTAATTGGATCTATTTGCAGATGCCTGCTTCGCTTAAATATCCGGAATATCAGGTGAAAGATATCCACGCAAGCGGACATTTTAGTGTGTGTATTACCAAGAATCATGGTCAGGTATGTTACCCGTATCCAGTCTGCCGAACGGATTTTACTGTGGCACCAGCAATATCGTACTGCCGGTGTCCAACAAACAATATTTCCCTCCGGAATACCAAAATAAGAGCAGATTGAATTATTATGGTTCTCTGCTGAATAGCGTCGAGGTAAACAGCACCTTCTATAAGCTGCCTATGGCACGTACGGTCGAAAAATGGGCAGCAGATGTCCCGGCGCATTTCCGCTTCAGCTTCAAGCTCTGGCGTGAGATCACTCATGCCAGAGATCTGCTCTATGATCCGGATAAGATCCGGAAGTTTATGGAGATAGTCCGTTATGCCGGTGAACAGAAAGGCTGTTTGCTGGTACAGTTCCCTGCCAGCATTAAGATATCCTTTTTTCAAAAGCTGCGACAACTATTCGAGGAACTGCTGAACACTGGCCTGCTTACAGGCTGGAAACTGGCCGTAGAGTTCCGGGACAAGTCCTGGTACCAAGACCATGTATACCAGATACTGGAATACTATCAGGTTGCGGTTGTGATACATGATATGTCCGGTGCTGCTACCCCTCCGATAGATATGGAATGCGATATAGTGTATATGCGTTTTCACGGAATTGAAGGAGATTACCGTGGCGATTATACAGATCAATTCCTGTCGGGACAGGCCGGCTGGATCCGGAGCCGGCTGGATGAAGGGAAACAAGTATATGTCTATTTCAACAACACGATCGGGAGCGCCATACAAAATGCAATGACTCTTGACTTACTGATCCGCAACAGCCATAACAATGATGCAACGAAATGACATTTCCGTGTTCCATACGCTTTATTTTTCAGAAGGCTTTTTATCTGCACTACTGAATTCCTTTAACCCGCTTTCTTCCTGATCCGATTCTTTTTTCCGGCTGGAGAACAGGGATCTGAAAAAACCTTTCTTTTCAGGCGCTACTGTGGCCGTTCCAGGAGAGTTAATATCTATTTCATGATCTACCGAAGGCATCAGGGCTTCTATAAATGCATTCCTCAGCAGTTCCCATACCGCTTCGGCAGTTTTTACGGATGCATTGTCAAACCGGCCCTCTACAGGTACCTTGCTGGCTACCTGCTCTTCTTTGGGGTTCTTTAATATCTTTCCGGCTATATCGATCACCTCTTCTTTGGCACGCTGCAGCAGCCCGTCCCGGCGATCCTCCAGACCTGCTACTTTCAGGTTTTTGATCACGGGTTTGACATAACCTTTGAACTTACCGTCCTCGGCTGCAAATTCCGTATATAATCCGAGGGTTCCCCGGCTCACATCAAAATTTCCGTAGGCTTTAAAAAAATCATTAAGCTCAACGAGGTCAGCATCCCTGATCTCTGCCGTCAGGTCAAATGTGGGCTCCTCCGCCAGCGCATTGAGCTGCATCTTCAGCGATAAAGTCCCTTTATAAGCCCTTGCATTTGCTGCTACACTTGCGGGCAAACGTTCTCCTTTATCAACCGTATTCTTAAGATTCTGAGCGAGGATCCGGGCATCCTCCAGGAAAATATCCACCTTGGGATCCGTCGTCTTGTCGACATAATGAATCCTTCCGTTCTCAATTTCAAACCGGTTCACTTTAAAAGGCATGAAATCTCTCAATATCTTCCGGAAATCGTTGGTGTCTCGGGCAACCTCCCCAAGTTCAGCCTTATCTTTTGTGAAGATCAGCTTAGGAGAAAAAAACTTCAGTTCCCCGACAACAGTGCCATGCAGGAGCACGCGCCATTCAACAGACAGGTCTATCCTTTCTGCGCTGAAGAACTCAGTCAGGGCTCCTGTGACTGAATCTTTTTTATGGATGTAGATACTATCCAGCTGATACGCACCGCGGTACAGTGAAATATCAATGTCCTGTACATGGCCATAATATCCCGAGATGTCCGACAAGGCATTATTGGCATACTTTAAAACAACAGAGGGCAGCAGTAACCGGATCACAATAAGCAGCACAAGTATACTGCCGGCTATTATGTATTTTCTTTTTTTCCTGTTTGCCATAATCATCTACAGGCATAAAAAAATGATGCCTGTTACCGGGCCAATGATGTAGCAGGCTATTTTTTGTGAGTGGTAGCCGTGGAAAAATGAACGGTGTCATCCCGACGAAGGAGAGATCTCACACAATACCGGACCATCCTGCATTACGTGGGATCCTTCGCTCCACTTCGTTTCGCTCTGGATGACACCGTTCGGTAATGTTCACTTGTAACCCATGCAAAATCACTTGCTATTCACGATGCTGTCCCGGATGTTCCGAAGGGCATCCGGGACGACCAATAGTAGGGTCTCTCAGTTGAACAAGGAGTACCGACAGGTAACGCAGGATTGCAAATCCTGCTGTATCCGTATTCCCGGATGCGCTCCGCTAACATCCGGGAAAGCGCTCGTTGACAATTTCACACATCGGATGTATCCTCATCTTCGCTTTCCCCGCCTTCTGTATCTTCAGGCTCATTGTCGGCCAGGGGATTTATTTCCGATTCGGCGATAAGAGATAACGGGAAAATACCACCACAGCGGCAACAGTCTGTGGAGCGGGCTCAGTAATGATTGCCCGGATCTCATAAAGCTCCTGGTCACCCCTGCAACGCTACCTGTTGTCACATCTACGGTCTGCAACATATCGGTAACTACAGAAAAAATCATTTACTGGCATGTAAATAGAACCTGTATAAGCAAAATCCGATATTATGTCTAAAGCATCCGATGATACAACCGATGAAGGAAGCGGGTCACCGAAGGCTAAACGCGGATTCGCGGCCATGTCTCCTGAAAAGCGGTGCGCCATAGCCCGCAAAGGCGGACAGGCAGTACAGCAGAAAGGCACTGCGCACCAGTTCGATCCGGAAGAGGCAAAGCGGGCAGGTAGAAAAGGTGGCAATAAGATCAGCAAAAACCGGCGTCACATGGCTGATATCGGCCGGAAAGGCGGACGTACTACTGCCCGGAAGCTGGGCTATACCTACAACGATGATAAGCCTTTGAAAAGCGACGATACATGAACAACAGCATAAAAAGATTATGTGGAAGTCTCACCACAACGGCCACATAATTCTCCGGATCTGACATTATGCATACACTTCTATTCCGGCATATAGTAAAACATTCAGACAATGTAAAAACAGCAGCAGCAACCCCAGCTATGGAGCGCCGTTGGCATGAAGATGGGATATCAATCCATAAAGCATACTATGAAAAGATCAATCTTTTATATCTGTCTCGCCTGCCTGTTGCCTGCATTTGCCGGCTGCGGCGACAACAGAAGTAATAATGCCGGAAACCGGGCAGATACTACGATCAATATGGATAATACGCCTGTATACCCGAACGGCCGGGCTATAAATACCCCCGATACAGGTATGCATTATAGCGATACGGAAAGAACAGGTAATCAAATCCGGTAGCAATCAGCCCCTGCTTGTACGACGGTGGTCTCCTGCTATCCTCATGTGCAAGATCTGAAGCATCGGCAGCACTGATGAATGCGGGATTTACCGGCCTTTCTTATTTATGAACCGGCCTGATCCGGGGTGTAAAAGACATTAACCATTTCAGGACAGGCATAAAAATATGCTGGCATGTAATTTCTATGATCATTAATAAGAAGATTATGAGATCCTACTTCCTCTATATGGCAGGCTGGAATGGCCGGATCACACGCAGCATCATTGCTATCGTATTGATGCTGGCCAGCCTGATACCGGGTATATACCCGGCGAACCTGATCCTGTTTATTGCAGGCATGGCTGTTTTATCTGCCGCGATCTGGAATCTGCTGATGCTGGCGCCCCTGTTTGGCTACCCTATATCCGGCAGTAAAATAAAACAATCGCTTGATGAAGATTCCCTGGAGCACAAAATGGAACGCGGAAAAAAACACATGCGCGATCCAGGAAAAACAAACTCGGGACAAGTGACCGCAGACTTCAAGCCTGATTCAGTAGAGCATACCGGATATAATACGATACAGGATAGCATTCCGACTCAGTCATACAGGCATGAAAATGATAATGAGGGAAACAAACAGCAGTATGAAAATGACAACCGGTAAATACCGGACAGCGTTCGTTTTAGCGGCTTTATAAAAAGCACAATAAACATCACAAAGAGCGGAGTCGAAGCATGTATGTAATTGAACGATAGCAGGGGAATCGTGTCCGGCTCCACTCAGACTAACAATAAACTATAGTTTCAGCCCCATGGAGTATGCAAATATTATGTCTTGTCTTATTACCCTTGCAGCCATCTGGTTAACGCTTAGTCAACCGGCATACGCCACGACTGAAAAATATTAAAACGCGGACATTTCACTTTACACAGTTGAAAAGAAGCACTATACCATCGTGTGGCATACATTATTTCATTGGTACGGTTTATATGTCTGTTGAGGGTCATTCACCATAGATCATCGCAATTGACACTTGATTTCCCTCCTTTGAATCGGAAGTTTGTTTACCCTTAAAAAGACACTTATGAACAGAGACGGCGCACAGGTAAGCATCTGGCAGGATATTGCTCCCGCCTATCAGACTATGAACAGATTACGACAGGACGCAACCTATGATGTCGTTATAGCAGGAGGCGGTATTACCGGGTTTACCACAGCCTTATTGTTACAATCGCAAGGTAAAAAATGTGTGCTTGCGGAAGCAAATGCACTCGGGTTCGGCACTACCGGGGGCACTACCGCGCATCTTAATACTATGCTCGATGCCACCTACCCGGAGATCGAAAGAGATTTCGGAGCGGAAGCAGCAAAAGACGTGGCCCGGGCAGTCGCGGAAGCGATCACACTGATCCGGACTTTATCGGACAGATATCATATTCCCTGCGACTTTTTTTATAAACCAGGATATCTGTATGCGCAACAAGAAAAGCAGACCGGGGAACTGCAAAAGATCATGGAAGCGAGCAGACGGGCAGGCATAGATATTATGTACACAGATCATATCCCCGTACCCATTCCTTTTATGAAAGCCTGCCGCTTCGAAAACCAGGCGCAGTTCAATATTACGGCTTACCTGACAGGATTGGCACAGGCTTTTGAACAAGCCGGTGGCATCATACTGCAGCAATGTCTGGTATCTCTCCCGGATGCGGACGGGATAGTGCCTACCTCAGTGGGGAACATCAGGGCGAAGTATACTGTATTTGCCACGCATATACCGCCCGGCATCAATATCCTGCATTTCAGATGCGCACCTTACAGGAGCTATGCAGCAGCAGTGACGCTAAATGACAACAATTACCCTGACGGACTGGCTTATGATATGGAAGATCCATATCACTATTTCCGGACCCAGGAGGTGTATGGCCGCTCCTACCTGATAGCCGGGGGCTTTGATCATAAAACCGGTCATGAAGTCAACACTGAAATTCCATTCCGCGATCTGCATGCTTATTTAAAACAGTATTATAACCTGAAGTCTGTCGCCTATCAGTGGTCTTCTCAATATTACATCCCGGCCGACGGCCTCCCCTACATCGGCAAACTGCCCGGCTACGACCAGGTATATACCGGCACCGGCTTTAATGGAAACGGCATGATATTCGGCACACTAACCGGGCTAATATTGTCTGACATGATCTTCGGCAAAGAAAATCCGTATGCCGGCCTGTTTAATCCTTCACGCATCAAACCTATCGCCGGATTTGCAGCGTTCATCAGGGAAAATGCGGATGTTGTAAGTCAGTTTATCGGTAAGCGTTTCAGTTACGAGCAGATCAGCAGTCTGGCTGCTCTGGCAAACGGTGAAGCTACCCTGGCAGATTATGAAGGAAAGAAAATAGCCCTATACAAAGATGATAAAGGTAAACTATACAGCCTCGACCCGGTGTGTCCGCATGCAGGATGTATAGTAGCGTGGAACAGTGCGGAAAAAACCTGGGACTGTCCCTGTCATGGAGGCAGATATGCCATTGACGGATCCCTGCTCACAGGACCAGCCGTTAAAGGGCTCACCAGGCTTAGTATGAACAATCTGTAAGACAACAGATGCACCTCTTATTGCCCGGGGTGTTCCTGCTTCTGAATATCCTCTACCTGCTTTATAAACTGAGAGATATGCTCCTGTGCGTATGCGCCATAAGCATCTATCAGAACACCTTTTGTTCCATCGGATGTTTCGATCAGGTACAGAATGCTATTGTCCGCAGGATCTGAAGCCCCTTCAAAACGATAGAAATTCACAATCTGTACCTGCTCTGGGGTATAACTCTCAGGACGGGATTCTATATGCAGCCTTCCGTCATCATTCACTATAAAGCTGGTTATAAATCCCTGCTTAACTGCCTTGTTCAGGCACATACTGAGCGAATTCATTTCCTGGCGTTTGCCATTTGTCTGCTGATTGGGTGATGACTGTTTCATAAAAGGATATGTTTTCGTTAAAAATGTTATGACAACGGCATGCAATACTAACAGGTTATAAATTTCGTTCCACCCGGTGCTGCTTAACGGGGCATGAACAACGGCATCATTTTTCAGGATAGCCATATAATAAGTAACATAGACGCACATGCTATGGAAAAACGTTACATTATGCATGGTTTCCTTCATGGAAATTTTTATCAGCAAAGGGCAGGACACACGCACAGTATCTGTTCCGAGGGTTAAAATCCTACCGGTACCTGCTTTCGGGTACGCACCGGAAACGGGATTGTATGCAGGAGCCGTTTCCCTGTTTACGCTTGATTTTTACCAGGACAGCTTTACCCGTCTATCCAATGCAAAACTTGAGTTCAATTATACATGGAGAAAACAGGTGATCCTGGAAACCGCATGGACTTATTTTTTCGAAAAAGAAAAATGGTATACGCGGGGCATGATCCGCTATTCGGAATATCCGGATCAGTACTTCGGCGTCGGGAGCTCTACACCAGCCCGTTTTATAACGTACTATCAAAGCAAACGCTTCGTCACCGACATCAACTTACTGAAGAATATACGCCGGCATTTCTTTATAGGCCCACGAATACGGTACCTGAACTATCATTCCGTCAGGCATAGCGAGCTCCTTTCATTTCCGGAACTGGAGGATGCCATGGTCTACGGATTGGGGTATACAATATTAAAAGACACGAGGAACAATATCCTCAATGCCACGAAAGGTCTGTACCTGGAAGTGACCCAGACCTGGAACAATACGATTTTGTCCTCTTATGTCAAATTGAATACGGACTTCAGATATTATAAAACAACAGGTAACGGCATTATCGGTGCAGTACGGCTTTATAACGAGCTCACTTTCGGCAACCCGCCTTTTTTTGATTATGCGCTCATGGGAGGTGATCAGGTTGCCCGGGGATATTTTTACGGCAGATACCGCGAGCGGAACATGTCTTCATTACAAGCAGAGATAAGAAAATATATTGCCTGGCGGATCGGACTGGCAGCATTCGGCGGACTGACTAAATTGTATGCAGATGCCGGTCAGCTCGGTCTGCGACATATAAAGCCCAATTACGGGGCCGGCATACGGTTTTTAATTGATCGCAAGAGCCAGATAAACCTGAGACTGGACTATGGTATCGGGATTGATGGGCAGAACGGGTTCTATATATCTTTCGGAGAATCATTCTGAAGTATCAGATGGTATGCTCTTCTACACAGGAGGATGTTCAAAAAGCTTGTCATTTCAAGCGGAATGAAGGATCTCATGTAATACGGAACACTTATATTGTGGCCCCCTTCTTTTCACGTCACACCATTGACGCATTGCATAAGTTATTTGTAATCAAACTCTCTCTATCTCCCGAAGCATGGATTAATGAACAGTGTCATCCCAACGGCAGGAGGGATCCCACATAATACGGGAAAGACCTGCATTATGTGGGATGCTTCACTTCGCTCCGCTGCGTTCTGCATGACATCGTGGACGGATTCATGTATCGTTGTCCCATTCATTAGGGTTCCCTATAATTTACTCAGGATGGCACCGTTCATGGATGTGTAATCTTCCAATTATAGAAATCACCTGGAAAATCACATCACGATCCGGTGGCACAGAATTAGGTAAGATAGCCTAACGCAAGCTGCAGATATATGTCAGGGAAACAAGCTTCTTTCTTCTATCGCAACAGCCTTAGTATTGTTTTGATCGTAATGATGCTTTTCTTCTGGACAGGACAATTCCTGGCAGGATGGAAAGATCATAACGATACCTTGCAGGAATACGGACAGCCGGCACTCACAGCAGCGGCCTATGCACAAAGTGGCCATTTTATTTCGGCCACATTTGAAAACTGGGAAAGCGAATTTCTCCAGATGGCTATCTATGTAATTCTCACGATCAGCCTTCGGCAAAAAGGCTCTGCGGAATCAAAAAAGCTCAAAGGAGAACCCGGAGCGGATACGCAGGAAGTAGACAGACCTCCCCAGCCCCATAAAGACGCACCATGGCCCGTACGAAAAGGAGGTATCTGGCTGGCGGCATATAAACATTCTTTATCCGCCGCTTTTATCTTATTGTTCCTTTTATCATTCTGGCTACACTTCCTGGGTAGTCTGCGGGATTATAACAATGAACAGCAACTTAAAGGAGCGCCGACCTTTACGACGAGAAGTTATTTCAGCCATGCACGATTCTGGTTCGAATCATTCCAGAACTGGCAGAGCGAATTTCTCGCGGTAGGTGCTATTGTTTTACTCTCTATATGGCTAAGACAAAAAGGCTCTCCGGAATCAAAACCTGTAGACGCCCCCCATGATGAAACAGGGACATAAAAAACGATGAACTGAAACACAAAACAATTTTCAGCCTGGCAAGAGGCATAAAAAATACGCCTAACATAAATCACTCCATTAAAATTGAAAAAACAAGCAGAGACCAGATATATGACACTCACTATATTGATACTGCATGTACCACTTTTTATATACTGCCCTGCCGGGATCTGCTACTCAGCCTACCCCACCCGCCATCCACCGGCGACAAAAGGACTGCGCACCGCATGAAGGCCGGCCATGCTCCCAACTTCCTCTATACCAGATGGCAAGTATGACAGATGCTGCTGCCAGGTATTACTGCCGTCAAAGCACATACATTGTTTTTCCTGAAAAATTGACTTGCACTATGTGCCGGTACTACCTGGAAATAATGACAGACCCCCATGTGTCTGTCATAGGTGTATAGCTGATATTATTTTCTTCACAGAATTTCCGGACAGCGGCTTTAGCACCTTCATACCCGTAATTGTTATAGTCATGCACAAATATATAGCCGCCTTTATTAAGCCTTGGATAAAAATAAGCAAGACCGTCGTATATGGGTTGATATAAATCTGCATCTAATGAAACGAAGCAAAAGCGTTCTTCCAATCCATCTAAGGAACCGGGAAATCTGCCTTTTTTTACAATGCACTTTTCCTGAAATTTCATTTTATCCAGTACCACCTTTATGCTGGTATCCGAGAAGTTTTGTTCACCCGTGCTAAACCGGTTGGCGCTGTCAATCGCTACATCCTTTTCATCAAACCCCTCAAATGTATCAAATAAGTATAGCGACCTGTCCGGAAATAACGAATTTATATACTTTGAAAACTCACCTTTATAGACGCCTAATTCCGCTACTGCTCCTTCAACATTCCGGGTGTATATTTCATCGGCTACCAGCTCCAGCGTGCTGATCCGTATATAATTTGTAAAACGGGGTATGGGAATCCTTCTTGAACGTTTTAATCCCAGCATCTGCTGGTCTATGAGCATTTGACCTTTCAGGAATGAAAAGATGAGATTAATATATTTCATGAATCAAAAAGACGCCGAAGCTAACAATAATTTTGCATACCTGCACGTATGTCTTCTAAAAATCAATATAAAGATATGCACGTAATGGTGGCAGAACTTGTAAAAGTCAAAGCACAACCTCGTTTGTCACTCCGGATTTGACACGCCAGCAATCAGCACCTCATTTCCCCAGCAACCGGATCCGCTTATTATTCCCTACAATCCATACCAGGTCTTCTTTCTGAAGCATCATAGAAGATTCAGGATTCAGTATACGCTCTCCACCACGTTCAACACCCACTACCAATCCCCGTGTACGCTCCCGGATACCAGACTCCCGGATCGTTTTACCTGCAAATTCGGAATCTTCCCTGATCTCAATAAGCTGCAAGGATATATCATCCACACCCGGTGGCTTGGCTTCCGGAGATACGCTGTTGGCAGCCAGATAATCCTTAAAAATTTCCAGTTGCTCATCCGTGCCGATTATATACAGCACATCGTCGGGGAACACGCGCTCGTTGCGGTCGGGCACATTGATCACGGCCGTACCTCGCCGGATCATGGCAATGTTGATACCGATACTTTCCCGCAATCCAAGGTCCATAAGTGTTCTCCCCGAACCTGAAAAATTGGGAGACACCATAAAACTCGTAATGTGCGCATCCCACGGGGCAAGGCCTGTACCATTGGTTTTATACTCCTGTTCTTCCTTATCATTGAAGTTCGAAATAAACCGTTGCTCAATCCTGCTATAGATAGACTGTAATCTTTTCTGATTAATGATGATCACTACAACAACCAGCAACAAAGCTCCGATTGCCATATAATATGACAACAAGCTGTTGATCAGCAGACCTACAAAAAACAGCGCCGCAGCAATCCGTACAAACTGGAGCATCAGCAACGGGCTCTTATATCTCCGGTCTTTCCACAAACGGGAAGTAGCATCCGGCTGTATTTTACGTATAGCCAACGCCCAAAGGAAAGGAGATAACACAACAATGGTCATAACCGTAGCCAGGACATTTACCCAGTAACTGTTGACATCCCAGGTCAGGACAGGGGCAAGGTAACGGGATACAACCAGTATAATACTTACAATGATTACCGTATAAATAACAAGCTGCAGAAGGTGAGAACGCAGCACCAGCTTCCAATCGCTCGTAGGCTTGAGCGATTGCGTATCGGTACTATATCTTGCCAGAAATTGCTTCAGCTTTTCCGGCAAACGTTTCTCAAGCCAGTTATAAGCCGGGGTTGAAGCATTGATCAGATAAGGTGTGGTGAATGTAGTAACGGCGGATACTGCCACAATAACCGGGTATAGAAATCCGCTGGTAACCTTGAGCGAAAGACCAAGCGTAGCTATAATAAACGAAAACTCACCTATTTGTGCCAGACTCATACCGGCCTGCACGGATTGCTTTAACGGCTGTCCTGAAACGAGGGCGCCCAGACCGGTTGTAAGCGTTTTCCCGAATACCGTTACCAGGGTTACAATGAGAATCGGCAAGGCATAATCCGCAATGGTCTGCGGGTTGATCAGCATACCTACAGATACGAAGAAGATGGCGCCAAAGAGATCTTTGATAGGCTTTACCAGGTGTTCGATACGGACGCCCTGTGTGGTTTCTGCCAGTATAGATCCCATAATAAATGCTCCCAATGCCGGGGAGAAACCGGCTGCCGTAGCCAGGATCACCATCAGCAGGCAAAAACCAAGCGACACGATCAGCATGGTCTCGTCCGTCATCAGACCTTTTGCTTTTTTGAGGAAAGTGGGGATAAAAAATATCCCGCCGATAAACCAGAGAATCAGGAAAAAGAGCAGTTTGGAAATGGAAAAAAGCATATCCCATCCGGCAAAATTACGACTGATCGCAATGGTAGAGAGTAATACCATTAATACGATGGCAACGAGATCTTCCACGATCAATGCGCCGAAAACAATACCGGCAAATTTTTTGCTTTTTACGCCCAGCTCGTCAAAGGCCCGGAGAATAATAGTCGTGGAAGACATTGAAAGACAGGCGCCGAGAAAGATGCAATCCATCTGCGGCCACCCCATCAGCCGACCGGTGATATAACCCAGAAAGATCATGCTAACGATCTGCACCATTGCTGTGATGGATGACGAACCGCCAACCTTCATCAGTTTTTTAAAGCTGAACTCCAGACCAAGACTGAACAAGAGAAATATCACACCGATCTCTGCCCATACTTCTACGTTTGCAATATCGGTAATGGTCGGAAATAATGTAAAATGCGGCCCCACCAGCAAACCAGCGATGATGTACCCCAAGACAACGGGCTGCTTCAGCTTCTTAAATAATAATGTTACGATTGCTGCAACTCCCAATATCAATCCCAGATCTCTGATCAACGGCGCCAGGTGTATCATCTGCTTATATTTATACCTGATTTCAGGAACACCAAATTACGTTAATTTATATAAAAATGTATATTTGGTAGTTATTAAATAAAGAATATTTCTTTATGCTGCCGGAGATTGTTCTGTTTCAATCTTCTTTTTCCCAAAAATCATCCGGACGAGCACAGGCGCCGTTGCTGCAACGATAATAGCAATAATAATCTTCCCCAGGTTATCCTGTACCCAGGCATTCTCCCCAAGCAGGAATCCTGCGGTAACAATGCTGCCTACCCATAAAATGCAGCCAACGATATTGTAAAAGGAGAACTTCCTGAAATCCATACGGACAACACCGGCAATGATAGGCGCAAACGTACGTACTACCGGGAGGAAACGTGCAATCACAATAGCGCCGCCACCACGTTTGTCATAGAATGCATGCGCCTGGTCCAGGTGCTTCTTTTTAAACAGCCAGGTATCCCTGCGATCAAAAAGCAATGAGCCGGACTTACGACCGAACCAGTATCCTACAAAATTACCGATAACACCTGCCAATATGATCAGCCCGGCCCAGTAAAGCAGGTAAATTACCGGCGCCATATCGGGAGGAACAGTCTGGGCTATGATCATTCCGGTTATAAATAACAACGGATCACCAGGGAGAAAAAAGCCTATAAATAAACCGGTTTCCGCAAAAATAATCAGCATTACAATGTACAAACCTCCATGTAGCATAATCCATTCCGGATTCGTCAGATTACGCATAAACTCAAAGAAAACATCCATATAAACTACGTTTGCCAATATTTATTTACTACAACAAAACAGGTAAAAACAACCAGCAAAAACAATCATGCAAAGCACGAATATGCATCCGCGGTATGAAAACTAAACATGCTCCGGAATATAACGGAGTAACACATCATTACCCCACTGGTATAAGAGCAATGTGTTTTCGTTTAACAAAAACTTCCGGAAAGGAAAGACATCAGAAAAGCACGTAACGGAACAAGTCCGTATAATATGCCGGTCTGGGGAGATATTCAAAAGATATTAACCGGCTGGCGGAAAGATAAAACGAAGAAAATGTCCTGACCGTATAATCGGTGATGTCACAAGATGCAGTACCCGCATCTTTATAATCCGGTCTTTCCCTGTGGACGAGATAATGCTGCCGGTGTTTATAACAGGATAAACCGGTGTTTTTGTCATGAGCCGGACGCCCGGAAATATTATTAAAGCCGGCATTTCTTTTCAGAATAACCAGGGTATGATCATTATTGGGGAAAGTATATGCTTTGGCCCGCTCCTTGACTTTGGCTGCACAATCTGCATAAAGACATACAATAACAGATAAAAACAAGCACGTTGACTTATAATATATCCTTATTTTATACCTTCTTTTCACGAACAACTCCCTGTTTTGCGTGGCAAAGTTACCGTAAAAAAAGGGAAATACTGACTATTGCCGCTTCCCGGACACTTTATTTCCTTCGCTGTCCAACTCTACAATTTCATATCCAAATTGCTGCAGACCATCCCATACCTTATGTTTATCACCCACCAGCACTACATTCATTTTATTCACATCAGGGATATATTTTCCGGCAAGGGCATTGGCTTCCGATATATCAAACCGGTCGAGCAGTTCATTTTGTTTTTGGGCATAGTCCGACGGGAGGTCGTATGTAAGTATATTAAACAGGAATACTGCTTTTTGCTGCCCCGTTTCGTATTTCCGGGCATCGCTCTGCCCCATTGAATTACGGGTAAACTTCAGCTCCTCACCGGTCATTCCTGTTTTCCTGTATTCCGCCAGTATCCTTATGATACTCAACATAGCGCTGTCTGTTGCATCTGCTTTGATGCCGGCACTAAATCCATAAGTACAGGAATACTGATCGGCATCAAAATAAGAGCGCGCACCATAAGTCCAGCCTTTATCCTCACGCAGGTCAAGATTCAGACGGCTGTTGAATGCGCCGCCCAGCGGGTAATTCATGACTGTAGAACGGTAATAATCACCCAGGGCGTCATATTTCATGCCCGTGACATAACCGATCCTGAACTCCGTCTGTGCTGCGTTTGGGATATCTACCATGTATATTTTTGTCTTTTTCACCTGAGGCGCGGCTGTAATAACCGGAAGCTTTACCTCATGTCCTCGCATCTGTTGCAAAAAATCCAGCTTCGAAAGAATCTCCTGTTCGCTGACAGGCCCCACCACTACCACATTTGCATTCCTGTGAGAGAAGTATCTGGTATAAAAGTCACGGACATCAGCCAACTGTATATTACCAACTGTTTTTTCCGTAGTAGTCCTGGCGAGGATATGCCCCTCACCATAGTTTACTTTATTAAACACGCTGCCTGCAACGTAAGAAGGCCTGTTTTTCAGATTTTTCAGGTTTTCCATGGTACGTTTCCTGTTCGTCTCAAACGCTTCTTCTGTAAAGACCGAACGCAGCAGTCTTTCTTCGAGCAGGGCAATTGTGCGGTCAAGATGCTTGTGCAGCGTACGCACTTGTACCTGTATACCATCACGGGCAGCCTGTACCTCGATACGGCTGCCCAGCTTCTGTAATTCGGTGGTAAATGCTTCGGCTGTATAATTTTCCGTGTCTTCATCCATCATCTCTGAAAAAAGACTGGCCAGCCCCGTTTTATCCGGGTAATAAGCATCTATCATAGCGCCGCCCTTAAAATAAAGCAGGAGGTTCACTACAGGTATTTCATCGCTTACAGTACCGATCACACGGATATTGCCCGGCAGGTCCCTGCGCCAGTATTCCGGAACGCTCACCAGGGGAGCAGGCCCGGCGGCGGGCATAACAGAGCGGTCAAACGTATCTGACGGCTTGCCGGATGACAATCCTTCATATCCGTAATCCGGCGGGGTATAACCTTCAACTGATACCGTATAGTTGTCCTCTGCCGCTTTGTTGAGCGTATCTCCTTTTACCAATACACTGAGCATAACGGCGTGCTTATCTTTTATGTACCGGTTATAAACACGCATCACATCTTCTTTGGTAACAGACATATAACGATCCAGCTCTTTAGCAGTGTAATTCGCATCACCGGTGAATGTATGATATGCCGCGAGCCGGGAAACCTTACCCGCTACACTTTCCAGCCGGTAGACCAGGTCTGCTTCATACCGGTTGCGGAACCGGATGATATCATCATCCTGCACACCACGTGCTTCAAATGAGGCAAGAGAAGCACGCAGATCCTGCTCTATCTCTGCAAGCTGCTGTCCGGGATAAGTCGTAACAGCAACGATAAATTCCCCTGCCAGCTCTGATGCATAATGGGCTGTATATGCGCTCACGGATTTGCGTGTTTTAACGAAATCTTTGTGCAGGATAGAATTATTTCCCTGCCCTATGATATCCGCCAAACAATCAAGTGCCGGCTCATCATCATGATATGAGGCGACAGTAGGAAATACCATGCGTAATAACGGGAGCTTGGCATAATCATCCTTCATAGAAACATAACGGTCGCGCTCCAGTACCGGCGCCCGTAGCTTTACCGGGTGCACTTCCGGCCCTCGGGGGATCGGCCCGAAATATTTTTCTGCAAGAGCAACGACCTCCTTCGTATTCACATTGCCGCCAACGGTAAGCACCGCATTGTTGGGACCATACCAGCGCATAAAAAAATGCTTCAGATCATCCACATTTACCCGGTTCAGATCTTCTATATAGCCAATTGTGAGCCAGGAATAAGGATGACCGTAAGGATACAGGTTTTTTGCAGTTACCTCATTCACCAATCCGTAAGCTACATTATCGTATCGCTGCCCTCTTTCATTTTTTACTGTAGCCCGTTGCACTTCAAATTTTTGCTGTGTCACCGCATCGAGAAAAAAGCCCATCCGGTCGGCTTCCAGCCACAACATCTTTTCGAGCTGATTGGATGGAACGGTTTCAAAATAGTTGGTACGGTCGCGGTTGGTAGTACCGTTCAGCGTACCGCCGGCCTCTGTTATGATCCTGAAATGCTGTTCATCCGCCACATTATCCGAGCCCTGGAACATCATATGCTCAAAGAAATGGGCAAATCCGGATTTGCCGATCTCTTCCCGCGCCGACCCTACATGGTAAGTCACATCCACGTGCACGACCGGATCGCTGTGATCTTCATGTACAATAATAGTCAGTCCGTTGGGCAATACATATTTTTCGTAAGGTATAGTCAGCCCGCTTCCGTTTGCGGTTATTTTTTCCACAAGCCTGGCCTGAGCGGCAACAGGATCGGAATGATACAGTGAAATTGCATAAACTGCAACAGATAGGAGTATACGCTTCATAAAAACAGGTAAAACATGACATGAAAGGATGTAAATATAGGAATTTTGAGGGGACAGATATCCCATCCTGCCGGAAATGCCCCTTAAATTACCCCACTCATTCTTTGCTTCCTGGCTGCAAGAAAAGCTTCAAATGCAGTCAGGGAATAACTGCTAAGATTGTATTTTGCGGAAAGACCTCCTTTCTGTGCCGCCAGCACACCGTATCTTATGTCATCAAACCCGGTTATTGCGTGCGCATCCGGATCAATAGAGAGTAATACGCCTTTTCCCAGCGCATATTCAATCCAGCGCCAGTCGAGGTCCAGCCGGCGGGGATGCGCATTGATCTCGATAACCACCTGATGCGCCGCGCAGGCATCAATAATTGCTTTATGATCTACCGGATATCCTGCTCTTGACAGCAGCAGGCGCCCGGTAGGGTGTCCCAGTATCGTTGTAAACGGATTTTGGATCGCACGCATCAGCCGCTCCATCGCCCGATCTTCAGGCATCCTCAGATTGCTGTGCACCGAAGCGATCACCATGTCGAAGGTCTGCAACACACTGTCATTATAATCGAGACTGCCGTCGCTGAGGATGTCTGCTTCAATACTTTTAAAGATTTTGAAAGGAGTAAGCCGGTCATTCAAACGGTCAATCTCCTGATGCTGGGCAGCGATCCGTTCGGGAGTAAGGCCGTTGGCATAATATGCTGCCTGTGAGTGGTCGCTGATCACCAGGTACTCGAATCCCTGTGCCTGTGCTGCACGCGCCATTTCTTCGATAGTATGCCTGCCGTCACTCCAGGTTGAGTGACTATGAATAATCCCTTTGATATCCTGCACTGTAATCAGCTCCGGCAGCGCATTGCAGCCGGCGCGTTCGATAATAGCGGCCTCTTCACGCAGAGCCGGCGCTACATAAGCCAATCCGGCCGCATCAAATACAGCCTGCTCACTGTCTACCGTGGCAGACAACGGATACCTGGCCAGAAAACTTTCCGTAAAAGTGAGACTGCCGGTCGTAAGAAAAAGCGTGTGGTAAAACCGGTCGTGTTCGCATATATAAAAGCAGACAACCGGCTGTCCTGTCAACCGTACCACAACCCGGCCGGGTTGCTCATTACCCGTTTCAACGACCGCATCCGGCACAACCATAAATACAGGCAACAACTCCAGGGCAGGCAGATCCGTCACCAGTTCAATGACATCAACGGTTTCCACCTGTCTGCGGAAACTGCCGGTGAAGGCAAACCTGTTTTCCGGAAAAGCCTTTTGCAATCTTTGTAACAAATCGTCTGCAAACGCAGCCGCCTCAGACCACAGATACCACCCCTGATTGCTGCGCAGGAAAGCAATGGCCAGTAATATATTCTCCTGGGTTTTGACGCCAAAGCCTTTTTGCAGCGCCATCCGGTTTTCGTTGCAGGCGTATTCCAGCTCACCCAGGGATTCGATCCCCATTTCTTTCCAGATAACTGCAATCTTCTTAGGCCCCAGGCCTTTTACCTGCATCATATCCAGCACGCCCGGGGGCGTGACGGCAACCAGATCTTCAAGTACTGTCAGTTTACCGGAATACTGTATCTCACGAATTTTCGCACCGATAGCGCTGCCTATGCCCCTCTGGGAAAACAATTCGGCATCATCCATCGCAGCCACTTCGCGCGGCAGCTTTTCGATCGTATAGGCGGCGTTGCTGTATGATTTTACCTTAAAGCTGTTTTCACCATGGATGTCCATCAGCCGGGACAACAGGGAAAAATGATCAGCAATTTCGTGATTGGTCACAACGGGAATTAATTTGAAAATTTGGGAATTAGCAAATTTGAAAATGTCTGCAATCTGCGAAATGTCCTTTCATTATTCATTTTCAAATTCTCAAATTTTCAAATTCACTAAGCTTTCTTCTCTGCAGCGTCTTTTTTACAACAGCCGTTACCTTTCTCACATTTTGCTTTCGCTTCTTTTTTGCAATTTTCTTTTTTGCCTTTGCAGCACCCCTTATCACCTGTATAAGCAAATGCAGCGCCTGCCATTAGCAGCCCGGCTGTCAGTAATGTAAGTCTTTTCATATTTCTCTGTTTAAAGGTCCTTCTGTAAAGATACGAAATCAGGGTAAATCTGCCAATACGGTAACGCCGCCTTTCACCACATCTCCGATCTTAACCTGCACCTGTGTGCCCACAGGAAAAAAAATATCTACACGTGAACCGAAACGTATAAAACCAAATTCTCCATTCTGCTCTACCCTGTCTCCTTCCTTTACATAATAGCAGATCCTGCGTGCCAGCGCTCCGGCGATCTGGCGGAGCAGCAGTTCGGTACGGTTGCCGGCAATCACCAGCGTGGTACGCTCATTCTCGGTAGACGATTTCGGATGCCAGGCTACCAGGTACTTTCCGGGATGATATTTCATATACCGCACTACGCCGCTTATCGGGTTACGATTCACATGCACATTTAAAGGGCTCATAAAGATGGAGACCTGGAGCCGCTGGTCTTTAAAATATTCGCCTTCATATGTCTCTTCGATCACCACCACTTTGCCGTCTGCCGGCGCTATCACTTTATCCGGCCCTGAGGTAAAACGACGGGATGGCAACCGGAAAAACCAGATCACCCAGAACCACAACAGGAAGCATACCAGATTTAGCGGGTAAAGCAAAAAAGGAAGGTCGTACATAAAACAATAAGACAGGTATCCGATAATTGCCCACAATATGGTAGCAATGATGATATATTTATAACCTTCCCGGTGTATGGTCATGTTGTATATTTTAATTTGAAAAATTGAGAATTTGAAAATGAGTCAATGAACATAATATTTATCAAAACATATACATTTTCAAATTAGCACATTTTCAAATTTCCAAATTAATGCAATGATTTCAGGCAGCGAAAATAATACTTGATCGGCAATATTGGAAGCTTATCCCCTTGCCATACCGGCACAATGTACAGATCACATGCAGAGATAAGCATAGCAAAAGGCAAAAGGCGCTGCGGTAAGCAGGGAATCAAAGCGATCAAGCGCTCCGCCATGTCCCGGCATCAGTTGGCCGGAGTCTTTGATACCGGCAAGCCGCTTAAGCTTCGACTCAAACAAATCACCGGCAGTACCGCCAACAGCTACACAAAACGCCAGAATGATCCAGTCTACCATAGTATAATAATCGGTGTAACTTCCCCATACAGCAGCTCCCGCTATGGTCAGCAAAGCGCCACCGGCAGTACCTTCCCATGTTTTCTTCGGAGAAATGGAAGAAAACGGTGTTTTCCCGATAAAGGAACCTGCAAGGTAAGCCATTGTATCGTTGACCCAGAGCATTAATATCAGCGCAAGCGGGAGGATAAAGCTTTTTTCCCGCAGGAAAATAAGTAAGGCAACCGGCAGCACAATATATAACAAGCCGCCCAAAGCATACAAGGCTCCTCCGAAAGAGAAATGCTTTGATAATGTTCCGGCAATCAACAATAATGCGGGTACAAAAAGCAGAGCCGGCCAGTAGCTCAACATAAATTTCCCTTCGGGCAATATTACCGGTTCATATAACCCAAACGCCAACAACGACAACAAGCCAAATCCGGCAAGCTGTACAGCCAGATGTACCCAGGACGGCTGCGCCTGTTCCGGAAATATCAGCTTCATCATACGGAAGTACTCCCGCAGACATAATATCTGTATGGTAACAGCCAAACCAAAGAATGCCCATTCGGTCCATAACAGCCCCGCCATCATAATCGCACAAAAAACCACCGCACTGCCAAGACGTGTGAAAAATGTAGGCCAGTGTAATGCCATAAACTTCGTATTAATTTGAAAATTTGAAAATTCGGGAATTTGAAAATGTCCCTGGTATGCTAATATTCATTGTATTGTTTTAATAAAATGTATTTTTTTGACAATAAATAAAATAATGGCAGTTCGTCGAACACGTAGTACATTTTCAAATTGGCACATTCCCGGGTTTTCAAATTGATCATATCAGGGTTTTGTTTCAGGTTGTTCATGTGCAAGATAATCATCTGTCCATCCGGGAGCAAGCGGTGTTCTTTTTTGCCATAACAGGTAGAGGGCCGTGCCTGCTACAAAAAATCCTGAAACAACAAGCCACCACGGTAGCTGGTCTGCTTCTCCTATACGCGTCAGCGTGGTGTTATTCCGGGAAAAATAGATCAGTATGATCTGTAACCCGTTATTGATCAGGTGCGCCAATATACTGCACCAGAGCGAACCTGTCAGATAATAAACCAACCCCAGAATGAAACCCGCGAATAAGATAGAAGGCATGCCGTACACGGAACTGTGCACCAGGGTAAAGAATACCGCCGTAATACTTATTGTAAAAAACATACTTTTGCTTCGCCCGGAAGGTGTAGTTACACCTGTATCATTTCCAAAGAAGTACCGGTTACGTTTGGCAAGAAAACGCATTATGATGCCCCGAAAAAACAGCTCCTCACCTATTGCGGGGAGCACTGCCATACCCAGAAAAACAAAAACAAGATCACCCGGACCCGACATTTGTAATAAAGCTTCCGATAACCGGTCGCTGGCCGCCTGCACGGCAGCAGTGTCCTCACCAAAATCAATCCCCTTCATCAGGGCCTGTATTTGCAGCATTAGCGGCATAGCGCCCAGGATTAGAAGCACGGTCAGTATCCAATGAGTATACAATGTAGGTTTACGAAGTCCCAGGTAAGTCCGTACATGCGGTGTTGTATGGTAAACAAAAAGCAGCGAGGGTAACAAAAAAATACTCAGACTGACCAATACCTGAGAAATTAACCCGGCGCGTATCTCCGCAGGATGGCTTTCTTTCGTCAGTAGTTGTATATCAAACTTCCGTATCCCGGTAAATAAATGAACGGTAACCGGCATTACAACTTTTATAAAAAAACCTGCCAGTATAAAAATCATGATCACAAATAACACCATCTGCACCAACAAAGGATACTCCCGCCAGTAACGGTTCAACATAGGCCAAAAATTTCCGGGCAAAGGTAACAGAGTATTATTTATTATCCGGCCGGGCTGGTAATACTATAATTTGTGTATCTTAGCAGAGCATAACCGGCAGACATGGAAGATTTTTTCATATTAATAGCAGAAGATGATGCAGACGACCGGTTCCTGTTACAGGCTGCATTTGAAGAAAACGGATTTGACGACAGGCTGCAATTTGTGGAGAATGGCGTTGAAATGCTGGAATTTCTACAGGCACGAAAACAAAACGGGTTACCGGCAACCTTACCCAGGTTTATTTTAATGGACCTGAACATGCCCAAGAAAGACGGACGTGAGGTATTGGGTGAACTGAAACAGCATCCGGATCTTAAAAACATACCTGTCGTGGTTTTCAGCACGACTAATAACGAACAGGAAATGCGACGCTGCTATGAACTCGGAGCCAATTCTTATATCACTAAACCCAACAGTTTTGAAAGCCTGCTGAAAACAGTAGCGGCTTTACGCAGTTACTGGATACATTATACCCGGATCCCTGTATCATGAAAACGCTGATCACCAACACGGTCGACCGGCAACAAACCGGATCTTATACTTATTCCGGGGAAGAGTAAAGATTTGAACATTACCATATGAACCGGATGAAAGTTTTAATCATAGACGATGAAACTGATTTGTGCCACCTGTTAAGAAGCTATATTCTCAGCAAGGACAAAAACTATGACGTTCATATAAGCCATTCGCTGGCAGACGGCCTGACAAATATATCGACAGAAAAACCGGGCATCATATTTCTGGATAATGACTTACCGGATGGAGCCGGCTGGGACGTTGCGCCGGAAATCGCACGTGCTTACCCGGGGATACACATCAATCTGATCAGCGCATATCATCCGGAAGCACCTGAAATGCCGGCTGACGCCCGGTTTTTCATATATGAAAAACCAATCAGCCTGGCCGACCTTGATCATTATTTCCGTAACCCGTA
This sequence comes from Flavipsychrobacter sp., assembly GCA_037190845.1. GTDB lineage: Bacteria > Bacteroidota > Bacteroidia > Chitinophagales > Chitinophagaceae > JBEBVQ01. The sequence goes on along the minus strand of JBBCJI010000002.1, from coordinate 124,739 downwards.
AATGGAATAATACAAACCGTTACCGCCATATGCCCCGGCTGGTTATAGACAACTGCGCTTTTCCATCCCTTATACAATCCCGGTCGGGATTGAGATCCGGCTAGATACACAATTGCGCATCATTACCCATTCTGCTCAGAAAAAGATTTATTGGCATGAAATTATAATGATTCCAATAAACAACCCATGCATATTTCTATTTTTACATATAGGAAATACAAAGAAAGAGAAAATATTTTTATGCAAAATAAAAACAATGAGTATATAAATAAATTATACCCATATCATATCAACACGAAAACTATCCGAAAATATGGATGCGCGATCTGATTATCCTTACTGGCTGATGAAAAATGGCATTAAACATGCTTATCCGTCATTAAGTACGGATATAGACGTACATGTAGCTATAATCGGCGCCGGTATCAGTGGGGCACTGGCTGCCTACTACCTGTACAGAGATGACCTGAAAGTTGCCATACTTGACCGCCGCCATGCGGGAATGGGAGGTACCGCCGCCAGCCCTGCACTGCTGCAATACGAACTGGCTGCACCACTGCATATTCTAGCCGAACAGATAGGAAGAATAAATGCAGTACATGCCTATAAACTCTGCCGCAAATCTATATACGATCTGCAGCAGATCTGTAAAAAACTTCGTACCGATGTTGCATTTGCCCTGCGCCCAAGCTTACAATTTGCCTCCGAAATAAGACATAAACATATGCTGTACCGTGAGTACGGGTTCCGTCTGAAAAACGGGTTCCGGGTCAACTGGCTGGAAAGCAGCGAAGCCGAACGGCTGTTCGGAATCCGGACACCGGGTGGTATCCTTTCCGAAGACGGGGCGGTAGTAGACCCTTATCTCCTCACCCACAGCCTGCTGGAATATGTTCAGCAAAAAGAATACAGTGTTTACGACAATACAGGTGTAACCAGTATACAACATGAAGCCAACCACATACTCATAACAACAGATACAGGATACCGGGTACGGGCAAAAAAAGTGATAATCACCTGCGGATATGAATCGTTGTTGTACCTGCCCCGCGAGGTGGCAGATCTCCACTCAACTTACGCCCTGGTGACCGAACCATTGCCTTCGGACAATACCTGGTACCAGAACAGCCTGATCTGGGAAACGGCCAAGCCATATATGTATCTCCGCCTCACCGACGACAACAGGATTCTTATTGGTGGCAAAGATGATCCTTTTAACAACCCTGCTACCCGGGATGCCCGGGTCAAGAAAAAGACAGAAAAGCTATTACAATCTTTCGGTCAGCGGTTTCCCCATCTGCAGGTGCGGGCAGATTTTTCATGGGCAGGCACTTATATCACCACTCAGGACGGGCTACCCTATATCGGGAGTATACCGGAGCTGCCCAATACATTTTTCGCCCTGGGATTCGGCGGTAATGGCATCACATTCAGCGTACTTGCAGCACAGATGATCCGCGATATGATAAAAGGGAAGCAACCTAAAGACAGTGAAATATTTTCCTTCAATCGTTAGTTTCAGGAGCGCCCTGCTGCACTGTCTGTCACCAATCGCTCACGCAACGTATCTGCAAGCTGAAAGGTAATCGTAAATGTTGTTCCCTTATGCTCCAGGGAGGTCACTTCAAGCTCCGCCTTGTGTGCCTGCAGGATGTTCAGTGTAAATGCCAGACCCAGCCCGACCCCGTTTCTTTTTTGTGTAAAATAAGGCTCAAACAGGCGGGAAATATTTTCTTCAGAAATTCCGCAGCCACTATCCCTGATAGAAAGCGAGGCATATCCCGGATGCTTTTCCTGCAGCAGTATTTCAAGCTCTCCACCCTGCTCATCCATGGCTTCAATGGCATTAATTACAATGTTGAGCAACGCAATTTTCAGCTTTTCCCCATCCGCCAATATGTGCACCGGCGTTTCCGGATACGATACTTCAAGCCGGATATGCCGGAGCGTAATCCGGTCTATGGCTACAGCAATCACATCGTCTACCACCTCCTGCAACTTCCGGGGGGCAAGCGTTACTCCAGGCGTATGTGATGTGCTCAGCAGTTCGCTGATCAGATCGCCGATCCGTTTGCTGTTACGCTGGATAATCTCCATATACAACCGTAAATGTTCATCCGGCACATCCTGCATCATCTGCTCCACGGAAAGTGTAATATTATTCAGCGGGTTCCGTACTTCATGGGCAAGCGTGCGTACCAACCTGCCGGCAGCAGCCATTTTCTCTATCTGCAGGGTCGTTTTTTCGGCCTTTTTGAGGTTGGTAATATCGTGGATAATACCTTGCACGTAGGTTTCATCGTTATCATCCTGCTCAAAAGAAGCAGTCAACATACAGTTTTTCCGTTCCCCGTTTCTTGTGATCAATATTACCTCCCAGTCTTCTATACCTTTTCTGTGCCGCAACGACTGCAATAAAAAATTTTTATGCTGTGTCTGCGCTATCAGATCATACAAACTCAGACTCATGATGCTTTCCTTATCATATCCGAGCAACTGGACAGCAGAATCATTTACATCCCGGAAGTGAAGCTGTGTATCTGCCAGAAAAACCAGGTCTTTAGATTTTTCAAAAATGCTCCGGTAACGACGTTCGTTGGCTTTCAGCGCTTTCATAGATGCTGCACGGTCCAGCGCATAACGGATACACCGCTCCATTTTTTCTACACTCAACTCAGTCTTGACCAGGTAATCCACTGCGCCAAACTGCATCGCTTCCATATCTACTCTGTAATTCCCGTTCCCGGTCAACAGTACAACAGGCTCCGTACAATTATGACTCAACGCTTCCCTGAGCAGATCCACACCAGACTTGGCCCCCATACGATAATCCACAAAATACAAGTCGTAGTTCCTGTCCAGCATATGTCGTAATGCCTGTTCGTATTTATAGCACCAGTCTATGCGATAAGAAGTACCGGGTATATGCCGTATATAATCCCCTGTAATGATAAAGTCTTCTTCATCGTCATCAACGATCAATATCCTGACACCTGTATGGATTTCATTGTTCATGATGTAGTTTATTTAGCACATACCGAAACGGACTACCGGCAGGAAAAGACATACTCTGCCTGCCGGTATGATACCATCCTGGTTATGTTTCCGGTAATATAACAGTAAAGCGGGCTCCAAATTCCGGCAGGCGTTCCGCATAAATTACCCCCTGGTGGTAATCCACAATTTTTTTACAGATCGCGAGACCGATGCCGGATCCCGGGTATTCCGTCTTACCGTGCAATCGCTGAAACATCTGGAAGATACGGGACGCATATTCCTGCTCAAATCCGATGCCATTATCTGAAAATTGTATTTTATAATATTGCCGGGAGGGAGTGAGACCAGCAAACGTTTTTTCTTCATCCGTCAGTTTACCGCACGAAACCCGGATTTCAGGAGCTACATTTTCCCGCCGGAATTTAAGTGCATTACCAATCAGGTTTAGGAAAAGCTGACGCATTTGTAACGGATCAGCAGTGATCACAGGAAGAGGACCGGACTCTATGGTCGCTTTTGTCTCTCCGATCTTCAGTTCGAGGTCTGCTGTTACTTCCTTTAAAACAAACGAAAGGTTGGTTTGCAAAAAAGCAAGACTGCCTTCTGTAATACGTGAGAAGTCGAGAAGATTTTTGATCAGCAGGCGCATGTTGTTTGCAGCAGCTTTGATCCGCTCCAGATAAAACGTACCATCCTGATCCAGTGTGCCTGATACTTTCTCCGCAAGCCGGTCTGAAAAAGTACTGATTTTCCGCAACGGTTCCTGAAGGTCATGACTGGTCACGTATGCAAATTCCTCAAGCTGGCGGTTGGAACGGTTCAGCTCCTGGAAGTGTTTTTTAAGCGCTATTTCACTTTCCTTCCGCTGCGTAATATCCCGTACGCTGCCCACCAGCTTCAACGGATTGCCCTGTCCATCCTTGATAATCCTTCCGATGGAATTGATGTACCTGATGTTTTTCTGGGGTGTAATGATCCTGGTTTCCACATTATACGTATCTCCCGTATCAAATACCGCAAGCACGGCGGCAATAACCTCCTCGCGGTCCTCAGGATGCAGCATAGTCCGCACAGATTTCAATGTAAAAACATTTGAAAAACGGTCTACTTCGCAAATCTGATATACACCTTCCGAACAATACACCTTATCGGGTACTATAATCCATTCGAATGTACCAAATCCAAAATCACCAAACAACTCAAGAAACAATTCCCTCGTATCGAAAGACGTATAGGGCATACTCCATGTAGATAATTCAGGAACGATGGACAACTGTATGCGGGGTTCCTGCCCTTGTCCGGTATGTTCGGCGGGAGCTGCATAAATGTAACATTGTATAAGGTTACCGCTTTTATGGCGAAGGGAATAAATCACATATCGTTTACGCTTGCTTTCATCCTCCTTCGCACGGGAAATCTGGATGTGCAGACGGTGGTATTGGGACGGATCGAGCAGTTGCAGCAATGTAAATTCCTCATTCATAACATCTGCCGGTGAAAATCCTGTAAACTGCAAAAAAAAGTCGTTATGATACACGATACGAAAATCCGGCTCCGTCACAATTAATACCCCGCAAGGAGTATTGTTTATTAATTGCGCATAAGTTTCCGGGGTACCCGTTATTTTTTCAGGCTTCATAGTTACCGGTAGTATATGAGTATAAGATAAGTTTTACTGATTATTGAACTGTTTGTACTGCTTCATTTTATTATACAATGTCTTTCTGTCAATATTGAGTAATTGCGCTGCCCTGCTTTTGTTGAAATCAGCCTGTTTCAATGCTTCGAGTATTACTTCATATTCCGCATCAATATTTGCTGTCTTCAACTTGTTTCCATAAGAAGAAGCACCATTCTCTCTGCCGGAGGCGATATCCTGTAATATGTCTTCCGAAGCCTGTACGGCATTATCAAACTGGAGCTTATGAAAGTTGGTGATTTCAAACGGAAGCGATTTCACTTCTACCATATTTCCATCGGTCAGTAATGTGGCCCTTTTCACTACATTTTTCAGCTCACGGAGATTACCATACCAGATATAATTGAGAAAGATATGCTCCACTTCTTTGGAAAACCCGGAAACATGTTTCCCCAACTCGGCATTTGTCAGCTTAAGAAAATGGTTTGCCAGCAGCATAATATCCTTTTTTCGTTCGCGTAACGGAGGTACGTTAATGCTGAATTCATTAAACCGGTGATACAGGTCTTCGCGGAATTTACCCACACCTGCGGCATCCCACAGTTTTTCATTACTTGCGACAATGATCCGCACATCCAACTCTATATCTTTATTCCCGCCGACCCTTCTCATTTTTCGCTCCTGTATCACACGCAGCAGGGATACCTGTATTTCATAGGACAGGTTCGCTATTTCATCCAAAAAGATAGTTCCGCCGTTCGCAACTTCGAAGCTTCCGGTTTTCTGGTTTACCGCCCCCGTGAAAGAACCTTTTTCATGTCCGAACAATTCACTGCCGGCCAATTCGCGCGATAATGCACCACAATCAATTGCAATAAAAGGTTTGTCTGCCCGCCCGCTTTTCCGGTGTATCTGCTGGGCAATGACTTCTTTGCCGCTTCCGCTTTCACCATATATAATGACGCTGTAATTGGTAGGCGCCACGAGGTCTATCTGCTGCATGATATTCCTGAACTCCGGACTTTCTCCGGGAATAAACTGCCCGTCATGATCCATGTATTTAGGATATGGCTGCCCGGATTGCTCATCGGTGCGGCTTGTCTTCGGAGATACCTGTACCCGGCCGGCCGGCCCTTCTGTCTTTTCACTGAGCGCTTTCCGGATAGTAAGCAATATCTCATCCGGGAACAACGGTTTGGTGACATAATCGTACGCTCCCAGCTTCATCACCTCCACCGCATCCTTTACATCACTATATCCCGTAATGATAATTACAGGAACACCCGGATGTATCTCTTTTATCTTTTCAAGCAGCTCCGCGCCGGTCATGTCATCAAGCCTGAAATCGCACAATACCAATGCAGGGGTATTTTTTTTCATCCAGCCTAATGCCGGCTGACCACCGTTGAGACTGGTTACGGTATATCCATGGCGCGTCAGAAAACGGTTTAGCAGCAGGCACATGTCATTATCATCGTCAATTACTAAAATTTGCTTACTCATATTTTTATTTCCAGTTGGGTGTGTTGTGTCGCTAATATTTCGAACCGTCAATTTACCAATAAATCAATAATTATCAAACCCAGACCGATCTGATCTGCGCAATCGGAATGCCCATCTGCTCCCTGTACTTTGCTACTGTGCGCCGGGCAATGTTATAACCCTGTCCCGTAAGTATATGTACAAGCTGCTGATCCGTATAGGGATGCCGCTTATCTTCATTGTCAATCGTTTCTTCTATTACGGACTGGATCACCTTATTACTGATCACCTTCCCTTTTTGATCTGCAATGCCTTCGCTGAAAAGATCTTTCAGATAGATCAGCCCAAAATGTGTTTCCGCATATTTGTTGCTTGTGATCCGGGAAATCGTGGAAATATCCAGACCGGAAGCTTCAGCTACATTACGCAGTACCATTGGTTTCAGCAGGTGTATATCTCCTTCCATGAAATAGTCTTTCTGTATCCGGATAATGCACTGCATAATATGCAGCATAGTATCCTCCCGTTGCTTGACAGCCTGTACAAACCACCTTGCCGACTGCAACTTGTTTTTTACATATTGTATAGCCGACTTATCACGACTGCCACACTGACCGGCAAGCTGCTCATACAGAGACTGGTTGACATAAACAGCGGAAGATCTGGAATGCAGCAGGCTGACCCCGATATCGTCGCCATCGCGGCTGATGATATAGTCGGGAATGATCGTGTCCTTAGGCTCAAACAATGTAACCCGTTCGGAAACCGGGTAAAAGTTCAGCGTACTGATCTTCTGCAATACAATACGCAATTCATCTTCATCAATATTCAGGCTGTGCTGTACTTTTTCAAACTGGCGGTGCATCAGGTCACTAAAATGATCCCGGACAAGCTTGTATGCACAACGGATATCCGGACGCCTGCGGTTCATCCGCTCCAATTGGAGCAACAGGCACTGCCGTACGTCACGCGCACCAATACCTACCGGCTCCAACTCCTGAATCAAAGACAAAATACGCTCCAGCTCTTTCTCGTCTACCAGGATCTGCATATTGAACGAAAGATCATCTGCCACGTCTTCCAGCGATTTGTCCATTAATCCGCGGTCATTCAGCATATCGACAAGATATTCGGCAAGCATCCTGTCTTTTTCAGAAATTTCCTGCAGGCGGAGCTGCTGCTTCAGTTCGTCTCTGAAATAACTCATAGAAACAATAGGCATTTCCGGCAGTTGATCTGCAGCGAAGTAATTCTGGTATTCAGTTTTATAGTCCGGTATATCATCATCCCGGTAATCATCCCATTCCGGAACGTCACCAGAAGATTGTTCATCCCCACCGGGCTCAGACTCCTGACTGCTTGTCATCTCCAGCATAGGATTATCTTCCAACTCAGTTTTGATACGCTGCTCCAGCTCCTGGCTATTAAGAAAGTAAAGATTCAACAATTGAATCTGCTGAGGCAGAATTTTTAACTGTTGCTTTTGCATTTGTTGTTGAGAGAGCATAACAAAGGATATTTTAAGGTGAACCTGACTTATTCTATTTATTTCGTAATAAACATACATGCAACCTTAAAGCCAGATTTCCGCGATCAACAGCAATCATAAAATATCTTTATTAAAAATTGACAACAATTATTTTACAAAGAAACAAAACAAATATTTAAAAATGTAAAATGCCCGATTTGACTGAGTTAAAAAAGGAATGAGGATAAATTTCCTCAAAAATTTACGGGAAAATCCCGGAATGCAAAAAATCAATAAAATGGCCTATGTTTGATATGGGATGAAAAAGAGGCTATATATCATTTCCATATTATTTATCCTGTCATTTATTATTATGACAGTTCTGTCATTTGTGTCGGTCAAACGTCTCGGCACTTTAATTAATGCCATTGACAAGGTAGAACAGACATACGGCATTATCGCACAATTGGACCGGCTTGAGGTAGCGATAAAAGATATAGACCGCTTCGAACGGGGATACATGATCACCCGCGACAGCAATTACATCCGGCTGCTTGCCGAACCTCATGCGAAGCTGATCCCGATCACAGATAAGCTGAAGACGATGACGAACGGGACTCCCGAGCAATACAATAATGTAATCCTGCTGCGCAGCTATGTGGTATCCCGGCTTACCAACCTGAAGCACAATCTGAATTTTTCAGATACTGCCGCAACAGAGAAAGTACCTGTGCATTTTTACGAAGGACGTATCTCTATGCAGCAATGCATGGATTTCATACAAAAAATGAAGCGGATAGAACAAGTCCATCTGGCTGAATACCACAAAAACAAATTATTATACCAGCAACTTACAGTCAGCAATATCAGATATCTGTATTTCGGGTTTGGAGCACTCGCCCTGCTGCTGCTGGTGCTGATGATCAATTCACTCCGGAAAAGAATACGTTACCAGGAAGAGTTGCAGATAAAGCTGATTGACCTGCGCAGGTCGCATAACGAACTGGAGCAGATCGCATTTGCCGCTTCGCACGACCTGCAGGAGCCATTGAGGAAAATACAGATCTTCCTCAACCGCTTATTATTATTATGGCAGAAAAAAGACCTGGTGGATGCAGACAGTAAAACACTGATGGAACGCATCAACAATGCTGCAGGACGTATGCAGGAACTGATTGAAGATCTCGCCGACCTTACCAGTCTTGTAAGCGAACAGGGAGACCCTGAAACTTCGGATCTGAATACAATCGTACAACAGACTGTAAACGAGCTGAAAAAAAAGGTCAAAGACAAAAATGCTGATATCCGGCTGAGTCAGCTTCCCGTCGTTCAGGGCTATCCGGCACAACTACAATTGTTGTTTAAGGCTTTACTGGACAATGCACTTAAATTCTCGCATGAAGACATCCCCCCGCTTATAACCGTAACAACATCAAAGGTGGACGGGGCAGAGCTTGTGGAAATTAATCAAGCGCTTACCGGGCGAACCTTTTACAGGATCAGCATTACAGATAACGGGATCGGATTCAACAACAAGTTCATGCACAAAATGTTTCTGCTGTTCCAGCGGCTGCATAACCAGCAATCCATGTACGAAGGAAAAGGAGCGGGGCTTGCCATAGCCCAGCGGGTAATGGCAAATCACAGCGGATACATTCTTGCTCATGGCCATCCCAATGCAGGCGCCACCTTTAAATTGTATTTCCCGACAGAACATTAATCCGGCTCACAGATATACGGGTACAGTGTTATTCTTTCTTACGGATATCTTCTACGGCTTTCATAAAATTGTTGACACGGCTGTCGGCATACGCCCCGTACGCATCAATCAAAGTACCGCAAAGCCCATCCGAAGTTTCAATCACGTACATGATAGAATTATCTGCGGGATCAGATTGTCCTTCAAAACGGTAAAAATTAATCACCCGGATCTGCTCCGGTCTGAAATACCGGTTCCTGGCACAGGAGAGTAACCCTCTGTCTGTGATCTTAAACGTATCGGTATATCCTTGTTTTACAACTTTGTTCACGCACGATGTCATGGTATTCATCATTACATTCTGATCGTGCGGCGGGCTGTTAAATTCGTGCGTTCTCATAAAATATCAGGTTTATACAATACCCAGATAAAAACCCTGCCGGGAAAATCTGGTTATCATTTTGAGAAAACATCAAAAACAAAGGGCCGGTACACTAAGTACGCAGCCCTGCTCTGTTTTATTTACCAGACCCCCTCATTATTTTATATTGCAGTACAATAAATCATGTACATGTTCATCCAGAGATATTTTAGTCGTTTAAAAACCATGCCACCCTGTCGCTTCAGAATCGGAAGTATCCAAAAAACAAACGCATACCGCGCCGGCAACGTATAACAAACCTCTCCTATAACATCTCAATCAAGGAAAAACATGTTATTTTGTCGCGGCAAATTAAATTTGCGCTGTAATGAATGTGTATGTAACCACCCTGCTTGAGATTCTGAAATACACCCTGCCTGCCATGATTGTACTGATCAGCAGTTACCTGATCGTTCAGAAATTCCTGGTCAGCCAGACACAACGGAAACAACTGGCGCTGCTGCGTGACAACAATGACATCACCCTGCGCCTCCGTCTGCAGGCATACGAAAGGCTGGTAGTATTCCTCGAGCGGATACAGCCCCGCAATCTGATCCCGCGGGTCTACCACCCCGGAATGTCGGCACGGGAGCTTCAGCAGGCGCTTGCCATGCAGATCAATTCCGAGTTTGAGCACAATCTCTCCCAGCAGATCTATGTATCCACACAGGTATGGGATACCGTAAAAAATGTCAAGGAGCAGGAGATCAATATGGTCAGCCAACTGGCACAGCAGCTCAAACCCGACGCCACGGCCAAAGACCTGCATGTGCGCATTGTAGACTATGTGCTTACTGTAGAAGGCGATATGCCGACCGACATTGCCCTGCAGGTCATTCATGACGAAGCAAAAAGAGTATTACATTATGGACACGCGGGATAATTATGAATTATGAATGATGAGTTGAATCATTCATAATTCATAATTCATCACTAAAATGGATTACACATGAATGATGGCAGCAAACTGTTCTCTTCTTTCCCTCCGGTAAGTCCGGAGCAATGGATCCAGCAGACGATCAAAGACCTGAAAGGAGCCGATTTTGAACAAACACTACAATATACTACGGCGGAAGGGATCACCATCAAACCCTTCTATACTGCGGTTGATCTTGCCGGCCTGACCGAACGCCGGCCGCTATTTACACATACGGATTGGGAAGTCTGTGAAACCATTCATGTAACGGATGAAAGCGAAGCCAATAAAAAAGCCCTGCATGCTCTGGACAACGGCGCTACGGCCTTACACTTTTACCTGACGCATACCACCGATTTGGCAACCCTGCTCCGGGATATCGACGCTCCGTACATCGGCCTGCAGTTTTCCATAATGGGGGATGCCCTGATATTCCGGGAAAAAATACAGGCTTATATCCTGTCGCAGGGATGGCAGCCGGATCAACTGAACATCTCTGTTGACGCGGACTTTATAGGCCAGGCAGTACAGCATGGGCGTACTGATAATACATACCAAAAGGATTTTGAAACATGGACAGCGCTGTTTACTCAAACAGCGCCCTATAAAACACTATGCGTTAACGCAGCTATATACCATAATGCCGGTGCACCTCCGGCATACCAGCTCTCCTGTGCGCTGGCGCATGCTCATGCTTATATCAGCGCCGGTACAGACGCGGGCATTACCCCCGGTGCGCTGAAAGGACGTATACAGATAAACCTGGGAGCCGGACCTGATTATTTTTTTGAAATAGCCAAATTCCGGGCGCTGAGAAAAGTTTTTGCATTGCTGCTCGGCACATACAACGTCCAAAGTGACGTCTATGTGCACGCCACCACCGCGCACCGCCATCTGACTGTATACGATGCCTACAACAATCTCCTGCGCACCACTACAGCAGCGATGGCCGCTGTAACCGGCGGCTGCAACAGTCTGAGCGTAATGCACTTCGACAGCACCTTCACACAGGAAAACGAATTTTCCCGGAGAATGGCCCGGAACATCCAGCTTATCCTGAAACATGAAAGCTATCTGGACAAAATATCTGATAGCGCTGCCGGTTCCTGGTTCATAGAAACACTGACAGAGCAGATTGCGGAAAAAGCATGGGAAGGATTTACCCGGATAGAAGCGCAGGGAGGATTCCTGCAATGCCTGCGGGCAGGCTCCATACAGCAGGCCATCCGGACATTTGCAGAGCAGGAAAAACAAGAATTCGCAGCAGGAAAAAAAATACTCGTAGGTACTAATAAATTCCCTGATCCGTCGGAAAAGATGCGGAGGAAAGCAACCGTCCCCCTGGTTCCACAGGGAGACGGAGACGGGCTATATGATATACTGCCGCTTAACACGACCCGGCTGGCAGCAAACTATGAGCAGGCAAGGCTGACAGAAGAAAACAAGCACGCATGAAAAAAGATCTCAGCAAAATACCTTACCGTTCCGTAGTTCCGGAAACATCCGGCGACAACGGCGATGTGTTTACCGCCGCAGAACAGATAACGATCAAAAGCAGGTATGAACATAAAGACAACGAAGGGTACGAACATCTGCATTATGCTGCCGGACTACCTCCGTTTTTAAGAGGCCCCTACAGCACCATGTACGCTGTCAACCCCTGGACCATCCGTCAATATGCCGGGTTCTCAACAGCCGAAGAATCCAATGCTTTTTACCGGCGCAACCTGGCGGCGGGACAGAAAGGTCTGTCCGTAGCTTTTGACCTGGCCACACACCGAGGATACGACAGCGACCACGAACGCGTGGTAGGCGACGTAGGTAAAGCCGGCGTTGCCATTGACTCCATCCTCGACATGAAGATCCTTTTCGATCAGATACCCCTGGATGTGATGTCGGTCTCCATGACCATGAACGGGGCTGTATTACCCATACTGGCCTTCTACATTGTAGCCGCAGAAGAACAGGGCGTACCTGCAGAAAAACTGAGCGGCACCATACAAAACGACATACTCAAGGAATTTATGGTGCGGAACACATACGTATATCCGCCCGCCCCTTCCATGAAGATCATCGCCGATATCTTCGAATATACTTCGAAGCACATGCCGAAGTTCAACTCGATCAGTATCTCCGGTTACCACCTCCAGGAAGCAGGCGCTACGGCCGATATAGAGCTGGCCTATACCCTGGCTGACGGGCTTGAATACATCCGTACCGGATTGCAGGCAGGGCTCGACATTGACAGCTTTGCTCCGCGTCTTTCTTTCTTTTGGGCAATTGGCATGAACCATTTCATGGAAATCGCCAAAATGCGGGCAGGACGGATGCTCTGGGCCAAAATTGTAAAAAGCTTTGACCCTAAGAACAATAAATCACTTGCATTACGCACCCATTGCCAGACCTCCGGCTGGAGCCTTACCGAACAGGATCCCTTCAACAACGTAGCGCGTACCAGCATCGAAGCCATGGCTGCTGCACTGGGTCATACCCAGAGCCTGCATACCAATGCGCTGGATGAAGCCATCGCCCTGCCGACTGATTTTTCGGCCCGCATCGCACGTAATACGCAGTTGTGCCTGCAGCTTGAAAACAATATCTGCAAAACGGTTGACCCCTGGGGCGGTTCTTATTATGTGGAATATCTTACGCACGAGCTGGCGCATAAAGCCTGGGCGCTGATCGAAGAAGTGGAGCAGCTCGGCGGCATGGCCAAAGCCATTGAAACAGGCATTCCTAAAATGCGCATCGAAGAAGCTGCCGCAAAAAAACAGGCAAGGATAGACAGCGGGAAGGATATTATCGTCGGCGTCAACAGGTACCGGCCGGAAAAGCAGGAACTGATAGACACACTCGAAGTAGATAATACACGTGTACGCGAAGCGCAGATAAAACGACTGCAGGAGTTGCGTGCCTCACGCAATCAGCAGGAAGTAGACAACATACTTGATGCCATCACCGAATGTTGCAGAACAGGTCAGGGCAACCTGCTGGAGCTTGCAGTAGAAGCCGCCCGGAGAAGAGCGACACTCGGAGAAATATCATACGCCTGCGAAAAAGTATTCGGACGCTACCAGGCAACGATCCGTTCCATCGCCGGCGTCTATTCATCTGAAATCGCTATGGATAAAAATTTCGAAGCCGCACGGAAGCTCGCTGACGAGTTTGCTACGCTTGACGGCAGAAGACCACGTATCATGGTTGCCAAAATGGGGCAGGACGGGCACGACCGGGGAGCGAAGGTGATCGCCACCAGCTTCGCCGATATGGGTTTTGATGTGGACATCGGCCCGCTGTTCCAGACACCCGCTGAAGCTGCCCGCCAGGCAGTAGAGAATGATGTGCATATACTCGGCGTGTCGAGCCTGGCAGCCGGTCACAAAACGCTGGTACCTCAAGTGATCGCGGCACTTCAGGAGTTGGGGCGGGAGGATATCATGGTGGTAGCCGGTGGTGTCATTCCCCCGCAGGATTACGATTTCCTGTACCAGGCCGGCGTCAGCGCTGTATTCGGACCGGGAACCGTGATCTCTGTCGCCGCACAGGATATTCTGAAAAAGCTGATTGAGAAAACGGACAAATGACCAAATAAAAAGGACAAATGGCCACAAAACAACCGATGGATGCCAGTCAATACCTGGAGGGGATCACCTCCGGTAATATTGCGGTGCTGGCACGGGCCATTACACTTGTCGAAAGCACACTACCTGCCCACCAGGAGCTTGCCGGGCAGATCGTGGAGCGCTGCCTGCCTCTGTCAGGTCATTCTATCCGCATTGGCATCACCGGCGTACCCGGCGTAGGGAAAAGCTCATTCATCGAACGCTTCGGATTATATCTTTCGGAAACACACCGGAAAAAGATCGCCGTGCTGGCAGTAGACCCTACCAGCTCTATTTCAAAAGGGAGCATACTCGGCGACAAAACCCGGATGGAGCAATTATCCGTCCTGCCCAATGTATTTATCAGACCATCGCCGGCCGGCGACTCCCTGGGAGGTGTCGCACGTCGGACACGCGAAACGATCTATCTCTGCGAAGCAGCGGGATATGACACCATCATCATCGAAACAGTAGGGGTCGGACAATCAGAGACAGCCGTACACTCCATGGTGGATTTCTTCCTGCTGCTCATGTTGCCGGGAGCAGGCGATGAACTGCAGGGCATCAAACGGGGCATCATGGAGATGGCAGATGCACTGCTGATCACCAAAGCAGACGGCATCAACCAGGACAAGGCTAGGCTGGCCGCCACAGAATACAAACGGGCCATGCACCTGCTCCCGCCCCATCCCGGCGGCTGGATACCTCGCACAGGAACCTGTTCTGCCCTTACCGGCACAGGTATGGATAAGGCATGGGAAATCATAGAAAGCTATAAATTACATACCGGTAGTAACGGATATTTTTCCGAAAAGAGGAAAGCACAGGCTGTTTACTGGATGGAGGAAACAATCAACGATCAGGTAAGAACATTGTTCTTCCAAAACAAAGCTGTGCAAGCCGCATACCCTCATTACAAAGAAGCGCTGCTAAAAGGGAGCATCACATCCTACAAAGCGGCAGGCGAACTGATGAAGCTGTTTATGACCGATATGAACACTTAATTAAGACGCCGGGTATATTTAAACTTAAAATCAAGGGATTGAAATAAGACCGGCAGCGGTGTGCTTCCTGCGCAATTCGAATAGCCATGCCGTCTCCACGACATTATTATAGCTCCGGATACCTTCTTTCTGATTGTGCAGCCGCAGATAACCGTCATATAAGAAGCCACTATAGGCTCCTACATCACTTTTATACCTGCGGCGTATATCACGCAGCGTATCCACATGCGCCAAGCTAATGGGATTCAGCCGGTCCCGGTGTGCAGCCGCACGTACAGAATCCAGCGCACGCACACGGCTGTGCGTATATAACCACAGGTTAAAATAAGCGGAATACCGGAAATCAGGATCCGGCACCACCGTACCCAGCGCATAAGCCAGCAGGTTAGCATCGTCTTCCGCCGCAACACCCGACTGATGCGCCATTTCATGACATACCACAAAAGGCAGCATAAAAGCCGGCTGGAAACGATTGACCTGCGCCTCTCCCGTAAACGGGTTATAATACCCCTGAATACCAAAATACTGCATGAAATAACCGAAGATGCTGGCTTTCGCATTGATACCATGCATACGGGTACGGCTGTCTGTATATTTCCGGAAATATTGTTGCGCACGTTTGTCTACCTCACGGAAACGTAATCCCTGGTATTCCGGGGCCAGCTTATTCAACTGCGTTACCAGCCAGGCATCATAAGCAAACAGAAAATGCCTGCTTTCTGTTGTGTTCATATCCAGCTTCCAATATTCACTCAACGATGGTTTATAATAATTCCCGCCCCATCCGATAAAAAACAACACATATAATACTCCGATAGCCGTGCCGGTATGAATCAGCGAATGCCACAGGTGGTGTCGGTACGTTCTGAAACGAACAACAAAATATACCCACCGCACAATAACAAGCAGCAATATGATAAAGCCCACCGTGTACAACAGATCACCGATACTCACGGGCAGGCTCCCGAATAAAATATTCCGCAACGATTGATAAGGCCGGAAGACATACTGACTGTAAAGCCTTACCAGCTCCGGGTTTCCCGGCAGCAACAACTGCATGGCCACCACCAGTATAATCACTGCCAACAAAAAAATTAACTTTTCCCTATAACGCATGCGCTGGTTTCAACCGGTTATTCATGTCTTACAAAGCTACGATCCGCCTATATTTGCATACAATTCTCTAATTTAATTCTTTAAAACGACGTTAATGTACCTGTCGGGTAATAAATTTTTCCGGATATTTTTAACCGGCGTCTGGCTCACAGCCTGGTTGTCCGGATGTACAGAAAAAGATAAAGCTCCCGGCAACGGCCAGCCAGGCGGCCCTCCCACACTCCATGCATCAGGCTATATAGTAACGCCACAGACATATTACAATAATTACACAGCGAGCGGCACGATTGTCCCGAACGAGCAGGTGGACATCCATCCTGAAATATCAGGCAGAGTTACTGCGATCCCTTTCCGCGAAGGAAGCCGGGTACGGAAGGGAGATGTGCTGGTGCAACTGTATGATGCAGACATCAAAGCACAGATACAAAAGCTGAAGGCACAGCGCGAACTCCAGGTAAAAATACAGGAACGCCAGCAAAAGCTGCTTGATATCGGAGGCATCAGCCGGCAGGATTATGAAACTACTGAAACGCAGATAGCATCCATAGATGCAGACATTGTATATCAGGAAGCTATGCTACGCAAGACGCGGATTATAGCTCCATTCGACGGTGCTATCGGTATCAGAGGTGTCAGCCCGGGGGCCATCGTATCTCCATCCACGCTAGTGACAACACTCCAGCAAACACACCCGTTAAAAATAGATTTTAATGTGCCCGATCAATTCCGGAACTATATGGCAAACGGGAAGGCAATACACTTCACCATTGCCGGAAACCCGGATACCCTTTCCGGAAAAATCAGCGCTATTGATCCCGGCGCCGATGCCACCACGCGCACCGTAAAGGTACGCGCAGTAATGCCTAATCCCGATGGAAAAATTACCCCAGGGGCGTTTGCGCATGTATGGATCAATTTTGAAAGCGACGAGCATGCGATACTGGTTCCCTCCCAGGCTATCATACCGACGACCAGGGACAAGCAGGTAGCCGTGGTCAGGAACGGAAAAGCAACGATCACCACCGTCCGTACAGGTGCACGCACACAAAACATGATACATGTAGAACAAGGCCTGCAGGCGGGCGACACTATTATTACTACCGGTATTATGCAGGTGAAGCCAGGCATGGCAGTGAAGCTGACCACAATTGTGAATGACCAATATGAATGATGAGTTATGAATTATGAGTTATGAATTACTCATTCATAATTCATAATTCATCACTCATAACTAATTCAAACATGAAATCGTTTAACGTCCCCGTACATTATCGCAGCCCGCTGATCACTGCTATCAAGCAAAAAAGAAAAGCGGCGGACCGGATGAAGAAAGACTTTAGTCCTACCCTGCTCCGCATCGGCTCACTCCACGTGGTACTGGCACGACATTTCGGATTTTGCTACGGAGTGGAAAACGCGATCGAAATTGCATTCCGTGCAGTAGAGGAGAACCCCGGCAAACGTATTTTCCTGCTCAGTGAAATGATCCATAACCCTGGCGTCAATGCGGATCTGGAAGCGCTTGGTGTCCGCTTTCTGATGGATACTAAAGGGAACATGCTGATCCACTGGGACGAGCTATATGGAGACGATATCGTCATCATTCCCGCCTTCGGCACTACGTTAGAGCTGGAAGCACAGCTCCGGCAGAAAGGGATTGAACCCACCCGGTACGAAACTACCTGCCCTTTTGTAGAAAAGGTATGGAACCGCGCGGAGAAAATCGGAAAAGAAGGATACACTATCATTGTACACGGCAAACCGGGACACGAAGAAACCAGGGCTACCTTCTCCCACAGCAAGGCAAATACGCCTACCGTTGTAGTGAAAGACATGCATGAAGCACGGCACCTGGCCCGGTTCATTACCGGAGAGCTGCCGCCTGGACAGTTTTACGAAGACTTCAAAGGGCAGTATTCTGCGGGATTTGATGTCAATCATGATTTTCAGAAAATAGGTGTGGTCAACCAGACAACCATGCTCGCCAGCGAAACACAGGGTATTGCTGATTATCTAAAGCAGGTGATGGTTCATCACTACCAGACAGGGCCGGAACGTGCATCAGAACGATTTGCCGATACCCGGGACACACTCTGCTATGCCACCAATGACAATCAAAGCGCTGTACATGGGATGCTGCAGGAAGACGCGCATCTGGCCCTTGTGATCGGCGGCTACAACAGTTCAAACACCTCCCACTTAGTAGAATTGTGTGCAGAAAAATATCCTACCTATTTCATCAGGAATGAAACCTGCCTGATCTCCGGCGCACAGATCTGCCATTTCGACCTCCACACTCACCAGGAGCAGAAGACGCAGGGTTACCTTCCGGAATTGCGTCCGGTGAAGGTATTGCTCACCTCCGGTGCCTCCTGTCCCGATGCGCTGGTAGAAAGGGTCATTGCAAAGCTTGCATCCATCACCGGTAACGAAGCTTCACTGGAAGCCATTATCCACGAATGGAGTACAACAGCAGGCAAATAGCTGACCATAAATCCGAACAAATTTATCAAAGAACATAAAAGCGATCCTCCCTCGCCACAGGCTCGGCTACAGCCACCTGATCCATAAGCGTATGCTCGCGGAGCATCTGCCGGAGGTCCCGCTCTATATTACGGGCGATCGTGGTCATTGGCGTATCTGTAGGTTTATTCTCAAAAGGATCCTGTAAGTGTATCGCCATTTTTTCGATCAGGAAGAATGTCGCCGCGATCGCGATCACCAACGGGATCATCACATAACCGAAGAAATTGATCAACGCGAAAGGAAGCAACAGGATGAACAGATTCATAGACAGGTGTATATACAGGCTATAGGTAGCAGGAAATACTGTATTCTTGATGCGCTCACATTTCCCCATACAATCACAGAGACGACTGAGCGTACGGTCCAGTTCCACCTGCTGGTACTCGTTGATCCAGTTTTGTTTCAGAGCAGTATTCAGGTCGCGCGCCTGCAACTCCAGTAAGGCAGCCGGGGCATTGGCATAATGAGCAATATACTCGAGATCAGCACGGGAAAGCCATTTTTCCAGCCCCTTGGTGGCGTCCTGATTCCGGAGAAACTGACCCAGGCTGTACGTCCACGCAATCTGCCGTTTGATGAACTGCTCCCTGAAGTACTGTATCTCCTCATCATTATATGGATTATCAATAAACGTAAGCGCCTGCCGGGCAAGTGTCCGGGAATCATTCACAATAGCCCCCCAGATAATGCGGGCTTCCCACCAACGGTCGTATGCCTGATTGGAACGAAAACCAAGCAATAAAGAAATGACCGTCCCCAGAATCATCGGCACGGAAAGAGGAATGGAAATATGGCTTACCCTAAAGAAATCATGTATGATCAGTATAGCAGTCACATACACGGTGATCAATGTGATCTCTTTCCGTATCTTTCCAAAAACATACTTAAACGGGATATTCTCTTTCAATAACATCAGCACAAAATTTTAAAAAACTGAATCTTCATATTCTTACTCTCTTTATATCCTCCATGTTGAAAGAATAAAAATATTAAGCACATCAAGGAATTAAGATCATTAAGAACTGAATTCGGCCAGGAGGTCTGACAGCACAGCAGGAGCCATTTCTTCTTTTTTTGCTTTCCTGCCCAGCTCCACTTCGACGATCTTGCAGGAGCTACGCCGGATCATTTTCACCGGGTCAATGCTTTCGCGTGTAAATTGCCGGAATGTATAATCCACGGGGAGAAACACAAGATCAATATGATTCCCCTCCAGAAAATTACTGAATACGGCAGCGGATGAGCCAAAAAGAAATGTAGTATGCAGCCGGGAGATCTGTGTTCTATACTTGTTTTTAAGTATTTCACAGGCCTCATTAAAATCGTCACTGATCTGATCATAATATCTCAGCCTTCTTTTTGAAAACAGTAACAGGTCTCCGATACTGTCGGAGGTCTGCAATACATGAAACAGGGTGATATTCAAATAGTTCTCTGGCAATAAGGCTACTGCATGTTTTACCTGATTGAGTGATTTGATGGTAAAATCAGTAGGGATCAACACGTTTTTCATGCTTATACTTTTTGCGTTCACAAATCCGGACATTGGTAAACTGCCCGTTTTACAAGATGCAAAACTGTCTCCGGCTTATTAAACCGGATTAAAAGCGGGATAAGAATAAGATTAGAAAATGGAAAGAAGAAAATAAGAGAATGTGGGAGATGTGTTTGATGTGACAGGTGTGCTTAACCCATATCATTCACATCAAACACATCTCCCACATCTAACACATCATATCATAACTCGCTGATCGGGAATGTCAGCCGGACTTCCGTACCCGCGCCTTCGCGCGAATAAACGTGTATATCGCCGTCATGTATGCGTATAATATTACGCGACAAGGGAAGACCGATACCATACCCCTTAAAACTGGAAGTGTTGGAAGCCCGGAAAAACGGATCAAAAATATAACGTATCTCCTCGCTGGGAATACCGATACCCTGGTCTTTCACGATCACTTTTATTTCCTTATTTGTAGCGGCGAGGGCTACAATAACCTCTTTATTACCGGAATATTTGCAGGCATTCAGGATAATATTACTGAGCGCCAGTTCCAGCAGCTGCGGATTGCCCTGCAGCCTGAGTTTTTCTTCATCTTCGGGCATCAGGCTATAATCTATAAACACTTTATTCTGAGGATATATCTGATCCACCGTCTGCTTTGCCTGCCAGATCATTTCATCTATACGTATCGTTTGCCAGCTCAGCTTTTTACCTTCAAAACCCGTTTGCGCCAGGTGAAGCAGACTCACCAGAATATGCTTCAGACGTTCTGCCTCTGTCAGTATCACCGTAAGCGATTGCTTGTATTCCGCTTCGGAACGGCTTTTACCCAGCGCCAGCTCTGCCTCCCCGATGATCGTGGTGAGTGGAGTATTCAATTCGTGCGAGGCATTACTCACAAAGTTGTTCTGCGTTTCAAAAGATGTTTCCAGCCTGTCCAGCATATTATTAAACGTCTGCGCCAGCTCCGACAGCTCATCCTTCCCCGAACCGGCATCCAGGCGCATATGCAGATTCTGGGCGCTGATATCCTTCACCCGCGAAGTGATGCGACGCACAGGCCTGAATATCTGCCCTGAAAAAAAGATACTGACCGAAAAAATGAGCAGCATGGATAAGCTGAAACCAACGATCAGTATCCTGCCGAGGTTGGCCTGCTGTCCCGATATATAATGGCTCTTTGCGGATACTATGACAATATAATGCCCGTCATGCGCCTGGTATAACAGTCCTGCATACAAACGGTCGTGACGGCGGAAGGTTGCTTTCCCATTTCTGATCACTTCCCGGTAATAATGTTCCGGCAGGGATACATCTTCGGGCTGGCGGAAGGTTTTATCCGGGTTAAGCTTTATGAAATAATCTTCCTCAGATGGTAATGGCTCCAGGTGATCTTCCCGAATCTGCCGCAAGAGATCTGCATTCGAAACATCTTTATCCAGAGTTGACCTCGCCGCTATCACAGCACGGATATCGAGATGCCTGTAAAGGTCCTGCACAGAAAACCGGGTGGCCAGCACATATACGAGGATGCTCAACAGGAAGATCACAGACCCGGTAAGCAGGGTAAACAGCAGGGATATCTTGGTTTGTATCTTCAACAGTCAGGTTTTACGGTATTTATGCTTTCATCACGTAACCCATACCCACTACAGTATGTATCAGTTTCGGATCAAAATCTTTATCAATTTTTTTACGAAGATAGTTCACGTATACATCCACCACATTCGTACTCATATTAAAGTCAATATTCCATACGTTTTCCAATATCTCAATGCGGGATAACACTCTTTTCTGATTTCTCATGAAGTATTCCAACAAGCGGAATTCCGTTGCGGTAAGCATGATTTGTTGCCCCTGTCTGCGTATTATTTTAGAGGCAGTATCAAGCTCCAGATCAGCGAGACGTAACTGGTGTTGTTCCGACAATGAAGATCCGTTCTTTCTCCGGATCAGCGTACGGATACGTGCCATCAGCTCGGCAAATTCAAAAGGCTTTACCAGATAATCATCTGCACCGCTATCCAGCCCGGTGACAATGTTCTCTGTTGAACCTAATGCAGTAAGCATTAAAATCGGTGTCTGAATTCGCTGCTTCCGGAGCATACGGCACAGCTCCAATCCATTTATACCCGGAAGCATCAGATCCAACAGGATCAGATCAAAGGGATAGGCCAACGCCATCTCCTGACCAGAATGTCCGTCCATAGAGACTGTTACCTGGTAACCTTCCTCCGTTAATCCTCTTTTTACAAAAGATGCAACATTGGGTTCATCTTCAATGAGTAGTACTTTCATCCGTGTTTCAGCTTAAGCGCATCACACAAAGATATGGTCTTCGTGTTAATCAAAAGATAGGCCGAAAATGGGTTGATTTAAATGAAATGAGCATTGTTCGACAGCCGGATCCCGGAGGTAGCCAAAGGGCTATTTAACGGCGCCAGTACTCCGGCCTGACTTCTTCCGGCTGTTCTTCCCGGCGGGTTTTATTTTTATGTACACATGCTTGTAATTACCCTTATCGGACTGCCGTTCGTCAATTTCAAACAGCCCGATATTCCTGATAAATATCGCCAGTCTTTTAAATCCATAGTTACGCGGATCAAAATCAGGTTGTTTTTTCAGCAGCAGACTACCTACTTCACCAAGAAATGCCCATCCGGACTCATCTGCCAGGTCGGCAACGGAATCTGAGATCAGATGGATGATTTCCTGGTCTATCTTCTTGATTACATCTCCGGATGCCTCTTCCGTCTTATCCTCTTTTCTCCCGCCTTCCTGCTTTTCATCCGACTTCAGGATTTCGATATAAATGAACTTGTTACAGGCAGCTATAAACGGAGCCGGTGTTTTCTTTTGCCCCATGCCGATCACCTGCATACCTGCTTCACGGAGCCTCAGGGCAAGACGGGTAAAATCACTGTCGCTGGAAATAATACAAAAACCGTCTACCCTGCCGGTATACAATATGTCCATCGCATCAATGATCATGGCAGAATCGGTAGCATTCTTTCCCTGGGTATAGCTATATTGTTGTACCGGCGTAATGGCATGTTCGAGCAGCACGCTTTTCCATCGGGTAACATGCGGTTTGGTCCAGTCGCCGTAGATGCGTTTGAAGGTAGGCATACCGTATTTTGCCACCTCTTCCATCATTTCCCGCAAATTGGCGGAGGGTACGTTGTCGGCATCTATCAGCACCGCAAAGCGGAGTTCGTTATGAGTTTGCATGTATTCGTCTGTATTTAGGATCAGCTCCAGTCAATGCTATGCAACTGCTTTGTGTTTGCAGGACCTACCATGATAAAGCTATCCATAAAAGAAGTGCTGTTCAGCTTTTTCACTGCGTTGCCGGCAGCCTGGGGGTC
This sequence comes from Flavipsychrobacter sp., assembly GCA_037190845.1. Taxonomy (GTDB): domain Bacteria; phylum Bacteroidota; class Bacteroidia; order Chitinophagales; family Chitinophagaceae; genus JBEBVQ01. The sequence continues at coordinate 100,997 of JBBCJI010000002.1, read as the reverse complement.
GCTCATGTGGATATATGCATAACCTCGTGACCACCGCGTGATCTTATCCACCATAACCCTGGCCTTTATAATATCTCCGAAAGGAGAAAATAACGTCCGAAGCTCCTCCTCTGTCGTCAGCCGGCTCAGGTTACCTACAAATAAAATCATGTCAGTCTTTTTTTGAAAAAATAAGCTGCACAGGCCGGAATGGAGATGAGCAGGAGATTTTATAAAGGTACGGTATATTCCAGAAAATCGGGTGCAATTCAGATCTTCGCTTTCATACTTCAAGGTATTCATTTCGACAAGCTCAGGGCTCAATGACCGACATTAAAAGACGGTTGCTGACCTGTCGAAGCAAAATTCAGTTTTTTGAATGAAGCGCTAAGTGCCTGTTTAAAAATGATTCCGAAAAAAGGTGTATGAGCAAGACGTCTTTGCCCCCCCCCCGATTGTCACCTTTTTATGCTGCCCTTTCAGGGCGCAGCAGGGGATGTGTGGGTTTCATTTGCAACCCGGGGCGATGCCCCCGGGCTATGTATATCAAATGCTTTCAGCCTTTTGAGTTTCAGGTACAGTATATCTTCCGGCAGGTGACAGGAGGAGATTATAACAACATAACGATCTTAGCTACGATCATAAGTTATCTTTTAAGAGTGACAGGAGGAGATTATAACAACATAACCTTCGATATTCCGGATAAAGGGGGCCGGCGCCCCGAAGGGGCAGTATATATAAAACCCAACGCAGCGCGTTGGGCACAACATGGTCACCACCATAACCCCGCCCTGAAAGGGCAGCATACACCCGGGCTAATGTTTTCCAATGCAATACATTATCATCTGAATGAATTTCAGACAGCTTCTAAGATTTGAATTGCACCTCAGAAAATTTTGTTTATGTGAAATAAAAGCCTACCTTTATAAGGATAGTGGCGTTTTGCCTTTGCATTTTCTGATCGGTTATACCTTTTTCTTTCTCTTTCAGTCTTCGCGTCTCAGCAGCCATACTTTTTTGTTTTATAATATATAACTTTATGAACATTTTCGTAGGGAATCTGAATTATCAGACTACTGAAAAACAATTGGAACACCTGTTCGCCGCATTTGGCGAAGTGAAATCAGTCAAAATTGTGACGGATAACTATACAAAACGTCCGCGTGGTTTTGCCTTTGTTGAAATGCCTGAAAAGACAGACGCAGACAAGGCTATTGAGCAACTGAATAATTCCAGTCTGCATATGCAGTCTATCGTCGTAAATGAAGCCAGGCCCAGAAAGAATGAATTTGAGCGTAACAATTACCCCGGCCGGAAATCCGACCGGTATTAGTCTGATGACACCTCTGAAAAGCCGGCATATTATATCACCGGCTTTCCGGTTTTTAAAATTGCACTTTTCACTTCTAAAAAGTCACTATGAATATCTATATAGGCAATCTCCACATAAATGTTTCGGAAACGCAGGTATGGGATTTATTTAAGACCTTCGGCCATATAAACTCGGTACACATTGTCACAGATACAGCCAGTGGTCAGTCTATGGGATTTGGCTTTGTGGACATAGTTGAACGGGAAGGAGGATTGATGGCGATACAGAAACTGGATGCACTGAATTTTATGAATCAATATATTGAGGTAAGCGAAGCATTATCGCACGACGGGAACAGAACATACCTTGTTTAACAAACCGGAGTTCATTTAGCAGGCGTTTATCCGGGCGCCCGAACATAAAAATTACACTTTACGAATGGCAGGAACAGCAGCAAAAAAAGAAAAAGAAAAAAAGAAAGCCAAACAGAAGCACGACAAAGCGCAGAAAATGAAAGAGCGCAAAGCCAACAGCACCAAGGGTAAAAGCCTGGAAGACATGATGGCTTATGTAGATGAGGAAGGCAACCTCTCGTCTACCCCTCCTGACCCAAGGAAAAAGAAAGAAATTCTCTCTGAAGATATACAGTTGGGAGTTCCGAAGATTATTCACGAACCGGAGGATCTCATAAAAACAGGAGTGATCAATTTCTTTAACGAGGCCAAAGGATACGGTTTCATAACAGACAGCAAAAGCGGAGGAAACGTGTTTGTGCATATCAACGATCTTCTGCAGCCGGTCCGGGAAAACGATCAGGTCACTTTCGAAACGGAAAAAACGGCAAAAGGACTTAAGGCACTGAAAGTCAGAAAACTTTGACATCCTTTGGCAATGGCAATAGATAGAGAGACGTGATGCATCACGTCTCTGCTATTTTCACCCGGACATTTTATCCAAATTCAGTTTATCTCAGACTGTTGATAATCTGCAGACGAAAATGCCCGGCTTCTTTTTTTATCGCTGCTTCGTCAAGGGTGAGCAGGTTACGCTCCAGCATTACCGGCCGGCCATTAATGATCACCGTACGAACATCCGATGCCTTGGTAGTGTAGACCAGAGTGGCGTATATATTGTAGCTGGGATACTGATGCATTTCATCCAAAGAAACGATAACGATATCCGCACTTTTCCCGGTTTCTATAGAACCGGTGATATGCTCCATATGTAATGCCCTGGCTCCACCCACTGTCGCCATTTCGAACACCTGCATGGCAGGCAGCACCTTAGGGTCTCCGGTCGTAACCTTATGGAGTTTTGCCGCTGCATCCATCTCCTCCCAGAGGTTAAGATCATTATTAGAGGCGGCGCCATCGGTTCCTAATCCCACAGCAATGCCTTTTGCCAGCATTTCCGGCACAGGGGCCACACCCGAGGCAAGCTTCATGTTCGACTGCGGATTATGCGCCACTCCCACACCGGCGCGTTGCAGCATGCTTATCTCCTCACCGGAAACATGCACCATATGTGCGGCGATGGTCTTTCCGTTCAGGAATCCGATATCCGTAAGATAATGTACCGGAGCAGCCCCGTATTGTTTTGTAATAAGTGACACTTCTTCGCGGGTTTCGCTTACATGGATCACTACCGGTATATCTAGTTCATCGGAGATCATACGTGTATGCTTCAGATGCTCCGTAGCGAGCGTGTAAGGAGCATGCGGCGCCAGCGCCGGGATGATCAGGGGATGATCTTTCCATTTCCGGATAAATGTACGGGCATAACGAAAAGCTTCTTCAGGAGTCTTATGGTCGGGGGCAGGGAAATCAATCACAGACTGCCCTAACACCCCACGCACACCGGCTTTTGCTGTCTCTTCTGCAATAGCATCCTCAAAATAATACATATCACAGTAAGTCGTGACGCCCCCCCGGATCAGCTCTGCTAATCCGAGACGCGTACCGGCACGGACAAACGCTTCCGTTACATTCCTGGCTTCCGCAGGAAAAATATATTCCGTAAGCCATTGGTGTAGCTCCAGATCATCTGCGATACCCCGGAACAACGTCATCGGGATATGCGTATGTGTATTGATCAATCCGGGGATCACTACCCTTCCCGTTGCATCAATCACCTGTGACGCGGTGAAGTTACCGGCCAGCTCTTTGCGCATGCCGACGGCCACGATCCTTCCATTGTGCACAGCAATCAATCCATCCTCAATAACACGCCGTGTTGCATCCATTGTCACTACCAGCCCACCCTGCACGATCATGTCTACACGGATCGCGCGGGCAAAAGACGACACTCCCGTAAAAACTAATAAAACAATACACAGGCATATCCCCTGTTTCATTCCCGGCTTGTGGACAGGCATATCTCTTAGTTGGTTGAGTTCTCTTTAAGCTGGGTAAAGACTGCCGTCATCGTGTCGTTTACCCGTGCAATAAGTGCAGGTACTTGCTGAAGGTCCGCGTGCTCATCTGTAACGCGCTCCAGCCGGCGGATCGTGTCTGCCAGAGAATGTATGCCCATATGTTCAACAGCAGATTTAAGCTTATGAGCGATCCGGGCAATATCATTCCATGCCGATACCTCCCCGGCTGCTACCAATGCTTTCAAATCTTCAGGGATGGTTTCCAGAAAGAGGTTTATAATATCCCGGACAAAATCTGTATTTCCGTTACTAACGGCTTGCATCATAGAAAGATCGTACAGTAATCCGTTTGAAGTTTCAGCTGCATCATCTTTTACAGGAGTCATTTCCTGTTGCTGCAGCAAAGCTTTGATCACGGCATACAATCTGTCGGCCGTATAGGGCTTGGCAATATAATCATTCATACCCGCATCCAGGTAACGTTGATTATCGCCTTTAAGCGCATTGGCAGTAAGCGCGACAATGGGTATATCAGCTTTTCTTTTGTCTTCCATCAAACGGATTATACCGGTAGCCGTAGCTCCGTCCATTTCAGGCATCTGTATGTCCATCAGCAACAGGTCGTAGGTATCTTCCTGTACATGACTGACGGCATCCTTTCCGTTATTGACCACAACTACATATGCGCCCTCTGTTTCAAGAATATGCCTCAGAAAAAACTGGTTGACAGGCACATCTTCCGCCACGAGTATCCTTTTTCCCTTCAATAAACCTACGTTTGTCTGCACCGGTGATTTTTCTTCTTCCTGATTCATCATTGTTCCTCTCAAATAAGGTATTGTAAATGTAAATATAGACCCTTTGCCTTCCATACTGTTCACTGCAACCTCGCCCCCCTGAAGCTCAATCATGCTTTTACATATTGATAATCCCAGACCTGTCCCACCATATTTCCGGGCAATATCGGAAGCGCCCTGCACAAATGGTGTAAAAATAGCAGCGTGTCTTTCTGCCGGAATGCCGATCCCTGTATCTGCCACTGTAAACTCAATTACCATGCCGATGTCATCCTGTTCTACCTGGCGCATACCTACGGTCACCTTGCCTTTGGAAGTAAATTTCAACGCATTGCTGAGGAAATTATTCAGTATCTGTACGAGCCGGTGTGGGTCACCTTCCACGACCAGGTCACCGGGAAGCTCACTTTGTAACTGCAGGCGGATCTGCTTTTCTTCTGCTTTATAGAGGAACGACTGTACCACCGTCGCAACCTTATCTGCAATAATGAAAGGAATGTTTTCAAAAGTAAAATTGCCGGATGCAATTTTTTCGATTTCAAGAATATCATTTACAATTACCAGCAGGTTATTAGCGGATTCAGAAATAACGCTGACATATTTTCGCTGTGTCTCACAAAGATCTGTTTTTGATAACAATGTGGTAACACCAAGGATACCATTCATAGGTGTACGGATCTCATGGCTGATATTGGCAAGAAATTGTTCTTTCGCCTTTGCCAGCTCTTCCGTCATCCGTTGTGCAATGCGTAATTCTTTTTCCGTTTTGATGCGCTCTGTAACATCCTGCGAAAATCCGATAATATAAGGCTCTGTATTTTCTTCCTCGACCTTATAATTCTGGTACAGCAGAAAAAACAGCTTGCCATCCTTATCCAATATCCTGAAGATCCCTTTTGCAGTTCCTTCGTGTATCACTTTATCGAGATAATCCGGCCGGAATTTCGCCAGATCCTGCCGGGGGATAAGCGTCATAAGATTCTTTCCAAGCAGCTCTTCGCTCGTATACCCCAGCAGCTTAGTGATAGACGGATTCACCGCAAGCAGATTGCCCTGCAAATCATGAGTACAAATCAGCGCATGGCTGTAATTATACAGATCGCGATAACGTTTTTCATTAATCTTGAGCTGCTCCTCCATTTGTTTACGGTCTGTAATATCTATACTATAACCGATCATCAGGGATACGTCTCCGTTTTCATTAAGTACCGGAGCCACATTACGGAGCTTATAGAGGGGCTTCTCATCTTCCGGAGACAGCAGTTTTTCTTCCCAGGAGACAAGCGATTTTGTCGCCATTACACGATCAAAAACATCTTTCCGTGCCTGTGCCTGAGCGGCCGGCTTATTCCGGAACCGGCAATAATCCTCATCTGTTTTCCCGATCAGCCACTGCCGCACCCCCGGATCTCTGACCGAAAGAGGGTTCAGAAACAAATACTGATGGCTGGTGTTAAAGACAGCTATCTCTGCAGGTATTTTGTTTAATACATCTTCGTAAAACTTACGCTGTATCTCCAGTTGTTTTCCCGCCTGTATCTTTTCCGTCACGTCAGTGTACTTCCATAATTGACCGCGATATTCGTCATCAATAAATACAGGGATATAATCCCGCTCCAGTATACGTCCATCAATCAGCTCCACAAGCTCACCGGCAACAGGCTTCCGTTCTGCTAAAAGCTCTCCGACACGCGCAACACATACATCCCAGTGCTTACAAAGATTCTTTACTTTTTCTCCCCATAACGTATATTCGCCCCCGGTCAGGTCTCCGGGCCTCGCTTCAACCCCGAACATGCTGCAAAACAGCTCATTCACTATTACAATACGGCGGTCTTCCGTTTCAACCAGAATACCTGCCTGAAGATTGCCAATGAGCGCAGACAAACGGTTGGCTGTATCTTTCAGCTCCAATTCCAGCTGCTTCTGTGCATTGATATCCGTAAGTGTTCCGATAAGGCGTAACGGAGTACCCGCTTCATCGAATTCTACTGCTATTCCACGGATCAGGAAATACCTGTAAACGTTATCCCGGCATTGCAGACGAACCTCGGCCAGAAATCTCGGTTCCTTGCCTTGCAAGTACCTCTGAAAGGCTATATCCACCTTCTCTTTATCTTCAGGATGCAGTACCTGCCGCCATTCCTCAAGAGCGAAACGATCCAGTTCTGCATATCCCAGCAGTTTTTTATACTGGGTGTGATACATAGGCTGCTGTGTACTTGTATCATACTCCCATACCCCGTCTCCGATCCCTTCTATCGCCATACACAACAAGTCATGCAACCTGTCCGGTGTCCCTGGCTGCATTGCACGTATCTTTTCTGTAGCGGCCGCCAACTCAAGATCTTTTTCACTGAGCAGGCTTTCCAAACGCCTGCGGATAGCGACCTCCTGTTCGAGCTGCCGTTCTAACCGTTCAACATCATTCATACAAGCTTTGCATGTTTATTCAACTCAAACAATAAATAATCATTATCAAAAACGAAGCCATTCTTTTTTTTCATGGTCATACTGCTTGATGACTCGTGCAGGATTCCCTACTGCAACCGCATAAGCGGGAATATCTTTAGTAACCACAGAACCGGCAGCAATCACAGAATGACGACCGATCGAAACACCTGCCGTCAATACTACATTGGCTCCGATCCAGCACTCATCTCCGATATGGATCATCGCTGTACGTACTTTTTGGTCGCGAACCGGCACTGCAATATCTTCGTATCCATGATTCAGACCACTGGCTACTATATGCTGTGCGAGAATAACATGATTACCGATACTTACCGGACCAATGATAACATTACCTATACCAATCAGGGAACGATGACCAATAAGCACATCCCCAACCCCGTTATTGATGGTACTGAAGTCTTCTATAACCGACTTGTCACCTACTTCAAAACGGTTAAAAGGAAATACATCAAGCCTTGTCCGGTGCCGAATAATAACTCCTTTTCCTTTTTTATGATAAAAGGGATTGACGAACCAACGTACCCATCGGCGTGGGCGGGCTTCATTTTCCGCAACCAGCAAAGCATGTACCCATTTTTTCAACCCCGGATTATTTTTTACTACATCATGAATACGCGACATGCAGGCATCAGATATTTAGATAAGAAGCGTATAGCATACATGAACAATCATTAACTGTTATGCCTTTTCTTCATTTGTTACTATTCAAAAGTACAACATGTGATATAATATGAGGCATTAAAACACATAATTATTATTCTATTTCAATTAAATTTATTTTGAAAAAAGTATGTTAAATAAACATTTGAAGCCGTAATATTACGGTGGAAATTTCCATTACATGGACAAAAAACAAATACTCGTTGTAGATGACGACATGATCATTCTGAAACTGTTGCATTTTATCCTGTCTGAAGAGTATGCGGTAGTGAGTAAAAATAATGGAATCGATGCCTTCAGCTGGCTTGAAGAAGGTAATTTTCCAACATTAATCATATCTGATCTACTGATGCCCTACCTCGACGGATCATCTTTTGTAAAAAACCTCAAGATCAGCGGATATTACCGGGATACCCCGGTTATTGTGCTTTCAGGCCTGGAGAACCTGGATGAAGTAGTTGGACAGATGCCCTTCCACGTAGATGCCCACTTCAGAAAACCTTTTAATCCTGACATATTGAAACAAACCATCTCTTCTATCCTGAAAAAGGAAAATACACATGCAGGCAATTAACTGGGAACAGGACTCCTATCATATCCGGATTGCCACCGCCGTAAGCGGGGCTTTGAGCGATCCATTGCTTACGCCACTGTCCGCAAAATTCCGCATCGAACAAAAAAGCAGCCTGCAGGAACTTGAGACCTACTTGCTTGACCAGTCGTTGCTGTCATTGCCAGAAGTACTGCTGATTGAAATAGACCCGGAGGAAACCTGCTTTCCCTGGATCGAAAAAATCCGTAAGAATGTAATGCTGAAGGGTCTGATCATCGTGCTTATCTCGCAAAATAACAACCAGGAATGGGTAAAAAGGGCGAAGACATTGAATGTACACGACTGTTATACAGGCAATTTTCTACTAAGCGATATATCCGACAGGCTGACCTTCCTTGTTAAATTCAAGCTCATCCGGCCGAAACTAACCGAATTGTCGGAACAAGTGGACACCAACTATAAAATGCCTGTTGTAAAGCGCGTATTCGATATACTGTTTTCCGGGATATTGCTGATACTGCTCTCCCCGCTTTTCCTGCTTATCGCCATACTGGTATGGCTCGAGTCCAAAGGCCCGGTAATATACAAGAGCAAACGCGTAGGAACAGGGTATCATATCTTCGACTTTTACAAATTCCGCTCTATGTACCCCGATGCAGACAAAAGGCTGGCGGAACTTAATCAGTTAAATCAATACGAACAGAAAGACCCGGAAAATAAGTCTGTGTTTTTTAAGATGAAAAACGATCCCAGAATCACACGTATCGGGCGTTTGCTACGTAAATCAAGCCTGGACGAACTCCCGCAGCTTTTCAATATTCTCAAAGGCGACATGTCTACTGTTGGCAACCGTCCCCTGCCACTGTACGAAGCCGAGCAGCTCACATCACATGAATGGGCATGGCGCTTTATTGCACCTGCCGGTCTTACAGGATTATGGCAGATCAGCAAACGGGGGAAAGATGATATGTCGGAACGGGAAAGAAAAAAACTGGACAATTTTTACGCAAAAAAATTCTCCATTTGGTTTGATCTGAAAATATTATTCAAAACAATCCCGGCAATGTTCCAGCATGAAGACGTATAGCACTGTAAAAAAATATATGGCCGGCGGCATCATGATGCTTTTAAGTATGGGCAGCACAGAAGTGAGTGCGCAGGAATCTGTGATGCAGGATATATCTTATCCATATCTTGAAAAACTGATTGCAACGGCACGGGATGCATATCCGAAAGTAAAAACATTCGAAACACGTATTGATATAGCCCAGGCAGGGGTAAACAGGGCGAAAATGTCGTATTTCGACATCCTGTCTTTATCCTATCTGTATAATCCCAACAACAACGGGATTGTAAACCCTAATCTCAACACCAATGCATTATATGGCTACCAGTTTGGCCTGTTTATCAACATTGGCGGAATACTGCAAAAGCCATTCGTTGTACGCCAGGCCAGAGAAGAAAAGAAACTGGCAGAACAGGAAAAGGAGGTATACGACCTGAGCATAGAAGCGGAAGTACAAAAAAGATACTTTTTGTACATACAGGAACTGGCCATATTACGTATAAATGCCCAGTCAATGCTTGATGTGGAAAGTTTGCTGAGCCATACCAGGCATCGTTATGAAAAAGGTGAAGAAACGCTGGATGTATATGGCAAAACACTGATCATGTTTGCCGATCACCAGACGCAGAAAATAAAAGCAGAAGCAGCAGTACTCATTGCCAAAAGCAGTCTGGAAGAGTTGCTGGGTGTAAAACTTGAAACAATCAAATGAAGGAAGTATACGATTTTCTCAGATTGCTGTATCAACGCCGGGTTATACTCATCGTGATACCTGCAGTAACAGCAATCACGGCATTTTTTATTGTACGTGCTTTGCCGGATACTTATATAGCACACGCCCGTATGGCTGCGGGTATTGCAGATCAGGACGGACGGCTACTGTCTGACGGCGCACGTACCGATCAGCATTCCATTAACCAGGAATTTGACAACCTGATCCAGATGATCGGGTTGAAAAAAATCGTCAACCAGGTTTCCTACCAGTTGATCTTACATGATCTTACTTCTGAAACACCATTTCGCGATCCATCTGCTGCAATCCGGAAAATGGAACAGGCTTCGCTGGATAGTGCTATTGCAATCTATACACAGAAGTATAACAACAAAGAGGAATTATCCTCCTGGAATAAAACTGAAAAACAGCTACATGAGTTGCTTGTATCCATGAAATATGACGATAATGCGCTCTCAAAAAAACTATCTATATACCGTGTAGGAAACAGCGATTTCATAGATCTTGAATTTAATGCCGAAGACCCGGAATTAGCAGCTTTTGTCGTGAATACCCTGAGCAATGAGTTTATCAACTACTATACCAGCCGTGTAAAAGAAAGTAATATACGCACCGTAGATTTTCTTGATTCCCTGCTGAAGCAAAGACAGACTGCGCTTTCGAATACAATGGAAAGTCTGAAAAAATATAAAATCCACAACAGGGTACTGAATCTCGGCGAACAGGCAAAAAGCCTCTATGGACAGATTGCGGACTTTGAAACACGAAGAGAAATGGCCGAACAGGATATTATTTCCTATACGGCTGCATTGAAGAACATTGATGCAAAATTTAACCCGGCAGACAGGCGTTATCTGGAAAGTACGTTGAGTGGTATAAATCAAAGCATTGTCAGCATAAAAGATCAGCTCAAGTCCGTTAACAGAACGTACATACAAAATAATTTCGACAACAGGTATAAAGTCCGCCTTGATTCGTTGAAAGCGGAACTAACACAAAAGATCAGCGAAGCAAATGATCAGTACATATACAATCCGCTGGTGGCCAAAGAAAACCTGATCACTCAAAAACTGGGAATGGAAGTATCGCTCGAGCTGGCCCGTAACAGCGTACATTCCATAGACCAGGAACTGATACGGCTAAACAGGAAGTTTGACTCACTGGTGCCACACGAAGCCGAGATCCAGGCATACGAAAGCCAGATCGACATCACCGGACGGGAATACATCGAACTTCTGCAGAAATATAATCAGGCCAGCATTATATCCGGAATTCCTGTACAACTGCGCCAGATAGAGCAGGCAGAACCGGGAGAACTGCAGGCATCCAAAAAGATGGTACTGGTGATATTTGCCGGACTACTCAGCTTTGTCTTCTGCATCGGCGTATTGTTTATACTCTTCCTGCTTGATAAAACGATCCGGGATCCATATGCGCTTGCCAACAAGACAGGATTGCCTGTGCTGGGCGTCCTGCCGGATATCGGGGCAATACATGACCCGGAAAGTGCCTGGAAGGAAAATACCAATCCCCATACACAACAATTCCGCGACAACTTACGCATGATCCGGTTTGATGTGGAATCCCGGCTTCCACATCATAAAGTGATCGCTATAACCGGGGTTGGAAAAAGATCCGGCAAAAAATTCGTAACAAACCACCTGGCCAATGCCTTTGTAATGACACACAAAAAAGTACTCATTATTGACGGCAATTTCAGGCATACAAAAAAGGCATACACCCATAAAGATGACATGCCGTTTATTGAAGACTTCCTGACAGGTCATACAGCATTGCCTCAAATACCGGAAACTACCGGACAACCACTGATCATGCCCAATAAAAACCAGGATATAACACTGGCAGAGCTGGCAGAAAAAACCGCTATACAGGAAAAGATAAACAAGCTGCGTACAGAATTTGATGTCATACTTATTGAGACGGCGTCTGTAGAAAATGAAAGTAATACCAGAGAATGGTTTGCCTATGCAGACAGCATCATTGCGGTTTATCCTGCCGGCACAGCTATCAGCGAAACGCAACAGCAACAGACAGCTTATATTGGCAACGGTGAAACAGTCTTTACGGGATGGATTTTGAATAAAGCATAAACGATGCTGTATTACATCTGGATATTACTTCAGACAATTATCGGATTTAATCTGGTTTTCCCGTTATTGCTGTTACTGGTGTATTTGTTACGGCCTAAAAAGAAAAACGGAGCACTCCCATCTGCATATGAGGCGGATTATGCTATTATTGTTACGGCCTACGAACAAACCCGGCTGCTCCCATCAGTCGTACAATCATTATTGAAGCTCAATTATAAGCGCTATGTAATATACATCGTAGCTGATAATTGCGATATATCCGACCTGCATTTCGCAGACAAACGTGTAGTACTGTTGCGCCCGGAAACTGTGCTGGCCAGCAACACGCGCTCTCATTTTTATGCCATAAAAAGATTCATCCGTCCCCATGAACGGCTGACAATCATAGACAGCGACAATCTTACAGACCCCGAATATCTGAACAGACTGAATACTATTTTTGACAAAGGGTTTATTGCAATACAGGGAATCCGGAAACCTGAAAATCTGGATACCGTATACGCATGTCTTGACGCTGCACGTGATATTTACTACCATTTTTACGATGGAAAAATATTGTTCGGGGCCGGTTCGTCCGCAACGCTTGCCGGCTCCGGCATGGCGTTTACCACGGCTCTGTACCGGGAAAGTCTGGAACACATGGACATCACCGGCGCCGGGTTTGACAAAGTATTGCAAGCCGCGATTGTCAAAAAAGGTCACAGAATCGCCTACAATGAAGAAGCCGTAGTCTATGACAGAAAAACGAGCCAATCCGGACAGCTCGTAGCGCAACGGGCGCGCTGGATCAATACCTGGTTCCGCTATTTTTATCAGGGATTCGTACTACTTGGCAGCGGCATCATAAAAGCCGACCTTAACCGGTTTCTGTTCGGACTGGTTCTGCTACGGCCGCCGTTATTCATCTTCCTGCTCCTGTCGCTGATTTGCTGTATGGTTAATGTTTTTATTGCTCCTTTTGCAGCTTTGGCATGGATCGCAGGGCTCATCCTATTTTCACTGGGGTTCCTGCTTTCTCTGTGGATGTCAGAGACAGACAAACGAATATATCATTCATTACGTTACATCCCCAAATTCATTTTATACCAGATCAGAGCCTTATTAAAAGTAAAAACAGCGAATAAATATTCTGTAGCAACCCGGCATGTAGCTGATGAGAAAGAGCAAATAACAAAAACAGACCGCTGACATGAAGATATACCCGAAAATAAAAAATGAAAAAGCGCAGGTGTATAAACGGGAGCTACCGCCTGTAAAAAACCTCACCCGTATGGTAGCTTTAGGTATCGCATTTGCGAGCGTATTTTACTTTTTTGTAAAACTCTTGTTTTTATAAGTGAGCGACACCAGGAACCATAACATGCCAGTACAATTCCTGGCAACCCTTGCCGGATTCATCCGGCAAAAAGTGTATGTGGAGCAGTGTCGGAACACATTTGGCTTTGTATTGTTGCTTGCTGTTTCATTGCTTATTGGCGGCGTCACTGTTTATGGAGGGGTTAAAGCAGGGATATTAATATTGGTGGGCTTAGCTGCACTACCTGTTCTATGCGGCATTATTATCTATCCCCATTTCGGAATCATTATACTGCTAACTATATCCTACCTGCTGTTCTTTCTCATGCGGCAGGGGATCGCCTTCCCTTTAGGTACTCTGATGGATATTATACAACTGTTGCTGGTTATCGGCATGTTCTTCCGGTTGAAGAAAGAACGGAATATGCATATGCTGAAAGGAGCTGTCAGTACTGTCATACTCATATGGATCAGTTATAACCTGCTTGCCTTTCTAAATCCGGTGGCTGCTTCCCGCCTGGCCTGGGTGTACACCGTACGTTCTATTGCAATTGTAATGCTGCTCTACTTTGTTTTCCTTTACCAGATAAGAAGCGTACAATTCATCCGCACAATATTAAAACTCTGGCTGTTACTTGCTATCATCGGTTCGTTATATGCCATCAAGCAGGAGTATTTCGGATTCTCAAATGGTGAACTGGCCTGGATACAATCAGACCCGCGCATTACCGAGCTGTTCTTTATTGGCGGCCATTGGCGCAAATTTTCCATCTTTTCAGATCCGATGGTGTATTCCTTCAACATGGCTATTGCGGCAATTATATGCATCAGCCTGATCTCCGTGAAATTTATTACCCGTCCCAAAAAAATCGTTCTTGCTGCCTTAGCTGTGCTCTTCTTTATCACAATGCTGTATTCCGGCACCCGGAGCGCCTATGTATTAATTCCGGCAGCGCTTATACTGCTGGCCATATTCAGATACAACCGAACCACCATCATTGTTGCATCCATCACAGGCTTTTTTGCATTAATACTCATTTACATACCTACGGATGAGCCGCTCCTGTTACGGTTCCAGACAGCATTCAGACCCAGCGATGATCCGTCATTCAATGTACGCACCATCAATCAGAGGATCATACAGCCCTATATTCAATCGCATCCCATAGGTGGTGGACTGGGCGCTACCGGCGTATGGGGACAACGATTTGCGCCCAACTCGTACCTGGCTAATTTCCCCCCGGACAGCGGGTATGTACGTGTTGCGGTAGAGCTGGGATGGGTAGGACTGCTGCTGTTTTGTATATTGATGTTCACAATCCTGCGGGCCGGTATTAATAACTACTATCTGATCAAAGATCCTGAATTGAAAAGCTATTGCATGGCAATGACCCTGGTACTGTTTGCACTGAATATTGCCAATTACCCACAGGAAGCCCTGGTACAATTCCCGACAAGTACACTATTTTTCCTGGCAGCAGCACTGATACAAGTCACTTACCGGCTCGACCAGGAAAAACAAATGTTATCCACCCCCAGATAGAATTCAAACCCAATACAATGAAAAGCGCTATAAAATTATTCCTCCAAAAAACACTGGGCTATCAGCGATATCTCTTTCTATTCGCCTTATACACCATCCGCAGGCTGCAATCAGGAAAACACGAGGAGCCTTTCGATGCATTTCTTGAACTGGTACCGGAAGATGGCGCAATACTTGATATTGGCGCCAATATCGGCGTTATGACCACGGTATTAGCCTTAAAAAACAGACGTACCCCCGTTTACTCCTTCGAGCCTATACCTGAAAATCTCGTGACTTTAAAACGTGTAGTGAAGCATTACAGGCTGGAAAATGTAACTATTATGGAAACCGCGCTGGGTGACAAAAACGGACGTATCCAAATGATCCGCCCCTCTATCGGCAAGGTAAAAATGCAGGGATTGTCACATGTGGTTTCCGACCCTAAAGCGACGACAAAAGAAAAAGGCTCCATTTTTTCCGTTACAATCCGCCGTCTTGACGACATGGAAGAAATGCAACGGCTACCCAGGATAAGTGCTATCAAGATCGACGTAGAAAACTTTGAGCATCAGGTATTCAAAGGAGCAGAAAAGTTACTGGTACAACATAAGCCATATATCTACTGCGAACTATGGGCCAATGAGGTTCGTACCGCATGTATTGACCTTCTGAAAAGTATCGGCTATTCCGTGCATGTACACAACGGACAAAAATTTGTCCCTTATACCAGCCAGGAAGACACTAACTTTATCTTTATACCAGCATCGTAGATCCGGATATCACGAAAAGCCGTTAAACAGCATTGACAAACAACGATACAATACACGGAAGGCACATCGTCATCACGGGACAGCAGCCCTGGGATACCGGTATCGGCAGCAATTGCAAAAATATCGCCGTCGAATTCAGCCGGCACAATAAAGTATTGTATGTAAATGCGCCACTTGACCGGATCACCCTGTGGCGTAACAGAACTGACCCGGCCGTAAAAAAAAGAATGGACGTGATCTCAGGGAAAAGGAACGGGCTGGAACAAATCAACGACAACCTGTGGACGTACTATCCCGACAGGCTCATTGAATCCATCAACTGGATCGGTAGCCAACATCTGTTCGAGTTATTAAACAAACGGAATAACCGGATATTCGCAGCCAGCATCAAAAAAGCAATTGCATCACTAAAATTCTCTGACTTTATCCTATTTAACGATAACGATATTTTCCGGAGTTTCCATCTAAAATCATTACTCAGACCGGCTGTCTCGGTTTATTATTCACGCGATTACCTGCTGGCAGTGGAGTACTGGAGAAAGCACGGCTCCAAAATGGAACCGGAACTCATTGCCCAAAGCGATGTATGTACTGCAAACTCTTCCTATCTGGCTGCTTACTGCCGGCAATACAACCCACAAGCTTACGATGTGGGCCAGGGATGTGATCTCGAAATTTTCACAGCCGGCATTAATAGCGCGCCCCCGGAAGACATCAGACATATCCCCTGCCCGATTATAGGTTATGTCGGGGCCTTACAAAGTCTGAGACTCAACATCCCGTTACTGGAACACCTGGCCAATACACATCCCGACTGGCATTTTGTTTTCGTAGGCCCGGAAGATGATCAGTTCCGCAGCAGCAGGCTGCATGGCTTGTCGAATGTGCATTTCACAGGCAGTAAAAGCATACCTGAGCTGCCTGCCTATATCAATGCCTTTGATATCTGCATCAATCCCCAGTTGGTCAATGAGGTAACGATCGGGAACTATCCGCGGAAAATAGATGAATACCTGGCGCTGGGGAAGCCGGTGGTCGCTACAAAAACAGAAGCTATGAGCATCTTCAGCGATCACACCTACCAGGCCGTCACGAAGGAGGATTATAGCAGGTTGATAGCACAGGCATTATACGAAAATACATCCGAATTACAGGAAGTAAGACAAGCCTTTGCTGCTACCCATACATGGGAAAACAGCGTTTTGGCTATATACCGCGCAATCCGCACAGTATGGGATGAGGAGCACTAAACTACTGGTATTCTTTAACATTTACTACCGTGGCAATGGTACGATTTTTACTACCATTATTACAAACCGCAGCTTATGAAAAAGACAACGAAGTTTAACGACCAGAATAAGCATGCAAATAATGTACGCAGGAATCCTGATGTTTCTCAGTCTGGCGGTAAAATACCGGAAAATAAAGATGATCTGGACAGTCGTAAAAACAAGGAGTATCCGCGCAAAAAAGACATACCGGAGAACAGGGAAGATGAACCCGATTTCGAACCCTGACTTCAGGCATGCTATTATTGGGCTGCACTATACAATCTCCCAATCTTCAATATCACCTTTGACAACTTCAAACAACAAGTGTGTTTTGAAAGACTTTTTATGCTGCAGTTCAAAGAATTTTTCAGGGTCCCTTTCTCTGAGTTTGTTCAATAAATGACGAACCTCATATTTCAGTTGCCCGGATGTTACGGTCAGCCTGACAGGTTTAAAATCCCAGTCTATTTTTTCTTTGCTGAAATTAAAACCCCTTGACTTCGCCTCCTCATAGACACCCGCAAGATATCCGTTGATGGCGTCAAGCGGTGATACAGACGCTTTGAATCTGTTTAGCTGCGGATGATTTTTATACCCCTTCGTCCGGCCTTCCAAGACATGTTTTGCCAACAGCGTTTCGCGCCATAGAGCTACAAGACCTTTTGTGTCAAGGTATTCCGGGTGTAATGACCAGATTCTCATTGATGCAATAATATATGCTTCATCACAATACCCGGTTATTTCCGGAACGAAGTAAACAGGTAATCATAATTAAAACGGACATGCCGGTATAGATGACGCAATCCCGTCACCAGCATATTACCACTTTCCCGCCAGTAATTCCGCTTCATCGTACTGGGCTCATCTGCACTGTTTTTCTGGTCAAAAAGTCCTTTATAATCTTCGTAAAACAGTCCTTTTCCTTTCTGTTGCAGGAATGATATCATCATCCGGTATTCCGTCACATCACCCTTCGTACCCTCAGTATACCTGCCAAACTTAGACAGAAAATCACTGCGCCGCAGGTGCGGATGATCACTGTACATGTAGAATTTCAGGTAACCCGGCAGCCACAGTCTGAAACGCATTTCGGAAAATCCGTGCGCTACAGGACGCAGATAAGGATACCTGAAATAAGCATAAAACCGGGCAATATCAAGCTCCGGGCGATCTTTCATTAATTGCAGTACTGCTGCAAATCGCTCCGGGAATACAGGCATCGGCACAAAATCCTCCTGCACATATAAAGTCAAAGGCGTCGTAACGGCATCCTGGCCTTTGTTGATATTATTACCCAATCCACGGTTTTGAGGGGTGGTGATCAGACGGAATCCGTATTGCTCCCGGCAAGCCTGCACAGCCTGCAGATGCTCCGGACGGCTGCCATCGTCAGACACGACGATATCGCCAAAACTGCATCCCAGATCACGAAACGATTCCAGCAGGCGGATCAGGGAACTGCTCCGGTTATAATGCGTTACCAATAAAGTCACATTCTGAAATACATATTGCTCAAGGGCCATTTGCTTTTCATTTTTTAAACCAGACATCCCATGTTGTCCGCACCAGACGAAACTTCAGATAAATCCATCTTAAAAATAGTATGAACGGATTTTTCCGTTGCCGCCAGGCAAGCCGCCCGATCGTGCTGGGTTCATCCGCTTCATTCTTCTGGTAAAACAATGTTGTAAAATCATTATAAAACAAACCGGTCCCGCCACGTTGTATAAAAGTGACGGCCATACTGTACTCTGTCATATCCGGCCTGATCCCTTCACGATACCGGCCAAACTTCTGAAAGAAATTACTCCGCCGCAGGTGCGGATGGTCACTGTACATATATACTTTGATATGGTTAAGGTTCCACCACCTGTATATCATCCGGGAAAATCCTTTGCCATACGGCTTCATCAGCGGATAAGGGAAGTAAGCATAAAACCGAACGATATCCAGTTGTTCATCTTCCTTCATAAATTGCAAGGCATCCGCAAAATGCTCCGGGAAAATATCCGAAGGTTCAAAATCTTCCTGCACATACAAAGTATAAGGTGTCGTTACAGCATCCTGACCCTTGTTGATGTTGTTACCTAATCCGCGATTTTGGGGCGTGGTAATAAGTGCAAAATCGTATTCCGCCCGCAGCAACTGCAATCGTTCAAGATGCTCCGGGCGGCTTCCGTCGTCCGATACGACAATACCACCAAAGTGAAAATCAAGCTGCCGGAAAGCCAGCAGCAACCGTTCCAGCGAACGGCTGCGGTTGTAATGCGTCACGAGGAGTGTCACTTTTTCAAAACGGTAAGCTGCCATTCCTCTTTATAATTTTGTATGCCCGGTTGATTTGTCTTTTTCCTTA
This sequence comes from Flavipsychrobacter sp., assembly GCA_037190845.1. Classification (GTDB taxonomy): domain Bacteria; phylum Bacteroidota; class Bacteroidia; order Chitinophagales; family Chitinophagaceae; genus JBEBVQ01. Next base: position 81,719 of record JBBCJI010000002.1, on the reverse strand, counting down.
CCGGTAATGTACTCCGGAAGATAAGCCCCCTGCCCTTTCAGCCTGTTTTTAAATGCTTTCCATATGCTGCCGTCATACATCAGTCTGCGCGGGGATGTATATACACGGGCGGCGGGATGCGTTACCAGCTTGAGACGGCCTTTTTTCTGCAGGTTCAGTGCCATCCTCCCATCTTCAGCTTCGAGTACGAAGTAATCGCTGCCGGCGGCATTATCAAACTTGCGGACGCCTGTTACTTTAAATCCACCGGTTTCACGCCCGGTCTGAGTTACCAGTCCCATATTAAAACCAAGGACATTAACAAACTCGCGCTTGCGTTTGCGGATACGTATCAGGATGCCGGTGACTTTTTCATAAAGCCACAAACCGAAACGACTGTATCCTTCGGGTGGGATAAAAGCATACCTTCCGTAAACACCTTTTACCTGCGGATCTTGCTCCATAGGAGCCACCATATGATCAATCCAGCCGGGAGGATAGAATGTATCCGAATCTGCACAAAGGTGATATTTACCTCTGGCCCGCTCCAGCCCTAACTGGCGGGCATGAGGAGTACCCTGCTCCGGTTGCAGGTAATTGCGTACACCTAATGTATCAAGTACAAACTGCGTTCTGTCGGTAGAATTATTATTGATCACGACCAGTTCCACACGGTATTTGGTCTTATTGGCTGTGAGCGAAGACAAGGCTCTGAAGATATTGTTCTCTTCATTCCACGCCGGGATCATGATTGAAACCTCGGGATCATCATCCTGGAAACGGGCGATACGGGTTTGCAGATCTTTGATCTCTTCGGGTGTAAGGTCGTCAAATTTCTTACCTGTATAAAGATGCGGTTTGATCCAATCCGGCAGGCTGAACATGCCCATGATGAAAATTTTGTGAAAGATAATGAATGGGCTTAACTTTTACAACATCATTCAATTATGCACCAAAAAGATCAATACTCATACCTTCCGCTTCGCCTTCTCCCACACCGCGCTCTGCCTCCCGGAGACATAACGCCGGATACCCGCCAGTACTGCATAATTCATCACACAGAAATAATACGGCACAAACAACAGCTTCACCTTCACCTTACGCCGCTCCATAATCCACCCCAGGAAAGCAGCCAGGTAAAACAACACCTGCCCCGCCAGCAATGCCTGATAAAGCAATCCCCCGCCCTGTACTACGATCAGCGCATTCAACAGCAAAACAGTGATCATGCAAAAAGGTGTCACCGTCCACCGCAGCACCCGGTGACTGATATACTGAAACGACAGCAGCGGATACCGGAACGGATTCAGCAATCGCCCCAGACGCACCACAGACTGTATCCCCCCCGCGGCGATCCGCACTTTACGCTTCAGCTCTTCACCAATACTGGCTGAAGAAGTCTCCAGCGCATAGGCATCCGGCTCGTAAGCGATCCGGTATCCGCCGGCAGCGATGAGCATTGAGATCATAAAATCATCGAGTATCGTATCCGAATGAACAGGCTGGTACAATGCCCGGCGGATGCTGAACAATTCACCCGCCGCACCTACTACGGAATACAACTCTGAGTCCCATTTTTTCAACGTGGACTCATATTTCCAGTAAAACCCTTCGCCTGCCGTAGCATCCGAAACGGCATCCACAGCCACTCGCTTTTCGCCGGATACGGCACCTACAGCGGGATCGGCATAATGCCGCGCGATCAGCAGCAATGCCTCCCGGTTCAGCATCGTATTGGCATCTGTAAACACCACAATATCCGTATCCACCTCCTTCATAGCACGATGTATCGCATGGATCTTCCCCCGCCGTTCCGGTGTGTGGAGCAGCCGGATCTGCTCCTGATAACGCGACACGATCGCGGGCGTCTCATCTGAAGACCCATCGGTAATAAACAGCAACTGCAGCTTCCCCGCAGGATATACCAGGGCAAGCGTATTGGCAATCTTTTCCTCCATCAGATCCTGCTCGTTGTACGCTGCCACAACAAGCGTCAGCGTTGGCATCCGCGACTCGTCCGTTACCACTGCCCTTCTGCCATGTATCATCCGGCGCAGGCGCACCAGCAGATACAGCAAAATACCATAGCCGACATAAGTATAGAACACCACAAACAGGCATATCCAGAAAGCCGTCTTCATGTTTTAATGTTTAACAGGGTAACCGGTTTCCTTGCTATCCGGCCGGTGTGTAAAGTGCCAGCCGATCGCCTTCAACAACACGGGGATAAAATCCACATTTCCTTCCCTGATATAGTTAAAGATATTCCGGGGCGCGACCACCGCCACGAAGTAACAGCAAAAAACAATAAAAGTCCATAGCGATGCAAAGCGGCGCACAAACAGGATGCGGTTACGGTTCATGAAATACTCCTTCAGCGCCGTCTTTTTACCGACTGACACCGATTCTTTGTGATAAATCAATGCCTGCATCTGCACATATACCTCATAACCGACACGGCGTATCCGCTCGCTCCAGTCGAGCTCTTCGTAATAGAGAAAATAGTTTTCCGCCATCAGACCCGCTTCATCCATCGCCTCCCGGCGTACCATCATAGCAGCACCATGCGCATAGGCCGTTGGCCCCGAACGATTGTCGTACTGCCCCCTGTCCGTTTCGAACTGACCGATGCAGGCATTACGGCCGGTGATATAATTCACCTTTGTATAACCGGCGTACTGCAACGTTTCCGGGTGATCAAAATAACGGATCTTCGGAGAGATGATCCCTATCTCCGGATAACGATCCATAGTGTCTACCAGCGTGCCGATCAACGACTTCGTTACCTCTGTATCATTATTGATCAGGAACAGATAATCTCCCTTTGCAGCCCGGATGCCGATATTATTACCACCTGCAAAGCCCGTATTAACCTCCGAGCGGATAAACTGAACACCGGGATATTGCTGCTTCCAGCCGGGTACAGGGTTGACCTCACTCCCGTTATCCACCACAATGATTTCTATTTCGGAGTAATCATTACGTTCCTGCAATGATTGCAGCAAAGCTTCCGTCACATACCCGTGATTAAAATTGACCGTAATGACAGATACCAGCTTCATGCACCAGGAGTGGCTATAAAAATAAAACGGTTTCAAACATACGGCAAAAATTGCCGATCTAATAATAATATGGATCGCCTATTCACGCAGCCCCCTGACGTCATTGCGAAGTATGCCATTACGAGGCGAAGCCCAAGCCCCCTCCCGTCATTGTGAGGAGAAACGACGAAGCAATCTCCACGTCATTACGGGGAGGTACAGCGAAGCAATCCAACTACAACGGTATATTCCCGTGCTTCCTTTTCGGCATCGTCACCACCTTATTCTCCAGCATCTTATACGCACGAATCAGCTTCCCGCGCGTCTGATCAGGGAAGATCACCTCATCAATAAAGCCACGGGCTGCAGCGCCATAAGGATTGGCAAACTTTTCAGTGTATTCCAGCTCTTTTTCTTTCAGCTTGGCCTCTTTGTCATCAGCCGCTGCAATTTCTTTTTTGAAGATAATTTCGGCAGCCCCTTTCGGCCCCATTACCGCAATTTCCGCCGTCGGCCAGGCATAGTTCATATCCGCACCGATGTGCTTGGAGTTCATTACATCATACGCGCCGCCATAAGCCTTGCGGGTGATGACCGTCACCTTCGGCACAGTCGCTTCACTCAGCGCATACAGCAGTTTGGCGCCGTTGGTGATAATGCCATTCCATTCCTGATCCGTACCCGGCAGGAACCCAGGTACATCTACCAATACAAGCAGCGGGATATTAAACGCATCACAGAAACGGGTAAACCGTGCACCCTTTTTACTCGAATTAATATCCAGTACACCGGCCATGCTGGCAGGCTGATTTGCTACCACGCCAATGCTCCGGCCACCAAGGCGGGCAAAGCCTACGATGATATTCTCAGCATAATCCTTATGCACTTCGAGGAAAGAATCGGTATCCGCTATTTCAGCGATCACTTCCTTCATATCATACGGCTGATTGGGATTTTCCGGAATAATACCATTCAGTGCAGGACGGCTTTCATCACCCGGCTCATAAGGATATACAGGCGCATCCTCTTCACAGTTCTGCGGCATATAGCTCAGCAGTTGGCGGATGTGCTCGATACATGCCACCTCATGAGCACAGGCAAAATGCGTCACACCCGATTTGGCAGCATGCGTCTGAGCGCCGCCGAGCTCTTCACTCGTTACCGTTTCATGTGTTACCGTTTTCACCACATTCGGCCCCGTCACAAACATGTAAGAAGTATTTTCCACCATGAGAATAAAATCAGTCATGGCAGGAGAATATACCGCACCACCAGCACAGGGCCCCATGATCGCCGATATTTGCGGGATCACCCCCGACGACTGCACATTCCGGTAAAAGATATCAGCATATCCACCCAGCGAAACCACCCCTTCCTGTATCCGGGCGCCACCGCTGTCGTTGAGACCGATCACCGGCGCACCGTTGCGGATGGCGAGATCCATCACCTTACATATCTTTTCAGCGTGTGTTTCAGAGAGGCTGCCACCGAACACCGTAAAATCCTGAGAGAACAGGTACACCAGCCTGCCATTTACTGTACCATAGCCCGTTACCACCCCATCGCCCGGATATATCTCTTTTTCCATCCCGAAATCGCGGCTCCGATGCATGACCAGCATATCTATCTCCTCAAATGAACCTTCGTCGAGCAAAAGCTGAATACGTTCGCGGGCGGTAAGCTTTCCTTTTGTATGCTGACTTTCAATACGTTTGGCACCGCCGCCGAGTTGTGCTTCTTCCGATTTTTTTTTGAGGAGTTCTGTTTTGTCCATGGTAATCTTTTAAAAAATACAGGCGCAAACCTAAGTAATTCCGGGTGTTAATTGGTCAATACCGTCATAAAACATGCTAAATGTGTATAGCCGGTGTGTTTTCAAGGCTATCGATTTGAGAATGAGCAATCTCCCTCGTCGCTGCGAGCGAAGCAAACTCACATAACACTTTCCCGGATGTTAGCGGAGCGTGTCCGGGAACACAGATAAAGCCGGATTTGCAATCCGGTGTCGCCTGTCAGTACTCCTTATTTAGTCGGGGTCAGAGACCCCGTATTATTCTCATCGTCCCGGATGCCCTTCGGAACATCCGGGACAGCATCGTTTTATTTGGGCAGGGGTGAACCCTGCCCCCTACTGCTTCGAAAACGCCCACTTAAACATCTCCTTCCAGGTCACCTTCTTACCATACAGCAGGATCCCCGTACGATATATCCGTGCACTCAGCCACGTTGTAAACAGGAAACTACCCGTCAGCACCACCACCGACAACCCCAGCTCCCACCATGGCACTGTCCCAGGCACACCAAACGGCAGCCGCGCCATCATAATCACCGGCGACGTAAACGGAATAATACTGCACCAGAACGCAAGCGGACCCGTAGGATTATTTATCGCACTGGTCAGTATTACAATAGAAAGAATGATCGGCATCGTAACCGGCATCATCATCGTCTGTGCATCCTGCGGATCATCATTAACCGCGCTGCCCACTGCAGCAAACAGAGAAGCATAGAATAAATACCCACCCAGGAAATAAAACAGGAACGCGCCAAACAACAACGGAATATTAAGTTGAGCCGTAGCAAGCTGCACCTGTTTCGCCGCCTCCATGCCGGGTCCCGCCTGCTGGACCTCCGCCATTTGCTGTATGGCATCCGGAGATACAAACGACATCAATGCGCTGTAACCGACAAGCAGTAACACCAGCCAGATCAGGAACTGAGTCAGCCCCACAGCTCCGATACCGATAATTTTACCCATCATAAGCTGCACCGGCCGTACCGAAGAAACGATCACCTCTGCAATACGGTTTGTCTTTTCTTCCATCACGCCCCTCATCACCATACTGCCATAAATCAGGATGATAAAATAGATCAGGAAACCTGCGCCATATCCCGCAATCAGCGACACACCGGCATTAGCCTCCTTGTCACTTCCATCCTCACTGATCGATTTCTGCACCAGAGAAATCGGATTGGCCTTAACCGCTGCGAGCTTTGCCGTATCAATATCGGCACGGATCATCCGGTTACGTTCCAGCACCGCATTCATGTCATCATTCACTCGTTCCTGCGAGATGACTCCCATCTGCTTCCGGGAACTATACGTGATGCCCGCAGGCTTATCCACATCAATCTGCGGGATGAACAGTCCCCCGTCGAATTCAGTATTTTCCTCCTCACCCGGAAGGATCACCACATCATATACCGCTTTGGGTACAAAATGATAATGGATCTTTTTACTGTTTTCCAGTTGCCCGGCAAACAGACCGCTTTCGTCATATACGGCAATGTTAAGCTCCTCCGAACTCTTCATACTCATGTACGTACTTACAGCAATGATACCAAAGAAGAACAGCGGGGTAAAAAGCGTAGAAAAGATAAAAGCTTTGTTACGGATACGGGTAAGGTATTCCCTTTTTATGATGATCAACGTCTTATTCATAGATCAGGTCGTTTCAGATAATATCAGAAGTTTCAAATTGACGGGCGGCAGGTGTATCCGTCACCAGACGGATGAATATCTCATTAAGTGTGGGCAATATTTCCCGGAAAGACAATATTACCCTGCCTTGTGTGATAAAGTAACTCAGTATGTCATTGGATAAATAACCGGCACGAACCTTCACCGTAAGCTGAGCCCCTTCCTTCCGTATCACCTCAAAAATATCCTGCCCCGCGACAAATGCAGGCACATCATTCAGCTCAATATGAAAAAGATCTTCTTTAAACTGTTGCCTTACTGAAGGCACGCTGCCATCCAGGATCTTTTGTCCCTTGTTCATGAGGATGATATGGTCACAGATCTCTTCCACCTGTTCCATACGATGGGTGCTGAAGATGATCGTGTGCCCCTGCTGCGCCAGCGCGAAAATCTCATCTTTGATCAGGTTGGCGTTTACGGGGTCCAATCCGCTGAACGGCTCATCAAGAATTACCAGTTGAGGATTATGTAAAATCGTTGTAACAAACTGCAGCTTCTGGCTCATGCCTTTACTGAGGTCGCTCACCTTTTTATTCCACCAACTCTGCATTTCAAACTTATTGAACCAGAACTTGATACGCTCATCCGTCACATCAGCGCTCAGTCCTTTCAGCCGGCCGAGATAACGGGCATGCTCCCCTACCTTCATTTTTTTGTACAGGCCGCGTTCTTCCGGCATGTAACCGATGTGCAGCATGTCGATGCGTGCGTCGAACGGTTTTCCATTCAACAGGATATTTCCTTCATCCGGGAAAAGAATGCCGGTGATCATCCGCAGCAGCGTTGTCTTCCCGGCTCCATTGGGCCCCAACAGGCCAAAAATGGAGCCCGGCTCAATGGAGAAACTGACGTCGTCCACCGCCTTCTGGCTGGTGTAGTATTTTTTGATGTGTTCTAATTCCAGTAATGCCATAAATCAAACTTATTAAGTACCACCCGCCACTGTAAAGGCCGGAAATACTGTAATGCAATAGTACCAAATTCTTTGCTGAACGAAAAAAGAGCATCCTCCGATTCGTTCTATATGCTAAAAGAATCTTTCCGCAACAAGGCCATAGGTGATCAGGGTATTCTCCCGGTTAGTACGGCTGATGTTGTTGTAGGTGACAGATGCTGAAAAACTCAGCCACTGCCATACTTTAATATTAATGCCGGCATTCGCGTTAATGATATAATCACTTCCTCCCTTTAATGATGGCTGATAAAAACCCGCACTACGGAATGTAACCAGATCCCGGTAACTGAACCGGTACTGAAGGCGCAGTGAGTTGCGAAAGGTCCGGTATATATATCCTTCATTTTCTCCAAGCACAATATCACTGTACTCATAAAGAATCCCGTTGCTGATGCTGAACATCATACCCTCCCGGTCAACCACACGGTAAGCTATCCCCAGACCGCTTTGCGCCTGCTCATTTATTTTCAGGGAAAAACTGGTGGTAAAACCGGCAAGGCCCCAGTAATAAAAGCGCGGGATTGTCTTATAGAGATTAAAGTCGATTGCAGAATTAAAATCATTATTGGTAAGTCTTTGCGGTGCAGTTCCGTATACCCATTTATTATTAAAGTTCAATTCCGCCGATTTTTTATTCATGCTATACCTGAGGCTGTTATTAAACAAATAGGTTGTACCGTCATGGGTCCGGTTAAAATTTCCTGAAGAAGAAATGTTGATCATGTGATGGACAGAATCACTGAACTGGGCAGCCATTTCCTCCGGCAGGAACAGCCCGGACAAGATCAGTATAAAAACAATATTCAGTCTGGAAAATCTCATGGATATACCTTCAAACTACCTGCAAAAATACAAAATGGTAACGGAGGGCATCCGGACACTTCCTAAAGAAGTGCTGAATTCATATCTTGCAGCCTCAAAATTTATTAATTACAGCTAATCAATCAGCATTATGAGTATCACAGATATACTTTTCCAGAGAAACAGAGAGAAAGCGGAAGCAAATCTGAAGCAGGGGCTTGACTTCCTGGAGCAAAACAAACAAAGAGCAGAAGTAACAGCACTTGAAAGCGGACTTCAGTATGAAATACTCCAGCCTGCCGAAGGTCACAAACCGGATGCGGCCAGCAAAGTAACCTGTCATTACCACGGCAGTCTGATCGATGGAACCGTATTCGACAGTTCCATGCAACGCGGGCAGCCGGCCACCTTTCCGCTCAACCGTGTCATCGGCGGCTGGACAGAAGGCCTTCAACTGATGTCTCCGGGCAGTAAATACCGCTTCTTCATACCTCCGCACCTGGCCTATGGCGAACGCCAGACCGGCAACATAGGCCCCAACAGCACCCTGATCTTTGATGTGGAACTGATAGCATTCGGCAACTAAAAAATCATGTGCTGCGAAATAGCACCTCAGCCGGCCGGCACATACATCATTGCCTTTAATGAGTTATGTTCGGGCCGGCTTCTTGTTGCATTCTGCTCTAATAGAATATCTGCCCGACGAACTAAATCATTATAAAATGAAGTCAGGGTTTATCAATAGCATACACAAAATTGAGCTTGGGCGTTTCTCCGTAATAGGCAATCTCCTGTTCTGCTACCTTCTTTGCCCCAAGCCGGGTAATAGAAATCTGTGAACGGACATTCATTGCCCCGATATGGAAATACACCCTGGACACAAATTGAAAAAGATAACCGAGCATCATCTTTTTTACCGAATGATTGATGCCCGTCCCCCAGTATTCCCGGCCGTAGAATGTATAGCCGATCAGTATGCTGTTTTCCTGTTCATCAAAATCATATATACGGGTACTGCCGGCGACATGCCCCGTTGCCTTATCTACGACCCTGAATGCGCCTTTGCTTTGCATGGCACCTTCAAAAAACGTACGGAAAACGTCCTTCCGCCACCGATCCCTGTTTGGATGCTGTGCCCAAACTTCCGGGTCTGCAGCCACGATATATAAAGCATCAAAGTCTTCTTCCTCCAATGGATAAAGTATGACCTGATCGTTCTCTAAGATGGGTTGAATGTCAAACTTCATAGTGATCTGCCTGGCATACTGTACTGAAACAGGAATAAAGTTAATGCATTTTACGCCACAATTTTTCCGGTAAAAACACAGGATGCCATTCAAGCCATACGACCTCTGCCAACAGTCGATGCTAATGCTGCGGCACAACGCACACCATCAATCGCTGCAGAAACAATCCCACCGGCATAACCGGCCCCTTCACCGCAGGGGTACAGCCCCTTTACCTGCGGATGTTCAAGGCTGATCTTATCCCGTGGAATACGTACCGGTGAGCTGGTACGCGATTCAGTCGCTACCAGTACCGCATCCTCCGTATAATAACCCTTCATCTTTTTACCGAAATCCAGGATAGCCCCATGCAATGCATCATGCACCGCACGCGGCAATACCTCTTTCATCGGCACACTCCGGATACCCGGCAGATAGGAACATGCCGGTAACGATGAAGATCCTCTGCTCCGGATAAAATCAGTCATGCGCTGGGCGGGCGCCACGAGATGTCCTCCCCCGGCTTCGAATGCACGTTGCTCTACCATCTGCTGATACGACATAGCCGCAAGCGGTCCTGTATAACCATAGGCGGCAAAATCCTTTTCATCCACACCCACCACCGTACCAGAATTGGCAAAAGGATTATTACGCTTCGAGGGGGACCAGCCATTTACCACCACCTCTCCCGGCGCTGTAGACGCCGGGGCTATGATCCCTCCCGGGCACATACAAAATGAAAACACACCCCGTCCCTGCTGCTGCGTCACCAGCGAATAGCTGGCAGGCGGCAGCAGCGGATCCCGAACCGTACAATGATACTGAGCCTGGTCTACAAGCTCCTGCGGATGTTCGATGCGCACGCCGAGTGCAAACGGCTTAGTCTTGATCTCAATCTCCTTCTGATACAACAATTCGAAAATATCCCGCGCAGAATGCCCCGTAGCCAGTATCACACGGCTGCACCTGATCATATCTCCATCTGCAGTCTGCACGGCTGTTATAGTGTCTCCATCCAGCCGTATATCCGTCAGTTTTTTTTCAAACAACACCTCCCCGCCACAGGCAATGATCTGCTCCCGCATGGCAGTGATGATCTGAGGTAGCTTATTGGTCCCGATATGCGGATGCGCCTCATAGAGGATGCGCGGATCAGCGCCGAAATGAACAAACATTTGCAGAATACGGTGTACGTCTCCCCGCTTGGTGGCACGCGTGTAGAGCTTTCCGTCGCTGTATGTTCCTGCCCCGCCCTCTCCAAAGCAATAATTCGAGTCAGGATTTACCCGCCCTTCCTTATTCATCGCTGCCAGATCGCGTCTACGGCTGCGTACATCCTTTCCCCGGTCAAGTATTACAGGTTTAATGCCCAGGCTGATCAGTTCCAGAGCCGCAAACAAACCTGCCGGCCCCGCACCGATGATCAACGCGGCATGGGGCGCATGGATCACATCGCGCAAACCCGGATCAAAAGGCTGAGGGCTTTCCGGTTTTTCATCAATGTATACTTTCAGCCGGAGATTGATCCTGATATCCCGGCTACGGGCATCAATAGATTGTTTTTCTATGGAATATCCGGCGATCCGCCGCGCAGGCATGCCGGTTTCGGCAGCAATAGCCTTGCGGACAGAAGCGCTGCTTGCTGCAGCAGCGGGTGAAAGAGAAACCTGTATGGTCTTTACCATATACTGCCAACCTTACAGTTTCGCCGACTGAATACGCAATACCTTTCTATTGCTTTTCTGTACACGCATCTTCTCAGGCACAAGTCTCAGAATTTCATCCATAAGACTTTGCAGCAGGGCAAATTTCACAAAATGGCTGTTCGTCACCAGGCTGATCTCCCGGACGGGTTCCGGACCTTCGAAATACCGCACCCGCTCCATCTGATCTTCCGTAAATTCGAGTGTGGCCAGTTCCGGTAATATCGTCAACCCATTGTTCCGGTCCACCATTTTACGAAGCGTTTCCACATTGCTGCTTTCGTAACGAAATGAGCGCTCTGCCTGAAGACGTTGTATCTGATCGCTGCACAGGTTGATGATCTGGTTGCGCATACAATGCCCTTCATTGAGCAACCAGATACGATCCAGTGCAATATCTTCCGGCACGATCAATCGTTTTTTTAATGCCGGTTCATTTTCCGCAAAATAAGCGACAAACGGCTCATAAAACAATGGATATTCCTTAATACTGTCTTCTTCCAGCGGCGTACTTACCAGTCCCGCATCAATTTCGTTTTTCTGCAAAGCTGCGATCACCTGGTTGGTTTCCAGCTCCCGTACCTGGAGCTTGACATCAGGATATTTCCCGGTATATAGTTCAAGCAGATTGGGCAGGACATAGGGCGCCACGGTAGGTATTACCGCTATTTTAAACGTCCCTCCAACCTTATTCTGTTCATGCTGGATCAGATCAGATATTTTCTCGCATTCTGCAAGGATTACACGTGCCTGATCTACAATGGATTTACCCATAGCAGTGACCGTGATCGGATGCTTGTTACGATCGAACAGCTTGACATTCAGCTCATCTTCCAGCTTCTGTATTTGCATGCTCAACGTAGGCTGGGTAACAAAACACTTTTCGGCAGCGGCAACAAAACTTTTGTATGTGGCTACGGCAACGACATATTCCAGTTGTGTGATCGTCATAAGCGGGAGGATATTGCAGGTAACAAACCTACGGTAAAAATCCAATTAGACAATTTGAAAATTTGGGAATTTGAAAATGTACCTGTTTTGAAAAGAATATTATGAACATTAACTCATTTTCAAATTCCCAAATTAACCATAGGTTATACCCGTGTCGTCTTCCACCTCCCGCGCCGGAACAGGATAAAACCGGTAATGGTAATAGCTGTTTCGGCTACGGGTATGGATATAAATACTCCTTCCGGACCTAATGAAAAGTACTTCGCCAGCAGGTATGCCAACGGTATCTGGAAGAGCCAGAACCCGAATAAGTTGATCCACGTGGGCGTCCAGGTATCTCCGGCCCCGTTGAACGTATTGATCATCACCATACCTACCCCATAAAACACAAAACCGGCAGCCATAATATGCAATGCAGTCTTGGCTACTTCCCGGACGGCTGCTTCTTCCGTAAAGAAAGACACCAGCCAGTCTCCCGCCAGCAGAAAAATCAGGCTGACGCCAAGCATAAAGATCACATTGTATTTCACCGTGATCATAACCGCCTGTGTAGCCCGTTCCGGGTTGCCGGCGCCGAGGTTCTGCCCTACGAGCGTAGAGGCCGCATTGCTCAGCCCCCATGCCGGAAGGAGGAAGAACATCATGAGCCGTAATGCCGTCTGATAACCTGCAGAGCCATCCTCACCTCCTGTGGTGGCCACCAGTTGCGCCAGGAATATCCAGCTACAGGAGGCAATGACAAACTGGAAGATACCCGGTGTTGCGATACGCACCAGCGATTTAATGATCGGCATATCCGGCAGAAAGTGAGACATACGTATCTGCAACTGATGCTTGCCGTAAAACAGGTGGTACAACTGGTACAAAACACCAGTACCACGGCCGATCGCTGTGGCCATAGCGGCTCCGGTAAGGCCGAATGCGGGTACCGGGCCCCACCCGTATATTAACAGGGGGCACAGGATAATGTTACAGATATTGGCGATCCAGAGACTTTTCATCGCAATAGCTGCGTATCCTGCACCACGGAAAATACCATTGATAAGAAACAGCAGCATGATCACCAGACTGCTCCCCATCATAATACGGGTAAAAGGAGCGCCGTATGCCGCACCTTCAGCCGAAGCCCCCATCTGTATAAGCAGATCTTCTGCAAAATAAACCCCTGCCAGGCTTAACAAAACGGTGACCAGACTCGCCACAACAATAGCCTGCATACCACTTCGGGTAGCTGCCTCCGGATTTTTCTCACCGATACGCCGCGCCACTACCGCCGTGGCCGCCATGCTCATACCGATAGCGATGGAATACATCACAGTGAGTACCGATTCGGTAAGCCCTACTGCCTGTATGGCAAAACTGCTGTGCTCCAGATGGCCGACGAAATAAAGATCCACCAGGGCAAACACAGACTCCATGATCATTTCGAGCATCATGGGAACGGCCAGCATGACCACCGCCTGTCGTATGCTGCCCTGTGTATAATCCATTTCTTCCCCGCGCAGGGCTTTCTTTAGTAAAGACAGGTATTGAGATACCTTAGAGGCATCATGTATATGAGATGACATAAGAAAATTATAATTGAACAAATGAAAAAACATCCGCTTGTGAAGCGGGGCATATGAGTCATGCCAATCGGGATATAATGGCCGGAAACGTTATCTGATGCGTACGAAGATCGCGGCCCTTTGAATTCTCATGGTTCGCTGGAATTGAGCCGGCAAAGTTATGATCATTTTTACAGAAAGCCAAAATAGTTATGATAATCAAACCACTGTTGTCCGGGGAATTGTCAAAACCAGTATTTGGTGATGTAACGTAAATGATTTATCCCGCAGCCCGTTAAGAAACGTTTGTCATCCAGACGCAGGAAGGATCCCACGTAATACGGGCATGCATTATGTGGGATGCTTCACTCCGCTCCGCTGTGTTCTGCATGGCACAGTGGACAGATTCATGCGCCACGTCATCTCCGATAGGATTATGCTGACCTTATAACAAGTCAGGATGACATCGTAATCACCTGAAAAGATCGTTGCTGGTATTGATCATGCATCCCTCCATGAAACCAGGCCACATGTTGGGTATATTTCAGGGAAAGAGTCCACCAACACTGATTTATAATGTTTACAATATTTCCCTCCGGACAACAGTGCCATCAAACGGTGAATAAATACGCTCGCTTCATTATCAATTATTTTACCTTTGCGTCAGTTTTTCAGTTATGGCATTAATCAAATCAATTTCCGGTATACGCGGTACGATCGGCGGCACACCGGGCGACTCGCTTACACCGTTGGATATCGTAAAGTTTACGGCTGCCTATGGCGCCTGGATACAACAACAGGGAAGTAACCGGAAACTGGTGATAGGGCGCGACGGCCGTATCTCAGGAGCGCTGGTACGCAACCTCGTAATATCCACCCTGCAGGGGATGGGATTTGACGTGCTGGATCTCGGTCTCAGCACTACGCCTACGGTAGAGATGGCCGTAAAATGGGAACAGGCCGCAGGCGGGATCATCCTTACCGCCAGTCACAATCCCGCGGAATGGAATGCCCTCAAATTATTAAATCAGGACGGAGAATTTCTAAGTGCTGCTGATGGACAATGGATCCTTGATCAGGCCGACAAAGGCGACATCCGGTTTGCCGCAATAGATCAGTTAGGAGCAATTTCCTTTTCAGAAAGTGCCGGCGATCAGCATGTAGCAGCCATACTGGCACATCCGCTGGTAGACGCAGCCGCCATCCGCGAAAAACAATTTAAAGTAATCGTTGACCCGGTAAATTCTACCGGCGCTATCTATGTTCCCCTGCTGTTAAAAGCATTGGGTGTAACAGAAATAACAGTAATCAACGAAACGGTAAATGGTCATTTTGCCCATAACCCCGAGCCGCTTGCAGAAAACCTCCGGGAATTGTGCGATACAGTAAAAAACAGCGGTGCTGATCTTGGGATCGCCGTGGATCCGGATGTAGACCGGCTCTGCCTGGTGTCTGAAGATGGCAGCTTGTTTGGCGAAGAATATACACTGGTGGCTGTAGCAGATTACGTATTGTCGCACAAAAAAGGCAATACCGTATCCAATATGTCTTCTACACGTGCTTTACGTGATGTGACGGAAAAGCACGGCGGGAGCTATTTCCCCAGCGCAGTGGGAGAGGTGAATGTAGTAGCCAGGATGAAAGCCCATAATGCAGTGATCGGGGGAGAAGGCAATGGCGGCGTGATCGTACCGGAATTGCATTATGGCCGGGATGCCCTGGCCGGGATCGCACTCTTTCTCACGCACCTGGCGAAATCAGGCAAAAAGATGACAGCGCTCCGCGACTCTTACCCCAACTATACGATCTCGAAAAATAAAATCGATCTGAATCCAGGTATCAATGTACAGGATATCTTTACGCAGATCAAAGAAAAATACCGGGATCAACCCATCAATACCGAAGACGGCTTGAAGATCGAATTTGATAAAAACTGGGTGCATCTCCGTACTTCCAATACAGAACCTATTATCCGCATCTATGCGGAGAGCAGTGATGAGGCGGCGGCAAACGAACTGGCACAACGTATCATGGAAGACATCCGGTTGATGAGTTAATGTAAAACTGCTTCAATCTGAGCAGTAGCAGGGGCCAAATCCATACCGGCTGGGGCCTCAAACAGCTTTAGATGATAACCGTACAACAATGACAAGAACTATCATTTTAGTAGGTATTGGCGGCGGGATTGGGAGTATCTTTCGTTACCTGACTTCTGTGCTTATGGCCAGATACTTTCATGGCATTTTCCCCCTGGCAACATTTACTGTAAATGTTTTAGGATGTTTTATAGTCGGTGTACTACTCGGACTTTTTGAACGGCAGCAACTGGCAAGTCCTGACCTGAAATTTTTCCTTATAACAGGCTTTTGCGGTGGCTATACAACATTTTCGGCTTTCGCGTCGGAAAACATAAGCTTATTTCAATCGGGCAACACGCTGATCGCTTTCAGCTATATTGCGGCGAGTGTATTAATCAGCTTATTTGCCGTATGGCTTGGACTGATACTGGTAAAATAGAGTGCTCCCATAGACACAATTGACACATGCAGCAACCCGGCACATACGATGTAGTAATCATTGGCAGTGGCCTGGGAGGCATGCTAAGTGCCGTTTTCCTTGCCCGTGCGGGCATGAAAGTCTGTGTACTGGAGAAGAACAAACAGATCGGAGGATGCCTGCAAACTTTCTCCGTGCAAAAAAAAGTGTTCGACAGTTGCGTGCATTACATCGGGGGATTGGGTGAAGGTCATACACTCAACCGTATATTCCGCTATGCAGGCATTATGGACAAGCTACACCTGAAGGCGCTGGATGAAAACGGATTTGACCGGATTGTCTTCGGGAATGATTCAATATTATATCCACAGGCAACAGGCCAGGATCGTTTCATAGAACAACTGCTACCCTTCTTCCCACAGGAGCAGTCTTCTTTACAACAATACATCAATACTTTGTCGGCAGTCAGCGGGCGCTTTCCATTGTACGGGTTACGCACGGGCAGCAATGATGAAAAAGCAGTCGTTACCGGTTGGGAATTAACCGCTATGATGGAGCAGCTTGTACCCAACCAGCGATTAAGGAATGTACTGCTCGGCAACAGTCTGCTATATGGAGGTATCACCGGCACTACCCCATTCTATCTCCATGCGCTGGTACAGGAAAGTTATATCCATAGTGCGCACAAAGTATTACCCGGCAGCTCGGAGATCAGCAAGCTGCTCTGGCGGGAATTACAGGCATTGGGCGGTGTAGTACACCGTAATGCCGAGGTTGGCCGCCTTGTGGAAGAAGGCGGCCAGATCATCTATGCGGAAACCCATACAGGCGAACGGTTTTACGGCAAACAATTTATCAGTAACATTCATCCCGCCATACTGATACAGTTATTGGACAACAAGCTCATCCGTCCCGCATACCGGCGCCGGATACAAGAGCTGAAACAGACACCGGCAGCCTTTATGGTCAACCTCGTTGTAACACCCGGCAAAGTACCGTACCGCCCATATAACACCTACTGGCACGCAACAGGGGATGCGCTCGCCGCAGCTACATCCAGCGCTATCTGGCCGCAAACCTTTGCCATTTACAATACCGAAGATCCGGCACATCCCGGTTATGCGGAAAGCGTATCACTGCTGACATATATGGATACTTCAGTAACGGCTCCGTGGGCAGATACTGTAAACCATACCGGCAAACCTTCTTTACGCAGATCCGATTATGCAGCTCTGAAAGACCAGCTTGCCGACAAAATGCAGGAACAGATTTATAATCATATACCTGAATTGCGGGGGGAGATAACAGCACGCTCCATGGCTACACCGCTCACCTTCCGGGATTATACCCACACGCCGGAGGGAGCATTGTACGGTATCATGAAGGATGTAAACAAACCGGCAGAAACAACTATTGCCGTCCGCACACGTATTCCCAACTTACTGCAAACAGGGCAGAATGTGAATCTGCACGGGGTATTAGGCGTCAGCATTACAGCCGTAGCTACCTGCGCCGAGCTGCTGGGTATGGAATATCTGCTCCGCGAGATCAAAGTGAAAGAATAGCAGGCTCAATATCCGGCACACAATATTTCTAAGCCGGGGGCGTTTTACGCTAAACAAACATATTTTATCTATGAAAACCCCCTCCCTCATAGCAGCAATGCTAACGCTTACATTTCCGGCCGGTATACATGCACAATCTACAGAAACAACCACCAGTCAAAAAACATCAACATCCGAAATCGGGATCTTTGGTCAGACAGAATTTTCGCAGTCGAATACAAATCTATCTATGATGGGTATCCAGTTTAAAAAATGGATGAATGAGCATGTAGGCTTCCGTGTACTGGGTGGATACGCTTCATACGACGCCTTACAAGCGCCTTTCTTTATTGGTGGGGCGGCGGGTGAAGCGGAAGAGCGCTATGTCAGCCATCAGATATCACTCGGCATACTGGGTGTCGGAGTGGAGGCTCAAAGACAGTTTTACAAAAGGCTCTATTTATTTGCCGGCCTCGAACTTAAAGGAGGATACGGATCCGGCACAGCGGATACTATTATAAAGACAGCATACAAACACCACGGACATTACGAATCCAACTGGGATTTAAACAATGGTTCCGGAAATGCCACTATGACCTACCTGGATTTCATGCCTTCCATTGGTGCAAAAATTCAATTCTCCAAACTGACATTCGGGGTTGAGACTTCGGGCGTCATGATGAATTATACCTCTATCGCCACAGGCAATGTCAGCAGCAGCATGACGGGATTCGAAATGGGGGGATATATGATACATCGTGGATTCATCAGCTACAGGCTGTGAAATACAACTACCGGTTCATGCTGCCGGTGTGAAATATACACGATAGCATGAACCGGACGTTTTTCTGCACTAACTTTACAGCCATGCCGCATGAATTATATATGCGCCGGTGTCTGGATCTGGCACGGATGGCTGGCGGAAATGCTGCACCCAATCCAATGGTTGGCGCGGTGCTTGTACACAATGACCGCATCATCGGAGAGGGGTTTCACCGCAGATATGGCATCGCCCATGCGGAAGTGGATTGTATTGATTCCGTATTACCGGAAGACCGTCATCTGATCCCCGAAAGCACTTTATACGTAAACCTTGAGCCCTGCGCGCATCACGGGAATACGCCGCCCTGTGCCAACCGCATAATAAAGGAAGGCATCCGCAAGGTTGTTATCTCCAATACAGATCCTTTCGAACATGTTCAAGGCCGGGGCATTATGCTTCTGCAAACGGAGGGCATAGACGTCATTACCGGTATTTGTGAAACGGAAGGACGGTGGCTGAACCGCCGTTTTTTTCACTTCCATGAAAAGCAACGCCCTTATATCATACTTAAATGGGCCGCTACGGCAGATGGCTATATAGCGCCGGCAGACAGAACACGGCTTGCCATTTCCAACACTACCAGCCAGCACATCGTACATAAATGGCGCACGGAAGAAACCGCGATCATGATTGGACGCCAGACAGCGCTCAGTGATAATCCCCGGCTTACTGCCCGGTTATGGCATGGTATGCAGCCATTGCGTATTGCACTGGATCAACAGTTACAACTCCCCCGGTCGCTCCATCTGTATGATCAGGAAGCGCCGACATGGATCATAAATGAAAAGGAAGATACCAGCCATGGCTCCATCCGATTGATGCAGTTGCCTTTCGACAACGATCTGCTCCCTGCATTGATGCATGAACTTTATGTACACAAAAAACTATCCCTGCTTGTAGAAGGAGGAGCCCGGTTATTACAAAGCTTTATCAGGGAAAACCTATGGGATGAAGCCCGGATCCTGACAGCCGGACATACCCTGGGGAACGGTATAGCAGCGCCCGGATTATCCAACGCAATATCGGCATTCCAGACAACACTATCAGGCGACCGGCTGGAAGTCTACACCAACAGTACCACTCAATTTACCTATCCTGCCGGATCGGCATTGTAAAACATATCTATATTGAACGATCAGGATTATAAATATAAAACCATCGTATCAGCCTCCACGGCAGAATTCCGTGACCGTGGGAGCAAATTCCTTGCCTACGCCTATCCGGTAACCGACCTCCGGGAAATAAAAGAATACATACAGGCGCTGAAAAAAGAACATCCCAAAGCAACGCATCATTGCTTTGCGTACCGCCTCGGAACCGGCAAAACCGAATACCGTGTCAATGACGACGGAGAGCCCGCCGGCAGCGCCGGGAGACCCATACTGGGCCAGATAGACAGCATGGAGCTTACAAATCTGCTGGTTGTAGTAGTACGTTATTTCGGAGGATCACTGCTGGGCATCCCCGGCCTGATCCATGCCTATAAAACAGCAACAGCAGATGCGCTTACACCAACGCCAACTGTTGAGAAATGGATCGAAGAAATCGTTTTACTTGATTTTGACTATCCCGTGATGGGCGAAGTATTACACATACTGAAACAGTCTGAAGCAACGATTCACGAACAGGAGCTGCAGCTTTTCTGCCGGATACGGGCCGGCATCCCTAAAGTACATGCAGGCGCATATATCAAAAAACTCTCCGAAATTCGTGGTGTGAAGATCGAAAAAGTTTAAATACAATCGTTTTGCATGAGCCTGAATCATGAATTAATGAACGGAGTTATTCTGAACTCTTATTCGTTGGTTGCGCAATCATCCTGTAATGATATAGCGGGTATCGTAACGCTGGATAGCAATGGCTTCGGTAGGCTCAGCCACCGTTCTTTAATATCGGCAGCTGAGCCTGCCGAAGCTACTACCATTAAAGAATTTACACCGATCCCACACAAGACGACCACAAATTACGTGAGATGCTTCACTCCGCTACGCTCTGCATGACACAGCGGACAGACTCACAAAAAAACATTGTATGCCGGCAGTAGAAAATCGTACGGAAATGATCAAAGCAGAAGCCCTGCGCCTCGGCTTTGATGCCTGTGCATTCGCTGTTGCCGGCCCGCTGGATGAAGATGCCCGCCGACTCGAACAATGGCTGAACAAGGGTTTCCATGGAAAGATGCAGTATATGGAAAATCATTTCGAGCTGCGTACAGATCCCCGGAAGCTTGTACCGGGAGCCAAATCAGTCATCACGCTGATGCTGAATTATTATCCTGCCGAACAACAAGCACCCGGTACGCCACAAATCGCCAAATATGCCTGGGGAAAGGACTACCATTATGTGATCCGCGAAAAACTGAACCTGCTGCTCCAATACATCAAAGAAAACATTGGAGATGTGGACGGACGCGGTTTTGTGGACAGCGCCCCGGTGCTGGAACGTAGCTGGGCTGTACGCAGTGGACTGGGATGGGTAGGCAAAAACGGCAACCTGCTCACCAAAGACGCCGGTTCATTTATGTTCCTGGCCACCCTGATCACGGATCTGGAATTGGCGCCCGATACGCCTTTCCAGACAGATCATTGCGGCACTTGTACACGATGTATAGACGCTTGTCCAACGGATGCTATCGTCAGCCCCACAATAATTGACGGCAGCAAATGCATTTCTTATCTCACTATTGAACTTAAAGACGCCATGATCCCTTCCGAGTTTCATGAAAAGATGGAAGGCTGGATGTTTGGCTGTGATATATGCCAGGATGTATGTCCCTGGAACCGGTTTTCACGACCATCAAACGAACCCGGACTCAAACCCATACCGGCTATATTAAATTTATCTTCACAGGAGTGGCAACATCTGGAAGAGGAAACCTTCCGCACGGTGTTTAAGGAGTCTCCTTTAAAAAGAACTAAATGGCATGGTATACAACGCAACCTGAAGCTGCTCCGTTCCGAAAATCCATAGTCATCCTGCCCAAATTTATCTCTTGTGAAAAACAAAATCGACACTCCGCTTTTTCGTCTGTTCTGCGCTACTATCTTTCTTTGGACGTACACCATTTCCGTCAGCGCACAGCAACCGGATACTAAAGTAACCTTAGGTATCAAACCCGACTACTGGAACAGCGCGGGCAGCAGCGGTGTTCGTGCAAAAGATGTGATACCCGGACGGACGGCAATACTTGCCGGTGTAAAAGCCGGCGATGTCATTCTTGCATTTGACCATCACCCGGTGAAGAATATTTTTACTTACAGGGATTTATTATTCAAATACAAGCCAGGTGACAAAGTCCGCCTCAAAGTAAAACGAGGTAAAGAGCTACTATACCTGAATGCTGTTTTTGATTAGTAATACCGGATAACTGTTATTTATTTCTGCCCGTCAGCATAGGTACAAAGCTGAAATCGCCCAATTCTTCTTCATGTATATTCCCCTGGGCATCCTTAGTGATCCGCATCATTTTCTGTCCTTCATCATTGCCTACCGGAGCTACCATAATTCCGCCCGGTTTTAATTGCTCTACAAGCCTGGGAGGAATGAACGGCGCTGCTGCTGTAATAATAACCTTATCAAACGGCGCATAAGAAGGCAAGCCCTCATAGCCGTCTCCATAAAACCGTTTTATATTGGGATAATTTTTCAGAAAGAAGAATTTTCCAACAAAATCATAAAGGGCTTTCTGACGTTCGATCGTATATACCATAGCGCCCAGTTCTGCCAGCACGCAAGCCTGATAAGCGCTGCCTGTACCGATTTCCAGGATCTTGTCAAACTTCTTTACCTCCAGCAACTGCGATTGGAATGCTACCGTATATGGCTGTGAAATGGTTTGCTGTGCTACAATCGGGAATGCCCGATCTTCGTAGGCGGTACGCTCGAAGGCCGGATCCAGAAAAAAATGTCTCGGAATGGCCTCAATAGCAGCAAGGACCTTTTCGTCATGAATCCCTTTTTCCCTTAATACCGCAATCAATTGTTTTCTAAGGCCTTTATGCCGGTAATTATCGTCTCTTGGTTTGCTGTGTAGCATAAAGGCAAAGGTAGTCCTTAATTTGCGGTGTGTCAAGAAACACAATCCCCTGTATTATGCTTTTCTCAAAAACACAATACAGCGGACGCAGGAACATCCCACTCCTGCATGGTAACGCGAACTGTCGTCCCTCCGGATGTAGCAATATACTCATAACTCGTCTTCCCATCTTTCACCCATGCGGCACCGTCCCATTCTTCGTTGAGCCACGAAATAATATCACCTGATGCATTATAAATATAAGTGTATTTATCCCGGTTTTCCCAGGCAGCACCTGAAAAAGCCCATTACAAAACATGAAGAACAGGACCGGATACTTTATTTGAAAATAACTGCTACCCCCCATCCGACACCACCGTTGGGTGCGGTGAGCGGCTGGAAACGCATACTGATGTCTTCGGAAATGTCGAAATTTTTTAAATGCGCGGCAGCAAGGGCATCCAGGATCTGTATTGTATAGCCCAGCGCACTGAACAGCACAGCCATGTCAAGATTTTTCTTATATCCTTCCTGCAATACCTGCAAATCTGTATCGGTAAGATAATCGTAATCGTCCGGTTCTCTGCTGAGACGGGCAATGTAAGCCTTACGATATGTGCGGTAATTATTGAGATTTTTCGTAATAAAATAAGCAGCAGCCCCTGCTCCGGCATAGATAACCGGCAACTTCCAGTATTGGCGGGCGTATGCCTGACCAAGACCCGGAACTATCCCGGAATATAATGCTGCTTTTTTTGCGTTAGGCTGAAAAAGCCGAGATTTCGATGCGACAGTATCAATCTGTAGTACGGAATCCCGATGACTACCGGTATCAGTCAATACAGGAATATGCTGACTAAACGAAGTGTCGGGTAAAGATTGCCCCTGTACTGTGCATGGCACACAGCCTGTAATTATAATCAGGAAAAAAAATATTTTCCGCATTGAGTCTACAATAAAAAGGGTGAGATGTGATGGATGAATGTTTTTAGTATTCTCCTCATCCCTCACATCTCACCCCCGAATTGCGGCAAAGTTACGTAAAACACCTGCCAACATCGATATCTTTTCGGATGTTTTATTTCTTCCCGGTCGTCATATTGACCGTGTTTTGACGATAGAGATCGTTCAGCACATTAACCGTTTCAGACAAGTATATGTCTTTTTTGAGGTTCTTGATCCAGTCGTTATTCTTAACTATAGAGGAACTATCGCGATTGATTTTAACAAGATCGTCCTGAAGATTGACAATCTCGAACGGTGTGCCTTTTTGTTCCAGCTCTTCCAGTTTTTTGGAAGTAGCATTAGCTTCTTCCAGTTCCTGCCGGTATGCCGTCTCATTGAGTGGGAACGTATTATCCTGCTCTTTTTTGCTAAGTCGTTCCGCATTCTCCCGGATCAGGGAAAAGGTCTGGTTGGCATCAACACGCTTATTACTGCTTGCGGCAAGCTCACGAACATTCACAGGATTATCCACCGGCAGATAAGCAGCCGGAGCGATTTCGTCCCACGGCAATGCTGATTTATCACGACGCTCACCCACATTGATCCGGGCATAGGGATTGGGGAGTTCTATGTCCGGCGTCACTCCATTAAGCTGTGTAGAGCCGCCATTTACCCGGTAGAATTTCTGGATCGTGATCTTCAGGGAGCCAAGTGTTTCTCCATTTGCACGCATCCGCACACGCTTTACAGGGTCTGTAAAATCATCAAGTGAAACGATTTTCTGTACCGTACCTTTCCCGAAAGTAGTAGCGCCTACAACGACTGCCCGCTTATAATCCTGCATAGCTGCTGCCAGGATTTCGGAAGCAGACGCACTACCCTCGTTAACCATGATAACCAACGGGCCATCATATAACATTCCGCTGGCATTATCTTTAAGCACCATAGGCGCAGCATGGCTGCTTTTCACCTGTACCACCGGACCATGGTCAATAAAATGACCAGCCATATCGACCACATCACTCAGTGATCCGCCACCATTATACCGCAAATCCAGAATAATCCCTTTCACACCGGCTCCTTTGAGTTTCTGCACTTCGATTGCAACATCTTCTGCACACCTGCGTCCGTTGATATTCTGAAAATCAGAATAAAACTCCGGCAGGTATATGTACCCTACAGGACCTTCATTGCCCTGGATTATGGCAGATTTGGCAAATACTTCTTCAAGCATCACCTCGCCCCGTATAATCGGAATAACCTTTACAGAACCATCTACTTTCTTTACGGTAAGACGCACCTCCGTTCCCTTTTTACCACGGATCAATTGTACGGCATCATCTATTTCGTACCCCTGTATGTCTACCGGCTCACTACTACCCTGCCCAACCTTGATAATTTCATCGTTTGCCTTCAGTTCTCCCTGTTTCCAGCATGGGCTTCCTGTAATAATGGCTGCTACTTTTATCTTTCCGTCCTCTTCCCGCAATTGCGCACCGATACCGAAGAACGTACCGGACATGACTTCGTCGAAACGCTGCTTATCTTTCGGGGGCATGTAATCCGTATGCGGATCTTCGCTGCTGGTCAGCGCATTAACAAAGATTGCAAAACGCTGATTCTGGTCAATCTTACGCAGTCTTTTAAAATAATTATCCAGATTTTTCCCGATGCTTTCACGGGCTTCGGCTTCAAGCGCTTCATCCGTTTTTCCTGTATTTCCCGTGCTGTCCTTATGCTTGTCCCTGCTGTCTTTCAGATCCACGTATTTTGCCAATACCCGATATTTGAGATATTTGCGCCAGCGATCTTTTAAAGCGCGTTCATCAGCCGGAAAGTCCAGCTTTTCTCCGTAAAGTTGTATGGATTCTTCTGTATCAAAAGCAAACGGCGTTTTCAGCAATTCTGTATAATACTTCGTCGCACGGTCCAGATTTTGGGTGAACATACTATTAATCTGCTCATAAAATTCAAGAGATCCCTCTTTTACCTGGTCGTCAATGGAAAATTGATGCTTTTTAAGTTTGTTTATTTCCTGCTGTGTAAAAAACTTTTTCTCATAATCCAGGTTATCAAGCATCTTATGCCAGGCACGATAAGAAAATGAATCATCTACCGGCTTAGGAGAAAAATGCCCTTCCTGTATTGTCTTCATTACCGTTTGTACGATCAGTACTTTATGCTGGTCTTTATGCTCCCCTTCCCAACTGTATCTGAACGAAAAAAAAGCGGCCAGCGCCGCAACAATAATCAGCGGTATAAGAATTTTGTACTTCATGAATTGCCACATGGTCATTAAATATAAATATGGTAACAAATGTAGTTGTTTTGCTGTTAATAAAACGCTAATCAGGCCGCTAATAAACGATCAGTTCAATGTAACAAATTCACCCAACAGAGCCATCATACGCTACCTCGCCATCGGGTTCAATTTATTCATTCAAAAAACTGAATTTTGCCCCGACGGGCTTAGCAACCGTCTTTTAATGTCGGTCATTGAGCCCTGAGCTTGTCGAAGGGTCGAAATGAATACCTTGAAGTAGAGGAACGCGAAGATTTTGAACCTTCACCATCCGCATACCATGTCAGTATCTGCACAATTCGTACCTTGCAGCGTTATATGGAGCGGCAGATTGTATATTATCATCATCTCGGGGATATTGAGTATGGACAGGCGTGGGAATTGCAGGAACAGTTGCTGCGGCGTAATCTGCAATCCAAAAAGGAATGGTACGGCTCACCTGAATTATCACGCCCTGCACAAGCCAACACCAGGCACCAGTTGCTTTTCTGCCGGCATCCGCATGTATACACGCTCGGCAAGAGCGGGCACATGGAACACCTGCTACTAAACGACGCCCGGCTTCGTGAGCTGGGTGTTTCTTTTTACAAAACCAATCGCGGCGGAGACATTACCTATCATGGTCCCGGCCAGATTGTCGGCTATCCGGTACTTGACCTGGAACATTTCTTTACAGATCTTGGCCGTTACATGCGCTCGCTCGAAGAAGTGATCATCCGCACACTGGCGCGTTACGGCATCAGGGGGGAACGCCTTCCCGGAGCTACAGGAGTATGGATAGATACCGGTACAGCCCGTGCAAGGAAAATATGCGCTATGGGTGTGAAATGCAGCCGCTGGATAACAATACACGGATTTGCGCTGAATGTTAATACGGATCTGTCATACTTTGGATATATCGTCCCCTGCGGCATCAGCGACAAAGGCGTTACCTCCCTGCAGCAGGAACTCGGACATAGGGTAGATGAGACGGAAACAGAGCTGTTTTTAAAAGAAGATTTTGAATATGTTTTCCATGTCGTGCTGCACGAAGAAAAGATTATGCAGGGTGCACCGGAATCCTTATTTTTATAGCATGGTGAAATAAATACCAATGGATGCTGAAATAACATATTACTGGGCACGGGATCATCTGCGTATAGATCTGGGCAACCGTACAGACAAGCGGCTCAGGATGTTTTTCTGGCTGGAGTTTTGTTTTACGGTGTGCCTGGCTACCGTATTTCTGGTACAGGTTTTCCCGATACAACGTATATGGCTGCATGGGCTTACAATCGCCGGATCCGGCGTACTGTATGTGCTGGCAGTATTCCGATTGCTGTCGCGCATCAGCACGAAAGAGCAATTAGTACTCACCCAGACGCATTTCACACTGATCCGCAAAAGCCTGGTCACCCGGAAAGTGCAGCATTACCAATGGCAGTACATGGGCCAACTGCACTACCTGGGGAAAGATAAAAAAACGGATCATCCGCTTAAGGGTCATTATTTCGATTATTTCGGATTTGAGACGAATGAGCATTTTATCCAGAATCTGCACCGCGACGGGAGCCTCTATTTTACTTATCATAGCTGTCCTGTACGTTTCGGCCGTTTTATTTACAGTTGGCATGCCGAAGAGATTGTGCGTATGATGCAGCTTTATATAGGCGATACGCTCGTGCTGGGGTCGGAGTGGAAGCGTATGCTCCAGGAACATGAGTGGGATGATGCCCAGTTATGAGCAGATATATTTTTTCCCGAAAAAATGAGCAAACAAGTTTGCAATTTTATAAAGGAGCACTATCTTTGCACTCCCGAAAGGGGATCAGGTCTTATCATTAAATGCGGAAGTAGCTCAGTTGGTAGAGCATCACCTTGCCAAGGTGAGGGTCGCGGGTTCGAGTCTCGTCTTCCGCTCTGAATAAATTCCAGGCTCCATGAAGGGTTTGGAATTTTTTGTTTGTAGACTTTACAAGTCAATGCCCTGGTGGCGGAACTGGTAGACGCGCGGGACTTAAAATCCCGTTTACAGCAATGTGAGTACGGGTTCGATTCCCGTCTGGGGCACACCAAACAAAACACAACCGACTGAATTACAATAAATTCAGTCGGTTTTTTCTTTTCAAAGTAACAATGGGGTAACAAAAAGTGTGAAATTTTCCTTTCAACACCCCAAACTATAGGTTCATGCTTTTTAAAAAAGTTTCGCGCCCATTACGCGCGTGCACGCGAGAATTTGACATCAAAAGTGATTTGACGTGTTATACGGGTTTGGCGTGTCTGGTAGTGCAGACATAAATTTTTTCGATTTTCTATAAACAACATCTATAAAAAGATGTAAATGCACTTAGAATTATAGTCTTATTTGACAAATAAAACATACGCTCCGATTTACATGGGTTATTTTTGTTTTTTTGTATATTTATTGCCAAAGGCATAATTAACTTGAATATTAACCCGGCGACCACATATAATAAAATCAACTTTAAATTTATAACATACCCGATAAGACAAAAACTATGCTAAAACTTTTCATAAGTTATTCACATAAAGATCAAGCATCAGTTGCAAAATTCCTCAATCACATCGCGCCATTAAAAAGCAGTGGAGTAATTTCTGAATGGTACGATAGGAAAATAGAAACAGGTGAAGAATTTCAAACCGACATTGATAACAACTTAGATAACGCGGATATCATTTGTTTAATGATTTCAGACTCTTTTCTTGCATCAACTGCGTGTCTCCAAGAAAAGGATATTGCGTTGAAGCTAAAAAAACAAAATGGCATCCGTGTAATTCCTGTTATTGTTAGTCCATGTGCATGGACAATGCATAGTGAGTTGAGTTCACTGCTGGCTTCACCAACAGACGGCAAACCCATTACATCTTTTGTCGACCAAAATGAAGGATGGCTTGATGTAATTAACTGGATAAGTAACGTTTGTCAATCAGTAATTCAAATAAAAAAATTGCACACAACTGATGAATTTTCGAGCTTCTTAAACAGTGCTGATATACTCTCAAAATCTCACAAAAACAAAGAAACACTTAACCTCCAAGATATTTTTGTTTTCCCAAAATTGAAATCCTACGATGTTGAAGAGGTATCACATAAATATGATGCAGAAAACTTAACGAAAGATATCTTAGGATTCAACAAGATCATACTTGCAGGTGAAAATCAATCCGGAAAAACAACCTTATGCAAGGTTCTATTTCAAATTTACCGTAGTCTAAATTATATACCAATTTATTTGGAAGACGAGAACGGATATTTAGGCAATCCGAGTAACAAATTAGAAGAAGCATTTTCAGAACAATATAAAGCCTCAAATATTTCAGACTTTGAAGCAAAGAGAATTGTTCCTATAATGGATAATTTCCACTTTGCGAAATACCCAGAAAAACATATTGAATATTTCAATAATTATCCAAAACAAGTTTTAATAGTTGACGATATTTTTGGGTTAAACATTAGAAATCAAGCCCAAATAAAAGATTACAATAAGTTTAAAATCAAAGAGTTCACAGCAGTTGAGAGAAATGATTTAATCAAGCGTTGGATACTAATTAAAGAAGACTCTCAAATACAAATGAACCGAAATTATTTGCAGCAAAGCATTGACGAAAAAACTGAATTAATAGAAAACTCTTTGGGAATAATTTTCGGAAAAGGTATTATGCCTTCCTATCCTTTTTTCATTTTGTCATTACTCGCAGCCCAAGATATTCAAACACCTTTAGACTCTGAAATAACTTCTCAAGGTCATTGCTATCAAGCCTTAATCTATTTGTATTTGAGGAAACAAGGAGTTAAAAATGACCAAATAGACATTTACACAAATTTCTTAACTGAATTAGCATACTTTATCTATGAGAATAATGGCAACGGCTTAGATAACAACAGCTTTCAGAAATTCCTTATAGACTACAAAAATAAATTCAATTTACCAATCCCAATTAATGACATTGTTCAGGCACTATCACAAGTTAATATATGCAAATTTGATAGCTTAAATCAATTTAATTTTTGTTATTTATACATTTATTATTTTTTTGTTGCGAAATACTTAGCAGAACACCTTGAACAAAAAAAGGGAACAATTAATAAACTCTTGGCAAATCTACATAAAGATGAAAATGCGTACATCACAGTTTTCATAGCCCATCACACAAAATCAAACTATCTTCTTGACGAACTTTTATTGAACGCAGAGATTTTATTTGAAAAATATATGCCAGCAACACTTGATACTGGGGAACTCTCCTTCTTTGACAAGCACGAAGACAAAATTGTCAAAGCAGTACTCCCTTCCTTTGAGCACAACCCTGAAGAAGAGAGAAAAAAAATACTTATTCAAAAGTCTGAACTCGAAGATTCTCGTGAACAAGAAGAAAGTAGATCAGAAAGTGATTGGGAGAGTGATTTTGATAGAACAACTAATGAATTTGCAACGAATCTTAGATTAAGTATCAAAACTGTTGAAGTTATGGGTTTAATCATAAAAAACAGGTCTGGATCACTTGACAAACAACGCTTAGAATATATATATGAACAAGGAGTAAAAGTACACCTCCGTGTTCTTACCTCATTTATTGAACTTATTAAAGATGAAAAAGCAGAAAAAATTATCGTGAATTTTCTAACTGAAAAAATAAACCAAGCAATAAAAGAAAAAGAAGAAGAAAATCAGGAGTTAAGCATTGAAAAAATTGAAAAACTCGCAAGAACAATATACTGGAATCTAAATTTTGGAGTACTACATGGTTTTACGACTAAAGCAATTCACTCGTTAGGATCAAGTAATCTATTAAACATTTCACAAGTTGTAAGCGATAGGCTAAATACTCCTTCTGCTTTCATTATTAACCACGGAATAAGAATGTGGTATAGTAAAAATTTGAGACTTGACGAAATTGTAACCCGACTTAAGGATAAGAATTTTTCCAAAACAGCAAAGAATATCATGAAATTCAAGATAGTTGAACATTGCAGGCTTCACACACTTGATTTTAAGGACTTGCAAAAAATTGAAAATCAACTGCAAATACCAAGCACACGAATACTTGCTGAGAGAGCCAAGAGTAAGAGACAGTCCATTTAAACCTGACAACCTTGCAACTTGAACAATACCTTGAAAATTTTGGACTCCTTGCCAAAGTTGATTACGTATGTTAAGACTCAGAAAACCACAGCCAAAATCACAAATAATAAATATTATAAGTAAATAAATACAATTGTATTGTAAAATAATTAATTATAAGCATAAACCCCATTCTCCTCACTACTAAAATAAACATATTGGCTATTATATACCCACTGTTCTTGGTATATAGTCTCATCCCCCACCTTGTACCTCCTTTTTTATTAAAGGTATTGGTGGTAAAGAAGAAAGCGGAATCACCAAGCGTTTTGTAGTGTATAAAATGATTGTTACCAACTACTTTTCTCCTGAGCGATTTGAACATCAGGAAAGCACAAGTCAGAACATTTACCTGCTGCTTAACAAAGATTTTTGCGAGCCAGACTTGATGATTAAGATTAAGGAAATGCTTGCGGCAGGATACGATATAAACCTATCCTGATTATTAAAGGAATACTTGGAAGACGTCAAGGTATTTCCTCCGGTCGGACATGGTCAACTTAAATCGGGAACAGGCTATTTACGCTTATTCCATACTTCCATCATATAAACCCATCTTTGGGTCATTATAAAATCGCCTCACCTTTTTCTTATCCGCAGGGCTTATAGGTCCTCCCAGAAGTTCGCAATTGTCGATCCTGAATTTTGCATCTATTTTCCGGTCATTAGAGTAGACATGAAAATGAGGCGGATTATGATCATTAGTGTAGATCGCAATCCTCATATTACCTATCCTACCCACTTGCTCTTTCGTTTGCAAGCCTGTTGCTGGTAATGAAATAAAATCTGCCTCATCACTAAAATAGCTGTTGAGTATCGGCTCCAGTATCTTAGCTGCGATTTCCGGCTTCATGCTTCAATTGTTTTTTCAATCTCAATGATGTAATCCTTCAACCTGGCAATATAATTGGGATAAACTGCACCAGCAACTTCCGCGCTTCTCAGGCGAACGTCTTCGTTATTGATCACAATATCAAGACTCGGTATTGCTTTGATTATATTTTCGCCTTTGGGCAATGTGCGCTCAGTCTGTGTGACTATTTCAAAGGTGCGGATTACAACAGGGATGTCTTTGTTGGTTAGATAGATTCGGCCTTCGACAAAAAAGGAATATTCACCGACCCAAAAATCAAGACGTGTATTATCCTCATTCAACTTTGGATTTTGAACAGAATAAATATCCGTTGTGAAGTAATTGAATATGGAGGATATAATCTTTGCACGATCATCCACATATTTTTCGAATAGTTGCGAATGCATTTGAATAATTTTAGATAAAATAATAATCTTCCAACGTCATGCCCGATTAACACAGGTACGCAAAGGAAGCCTCCCGGATACCGGGATAACGCGCCTCCATCACTTCCACCTCTTTTTTAATCCTGCTCCATTCACACTTGGCCTTCCAGGCTTCGTTGTAGATGAGTAGCTCTACCCTCTTATGCTTTTCAGTAAGCACTTCATTCCGGGAATAAAGTGGAAGAAACAATTTACCAAGCCTACCGTAGTAGTGGTGGTGGCGTTCGTTTGCTGCCACCAGCCGGGCCATGAGGTCAAGATAGGTAGACATCACAGTCATAGGAATAGTTTTTACAAATGTAGAGAATTACGCCTTATACAACTGGATGACATGAAAAAAACTGTGTCAATTTAGCACAGTTTTCTTTTACGGGATTTGTTTCATGTGAGCACAATACTATACTTTTGTTCTGCATAGCAATTTTTCCTTCCACTATGCCTGTAGGCTGTTCGTTCGTGGCCTTAAACAAAAGGAACGCGTAGGCCAGCTAACAGCCTGAATGTAAGCAGCCAACCTGTAGGCTATAAATTCAGCTTTTGGCCTATCGCCACGCCAATGCAAGTGGTGTCAATTTGTTTCCATAAAAACAAGAGTTATGATCTACGATCATTTATACAGCACCTATATTGCTGTACAACAAGAAATCACTGCAATGACCAATGAAAGGAACGCATTGCGGTGGAAGATTTATCATGCCAGTAAAAACAATCTCGACATTGACGATCCGTCAATGTTTGCTGACCGTGTAAAATTATGCGGATTGTGCAGGCGGATAAAATCAAAGTTCGCAGAAGCTTCCGGTATCCTCAGTGAAATAATTAATATTTATCCGGAAGCATACTAAGGTAAATGAGCCACTTAAAAGGTGGTTCATTTTGTTAGATTACTTAGCATTCTCTCTGTCGGCAGTGATGAGCATATCAAATTTATCCGATTTAATAAAACCATTTGTTTTCTTATCCAGATCCAGCATCGTGAGAAATCCTTTTTCCACAAGCTGCATCAGATTTTTCCTCGCACTTACCTGCGAAATAGCAAGCCGCGTTTCAGCCTCTTTGGAGGTTAGTAACAAAGATGGCTCTTTATAGAACCATTCCAGAATCACTGCCTGTTTGTAGCTAATACCTCCCAGTTTAACGAAATAGGACAACTTCATTTTCTCTTCATTCTTACGCTGTATATAACGCCTTAGCTCCTCAAAAGAAAGTTGTATGGTGCGCAGATTGAAAAGAATAAAGTAAGTCAGGTCGTGCTCATCTATTTCTGTATACTGAAATGCCCGGGCATATTGTGCTTTGGCACGTAAAATCAGCCTGGAGATAGACAGATATTCTGTAAGCCAGTATCCTTTCCGCAAGAGATACCAGTAAAACAGCGCACGGGCTGTTCGGCCATTTCCATCTGCAAACGGATGGATGAAGCCCAGCATGAAATGGATAATACTGGCTTTTATCAACGGATGGATAAACACCGCCTGATCATCTTCATTAAAAAAATGATACAGATCCTCCAGGATAGCATCAAGATTTTCCACATCTGGTGGATGATGCACTACCTCACCGGTCGCGGAATCAATTACATCAATCTCATTATCCGTTCGAAATGCACCTTCTTCTGCCGGGTTACTCATGGTATCGGTGGTAACCAACTTGTGAAGGGCAAGTAAGCTCTGCCTATTCAACGGTTCGGATTTTATTTCCAGAATTCTTCGAATAGTCAGGTAGTTATTGACGATCATTTGCTCGGACTTGTTGGTAGGTTTTATATTCTTCCGGAGCATGTCCTTAGCTTTCTTTCTTGTCGTTACAGCACCTTCTATCTGGCTGGACGCGATAGCTTCCTCCATGAGCGAACTGATAAGATACCTGCTTTTGTCTTCGCTTGAAACGAGCGACGGTGATTCCAACGTTCCCCCGATATTCATATCCAGGAAATGCAAATAACCTTGAAGCTTGTTATTTACAGTCCAAAAAAACCTATAATCGCCGAACCATAAAAAGTTCGCGTTACCCAATCGTTTCATTTTCAGCAACTGCCATAATTCCTGCGAAGTAATCTTACTGGGAACCTGCTTGTATTTTACTTTATCCCAATATATGTATTCTTCTTGAATTTCATTCATTATAGCCTGAATATCCTCATCTTGCATTAATTCAAGATACTTACTGAATATTTCAGTACTTAATCCCGGTGCTTTTATTAACCTTTTCATATCAAGAAAGAAAATTGGAAAAATGAGAAACTTTTTCGAAAAGTTTGCTATTTTTATAAAAATAGGAAAAAATGAGAAACTTTTTCGAAAAGTTTGCGATTGTATGCGATATGGCAAACTAAAAACAATGGTTATTCCCCCTTCACAGGGCACCCACACTCTTCAACAGTACCAACGGGTAAACCCTACAGTTTAATCGAAACCTGCACCTGCCCACCAAAACCAAGTTCCACAATCCTTTGAAGTGTAGAAAGACGTACTCCTTGATGTTGTTTTCAATCTTTGAAATATACGATTTAGTAGTCCCTACCTTTTCAGCCAATTGCTCCTGGGTAAGACCTTTCTCCAGACGAGCTTCATGTAATAATGCACCGATCTTGAAATGTTCATAACCGGCTTCAAACTGATCCCGTTTTACCGTGCCGGGCTTGCCGTAATGCTGATCCTTGAACTGATCCAATGTACGGACATTACTTTTTTTCGTTTTCATACTCCTCCTTTATTTTAAGCGCCCTTTCAATTTCCTGTTTAGGGGTCTTTTGTGTTTTCTTATGAAATCCATTCACCAAAACAACTAACTGCCCCTGATCGAAAAAGCAGAAGATGCGAAATATATCATTTCCCTGCTGTATCCGGATTTCAAATAGCCCGTCTGTATTTTCGATGTGCTTTAAATAAGTTTCCGGTACACGTTGCAGGTTTTCTATAAGTTCAAGCGTCCAGATGATCTTCTCTTCACCTTATCTCGCTGCTTTACAAAAAAAGCTTCAAAATAGTGTTTGTAAAAAATGACACTTCTATGTTTCTGCTTTTTATTCACCACGCAAAGGCACAAAAAGTTGCCCGAAAGTGAAACCATATTTCTTTTCTAATTTTTATGCGCTGCAAAAAAATTAGCGGCTGAAAAATTTCCTTATTAAGGGATTTGGAGCAAGGACGAGGCACACTTCACCGGCAGGGATTATACCTCACCCAAGACCGGAGAACGGAAAATTCCCACCTCTCCTGCACGCTTTTGGCCATTGTTCCGGGGCAGCAGGATGACCGGCAATCTACAATAACATGCCATCCCTTTGATTGAGCTGCGAAAGGGTGCTTTCGCTGCATGCTGGATACCGCCTACTTTAACAGGCCACTCGAAGAAATCACTGGTACTTTAATAAAAAGCCCTCCATAAGAACTAATCTAAAGACGATAACCTATACCAATACCGTAATTAATTGTTCCAAATGTTTGACTGTAGGTATTACTTTCAATAGTTCCCAAACTAGTAATAGTTTCCACTTTTCTAAACTCTGGTTTGGCTCCCAAATAGTCAAAGTTTGCTAACAGGCAAATCCGCCTACCTACATCATATTTAAATCCAACACCCAGCAGATGCGCAAAAGCCAAACTTGAAGCACTTTCCTGCTTCACCCAGGCAGTGGCTCCATATCCAGCCAGATCAATAGTAACCTCAGGCGAGGTAGCAGATAAAAAGCCAAACATAATGCGGGATTCAAAACTGACTTTCTTTGATATCGGAAAAGATCCATATCCGCCAACCATAAACCCTCCAATACTCCAAGCTCCGCTTTCAACCATTCCGTTCACACCAACCGGCATTTGCATGGAAAGCTCATCGGCAATAGCTTGGGCATCCATTCCATTCGCTTGTCCGCGAAGGAGCACAGCCATCCCAAAGTATTTACCAAACTTATAACCAAACGACACGTCAAAAACAGCCCCGGGTGTAGCATATCCTGCAGAACTATTGTTAGGGGCTTTACTTGCAAAATCACCTATCGGTGTGCTTAAACCTAACGATATAGCAACGTACCCCTTGTCTTGCGAAAAACCATTGGTTGTTAAAAAAAATGAAGCGACTATTATTAATATAATTAAACTCCTCATGACAAGTTATTGTTTGTTAATGAAGTATTATCCAACAGCGCGAATATAGAACAAAATCTCAAAATCTTAACGTTTCACTCACCCGATCCTATTTTTCTTCTCAAACAACATACTTGAGGACATTAATTAAGCGGTCCTTATTCACAACAAACATATTATAAATATTTATAAAATACAGACATGAGCAGTATAAGTGCCAAATTTCGTTTTCGGCTCATAGGATAAAAAACACATCAAAATATATGAAGAATTTTATTTATTTGAAAGAATATTGGAATACAAGATCAAAATTTCATCTTATCCAATGTCTTAACGAACGTGAAATAAAACGGGCTTGTTCATTAGCTGCTTTTTATGTTTATCCAGTACGCAGGCGTTAAT
Organism: Flavipsychrobacter sp.; assembly: GCA_037190845.1. Taxonomy (GTDB): domain Bacteria; phylum Bacteroidota; class Bacteroidia; order Chitinophagales; family Chitinophagaceae; genus JBEBVQ01. The sequence goes on along the minus strand of JBBCJI010000002.1, from coordinate 44,998 downwards.
GAAACAGGTATGTTCCGTTTCAAATATTCCATATCCCTCATGTATGTGGCCGCAGATATGATAACGGGGTCTTACCTCTCTGACACGTTTTAGCAGATCTTCACAGCCCAGAGATTCGTTCGCAGCGTTCCTGTCAAGTATACCGGCTGCCGGAACGTGGGTAACAAGAATATCCGTATCCGGCGGGATCAGGTTCCAGTGGCAGTTTATTTCCGCTCCCCTGCTCCTGTTGAATGCCCAGTCATGATACCGGGGAGTAACAGGCGATCCCCAAATATGCAGCCCTTCAATAATACATCCGGAATCATTCAAATAGACCATGCCGGCAGGAACCAAGCTGTTCAATTCATTTCTATGGATATCTTCCAGCCAGAAGTCATGATTTCCGGCAATAAACAACTTATACTGGAATGGCAAGTTTCCGAACCATTGCAGGAAGTCCGTCACCTCGTGTACCGATCCCGAAGCAGACACATCACCCGCATGAATGATCATATCAGCATCCGGAAGTTTTAATTTCCGGTGCTGACCATGCGTGTCTGAAATAGTTACAATGTACATATCCGAATATCATTACCCGGCCGGAAAATATTTATAATAGTAATAGCCTGGCTATTCTTCCTGATGATCCCTTTTTGCTCCGGAAGCGTATCCTGTTTCAAAATCCGGAGTTTTTTTTTCTCCCCGCCTTGCCTTTAGCAACAGCTTACGCAATACATGCCGCGCCTCGGCATAACCAACCGTAAAAACACTACGCAATGTAAAAGGCTGAAACCGGCAAAGCGCCTTGTACCCGATTATAATAGCGATCACTATAGGCACAAAATTCCCCAACGCGACACCGTAAACATTACCTAAAAGCTTTATTCCCGTATAGCCTGCCACTACATTCGCAACAAGCATGATCAGCACTTTAATAAAGTTGATCTTCGGCTTGTGAATCACATCCAGTGTCAGAGCAAGAAAACGATCTAAAGGATACAGCAGTGCAAACAACATAAATATACGCAGTACATTCGCAGCTTCAGAATCAGCATACTGGCTCCCGCCGATGATTCCAATAGCAACATCTGCAAGTAAGACTGCGGCAAAACAGGCCGGAACTAAAGCGACAGTAAGCATACCGGCATATTTTTTCATAGTAAAGATCACCAGTTCCCGGTTACCCTGGTTGTAGGCCGCCGAAAGCTCCGGCATACCCGTGGCAGCAAAGCTTCGTAAAGGAATCTCAACAACTTCCATCAGCCGCTGACCAAGATTATAAATTGCCAATGCTGCAGGACCAAGCAGGAATGTAATGAGGAACGTATCGGATGTACGAAACAAGTTGGCGCTAAGCGTAGTGCCTACACTATACTTTCCGAAATGAAACATTTCCCGGATAGCAGACGCTGTCCGCGACCGGAAAGTACTGATGCGTGACCATCCTGCCAAAACCGTAAACAAGCTCGTTACAATACCGGTAGCCAGGTTGGCATAAATAATATGCTGCAAAGTAGCGGCATCCATCACAATAAGCAGGATCACCAACAGGATGAACAAGCCCTGATTAATAAAACGAATGTACAGCAGGCGGTCAAAACGCTGTTCGGCCTGTACTACACAAGTGGCTATATAAAACGGAAGTGTTACGGTATAAGTTATACCAAACCATTTCAGGAAAAGCATGACACTTTCATTGGCAATCCGGTCTGCAAACAACAGCGCTATCAGATTCAGCAATAGCAATACGGCCGTAATGGCGCCCGCCACATACCAGGTGGCTCCGGCTATCTCCGCAGTTCTTTTTTCATCTGCACCGGCGTAAAACTTGATAAAAGCGGTTGTAATAAACCCGGATCGGAATGTATCAACCAGCAGTAGCATGGAAAGAAAAAACACCCACTTCCCCGTATCCTCGGCGGATAAGGCACGGTATAACAACGCAATGGTCGCCATACCGAGTACAGACATAATGCCATTCCCGGCCAACGACAGGAAATGCTTGTTTTTCAAACCAGCCCGGATTTTTTTCATATAAATGGCACACAATAATACCACTTTGTTGGAAAATGTGACAAATGTGTTGAATGGGGAAATATGATGACACATTTGTCACATTGTATCTCATAACACAAAGACAAAATACCATACGGCAATCCGTTCATTTTCAAATTAGCTCATTTTCAAATTTCCAAATTAGCATATTGCCGCTTATCTTTGTCGGAAATCAGTTTTTCATGTCAGAAAAGATAGCACCTACCAGCGGACAAAAAAGAATCTTTGTTTTACATGTGATCGTGTTTGCTATTGCCAATGCACTCATGTGGTTTACATACGATCTCGGAGCTGACACCTGGGTATATCCCTGGCCGGCATGGATTACTGCTGCATGGGGCTTATCACTCGTAGGACACTGGTGTGCGCTCTATACCACATACAAAGATGCTGGTATGGATGAATACGTACGGCAGTCAAACAATTAATACTCTATTATCCTGAAAAAAGGATTATCCCGCAAAGAAATACCGGGATAATCCTTTTTATTAATCCAGGCTGTTAAATTATATTTTCATTAACGGCCTGCTATACAAGGTTTCGTACCTTTGACAAGTCATGGTAAAATTCATTCTTTATTTTTTACTATTCTTTTTCCTATTCCGGTTTATTATACGGTTCCTGTTCCCATTATTCCAGATCACACGCCTTACGAACCAGAAGCTCCGCAATATGCAACGTGAAATGGACGAGATGCAGCAGGGAAAGAACAATACTCCGCCACAACGGCAACAGGGAAAGAAGCAGGGAGAATATATTGACTATGAAGAAGTAAAATGATATCCATTTCCTGTTTACCTGCCTGATTTCTTCTTCTTACAGAGCGCCAGTTTTTTCTGTATGGCACCCCGTTCGTCTGTTGTAGCTATTTCCTGTCTCAGAGCTGTTTCATAGTAATAAATAGCTGGCTCATACCATTGATGCTGCAGACAGTAATCACCGGCAATGCGCCAGGCATCATAATAATACGGGTTGGAGCGCACAATCTGTACCGTATCTACGGGCTGTTTTTGCATTAAAGCCATTTTATTTTTGCGAAAGATCAGAAAATCACGATAAGCGGCCGTAGAGAGAAAGCTATCGGGGGCGATATTGTACATTGTATCTGCGACCTCGACATCTGCCTGTAATCCGTTTAAAGCAAAAACCTTTCGCAAATCATAGCATACGTAAGCACCCAGTTGCCAAGGCGCGGTACTGACCCACATCCGCAGACTATCCGGTTGGAATATCACAGAATGATGTGCTATCAACTGATTGACCGCTTTCTCGTTGCCTTCACCGATCTGAGTATTCCCAAGCCCCTGCCGGTCGCGCAGGATCGCCGCCACACTGCCCGGATTCAATGGTTGCTGTTGTTGTAATAATTCCTGAAGACGCTGATAACGATATACAGAAGCGCTTTTCTCCTTCTGCTCCTTATTCAACTCCTGATGTTCAAACGCATCGCTCTGATAATGATTGGTACACTGAATGGAATTTTGCCCCGGGTCATATACAGCGATCGTGTCCGGTGTTTTCTCAATCACAACAGCCTTGTGATCTGCAGCGCTGGCCACCAGAAAACTTTCGGATACAAACATTTTACGGCTGCGGGCAATACGGGTCGCTTCTTCAATATTTCCGGCATACTGGAGGATCTCACGCGCCACCAGCGACACCGGCGTAGCAGCGCCGAACGGGATATCCGACCGCGCGGCATTGATCGTTACCGTCAGTCCCTGATCGTTCATCCCGGATACAACACCTGTGAATCCCCCCCAGGTAACAAATGCAAAACGATGACCCTTCTCCGGGTCATAAAAGGCTACGATCTTTTTCTCCGCAAACCGGTCACCTACCCAGAAATCAAAGTTCCGCCCTACTATTAGTCCTCCGTCTGCCGTCTCCTCATCCCAGGCAGCAAAAGACGTACAGCCGACAAGCATCATATTTTGTAATGCATGACCTATATCGTGTGCCGCATGATAATTGAGCAGCCGGGCATAATTACTGCCGATCCAGCCAAAAGAATCAGATGCCGAGAACGACTCCCCGTATATTTCCTGCTGATACTCCTCATACACATGATCCGCCAGATCCCGGTTCATAAAGCGTACCATGTACTTAAGAAACTTAAGATACCCGTCAGAAGGAATCATTTGTTTTATCTGCTGTGTAAAAGCTTCTTCCTGGCTGATGATCAGCTCCCGGGACAGCTTTCCGTTTTTCACTCCCAGCTCAAAAGGCGCTCCGGATACATACATTTCATACAGACCATATTGATTCTTACGGATCCAGTTGTTATCAATCGTATACAAACTGCCCGATACATGCTGACGCTGATAACGCGACAATGCAGATGTATCTGTTACCTGTGGCGGTCTGACATCTGGTGTGCTGACAAAAACAACGCACAGGATCACCACCAGCAGTAGTATCCCTGCAACCAGATACAGTAATATTTTCAGCAATTTCTTCATCAGGAATCCGGCATTTCACGAAACCTACAAACGGGCTAAGGGGGTTTTCACATCATGATAAAATAAAAAATCCCAGCCTTCTGCTCTACCCTGCTCCGCATATTCCTCCCTGAGCTCACTGGCTTTTTTTCCGTCATAATCATACTTGGCCACATACCGGATCTTCATCTGCTTCAATTGCGGTGCCTCATCTCCTCCAAAAAAGATACGCTGTGCACCATCTTCGATCAGATAAACGATATGATGCGGACAATGCCCCCCGGAATGTTGAAACCGGATATAGCCGTCAATCAGCCCTTCCGTCCCTTCCAGCCATTTCACCTGCCCCGACGAGAGGAGCGGCTCCAGCTCGGCCGGATGATAGGAAGGCAAACCTGTCCTCAATGCAAAAGCAGCTTCTTCCCTGTACACATAATAATCTGCCTCTGGAAACATCGTACGAACGCCTGCATGATCCTTACGGGTAACGCCACCCGCATGGTCTTTATGCAGATGCGACAGCAATACTTTCGTTACCTGGCGCGGCTCGTATCCATGCCGCCGGAGCAACTGATGTATCTGTGGTTCCCCGGTAGCCTTATCTGCAAACCCAAGCCCTGTATCGAGCACCAGCACATCCCGCTCTGTCACAACCAGAAATGGCTGAACCTCTACCAGTAAAGAACCGGTAGGCCTTTCTGTAAGTTCATCCTGATCAGGATCAAACGGAACAAACTGCTTATCGTGACCAATAGTAAAAACACCTTCTGACAAAGGAAATATCTGCGCCATAATGTGCAAAGTTAACGTATCATCACCTGCCGGTCTGCATCCAGCCGGATCAGAATGAAAATCAATATGCTGAACGACAGCAAAGAAGAGCCACCATAGCTCAATAAGGGCAATGTAATCCCAATAACAGGGGCCAGGCCTATGGTCATCCCCAGATTGATCGCGAAGTGGAAAAACAAGACCGAAGCAACGCAGTAACCATATATACGGCTGAATGCCGAACGCTGACGTTCGGCCACATACAGGATCCGGAGCATGAGGGCAAGATAAATAAGTATCAATACCGCACTGCCAATAAAGCCGAATTGCTCACCGACCGAGCAGAATATAAAATCCGTATTCTGCTCCGGCACAAAATCGTTTTTGGTGGAAGTGCCATTCAGAAAACCTTTTCCGGTCAGGCCACCGGAACCGATTGCAATCTTCGACTGCCGTACATTATAATCCGAGTCCCGGTTTTTGATTTTTTCATAATCCACATAATCACCGATATACTCTTCCGGCACTTCCTGCCCCAACATGGAATAGATCCGTTCTATCTGATATCCTTTAAGCATATGCGTGAATACAAACGGTACAATAACCAGAGCAAAAAGCATACTCAGTCCCCATGCCCCCAGCAACAGAATACGGGTAACATTATCACGGCGCAATGCCCTTCGCATAGCCAGACCCGCAAACACAGCAATTACCGTTATCACAACAGACAACACAACACGATCAACAAGCAAAGCGCCCAGCGCCAGCGCCACCAGGGAGAAACCCGTAATAAGGATCGAATTCGGCAATCCCTCCCGGTACATGACCAGAAAAAAAGCGAAGTAAACCAGTGCCAGCCCGGTCTCATTCTGCAGAATGATAATCAGACAGGGAGCCAATGCAATCGCCACCCCGATCATCCGGTGCCGAAGTGTTTTAAAGTTGGTTTCCGGCAATGACAAGAATTTCGCCAGTGCAAGTGATGTAAATATCTTACACACCTCACCCGGCTGAAACGTCATCCCTCCTACTCCCAGCCATGAGTGGGAGCCTTTCATGTCTTTACCTGCGAATATGGTAATGATCAGCAGCAGTATTCCGATCGTATAGGAGAGAAATGCAACAGAAGAAAAGAACTTACTATCAGTAAACATGATGATCATGCCCACAAAAAGAGATACCCCAAGCCATATAGCCTGCTTCATGTGGCTCTTGCTCATGATAAAAATACTGGTGTCCGTGCTTCTGTACTCTACCGAAAAAACAGCCACCAGGCCAATCATTACCAGCAACAGGTACAACATTACTGTAACCCAGTCCATCCGTGCCGTAAAAGGTTTTCGTGTAATATTCATAAACTATATTACCTGTCTTTTATCCTTAAAAAATATTTCTCGATCAGATGACGCACCGCCACAGAATCCAATGCCCGATCCAGGCTGTCCTCTGCCTGCTGGCGTGCGAGCTTCCGCAACCAGCGCTCCTGGTCCTTAGCCCTTTGCATCGAATCCAGCACACCCAGGTAAGGATTGACTACACGTCCCTTCATCATTCTTTCTTCAATGGGCTTTCTGTTTTCGGCAATTGTATCATTCAGATATTTCTCAATCATCAGGCTGGCGATCGGGCCTGCCCATGTAGACCCAAAGCCTGCATTCTCAACAACAACAGCAATAGCAATTTTGGAATTTACCCGTGGGGCAAATGCAACAAACATGGAGTGATCCTTCATCTTCATCGCCTGACCACGGATGTTAGCCTTATTCTCAACCGTTCCGGTCTTGGCGCAAACGGATATTCCTTCCAGCCGGGCAATCCTGCCCGTTCCCCGCTCGACCACATCCTCCATACCTAATCCCACAATCGCAAACGCCGTATCCGAAACACGCGACACTACATGTTTTTCACGATAAGGCAACAATACCGGATCGTTGGGATTATCGCCGATAGCCCGCACAAAATGAGGCTTGTAATAAAATCCACGGTTGGCAATGATGCACATGGCATTAGCCATCTGCAGCGGTGTCTGTGCTATTTCTCCCTGCCCCATCCCGATAAAGACATTCGTACAAGAGTTCCATACATTATTATACATCCGGTTATAATCTGATGAATCAAACAATGTACCTCCGATCTCATAGGGAAGATCCACACCTGTAGGATGTCCGAATCCGAATGAATGCATATACTGATACCACTGGTGTAATCCGTTTTTTACATTCCCGAATTTCCGGGCATCCACAGACATACGGTAAATATGGCTGAAGTAGGAATTGCAGGAATTAGCCAGCGCAACACGCAGATTGGCCGCATGGCCAGGATTGGAGTGGGTACAGCCGATCCGTCTGTTACATCCGTAATATCCGCCGCCACAGGGGTATCCATACGAAGGTGTGATCACCCCGACATCAAGAGCAATCAGCGCGGTCAGCGGTTTTTGTGTGGAACCCGGGTTATAAAAGGCCTTCATGGCCCGGTTAAACAACGGCTTAGCCGGATCGAGGTACATCCTGGAAAAGTTGCGGGAGCGCTCACTGCCCCGCAACAGGTTAGGATCATAACCGGGGCTGCTGACCATCGCGAGAATGCCACCCGTAGCCGGATCGATCGCTACAATACTTCCCAGTTTGTTTACCATCAACTGCTCACCATACTCCTGCAACGCAGCATCCATATGTAGTTTGAGGCTCTTTCCTGAAATGGCAGGCGTATCCAGTCGTCCCTTCATATACGAATCCCGCGGACGATTAAAATTATCCCGCTCAAAAAAGTGTACTCCACGCTGCCCGCGCAGCACTTCTTCATAAGTGAGTTCAAGCCCGTCAATCCCTACATAATCGCCCTGCCGGTACGAGGCAAAACGATCCTTCTTCAACATATTGGGTGATACCTCGCCGATATAACCAAGAATCACACCGGCGCTGGGACGGGGATAGCTACGGATAGACCGCTCTACCAACTGAAAACCGGGAAAAGCATATTGATTTTCAAGAAAACGCGCTGTCTGGCCAGGGTTCAATTGAGAAATAAATACGCTCTGGCGGCGCGGTCCATTCTGGAATTTAACCGCCTTCTCAATCATCTTGCCATATTTCGCGGTATCAATACCCAGCATCCGGCAAAACGAAACGGTATCTATATGCCGGTCTACCTCGATGGGGGTAACCATCAGATCATAAATCCCCTGGTTGAAACACAACACACTGTCATTCCGGTCATAAATAATGCCGCGGGGCGGATAAATGACCTTGCGGTAAATAGCAATATCATTGGCCATGATCTTGTACTTTTCTTCAAAAAGCTGGAGGAAAAGCAACCTGACCAGGATCACGAGTGCAACACCGATAAATATCCCGGCAACAACCAACCGGCGCGGATTTGCCGCAACAGACATGGGCGAAAAAGGGTTATGATAAAGGAAACTGACACAAACCTATACCAAAAAACGGATTTTACCATGACTTGCACCCAGTGAACCTGACAGACGAGCTAAGAATTTAGAAATGAACCACTATTGTCCTGGAAAACAGGTATATCCATCCCTGGCAGTGTTTGGTGTATATCGTCGGGTTGGCAGACGTGTGTTATCCTGAGGAAGGAAGCATCCCCAAAAAACTGAAAATCACCTATTACATGCGATCCCTCCTGCACGCCAATGACTCATAATTTTATTGTTTACTCCCGTCATTGTGAACGCAGTGAAGCTATCTCATGAAACTGTGTTGTCGTACCTCCTGCCATTGACATATTTTATACGTAAATGGTAAACGTAATGGGGTTCCCCAAACAACTCCGTCATTTAAAAACGAATAGGTAACGGGGGAACCGGAAATTTTACGGTCAGCGAGTATGTTCAGGATTATCAACAAAGAGTTTGTTTATTCTTGGTTGAACAATCCAAACACCTATCGAAAAAAAACATAAAAGGAAGAACTCTCCTACAAAATCCTTAAACCCCACAGGCCTCTGCCATTCAACAGCTTTCAACACTTTTGCGTTAAAATACAGACAGTAAAAGATGCAAAACACAGACAATAAATCCAAAGCAAATATCAAAGTTGTAATGAAGGGAGCATCGGGTTTCACACCAGAATAAATGTAAGGGAACATCCTATACATAAATACGGAAACAAACAACATATGAACAATAGGTATGAAAAATGCTATTTTAAACCAGGTGATATTCATTGGTGTGATTGCCGATAATTTTTTATGCAGGTTTGCACCCGTTGAATAGATCCAAGCAAAACATAATCCCATAAATAAAATCGCAATGATGGGGAAAACGTTAACCATGAATATTGGATTACTTATTGCCAACAGAAAAATCACAGGGAATACCGCGAACAATAAGAATAATTGCCAATGTTTTAATGTCAGGAATATTTTCATTTAAATTTAGTTTCTATGGCAGCGGTGAATGATCATGTGTTTATAACATCAACATCTTCCCAGCAGAAAACTTCATATGATAAATATATAAAAAAACAAACAGACTATCAAATATGTGCACGCTGAAAAATGCAACCTGCTAAATTGCTGCTTTTTTTGTGAAAGCAATCCCGCTAACTGGCAGGTCGGTGGCAGATAGTTTTTCTTTTGCCTTCTCAATCAGCTTTTCGTGGATGCTGCTGACAAAAGTTCAAAGCTGTTGCGCAGTATATTTGACCAGCAGAGGTATAACGCTTCGGATAACCGGAGGACCTCCTGCGGACATGAGATAAGCAGCAGCAGACGCTGGTGTGAAGAAATAAGCGGGGAATGAAAATTAATGCTAATTTAGCCCGCAAAATTACCCCTTATGAAAAACATCTTATCCGCCGCACTGACGGCATTACTCGTCTTTACCGCCATGCAACCCGCGGCTGCACAAAGCGTCAGGTTGAAAGAAGGCAGCTTGGATATGCTCAAGAGCGCACCCAGGATGAATGTTGCCTACGATTACAGCCAAATGGGCGTTGGCAAATTCGATACCGAAGGGGAATATATAGCGCAGAAGAAAGCAGAATACAACAAAAAAGAGACAGGCAAAGGTGACGGCTGGGAGAAAGCATGGAAGGCCGACAGGAAAAATCGCTTCCAGCCACAGTTTGAGGAGCTGTTCAACAAATATGCCGGGAAGCTTTCCATTGGGGATTATCCTTCTGCGCAATATACCCTCATTTTCAAAACCACCTATACAGAACCCGGCTTTAACGTTTATGTAACGCGCAAGAATGCGGTCATCAACGGCGAGGTATGGATCGTGGAAACTACGAACCCCGACAAGGCAGTAGCGAAAATAACTGTAATGAAAAGCCCCGGCCGTACCTTTGGCGGCAATGATTATGATACCGGCGAACGCATCCAGGAAGCGTATGCTGCTGCCGGCAAGGCGCTGGGCAAGTTCCTCGCAAAAGAAGCAGGAAAGTAAACTACCGGCATCCATGACTTCAACACGCTGTTCACGCAGCGTTGCGATTTGCCTTCAAAAGTTTATGTAACCATATCCGGGTTGAGACAGGATTTATCAAAGGTGGCTTTGGGTGTCGGTTCCCGGAATAGCAGGAGATTTCGCCCCAACCACTTCGTCATCCAGAACTCCTGTTCGTTGGTTGTACTATAATGACATAGCGAGTACAGTAACGCTGGATAACAATAGCTTCGACAGGCTCAGCCACCATTCTTTGATGTCAGTAACTGAGCCTGCCGAAGCCAGGCCTTACAAGCAACTATGTCATTTTCATCATTGTTTGGTTACCCAGATAAAAGAGCATGAAAGACTGACATTACCTGTAGCCCGGAACCAGAGATCAACCGGGCTCCTTCTGTTCTGTCAGAAAACAGTGTATGGATTTCGTAACAATTTCAGGGTCTTCTTCCTGCGGAAAATGTCCGCTTGCATCAAGCCTGATTGTCTTTGAATTTGTAAAACCGGAAATGAATTTGTCCAGATAATGTGGTTTAATCACAGGATCTTTCATACCCCAGATAAACAATGCCGGCTTAGCGGTGATAGCCTGCCTTCTGCTCCAGAGCTCCTCAAACCAATCCTGATCGTTCAGCAATGATTTAGCAAATGCCAATGCGCCGTTTCGCTGTGTCCTGTTGGCAAACGGCCGCATGTATTGCTTTAATAAATACTTTGAAATTTTACGGTCACCAAACGATTGGGGCAAAATAAACCGGGGCGAGAAATTGAGGTAACGATACAAAAAAGGCAGCAACGGACTTTTCAATATTTTCCGCAACCGGATATAGTCCGCGTCTTCTTTACTGCTCCACAACCAGGAGTTGAGAACAACTAAGTGCTTTATTTTTTCGGGATGCCGGATGGCAAAATTCAATCCGATCGGACCGCCAAAGTCGTGGACCACCAACGTAAGATTATCCAGCTTTTTTTCAAGCACAAACCGTTCAAGTGTCCTGCTGTGGTTTTGCGTAGTGTAATCGTAATATTCCGGCTTATCAGAAAGCCCGAATCCCATATGATCAATAGCTACACAACGAAAATCCTGCTTTAGCTTTTTGATGACATTGCGAAAATCAAAACTCCACGAAGGCGTTCCGTGCACAAACAAAACAGTTGCACCCTGCCCTTCATCAATATAATGAAGTTTATGTCCGTTAATGCCGAAGTAATTTGCAGTAAACGGATACTCCGATGTATCAAGCCAATGTATTGCCATGCCAGGTTTTACGGCAAAGTTTGGAATGATCCGGGAAACAAATCTTGGTTTATACCAACATCAGAATTTCACATTATTGAACAGCTTGCTGAAATTAGTAGGAGCAATACCCAGATAAGACGCAATATATTTATGAGGCACAAGTTGCAATAAATGCGGGCTTCTCCGGCAAAATGCCTTGTACCGTTCTTTAATGGTCAACGCGTGGAGTTCAATATGCCGGTTAATCATTCCCGCCAGTACAAATTCTGTCATCCTTCTGAAAAACCGTTCCAGTTGCTGCGATTGGTCAAACAATTTTTGCAGCGCTTCAAAACTGATGTATTCCAGTTCACTGTCGGTGAGGCAGGTCAGAAAATATTTTGAAGGTGTCTGAAATGAAAACGATTCAGGAATGGCACACAGGTTCGGGTAGTAGGTAAATGCGATCACATGTGTTTTATCGTTAATGTCGAAATAAGACATCTGCACACCGCTTTTCACAAAATAGAGTTCTTTCTGCACCTGTCCCGGGACGGTGATAAAATCGCCTTTTTTAAACCTCCTTGTTTTAAGCCGGTCTGTCAGCAAATCATAGTCTGCCCCGCTGATGTCGTGAAAAAGCTTAAAATACTCGTGTCGTTCCATAAAATTGCAGCTAACGGCTCAATTACAGGAAGCGAGCCAGAGGCTTCTGACTTCCTGCATTGAGATATCCAAGATATCAAAAATCAGCCATTTATTTTCCAGGCACTGTTTTTCGATGATGCAGTCGTCAGTAATGCAACTCCTTTAAGGTGATCGTAATATTCATTAGGTAGTGAAGACAAATAATTTCACCCTTACAGTAATCGCATTCCCCCATATCCCATACATTCTGATGCTTCAACAACGGGCAATTGTCCTTATCTTTGTCCCGGCTTTACACCCGCAAATATTGCAGATAATGACTCCAATGCAGACAAGTTAACGCCTGTTCTTGTATACAGCAGTCGTATTTAGCAGAAGATGCGGCTTTTTTTAATTGTGCTTGATGAATAAAGAATTCCGGCTTTTTTTCAGGTATTTGCTCATGGCAACGCTGTTTCTATACGGCTGCCAGACGAGCCGGACAACCAGCGCTTCCCGACAGCATGCCAATCGTCAGCCCACCCCACGCTTTATTGACAGCATTCAGCTCAATGACAACAATAATTGCCTGACACTCACCAAACAATTACGAAAACGACCTACGGAAAAATATGATCCGGCAGAAACAAATGCCCTTCAGGTTAAATACAGTGATATACTGGAAGTAGTACCGCAATCGCTTTCCAATATCTCCCTCTATGACTTTATTGACAACTGGATGGGTGTACGCTACCGGCTGGGCGGGAATGATTCGAACGGTATAGATTGTTCCGCATTTGTACAGCGTCTGTATGAGCAGGTATACGCTGTCAATCTCGTCCGGACTGCTCTGGAGCAATTTACCTTCTGCAAGATTATAAAAGAAAAAAATGAACTGCAGGAAGGAGATCTCGTTTTCTTCCGGATCCGGAGCAAACGCATATCCCATGTTGGCGTCTATCTTGCCAATGACCATTTTGTACATGCTTCCCGCACCGGGGGCGTCATGATCAGTGACCTCAATCACAATTACTGGAAACGCTATTATGCAGGTGCCGGCAGGATTCCGTTGGATGAAAACCTGTAAGTTTAATTAGCCCTGTTTATTGGACAAGATTTGAAAATGTGGCTGATGTGTTACAATACATCAGCCACATTTTCAAATCCTTTTAGCGTCTAAAATTCCGGCATTAGTATAGCCACCACTTCGCCCTGAAAGGGCAGCATCTGCAACGCCCTGTCTTTTCAATATTACAAACCTGATGTTTTCACCATTAACATATCATGATCCGAATAAATTTTAAACAGGCTCTTAATTCTTACGAATCAACTAACTTTGCGGATATTTTTATTTTTCACACCAAAACATTACACTACATAAGTCATGAAAATAACCGTAGTAGGCGCTGGTGCAGTAGGCGCCACCTGTGCCGACAACATTGCCCGCAGAGAACTGGCCGAAGAACTTGTACTACTTGACATCAAAGAAGGCTTTGCCGAAGGTAAAGCGCTCGACATCATGCAAACCGCTTCTTTACTCGGATTTGACACACGTGTTACCGGTGTTACCAACGATTACACGAAAACTGCCAATTCCGATGTCTGCGTCATTACCTCCGGCCTGCCCCGCAAACCCGGCATGACGCGTGAAGAGCTGATCGGCACCAATGCCAAGATCGTGGAAACCGTAGCGAAGAGTCTGCTGGAATACTCACCGAATACCATTCTGGTCATCATCTCCAACCCGATGGATACCATGACTTACCTCACATTGAAAGCTACAGGACTGCCGAAGAACCGGATCATCGGTATGGGTGGCATTCTCGACAGCGCCCGTTTTAAATGCTACCTGCAGCAGGCACTGGACTGCTCGGCCAATGACCTGCACGCTACGGTGATCGGCGGACACGGCGACACGACCATGATACCCCTTACAAGACTTGCTACACTGAACGGCACACCGGTAAGCAACTTCCTGCCTGAAGATCAGTTAAAGCAAATTGCTGCCGACACAATGGTAGGCGGCGCTACGCTGACCAAACTCCTGGGCACTTCCGCCTGGTATGCACCCGGTGCGGCCGGAGCTGCTCTTGTAGAAAGCATCATACGTAACCAGAAGAAAGTATTCCCCTGCTGCGTAGCTCTTGACGGCGAATACGGACAGAAAGATATTTGTCTTGGTGTACCGGTCGTGATCGGCAGCAATGGCTGGGAAAAGATCATTGACTATAAGCTGAACGAAGAAGAACAAGCCGCATTCAACAAATCTGCCGAAGCCGTTCGCAATATGAACAGCGTACTGGATACACTGGTTGCTTAATCATTTAAGATACAATCATGAATAAAAAAAGCGGATGAGACTCATCCGCTTTTTTTATTCAACCATGTTCATCCATTTATTTTTTTACCAGGGGTACTTTTACATTGACGTCATCCCAACTAAACACGAGATCATTGCCTTCGAAGTCTATTGTAAACGCTTCCTGCACAGAAGCAGTTCTTACGACCGGCGCCTTCAACTCCAGCACATTTTTATCTTTGTTTTTGTCATATTCAGACGCACCCCGCTGCTCCGGCTTACTATTCACGATGATCGTCCATTCTTTTTCTTCCGGTATGGTGAAGATCGCGTAGGTACCTTTCTTCAGTTTCTTTCCGCCAAATAGTACGTCCGTATGTACAGTCAGATCGGTAGACATATTAGCTCCGGTACGCCATACTTTGCCGTAGGGGACTAATTCTCCGAATATAACACGATCACGTTTTGAAGGCTGGCCATATGAGATCTCGGCAATCTCATTTTTTGCCGTTACGCGCGGGCTTTTAGGCGCTTCTTTCTTATCCTGTGCTGTGGCCATAACAGCAACTGCCAGGAACATCGTGCAAAATGCAGCAATTTTTTTCATGATCAGACTTTGATTTAAGTGAGCTACAAAGCTAACCCCGATAACATGCGCCATTTGTTAAAAAAAACCTATTTCCGTGCAATCATCCCATCCACACTGTATTTCCCCGGTCCGGTGACCATTAGTACAAAATATACAGTGAGATACAAAAATCCGTGCTCTGCCTCTCCAAGAATATCTCCGGCATGAGCACGAAACACAATTACAGAAGCTGCTACAATAAGCGGTACCAGGGCAAGTCGCGTAAACAATCCCAGAATCAGGGCGAGGGAACAAAAGAATTCGGCAAAAATCACAAGACCCAGTGAGGCCGTTTGGCCCAATCCCATGAAATTCATAAATTTCGGCGCTATCTTATCAAAGTTCACCAGCTTGGCATATCCATGCGGGATCATCATCAGCAAACCGAATACAACCCGTAGCAGCAGCGTTACAAAATTGAGTCCTGTGGCAGAATAGTTAGTCGAAAATATCTTTTTCATATCTCAAAAATAGAGTTTACCGCTCATTATCGTATCAATACAACATCACCTTTCATCTGATAGACACGCTCACTGCCGGCCACCCTGTATGACAGCATCCAGAAATACGTACCGGCTTCTGCGGGTGCGCCGCGGAAGCTCCCATCCCAGCTCTTCCCTGTCTTATAGGCTTGAAATACGGTATTACCCCAACGATTGTAAACCCGGAACTCCCGTATGATAATGTTGGGGTTATCTGTAATGATACCAAAATGATCATTCTTCCCGTCATTATTGGGAGAAAATGCTCCCGGAAGGAATATATCGGAAGGAATATCTGTAGTATTTATATAATACACGCAACTGTCCCTGCAGCCGGGGTCGTTGTATAAAACGCAGGTGTATACGGCTTTCCAGTCTTTGGGTTGCAGATCGAGCACAGGACAGTCGGCGCATATCAGGCTGTCGCCCTTATACCAGTATACTCTTTCAGCCACATCGCAGGACTGCAGGTGCAGAGCGGTTTTGTACGGCACAGTGATTACAGTATCTCCGAAACGTGCTTCCGGTACACGTACCACCTCTACATACCGGGTGTGCCGGGTTTCACCTCCCGGATTAGACGCGATCAGCGTTATAGGATATGTACCGGGCGATGTATAGCAAACGGTTCCGGGCATGGCTCCGGATGCGGTTGCCGGGTTTGCGCCACTGAATAACCATTCAAAAGCCTGTGGGTAATTTGTAGTATGCTGGCTAATGGTAATACAGTCCCCGGAACAGATTTTCTCCGCAGAAAGATTAATATCCTGTATCAGTGGCGGACAGAATTTAACATCTGTTGTATCATACACCATACCGCATGGGCTTTGCCCCTGCACATAAATCCGGCCGGGACCGATTACAACAATAACAGGAGACGTCGCGCCGGTACTCCAGCGAATATTCTGCAATATATCCGGGACACGCAGCATCGCTTCCCCGGCTGCATTACATATCAGTGTATCTGCAGGCAGACGGGGGAAAAATTCAGATTCCAGCCTTATGCGGAAGCTGTCTGTGAATGTGCCGCATTCGTTGCCGGCACGTACATGCCATACCCCAGGCACATTGGCAATGGTTGTCCTTCCGGTTGTACCATCAGACCAGCGGACGCTGCTAAATCCCGGGCCGGCATCCAACGGGATGCGGAACGGCACAGAACCACATATCACCGTATCGTCCCTTAACCGGACATGAGCTGGCACTTCCCGGATAGAGATAGTGCGGGAAGTATCCCCGGGACAATAATCAGAACTTATAATGACGCTATAACTACCCGGAACTCTTGTATGTAGCCGGTACTGCCCTGCCCCCTGAATAATCGTATCGTTTCGCAACCACAGATATCGCCATCCCTGCACCTGACGTGTGGAAATCGTCATTTCAGAACCTGCACACAGAAAGCTGTCTGTTCCCGGAACAGTCACCGCATCAGGAGGCAGATGTGTCTGTATCTTTAGTGTGTCCGTAATAATAGCGCATCCTGCATTGGCGATAACCACGTAATAGCTGCCGCTGTCAGTCGCCGTATATCCGGAAGCATTTATTCCCGGGATCATTACACCGTTATGATACCAGGAGTAAGCATAATCACTCCCGGCAGTGGCAGTTATCCGCACTGCCTCCCCTTCACATATATCCAGTGTAGGCGCAGAGATATTTCCGACCGGCGCCGGTATATGTAATATTTCCACTGCATCAGAAGTATCTGCCTGACAGGTATCAAGCCTTACGTATACCCTGTAACTACCGGGCTGCACCGCTGCGTATGTTCTTTCTGTGGCGCCAGGTATGGCAACTCCGTTGTAGAACCACTGACAGGAAGCGACCAGTCCTGTATGAAGCCCGGGATCAACAAAACCGGTGGCCGTTAACGTGCTGGTATCGCCGGGACAAATACCGGTACGACCGGTTTGTATGCCTGCCCGGAACTGCTGTCTTGCGTCACGATAATATCCGATCTCCGGCCCGTAAGACATACACCGGGTCATCGTATCCATAGCCACAGCGCTGATAAAGCCATCACTGTTGGGCACGTATTCATAAAGCCCCCGATTGGACTCGCGTGTATACTCCGCGTAAGGAGTATTATAATAATAATCACGCTCACGCCATAAGTAGCGCATACCCGGTTGTGGATTGCGGATAGCAAGACGTACCGGGTGGGTACAGATGACATCTGCCTCCGGGGCCGGCGGCAGTATACTTGATGTAATTACGGTACTGTCTGTAAACGGCACACTACACTGGGGGATGCGGACCGTAACCTTATATAGCCCCACATGAACGGATGACAATACGTTTTCAATCACAGGTTCTCTCAGGCTGGAGGTGAAGCCGTTAGGACCTGTCCAGCTATAGGTAGCATTAGGTAAAGGAATAGTCGTAAGCTTTACCGTAGCAGAATCACAAACGATATACCTGTCACTGGAGATCAGACGGGTCTTGGTCAGATCCAGGATTTCAAGGGGCTGGACAATAAAGGCGCCGCAGGAATCTTCGACACGGACATCAAATTTATCACCGGCGCGTCCGTTGAATCCGGTAAATATACCGGTGAGGTTCTGCATGAGAAATGGACCGCCTACACCGTTACCCGCACGCGCCAGTGCATACCTGTATGGTGTGCTACCTGCGAAAGGAGCCCCACCTTTACCCCGTGCATGAATCTCTCCCTGAGCCGTACCGTTACAGGTAAATGCCTGAGTCTGTTCCCGGTCTATCTCCAGCGGATCACGATGATAATCG
Source organism: Flavipsychrobacter sp. (assembly GCA_037190845.1). GTDB lineage: Bacteria > Bacteroidota > Bacteroidia > Chitinophagales > Chitinophagaceae > JBEBVQ01. Next base: position 26,336 of record JBBCJI010000002.1, on the reverse strand, counting down.
TACCTTACCCCTCTTGTGTAGTGGTTTGGATAACTAATACGAATATAGGTTGACGGATCATACAAAGGTGTATTGTTATAGCTACCCGCCGGGGCCGGAAGTATAAAGTATGACCCACGTTCGGTAAGCAAAAAAGAATCCTGCGTTTCCCCGTAATAGATAAGTTGCCCGGGCAGCAGCGGATTGAACTGGTAAATAAAATATTTTACAGGTTCCCTGCCGCCTCTTATGACGCGCGTAGCTGAAGGCACTATGTACCTGCCCTCACAGGCCTGACGGCTTCGGATGATGTTTACCGTATATGCAGGGGCATCCGCAGCCTTTACTTCTACGGGCAAATAGTAAACCCCGCATCCTTCGGTGATTTTCCACACATAAGAGCCTGGCGGAAACCTCAATGTGGCAGGAGTAGAGGGCAAGGATCCCCTTATATTTATCTCATTGATCGAAGCCGACCAGCCGCCAAAATAACTATAACCAGCAGGGCCGCTAAACAGCTCTATAGTTCTGGCGCCGATCGGTGTATGGCTGGCAGTAAATCGGAATCCTTCAATATACCCGTGCAATCCCGGTGTTTCACTCCCGGTAAGGATAGAAACCCGGTAAGGACTGGAAGGAAGCGGTTCTGCCCGGGTAGTGCCGGTACCTGTGTATCCATCGGCAGTAGTAAACGTTACATCATAAATCCCGAATGGAAGCGGCGGAGTCGTTACATTTCCGGAACTGGCTGTAAACGGACCATAATGGGTGCCATCTGACCGATGGCGATAGCTGTAGGATACCGGGTAGCATAACGGGCCACTGAAAGAAAAACGGGAGGTAAAATCAGTATTGCAATTCAATGTGGTTGAGAAATTCAAATGAGGTGTGGGAAAAGGCCTGCTGAACGGGATCGTTGTCGGGCCGCAATCGGAGGTGATGGTAAAGTTAACTGCTGCACCATAGCAATCCTTAAGCGTTTTCCCCGGCAGCAAAGGCAGGGTGAAACTCCCGCTCCCCCAACGCATAGATGCTCTGGCGGTAAGGCCCGGTATTTCCACAGAGATCGTATAAAAAGTATCCGGATATCCACTCCACCCACTGTTCGATTGAACACCAGGGTGAGCAATACTCACTGCATTACATCCGGATGCAATCATTCCCCCGGTGTAATTGAAATCAATATTTGCAGGATGTAGTGAAAGGATCTGCACGTTATGAGGATTGGTACCCGTGCCGCAGGCATCCGATACCTGTATTCTGTATGAACCTGCGGGGAGCTCCCTGAAAACATGCGTACCTGAGGTTATTGTGGCATTCACCGGACCGGTGTAGCCGGATGGCGACTGCAGTATACGAATATTATATGGCGGTAACCCTTTACGTGGCGCCACCGTAATGATACCGGATTTAGTACAGGAAAGCGAATTCCGGTTAACATTAATCGTCATCTCCGGCGGTTCATAAAGCCCGGGAACGGTGACCCTCGCAGTTTTACCCGTGAACGTTCCACCACAGTAAGCCACCACACTCACCTCAAACGTACCCGCCGGCATAGCTGTAAACACCGGAGAATTATTAAGCGGCACAGATATCCCTCCACCTGGAGGCGCTGCGATACCGTATTGTATCAGGGAAAGATTAGCAGCATCGGGGCCGTTCAATTCAATCTCAAAACTCCCGCTTGATGCGCAGCTGGATTGATTGATCAACCGGCTGCCGATCGTCCAGTTCGTGCATTGCGCCGAAACAAAGAACGTGAGTATACATAATAAGGCTGATATACAAAGTATTCTGCTCATTATAACCGTCGGTTTGTTACAATGAATGCATAACCGGCATTCATCAGAATAATTGAAATTGCAGCTCTAAGATAATACAAATAGCGGAATATTCCCGCCACTGCACTGCAAATCATTTATTTATATTCTTCCGATCCGGACCGATGTCATTGTCAAAGAACCTCCAACGGCTTTATCATTAAAGAAACCCACTTCGTCTTTTTTATCCTGTAACGCCAGCGTGTACAGCAACGGGATGTAATGTTCCGGCGTCGGGATTGCCATACGTGCTTCCTGCCCCAACGATTCATATTTTATCAGCGGATGGTGATCCCCCTTGAGGATGAACTCCTTGAACTTGTCGTTCATCTGATACGCCCAGTCATAGCCCCCGCCGTCCATCATGCGCCAGTTGATCATACCGAGATTGTGCACCATATTCCCGCTACCAATGATCAGCACACCCTTTTTACGGAGGAATGCCAGTTCTTTCGCCAGTTCATAATGAAACTGCGGCCCTTTTGTATAATCAATACTCAATTGCAACACAGGGATATCTGCTTTCGGATACATACGCCGCACAACCGTCCAGGCGCCATGATCGAGGCCCCAGTCGTGATCCTGCTCCACATGCACGGAACGTATGGATTCTGTCATTTCTTTTGCCAGCGCCGGGCTACCGGGCGCCGGATATTGCACATCAAATAATGCCTGCGGAAATCCGCCGAAATCGTGGATCGTTTTTGGGAAATCCATCGCAGTGACCTTTGTGCTACGGATAAACCAGTGCGCAGACACAACCAGCACCGCTGCCGGCCGGGGAATCTCCCTGCCCAGCCGCTCCCAATAGAGGCTGAATTCGTTATCCTCAATACCGTTCATCGGAGAACCATGCCCGACAAACAACACCGGCATCTGCTGACCTGTTTCGGGTAATGCATCGGTAAACTTCCGGAATGCGGATAACCCTCCTAAACTAACCATAGCTGCAGCTCCTGTAATTGTGGTTAAAAATTGCTTTCTGTCCATCGCACGGTCATTAAACTATTTGCAAGGTACATACAGGATCCGCAATGAACCATTGAGGTATGATAAGAAATGAGGGTGAAATATCATTCTAATGTGGCAACTCAAGAATTTGAAAATGAGTGTAATGCCTGCTGCTTGCAAAGCATAGACATTTTCAAATCGGCACATTACCAAATTTTCAAATTAATTACGCTCATTTCTCCGCCATCTGCCGGCGTATCCGGCTCAGGGATTCAGGAGTAATGCCTAAGTAAGACGCAATATTATGCTGTGGTACCCGTTGGGCAATATGCGGATATACCCGTAAAAACTCAGTGTACGTTTCTTCTGCCGAACGGCTTAATGTACAGGCAACCCTTCTCTGGTATGCGATCAGGCTGTTTTGCATCAGCAACCGGTAATACCGTTCAAAAACCGGCGCGCGTTCCATCAGCGCTTCATAGGCTTCTTTCGTAAGGAGCAGCATTTCTGTTTCTTCAAGTGCGTCTATGTTATAATCGGACGGTTCACCGGTAAGATGGCTGTATATATCGGCGATCCACCAGCCTTCGGGAGCAAACTGTACTATATGCTCTGTCCCTTTTTCGTCAACAGTATAGGAACGCAGCAAGCCCTTTTCTACAAATGCAAGATACTTACACGACTCACCCTCCTGCAGCAGGTATTGCTTTTTGCGCAATGTTTTGGCAATAAAGAGGGAATAGCATATTTCCTTTTCTTTTTCTCCAATAGATATTTTGGAAGAGATATGGTTAAACAGTTGTTCGAACATTGTTTTTATCTTAACTGTAAAACTAAGACAAAAACCGCGTTGGTCAGCGATGTATAGCAGAAACAAGCACCGGACACTTTTATCGCAGCAAGGTCACATTCCCCTGCTTGTAAAATATGCGTCCTGCCGGTGTCACAGCTTCCACCATATACACATATACACCCATTGGCTGCGCACGGCCTCCATACAGTCCGTCCCACCCCTCGTCTACATCCCTGGTCTCAAACAGCTTCATACCCCACCTGTTATATACCGAAAAAGACTTCAGCAGTATATTACCTCTTCTTACCGGCTTCAATATGCCGTTCGGGCCATTACCGGGCACAAAAGCATTAGGCATATCTATGTATGAATCCGTACTAACGTACAATAACATTGAGTCTGAAGCGACACATCCGTATGCTGTCTGCCCCGTAACGTAGTAACGTGTATCTGCTTCCGGGTTGGCTACCGGATTTCTTGACTGAGGATCTGACAACCCTGCCGGCGGGAACCATTCGAAATATATGCAGTTTCCATCCGGATCCATCCGGTATGTCTCACCGGGAAAGATACGGGCAGAATCCGGCAATGTCACCACGGCGCGCTCCGCTATGCCCACACGAACCACCTGGGTATCCAGACAATTGTTGTCATCCCGGGCGTAAACCGTATAGGAAACCGGCGTAACGGGATACACATAAGGATCCGTACTCAGGGTATCACTTATATAATAAGCAGGTCGCCATACCTGTGTAGCCTGCGTACCCCGGACATAGAGCCGGATGGTATCTCCCGGACAGATGGAGGTATCGGCCGAGGCAGTTATCATATCCGGATCAGCCACCGTGATCAGGATATCGTCTGTACCCGTACAGCCGATAGGTGTGCTGACTGTCATCGTTAGTATAGTCGTGGCGTAAGCGGTAAACAACGGGGTTTTGGAAGCCGGTGCATCCAAACCTCCGGCCGGATTCCAGTTGTAGGTATAAAGCGAATAATCCGGAGGGAGGATTACCGGGTTCATGCGCAGAGTATCCCCATAGCAGAGCGCCCGGTCGGGACCAAGATCTATAGTGGGCTGTGGCTGCACTTCTATATCAAGGACACGTATACTGTCCCGGCAGCCCGGGTAACGCGCCGTCACTACATACGTCCGTGAGGAGTCCGGTACGATTACCGGAGCCATATCTGTCGTATCGGAAACGCCGTTGGCAGGAGACCATACATACTTATAGCGCGTATCTCCATGAAGCCGGATCGTGACCGCTTCACCTGCGCAAACGGCCGTATCCGGCGTCTGCAGATCAAAGCCCTGCAACACAGTGATACGGACAGAATCTTCCGCCCGGCAGCCGCCGTCCAGCGTTACGGAAACATGATAAGTAATATCCGACAATGCCGAGGTAACCGGATTAACAATGGTTGCATTGTCGAGCGCTGTAGGCGGCGTCCACACAATCGTAGCGTTTACACCGGGATCGTGTGTAACGTCTGCACGCAACTGCACCGGGTTGTTGACACAAGTGACCGTATCCGGAGTTACGGAAAGACGGGGTGAAGGCAATACGGTAATCACCCTACTGAAGGTGTCATGCGTAACACAAGCTGTATCGTTATATGCATACAACTGGACGGTATATACACCTGCCGTGGTGAATATATGGGTTGGCGATGGGTCCGTCGTGAATGTACCATCTCCGAAATCCCATAAAAAACGTTCTGCCATGCCGGACCGGTTGATGAACGGTACCGTAAAAGGCGCACAGCCCGTATCGCGCATCTGGTCTGTTACAAAGACGGCGTGCACCCCCGAGGTCTCAAAATTCAGTTTAAAGCTGACGACATCCTGGGCTTCCGCAAGCTTCGTGGTAGCCCAGGCACCCGGCGTAACGGGATAAGCCGATGAGCCGACGCAAACAGAATGATATACGATACCGCGCGGGTCCAGGCGATGCGTACCCACATGCGTATGATCATCGGTTGTGCCGAAATAAGAAGCAAAAAGCAGCCCTGAAAATCCAGGCCGCAACACACAAAACCAGAAGTTCCGGGTCGTCGTTTCAAAGGCATCGCTGGTCACTGGTAATCCCGCGACGGCGTCCAGTCCTGTAACATATACATTCCCGCAAACATCCAGAAGAAAAGCAGTAGGTGAATACCGGCGTGAAGACTGCGGATTCCCTACCCGTGTGGATTGTAAAGAAGCATTCAGGTCTGGCGCAAGCTTGTCAATAAACACATCTCCGTTCGGCTGCGCATACACCCCCGGGCTGACCGGGTAGTTTCCCAGCGTCCGTCCCAGTACATAGATATTTCCATCATCATCTGCCTGCAGCCCCACCGCCTGATCGTTGCCTGTCGTACCCAGGTAAGTGGATCGCAGTAATGCGCCTGATACAGGGTTTACTATGGCTACGAAACCATCCCAGCCACCCTGTGCCGCCGGCTGCAGTACGCTCCCGGATACGGGAAAATCAGCGCTCTGCGTACCGCCGCAAATAACCAGGTTTCCGGCAGGATTGAATAACAGGCTGTATACCGCATCATCGCTGCTCCCACCGATAAAGGTGCTATACAGCAACCGGGAGCAGTCGGGATTGAGCTGAAACAGCACGCCGTCTATACCACCGGCAATAGCAGGCTGTAATGCCGTGGAAGTAACGGGAAAATCACTTTCCGAAGTATTGCTGACTACCCATATATTACCGGCATGGTCACAGACCAGCTCTGCGGGGCTCGTTTTATTATGCGCGCCTGCACCAATGCCCGTGATATCAATGGCATTCACGTCTCCGGATCCGGATCCGCCCATGTAAGTAGCACCGATCAGCGCTGATCCGTCCAGGTTGAAATGTGCTACAAAGAGGTCATAATATCTGCCGAACGTGTTATCATAGCATCCGGGCGTGACAGGAAGATTCTGCGACCGGGTGCCGCCGGTGACGACCAGCTCACCGCGGCTGTTCACAACCATAGCATAAGGTTCCTCGCTATCCCTTCCGCCGTAATAAGTAGCATACAACAACTGGGTACCGTCCGCATTATATTTGTTGATGCCTACATCCTGATCTCCTCCGAACGTAGTCTGGAAAGCGCCGGTAGTAACCGGCCAGCCCGGTTGCCAGCATTTTCCGCCGGCGTACAGGTTACCGGCATCATCATATGTGCTGCAATAGCTGTAAAAATCCCGTCCGTTGGCAGCGCCGCTGTATGTGGCAAATACAAGCTGGGGATCTATGATCAGTGCATACCGCCTGTCATAATCCTGCGGCAAGTCGAAACTGAGGCGCCCTTTTGCCAGTCTGTAGCTGCATCTCACCGGCACCTCACGGCCTTCGATCACCTGATATGCATAAGGAGCCAGTTCCTCCGTCTCATTGACGCTGGTCTTTATACTCAGGCTGCCCCGTGCGGTAAGCTGTGGCGATACACCATAAAAGGTCAGAGCGATCTTCCCGGCATCGGCGCCGGGGGCGATAATAAAATCGTACTTGAAAGACATCCCTTTGCTATACACTGCGACGTCTATCCCGTCATATACATGCTGCTGTATTACCTTGCCAAATAACGCTACACGTCCCGCCCATTTCGAAGGCTCATTGCCGTAGAAATAATTGTGGTAAATACTGCTTTTATGATCTGTACGGTATGTGATATTTTCATTCGCCCCTGCGAAATCAACACGATATGCATGGTGGCGTACCGTTTCACCTGATACATCCTGTCCGTTACCTTCAAGTGCATGTATGCTTTCCAGATCGGCTACCTGGTAATAGTTAAATACAAAACCCCGGTCTGTAAGGAACAATGCCCCTCCCGGAATGCCTGCCCTGAATTTTACCTGATCCGCCCACTGCCCTTTGTTTTCTACAAAACTCAATCCCGGCACACTGGCTGCATCCTCCCCGGAGGTGTGCATTGTAAAAGCAACACCCGGGAAAAGCAAGGCAAAAATGATCCGGAAAATTTTCATAATCTCTTATTCTTCATTTGCAAATATTGCGCCACTACATCTACCCGGAGGTTTAGTAAGGCCGGCGTGAAATAACATGGTTCCCGGCAACAAGTATTTGCCGGGAACCATGCACACTGTTGCCTTTAGCGGGGCGACTTCACCAGCTTCTCAAGATGTATCAACCTGTCATCTGCGGTGTGGACCTGCAGGAGGTACACACCATCAGCCAGACCACTGATATCAACGGTTCCCGCTGACTGCTGCAGTACCGTTTTCCCGTCCATACTGCTGATGTGTACCACAGCACGTTCGGGCGCTGCCACATACACCATGTTACGAGCCGGATTGGGATATATGGCTACCCGATCCGGATGTGATACATCCGTGACTGAAATATTAGTTACATAATAGGTATCCGAGGAGTCCGTGCACCCATTGGCATTCGTCACCTTTACATTATAACCGGCGTTACTGTCTACAGTATAGACACGGCCGGTAGCGCCGGGAACAGGATAGCCGTTGACGTACCACTGGTATGTGCTGTGGCTGTTCACAGTACTCAGGTCATATCCGTCTACAGCTATCTGCGCCGGAGTCTGCTGATGTACGTATACTTCAAAGGACGCGGCATCACTTGTATCGCCGCACTTGACGGTCTGCACATTAATGGTACCTGCAGCGCCCTCCTGGTTTGCATGCAAGGTGGCCGTGTTTCCTGTAATGCTGACATCCCATCCCGCAGGCCACTCCCAGATAAAGCCGGCGCCGGAATTGGCCGGCACAGAATAGGTATGGGATGTATTGGGACAAATGGTATCGCTGCCGGTAATAGAAACAGGAGGTATCGCAAAGCAGAATTTTGCTATAAACGCATCTTCGTTTATATAAAACTGGCTGCCCGGTGTGGCAATCCCGGTATCGCTTTGTGTCGAACCGCTGATGTATACGTTTCCGAACCAATCAGTGACGACGCCAAAGCACAGATCCATACTGCTGCCACCATAATAAGTACCCCATTTCAGAGCGCCTGAATGATCAAACCGGGCCAGAAATGCATCAACCATCATCGGTCCGGTCCCGGCAAGCGTCGTCTGATGTCCGTCAGGTGTGGCAATGCCCGAGTTGCTTTCCGTCGTTCCGACCAGATAGACATTTCCCCTGTGATCACAGGCCATGGAAAGAACGCTTTCAAGCATTCCACCGGCTCCTCCGTAATAAGTACCCCACTGCCTTTTCCCACTACTGTCGAATTTCACCAGAAAGCCGTCCGTTTCTCCAGCAATTCCATTTTTCGTATCCTGATAGCTACCGGGTGTGGCTATTGAGTCCACACTCCCGGTGGTACCGGCCAGGTAGATATTTCCCGAATCATCACCTGCAATCATACGCATTTTCCAAGGTATCGCACCCGCACGCTCACTTTCTTCTCCTCCATAAAATGTCCCCCATATACGTGTACCACTACCGTCAAATTTAGCGAGATAGTAGTCATAACTACCACCCGGGATTCTTTGATGGGCGCCAGGCGTCGTAATATTGGAATCCCTAGCTGCGTCCCCCGCCAGATAAACATCACCGAATTTGTCTGCAAACACATCCAGTCCCGTACTGTTCCATCCATAGTAAGTCCCCCATTGCCGCATACCGCTACCGTCAAATTTTACCAAAAAACCATTTGGAGCCGAAGATGAGATACCAATAATATTACGATTTACCTGATGGCTGGAAGGAGTAGAAATACCTGTATCACTGCTTGTATTACCACATATGTATACATTACCTTGTACATCACAAGAAATATTCAGCACACCGTCGTCCCCCTCCCCGCCGTAGTAAGAACCCCAAATTCTTGATCCGGAAGCATCAAACTTAACGATAAACCCATCACTGCTACCTCCGGTGAAAACCTCCCGGAAGCTACCGGGTGTGGTCATACCTGCGGTACTTGAAGTCGATCCGCTCAGATAAACGTTCCCGTTTCTGTCACAGGTCACCGCACCACCTGTTTCCATACCCGTACCACCATAATAAGTACTCCATACTCTTAAGCCTGCAGAGCTGAATCTGGCGAGGAAGAAATCTTCAGCGCCGCCGCTGGACAATGTAGTCTTGAATGCCCCGATAGTGGCAATATTATTGGTACTCAACGTCGTCCCGGACATATATACACTCCCGTCATTATTATCCACAGCAGTTCCGAATGATATCTCTATATTACTTCCTCCGTAATAACGGCCCCATTCCAATACCGGATCAATTATCAATGTTCCCTGATGGTCGCCTGTGCCGAAGCTGAGTATATCACCATTCAATATAAAACGGGAATCCACTTTTCCTCCATCTGCTGCCTGGAAACTGTATGGCGCCCGCTGCGTAGCCGTCCCCATCTCCGTAACCGCTGTAATGCTGCCATCTTCATTTAATCCAAGTGAAGCTGCACCACCGTACTTCATCTTTATATCAGAAACCTTACCACCAGGATGCACGACGAAGTCGTATTCCATCTTATCCCCTTTGATATACACTACCCAGTCGATATCCGGATAGACTCCCTTATATGTGATCTTCCGGTAAGCATGAGCACGGGCCGCATTACCCCCGGTCTGCGGCAGGTAATATTGCTCATAATAAGATTGTTTGTCTTCCGCAACGACCGGAGCGTTTGCATTTGCGCCCACAAGCATTACATCCATCCGGTACATCTCCACCGGGCTGGCATTACCGGACCGGAGCAGAGACCGGATCATGTCAGTACCTGCGGGTGCTGCATCCGTTTCCGGCAGTGGCGCCCCCAGTTCCACACCTCTGTTGCTTTTAGTCCATTGATAATGAATACCTGCACTACCGATAAAAATATTGAGCCCCTGGCCACACGATACCCGAAAATCAATATCCGCCCGGCGTTTACCATACTGATCCACAATCTGCCCCTGATTCTCAATAAACTGGAGCTGCTGTGCCTGCATGGACGCAATATTCCGGGCGTAGACTCCGTCTCCGGCGCCCAGCACGCAAAGGATCAGTAACAGAATGTTCAACTTGTGTTTTTGTTGCTTCATATTTCCTAAGTTTTAATTGTTTATCGGCTGCTTTTTAGCCAGAGATGTCCTGCAAATCATACTTTCTTATTTGTCAGCACATTTTCAATTTCAAAATTAACCCGTTTACCATATGAATATAAGAGCCCATAGGCCCAATTATTTTTTTGAGTATAAAGGACTAATTTTAAAGGCCCGGACACATCCGAATCAGGTAAGCCGGAATACCTTTATGCCAAGCAGGTTTATTATTATATTTTTCATTTTACTGTTGCTGCCGTTCTACGGGATCATGCAGATACGGGAGCTTCCTTTTACAGAAGGAGAAAGACCGGTACAACTTATATATGATGCCGATACCAACCTTATCCGCAATCTGGTAGAAGCAGCAGCAGACATTATGAATCACATGCCCGACAGTGCGCTGGCATTGCTGACCAGAGCATTAGAGGAAAGCAGACAGGGAAGTTATGAATACGGAACAGGCATTTCGTGGCTTGGGATGGGATATGTGTATATGAATAAGGCCATGTACCGGGAGAGTATCCATGCCTACAGGCAGGCACTATACTACAGCTACCGCGTTCCCAGGCTGGAAAACAAGCGGGCGGATATTTATAATAATATGGCCGTGCAGCATATGTACCTGGGAGAATTTTACCAAAGCATGATCTGCCTTGGCCGTGCAGCACTGTCGATTGAGAAAGGATATGGCCAGACATCCATGAGCTCTATTTACAACAATATCCCGATCCTCCTCCGTTATATTGCACCTTCCGACGGCCAGGATCATGAACAAACCACCTATTACCTGGATATTGCTGAAGCAACCGCCCGCAGGGAAAAGAATTATGCCTCGCTCGGATCTGCCCTGATCAGCAAAGGGATACATTACGGCCGGCAAAAACAATGGGACCAGAGCCTGCATATTTTCACAGAGGCTTTGACCCACGCCCGGCAGCATCACCTGGTCAATACAGAGGCAAGTGCGCTCAATAACCTGGCAACCCTGTACCTGCAATATCTGCAGGCAGACAGTGCCCGGAAGGCTATAACCTACCTGAATGAAGCGTTGACGCTACGTAACCGGGTATACCGGCACCACTACATAAAAACTCTGCATGTCTCTGGCCAGGCATATTATTCAATAGGAAATTATAAAAAATCGGAGCCATTGCTCCAGCAGGCGCTGAAGGAGGCACAGGCTACTTCTTATTCAACCGAATTGCCCAATATCTATCACTCCCTGTCGCAGCTATACACCAAAACCCAAAACTATCGGGAAGCGCTGGAGTATTACCGGCAGCACGTAGCTGCCAAAGACAGTATTACAGGAAAGGAAATTGCCAACAACGTACACTTGCTGGAAACCCGTTACCGGACTGCAGAGAAAGACAAGGAAATACTTCAGAAGGGATATAAGATTGCCCTGCAGGAAAATAAATTAAAAGAGAAAAACACCTGGATCATCAGCATTACAGCAGGGGCGCTGTTCCTGGCAAGTTTGCTTGTGTTCGCATATCGCAGCAACAAACAGCAACAACGCCTCCAGGCCCATAAGATCCAAAACCTGCAACAGGAACAGGAAATAGTGCGCTTAAAAGCAATTATGGACGGGGAAGAAAAAGAACGCGCACGAATCGCACGCGACCTGCATGACGGGATTGTCGGCCAGTTGTCGGCCACCCGCCTGAGTTTTGGGGCTATTCAGAACCGGCAAGCCGCCACAGATGAGCGTAAGGCTGATTTTCCGGCAGCACTCCGGCAACTCGATGAAACCATTGACGAACTGAGAAAAACGGCTCATAATCTGATGCCCGAAATATTATTACAGGCAGGACTTGTGGAAGCCGTTAAAATTTTCTGTGACAAAATGAGCAAAGGAGCGTCACCGGCTGTCAGCTTCCTTGCTCCGGCAGCAGTACCCATGACCAACCCCGATTTTGAACTGATCCTTTACCGTATTACACAGGAACTGATACAGAATGCAGTAAAACATGCCCAGGCCGGACAGGTATTGGTACAGCTCGATTACCAGGACAACCTGCTGAGTCTCACAGTGGAAGACGATGGCTGCGGATTCGATCAGGCAAAGCTGAACGGCCACAAAGGCATGGGGCTAAACAATCTGCAAACCCGGGTTAAAGCACTTGGCGGCATATTTTCGATCACTTCCCGTCCGGGAGAAGGTACATCCGTATATCTCGAATTCGAAATTCCTGCCGGGGTAAACCAGGCTACATCTGCATAACGAAAAAGCATGGTTCACCCTGCCGGTATAAATCCATACCCGAACAAATTTTGTACCTTGAAGTCATAATTATCCGGAGGAGTTCAGAATATGCCCATCAGAATAGCCATTACAGACGACCATCCGCTGGTCATCATCGGGTTAACGCAAGTGCTCAGCCAGTATGCGCATATAACGGTTGAATCCACGTACAATTCCGGCGCTGCATTGCTGGAAGGCCTGGAGCAAGCACTGCCGGATGTTTTATTACTCGACATCCAGCTGCCGGATATGCAGGGAAACGAGCTGGCGCGGATTATCTCTAAAAAATACCCCTCCGTCCGGATACTGGCGCTTACCAGCCTGGACAACACCTTCCACGCAAAAGATATGCTGCAGCAGGGATGTCTTGGCTACCTGCTGAAAAATACGGACCCGCAGGTATTGATAGAGGCCATCGAAAAGGTATACCGTGGCGAACAATTTATTGAGGCTTCCATAAAAGAAGAACTGCTGCTTAACCTCTCACGAACAAAAAAGCAGGCAGCCGGCGTAGCGCCGCAACTTACACGCCGCGAAAAAGAGATCCTGCAACTGATTGTGTCAGAGCTTACCAACCAAGAGATCGCCGAAAAATTATTCCTCAGTGAACGTACCGTAAAAAACCACCGGATGAGCTTGCTCCACAAGCTGAATGTTAAAAACAGCGTAGGCCTGGCAAGAGTTGCGCTGGAGATGGGACTCGCGTGAGACCAATTGAAAATTGAAAGTGGAGCATTGAAAGTGGAACATGTTGCTCATTTTCAATTCTTCATTTTCAATTTTCAATTACCCGTACCTTTGCATATATGGATTTCAAACTGGAACTGGTGGAGGAACGGGTAAAGCCACACCAGGTTACGGCTTTACACCTGATCGCTGCACTAACACTGACCGGTACGGGAGGGCTCTGCTTCCTGATACGGACATATGCTCCTGTGCTTCCGCTCCCAGATAACACCGTACTAATGGCAGGAACCCTGTTCCTGCTGTCGGGTCTGTTCCTGCTGGGCATTATCCTGCTACGCAACAAATGGCTGCTGAACCCGCATATTAACCATATATTCCGCATCATTGAACTCACCATGCTCTCCGCCGGAGCATTTTTTTTCATGCTGTTCCAATGGTGGATACCGGCTGCCATGGCAGGCATCGTCAGCCTCACCCTGGCTTTTTCCCTTTTCTGGGAAAAAGGTAAAAACCGGAGACAGCATATCACCATCAATGAAAAAGGCATCCGGCTACCTCCTGCCTCACGCAGAAAACAACTATCCTGGCCTGAAGTAGAACGGGTTATGCTCCGCTTCGGCGTGCTCACGGTAGACTGTCTCCACAACCGTCTGATGCAATGGAATGTACAGGAAGCCGGCTTTGACCGTGAAACGTTCGAAGCCTGGTGCACCACACAGATCGAAACAGGAAAAGATAAAAGAATTCAAAACAACTGGTAACTACGCATATGGCACATCCCTACATCCTGTATTCCGACGGGAATGGCAATATCTTCGAAGACACGACATTATACGCTGTCGGACGCAGCGGCTGGGATGCCGTGCCTGTGGAAGAAAACGAATGGATCCTGTTGCCCGACGGAGGGTCGTTGTATGAACTCCCTGGCAGAAGAGGTATCGGCATTGACGTACGGACCGGTGAAATGCGCCTGTGCGAAAAAGGATGGGCAGTCGCTGCCTTCATACCGCCCGCACATACAGGCTTTTACCTGGCCGCATATGAAACGCTGCCAGAGGCTCCTACATTACCACTGTTTTGTTATACTGCCGCGGGATGGCACAATGATCAGTTTTACGTACCGGCGATACGTATCGAGCAGGACATCCGCCAGGAGTGCTCCGGCTATGATGAAACAGAAATCAAAAAAGGGATCGGTCATTTGCTTACGACTTATCCGCACAACCGGTTGGTGAAGCATCTTGCCGACAACTGTGCACTTACCTATCATTGCCCCGCAGCACGGAATTATTTTATGGGACGCTGGGAATGTCCCGTTCCTGCTTCCCCTGCCTGCAACGCAAACTGCATTGGTTGCATCTCCTTCCAGCCACAGGAAGAAACCATCGTATCCAACCAGGATCGTCTGACCTTCAAGCCTACTGCCGATGAGATTGTAGAATATACCGTGCCTCATCTTGAAACCGCCCCCTACCCGATCATCAGCTTCGGGCAAGGTTGTGAAGGCGAACCGCTACTGATGTGGGAAACAATCCGCACTTCGATCATTGAAATACGCAAACACACGTCCAAAGGCAGCATCAACATTAACACAAACGGCAGTAAGCCTGCAGCCGTAGAAGCGCTTATGAAGGCCGGATTAAACAGCATCCGCGTAAGCACCAACTCTGCCCGTGCCGATATATACACTAAATATTATCAGCCCAACAATTATCGGTTTGAAGATATCGTGGAAAGCCTGCGGATTGTAAACCGGCTCGGAGGATGGGCCTCCATCAACTATTTCGCTTTCCCCGGCATGACCGACAGCATTGAAGAATACGAAGCTTTACGTACGCTGATCCGGGAGACCAACCTGAACATGATCCAGTGGCGGAATTTCAATATAGATCCTGACTGGTATCTGGGTAAGATGGGGATTGCTGACACGGGCGAATGCATGGGCATCGGGCAAATGATGGAATTGATACAGGAAGAATTTCCGGATCTGAAATACGGATATTACAATCCGCCGGCAGAGCGTATGCGGGCGTTTGATACGGATTTTGCCCATCTGTAGAGACGCGATGCATCGTGCCTCTATCTGATCCCCTGTTCATTCAATACCCGGTGGTAAGCACGTGCATTCTCCAAATGCTCACGATACGTGACGGCAAACAGGTGTCTGCCGCTACCATCTCCACTGGCGCAAAAGTACAGGTAATCCGTATCCGGGGCATCCAGCACGGCCTGTATCGTCTTTGCCTCCGGCGTACATATCGGCCCCGGGGGGAGGCCCGGTGCATAATAAGTATTATATGGCGAAACAATACCGGTATGCTCCGCTGTGATACGGCGGATCGTAAAATCGCCAAAGGCATACCGCGCCGTAGGATCGGCCTGCAGCTTCATTCCTTTTTTCAGACGATTGAGATAAACACCGGCAATCAACGGTTGTTCTTCTGCCCGGTTGGTTTCTTCTTCTACAATAGATGCCAGCACCACGACTTCCCGCGGTGAAAGGCCTTGTATGGCTGCCTGTGCTTTCCGTTCTTCCGTCCAGAAACGAACATAGTTTTTTTCAATTTTCCGGAAAACCTTATCTGCATTGGTATTCCAGTAAAATTCATAGGTATCGGGCAGGATAGCACACAACGCCGTATTCGTGTCGAGGCCGAACTGCGACAGGTATGCATGATCACCAAGCATTTGCCGGAGCGTTCCAGAATCGGCTTCGAGATGATTGCTTACCAGACGCACAAAATCATCTTTAGTACGCAGCTTATTGATCACCAGCCTGACCGGTATCTGGCGCCCGCTACGCAATAAACGGATCAGATCATAATTACTCATCCCTTTCCGGATGTGATACTTGCCGGGATAAATATGCCTCGGATAATTGGCACGCTGCGCCAATACATTAAAGCTACGCAGGTCTTTTATAAATCCTCCTTCGTGCAGTACTTGTTTCACCATTTCAAAATCAGATCCCGTGCGGATGTACAGGTATTCGCCCTGCATCATGGAGCCGGTATTAGGGCCGAAGACCTTAAAAAGAAGATATAACCCCACGGCTAACAGGATAACAAGACTCCACCACAACCATTTTCTGCTACCAGAGCGGGAACCTTTGTTGCGGAGTTTATGCATACGTACAATATGACGTGCCATAATTATTACAAACAAAAAAGACGTAACAGGATAACAGCATATAAAGCGCTCCTGTTACGTCATCCGGCTTTCTCAATGAAGCGATTTACTTCAATAGTTTCTTCAAATCTTCTTCTGCCTGTTCGGCCATCATATACTTACCTACAATATTCCCCTGCGCATCAATCAGAAATGCCTGTGGTATAAAAGAAACCCCATAAGCAGCGGCAGCCTTGGAGCGCCACCCACCGAGATCACTCATATGCCAGGGCCAGCTGAGCTTGTCTTTCTCTATGGCAGCCACCCATTTGTCTTTACCCTGATCGAGCGAAACGCTGACAATAGCAAATCCTTTTTTGGCATCTTTGAATTTCTGATCCTTATATTTTTCATAAAATGCTACCAACCCCGGATTAGCACGCCGGCAGGGCCCGCACCATGACGCCCAGAAATCAACCAGCAATACACGGCCTTTATTAATCTCCGATAATTTCAGAATCTTACCCTGCGGGTCTTCATATTGCAAATCCGGAGCTTTCTGTCCGATCTTGATAAAATCATTGCCGTACTGTGCTACGGCTGCTGCGGCAAAACCTCCGATCAGGAATAATGTGGCAAATATTTTTTTCATTCGGGTATGGTGTTTTTCAATTCAGGTTCAATGAATACAGGTATCCGGTGTAAATATAGGAAGAATGTACCGTAGGGGCAACCCTTGTGGTTGCCCTATACCATATAAGGGCAACCACAAGGGTTGCCCCTACAATATCAATCCGTCGTACGCCAGCGAAATACCCTCCGGTAATGTCCTGCTCACATCCTCATGCCGGCCCAACTGATGGCTGATATGGGTAAAATAAGTATGGCCTGCCCCTGCTTGTTGCGCCACCGCTATTGCTTCGCTGAATGAAAAATGTGAAATATGCGGCTCATGGCGCAACGCATTCAAAACCAGGTTGACACTACCCTTCACCTTCTCCAGCTCTTCCGGAGCAATGTAATTGGCATCGGTGATATAAGTAAAACCGCCGATCCTGAAACCGAGTACTTCCATACGGTAATGGAGGAGCCTGACCGGGATAATTTCAAGACCATTTATATAAAAAGGCTGATCTTCAATTGTATGCAGGTTGATCCTCGGTATACCGGGATAATCCGGCGCTTCAAAAATGTAGGAAAACTCCCGCCGTATAGTCTGCTGTGTTTCTGAAGTCGCATATACATCCATCGGTCGTTGCTGGAAATAATTAAAGGCCCGTACATCATCCAGACCCGCCGTATGGTCTTTGTGTCCGTGCGTAAAAATAACAGCATCCAGTTTGCGTACCCGTTCACGCAGCATCTGATAACGGAAATCAGGACCGGTATCTATCACAATATTTGCTTCCCGTGTCTCAATCAGAACAGACACCCGCAACCTTTTATCCCTGGGATCAGACGAGCGACATACGTTACAATCACAACCGATTATCGGCACCCCCTGCGACGTGCCGGTTCCCAGAAACGTAATCTTCACTTGCTGATCAATTTTATAAAATTCATAATAGAGAAACTCAGACCGCCTCAATCATCCGTTTCCGGCGCCGCGGGTTCTTCCTGCCCGGCTGTTCCTGGCTGCACCTTTAATTGCCGGTACCACTTCAGCATTTCGCCGCTCAGTTCTTCTTCATTCACCTCAATAGAAGGCAGGATCTCAAGCAGTACGTTGATCCGGGCTTCCACATTCAGAAAACGGTTAATCACTGCCACCCGCCTTTCTTCGATCATACAATACCCGGAATTAAAATTTCCCTTTTCATACCGGACGATATAACGCGCTTCCTCAAAGAGTTGTTCCAGTTTTTTAAGTGTGTTTGGCGTATATTTGAAGCTCATTTACGATGTCGGTTTCAATGCATAAAAGTAGTCAATTCGCGGTATTTATTCTGATGAGCCTGGTTTCTTCCGTTTCTTTTGCCCAGAATCCATCCAGTTTTTATGAAGAAGAGCCACGCACGTTCTATGGCGGATTGATATTAGGAAGTAATTTTACCCAGATAGACGGTGATAACTTTGCCGGATATCATAAAATCGGGCTGAATGCCGGTGGCATTATGTATGCTCATCTGGGGAATAAAGTAGCTGCCAGCCTTGAGATCCTTTATTCCCAGAAAGGGTCCAGATCCAATATGGCACAGGCATCCAATTCAAAAACATACCAGATACAGGATTACCGGATTGACCTGGCTTACGCCGAAGTGCCGCTGCAGATCAATTATTTCGATCGGAGGCGTAGTCATTTTGGTGGCGGTTTTTCCTTCTCCCAGCTTATCACCAGCCAGGAATCCGTGACAACCAGACCAGCGTTTAATAACGATACGCTCGACAATTTTAAATTCCGGAAATCGGATCTCAACTTTATATTGGGCGGGAATCTGCATATATGGCAAGGGCTTTTCCTCCAGGCGCGCTTTCAATATTCTCTTTTATCTATCCGGAAAAATTTTCACCCGGAATTCGGCCGAGCCGAGCAGTACAATAATATGTGGACGCTAAGGCTGATGTACCTGTTTTAATCAGGGATGAGGAATGAATCCCAGGGGTGAGCATTGAGTAGGGGCAATCCTGGGTGATTACCCCCAGGGGTGAGGATTGAGGGGTGAATGTAGGGGGTGAATAATCATTCGTCTGGCTGAACATTTCAATATTTCATATGTTTTGGAAAAATCAATTCCCTGTATAACTTTGTTTATAATTTTCATAGTGATAGGGTTTATAGGGGCTGGTCTGTTCTCAGGCCGGCTTTTTATTTTCAACGGAAGTTTCGGTGTATTGTTGTATTTTTCCGGCTAAATCCGCACAATGATGCTCTTTAAAGTTGTAGTTTCCACAATCTTATTCACCGTGTATTCCGCCATATCTTTAGCCCAGCCGTTGTCGACCTGGGTCAACCTGCAGAACCAGGTAATGGTATGGGATAATGGCATGATCCGGAAAGTGGACTATCTGCAACCCATAGAGATGAAGGTCGGGCGTTCAGCCATTCCTTATGTTGATAATTCCCGTTCTTTTAAGGTGTATTATCGTGGCGGTATAAAGACGCTCAACCAGGGAATCACCAACGAATTCAACGTCAGTGACAACCTCATATCCTATCTGAATGCCCGCTCCCTGAATGTATTCGACCGGGGAGAAAGTAAAAACCTGACCGGTATC
Organism: Flavipsychrobacter sp.; assembly: GCA_037190845.1. Taxonomy (GTDB): domain Bacteria; phylum Bacteroidota; class Bacteroidia; order Chitinophagales; family Chitinophagaceae; genus JBEBVQ01. The sequence goes on along the minus strand of JBBCJI010000002.1, from coordinate 6,517 downwards.
TGCGAACAATATTACCTGGGCGACAGTGTGCTCCTCTTTCTCGATGGAGTAAGGCGTGAATGGAAAATATATTATAACGGCGATGTACATCCCGTAGAAAACTTCCTGGCCGCAGAAGCCCTCCAGACCGATGAGGGATCCGGCAATTCCGTAAAAGTATCGGATAATGTCGCTGCTTATGTGAATTATGCCAATCAGTTCCGTATTTTTTATCATGGAAATATTATCGCCCAGGAAGAATATCTGATCCAGGGATTCGACATTGGCCGGAACACGGTCGCTTACCTGAATGCCAACCGGGAGTTTAATATTTTTTATAAAGGCAATACAACGCGGGTGGAAGAGTTTGCTCCGCTGATGTACCGGGCAGGTGATGATCTTGTTGCCTTCCAAAGCAATGACGGATATTTTAAAATATTCTATAATGACAGTGTATACAAGGTCGGTTTCTTTACCCCAAAAAATCTGCGTGTAGTAGACAATATTGTAAGCTACCAGGATCCGACGGGTTATTTTAAGGTATTTTATAAGGGGCGTATACATACGCTGGAAAGCTTCTACCCGGAAAATCTGGAAATAAAATATCATTCTCTTGCCTATGTAAACCGCGCAAACGTATTGCGGATGTTTTCTGCAGGCGAGCTGTACGATGTAACTACCGCCTATACAGAGCGGTGGTGGTTGCATTATGATGTCCTGCAATACCAGATCGGACAGAATATTTTCCGTGTATTCTACCAGGGCACTGAATATTAACTATATGAGCTGATTAGGCTAACGAGCCGATTAGCTAATGCCCGTCGTGAGAAATATCATTAGCTAATTGGCACATTAGTTAATTTTTGGCACAATATTTATAGTTGATATCTATAAAAACATCTAAAACATGAAAAGATTGCTTCCGGTAATGACCCTATTTGCCTTCCTGGGCTTCGTGACCAAACTTCCGGCACAAACTAATGAGCCGAAAGATTCTTCTTTTAAGGAGGAAATCAGGGAAAGCGCCCGGACAGCCGGAAAGGAAATAAAGCAAGGCGCTGAAAAAGTGAGTGATAAAACCGCAGAAATTGCCGTAAAAGGAGCATCAGCCGTTGCCGACAAGATTTACAAGGACAAAACAGGCCCTGATGGTCAGACCATATTTATTGACGGTCACGCACAGTTTTACTGGGTGAATGAAAAAGGTAAAAAGGTGTATGTACCGGCCGATGAATTAATCGATAAAAAGTAGAGACACGATTTATCGCGTCTCCGCAATAACACGATTTATGTGTTTAAATGGAGACGCGATAAATCGCGTTTTGTAAATCTGCCAGCACAATAGCTGTCATAGCCTCCACGATCACCGGTGCGCGTAAGGCTACACAGAGATCATGTCTTCCTTTCACAGAGAATTTTTCCGGTTCGCCGGTTTCCCAATTCAGAGATTCCTGTTCTTTGGGGGTAGACGATGTCGGCTTTACCGCAATTCGGAATACCAGCTCATTACCATTGGTAATGCCCCCCACGATGCCACCGGCATGATTGGTTACGGTTTTACCGGTCAGGTCGGCTATCGCATCATTATGTTCGGAGCCAAACATCCGGGCAGCGGAGAAACCCGCGCCGAATTCGACTCCTTTCACAGCCGGGATTGCAAACATCGCGTGCGCCAGTAAAGACTCCACGCTATCCCAGAATGGTTCTCCCAGGCCTACAGGCAGCCCGGAAACAGTACATTCAACCACTCCGCCCACACTATCTTTGGCCGCAACAGCCTTATCCAGCCCTTTATCTATATCCGCTTCCCCACCCACTTCCGTGATCCGGGCGGCTATATGCACATGCTGCAATATTTTTTTAGCTATGACACCTGCTGCCACAATGCCCACGGTAAGCCGGGCACTGAAGTGCCCGCTGCCCCTGTAATCTTCATAGCCACCGAATTTTTTATGGGCAACAAAATCGGCATGCCCGGGCCGGGGGATTGCACGTTGCTTTTCGTAATCAGCGCTCCGCGTGTCTTTGTTCTCGAACAGGATCGTTAGAGGCGCACCCGTAGCATGTTCATTGAAAACACCCGACTTTAACAAAGGATAGTCGTCTTCCTTTCGGGGTGTGGTTCCTTTCTGAAGTCCTCCCCGACGCCGTTCCAGATCCGGCATAAAATTTTCTGCAGCAAGCGGCAATCCTGCCGGTACGCCATCTATCGTTACCCCGACACAATCTCCATGCGATTCACCAAAAACAGAAACTCTGAAAAAACGGCCAAATGTGTTCATAGCTTATATCGTTTGCACCGGCACGCCCAAAGCAGCCAGGTGGTTATAAAAATCAGGATAAGATTTGTTGATCGCGTCAGCTCCGTCAATCGTTACTGGTTCGTCTGCTCCCAAAGCCGCAACGGCACAAGCCATCGCTATCCGGTGATCATGATGCGCAGACACCCTGCCCCCACACACCTTTCCGCCTGGTATGATCATCAGGTCGTCCTGTAATACGATTTCAATGCCCAATTTACCAAACTCTTCCTGAAGTGTCAACGCCCGGTTACTTTCCTTATGCTGTAGCCTGTGTACACCTTCAATGACCGAAGCGCCTTCGCAGTAAGCCGCCAATGCTACTAATGGCGGAAACAGATCCGGGCAACCGGTAGCATTAAAATGAAAGGCTTTGAGCGGACGCCGTGACACTTCGATCCGGTCGGCCTGGATAGACAAACGGCAACCACAATCCTGCAGCGCCTCCAGTATTTTCTTATCGGCCTGAACGGAAAACACATCCAGACCTTCTACCGTAACATGTCCGGCAATTGCGCCGGCAACCATCAGGAAGGCTGCGCCGCTCCAGTCACCTTCAATGCTTATATCCCTGCGTCTGCCGGCTGATGAAGGAATGTCAGCAGGGAGAAAACGGAATACCCGATAATCTTCATTCCGGGGTACATTCATGCCAAACGCTTCCATTACCTGTAATGTAAGATCAATATATCCCCTGCTACTCAGACTGTCTACTGTAATGCTGACATCCGAAGCACCGGATGCGGCATACACAAACAGCAATCCTGTCAGGAACTGGGAGCTGAGCGAGCCATCTATCGTGATATCCTGCGGCAGCAAAGGACCTTTGACCCTTACCGGCAGTTTCCCTTCATTGCTGCTTACCGACACGCCAAGCAGCGGCAGTACCTCATCAAAAAAATCCATCGGCCTGCTGGTAAGGCTCCCCTTCCCTTCGATCGTTATTTCATGAGCCGCACGTGCGGCAACAGGTGTGAACATACGCACTGACAGCCCGCTTTCGCCGCAATCGAGCCGGGGAATAGCCGGAGGGGTATCTGTGCTTCCATCACCCGCAATTTCCAGGGTATGATCATCCACATACGTAACGGTTGCACCCAGATCGCAGATGATCTGCAGGGCAGCTTTATCGTCATCGGATTTTCCGTAATTATGAATGACAGTCGTTCCGCCGGACAGCAACGCCGCCGCACAAGTCCGCTGCATCACACTTTTGGAAGCCGGTGCGGTAATGGTTCCTGCTACCGCGGCAGGTTTTATAATTGCTTGCATACATTTAATCCTGAACAGGCTGTAAAAATTTAATGGCAATAACACTTGAGATCCCGGATCAAGTCCAGGATGACATAGTTGATAGCGTCATATTCAGTACACTTAACGAACGTGGCTAAACAATAACCACTTTGTCATGGCGGCCACCGAGCCGCCATCGCACTCAGTACGCTTGTCTATAATTGCACAAAAATAAGTATCCTGTATTACGTGGGATCCTTCCTTCGTCAGGATGACGACGTAGACAGTTTCATGCCTCCTTGTCATTATCCGATCAATGCAACAACACATTTACCGCTGGTTCATCACCGCATCCTGGTGCCTGATGCTCTCCATATGGATGGCATCGAAATAATTTTTTATAAACTCGCTGCTCAACCCCATCTTATTACCATTCCGCGAAAGGCGCTCCAGCATTTCATTCCACCTGCCTGTCTGCAGAATGGTAATGTCATTCGCTCTTTTATACGTTCCGATCTGCTCAGCGATCCGCATCCGCTGTCCTACAAGCTGCAGCAATTCATCATCCAGCTGATTGATCTGCTGCCGGAATTTTTCAAGCTGCTCGTACAATTCCTCCGCCGCAACCGTATCCATACGCCAGACAATGCTATCCAATATCTGCTGTAACTGTTTGGGCGTCACCTGTTGCTCTGCATCGCTCCATGCATGATCGGGATCCATATGGCTCTCGATGATCATGCCGTCATAATCCAGGTCTGTTGCTTTCTGAATCACATCACGGATCAGATCGCGCCTGCCGCAGATATGCGAGGGATCTACCAAAAACGGGAGATCCGGATAGCGGCGCTTCATCTCAATGGCCAGGTGCCACATAGGCGCATTCCGGTACTCGGTATTTCCGTAAGAAGAAAACCCGCGATGGATCAGCCCGATCGTCTCAATACCGGCTTTACTAACGCGCTCCACTGCACCGACCCAGAGTTCGATATCCGCATTGACCGGATTTTTGATAAACACAGGCACATGGACACCCTGCAAAGCATCGGCAACCTCCTGCACACTAAACGGGTTGACGGTAGTACGCGCCCCGATCCAGAAAATGTCCACGTCAAACCGCAAGGCATCTTCTACCTGCTTCGCAGTCGCCACTTCTACGGCAACGGGCAGACCTGTCTGAGCCTTTGCCTGCTGCAGCCAGGGTAATCCTTTTACACCGACGCCTTCAAAGTTGCCCGGCCGGGTGCGGGGCTTCCAGATCCCGGCGCGCAGCACGTCCACCTTGCCGGTTGCCCGGAGTTGTAATGCAGTCTGCACCACCTGCTCCTCCGTTTCGGCGCTGCACGGCCCTGAAATTATCAGCGGTCGCCTGCTACCAATAATGCCGGACACATCCTGTCCGTTAACGGCTGATTCCATGAAACAGAAAATTAAAGACGTAAAAATACGTTATAACCATTGATACTACCGAACTTTACTCTTCGTCCGGGCTATGACAGGCCTGGGAAATTTAAAATACAGACTGGCGACCCACTGAAACAACTCAGCATGAAAAAAAACCTGGCAGAAAAAATTATTGCATTCAACCGTCATCTGCACTATACCGGCAGACTGCCTTCAGGTTTTCAGGTAATGAACCCTTACCTGGATAACCCGGAAACCATGCAGGTAATGCAGCAGTTCTATCATAAATATTACAACGACTCTGCACAGCGCCGGTTCATTATCGGGATCAACCCAAGCCGGCACGGAGCAGGTGTAACGGGCGTACCATTTACAGACACGAAGCGGCTCAAAACGGTTTGCGGCATTGAAATGAAATCGGCATATACGCACGAAGTATCTTCTGTTTTCTTGTACGATATGATAGCTGCATATGGCGGAGCAGAAACATTTTACAGACATTTCTATATCAATTCGCCATTCCCCCTGGCAATCGTCCGGCAAACGAAGGACGGAAAATGGCTCAATGCCAATTATTATGATGATCCCGGACTTTTTGAAATGGTCAGGGAGTTTATGATCACGTCATTGCAAAAGCACATCAGCCTGGGATTAGACACCTCGGAAGTATTTGTATTGGGAAAGAAGAACGCAGATTTCATCCGCAAGCTCAACAAGGAAGCAGGACTCTTCGACCGTCTGACAGTCCTGGAGCATCCGCGTTATATCCAGCAGTACAGATCAAAGGAAAAGCAGCGTTATATCGACAAATATATCCTTGCATTCAGCAAATGACCACCCAATGTCACATACCATTTATACCATAGGACATTCTACGCATACCATGGATGATTTCATGAGTATGCTGCATTCATTTCACATCAAGGCGCTGGTAGATATCCGCCGCTTTCCCGGTTCACGGAAGTATCCTCAGTTCAATAAAGAAAATTTAGAAGCGGCATTAAACAAGGGTGGTATCCATTACAGTCACATGGAAGACCTCGGCGGCAGGAGAAAGGTACAGGTAAATTCAAAGAACAACCGCTGGCGTAATGATTCGTTCCGCGGCTATGCCGATTATATGGAAACAGAAGCGTTTGAAAAGGCAGTAGCAAAGCTGGAGACTCTTGCCCTGCAGCAGCCAACAGCGTATATGTGCTCTGAAGCGGTATGGTGGCGATGCCACCGTTCCATGGTGTCCGACTATCTGAAGTCAAAAGGCTGGACGGTATTGCATATTATGGCAGCGGGAAAAGCCAGTGAGCATCCATATACATCTGCAGCGCGGGTGGTAGGCGATCGTGTTTTTTATTCTGACGAAAACCTGTTTAGCCAGGAAAGCTCGTGACTATAGCATACTTCACTCTGAACTGATTCCATCATTATATCCTACAAATGCAGCATGCTGCATTTGTAGGATATAATGATGGAACGCATGATTCTGTTTACATCGTCATCCTGACGAAGGAAGGATCTCACGAAACATGGGATACTCATTTTGTGGGATCCTTCCTTCGTCAGGATGACGTAGTGGACAGATTTGTACGACCGCCATTCCCTCG
>JBBCJI010000001.1:0-336531 GCA_037190845.1 Flavipsychrobacter sp. | reverse complement strand
CCGCATTGTGAGTATGGCGGGACAGGTATTGGATGTTGTTCGTCCCGGAAAAGGGCATGCCGTTGTACTGCATGTTGGAGATCTGGCACGGGGAATCTATTTTGCAGAGATCTTGCAGGAAGGTAGAAATGTGAAAAGAGTAAAGTTTGTTAAAGAATAACTCCGGAGTAATACTTAAACGGAAAGATCGGGAGCGTATTCCGGATATTTCGAATGTTATTAAAATAATGTATTCTTCCTGTAAACCTAAATGACGATGCATAAAGTCTACATACTGAAAATTATTTTTTTTCTCGTATTTCTACCCGGAATATCAGCCAATGCACATTCTGTTGAGAAAAGTATAGATTTTATAGAGAATAAGGGGCAATGGGAGCGAAATGTGTTTTTCAGGGCAGAGATACCGGGAGGACAGATGTATATCCACGACGAGGGATTTCTGTATGATTTTGCACACATGGAAGATGTGAATAAATGGCATGATCATGCTCAGTCAGATATTAATGCTCCGGTACGTCATCATGCTTATAAAGTAAAATTCAGGAATGCTGTATACTCCGGTGTGGTGCGTAAGAGCGACCAGCGTTTGTACTATCATAATTATTTTATTGGTAGTGATCCGGCAAGATGGGCAGGCAGGGTGCATTTATATGGCGGCATCGAATTTTCCGGTATTTATAAAAATATTGACCTGAAGATATATGGTAGCGGAGCTCATTCCGTGAAGTATGATTTTATTGTTCATCCCGGTGCGGATCCGCAGCAGATTGAACTTTCCTTTGAAGGCGTAACTCCTGTTCTGACAAAAGACGGTAAACTCGGCATTACAACTTCTGTAAATGAGATTTGGGAGAATGCCCCCTATACCTATCAGCTTATAAAAGGGAAACGTGTTCCGGTTGTTTCACATTATGTATTGGAGGGTTCAACCGTACGGTTCGCATTCCCCGATGGTTATGATACCACCCAGGCGCTAATAATAGATCCTGATCTGATTTTTGCCTCATACAGTGGCAGTGGCGGTTCTGGCGCGCATGCCCATAGTACTGCGTATGATACCAGCGGTAACGTATATACTGCCGCAAGGGCTTCTGCCGGATGGCCTGTCACTATCGGCGCCTATCAGACTGCTTATCCCGGCAGTCATTGCATAGGTATCAGTAAAATCAGCAAGGATGGTACAACCTTGCTGTATTCTACCTTCTTTGGAGGGACAGGTTCAAGGCCGATACACCCTCATACGATCAGGGTCAACGGTCATAACGAACTGGTTATGGCCGGCGGAACAACGGATAATACAACTCCGGTAACCGGCGGCGCTTATCAGTCTGTAATGTCCGGCGCGTCTGATATATATGTAGCCCGTTTTTCTGAAGACGGTACTGCATTGCTGGCATCTACCTTTATAGGGGGATCAGGAGAGGAAGCCCTCCTGATGGGTACCGGTAGCAGCACTAATTCTTTAGGTGCAAACAACGAGCTTAATCCTGCCGATATTACATTTGATGCTGAAGATAATGTCTGGGTCACTGCCAATACAAGATCCGGTGATTTTCCGGTAACGGCAAACGCGTACCGGAGCACTCTGGCAGGGAGCAATGATGCGGTTATATTTAAAATGACACCGGATCTCACTGCTCTTACATATAGTACCTACATCGGAGGCGCCGGGTGGGACGGCGGTATAGGAATCGAATATAGTGCGTCACAGGATGCCATTGGTGTTGTCGGGTATACGGAAAGCACTAACTTTCCGGTTACGGCTCATGCATATAAACCTACCCGTCCCGGAAGAAAAGACGGATTTGCATTGCTGATTAAGAACAGCTCATATCAGGTTTTGGCTACGACTTACTTGGGGACGTCTGAAGATGATATTGCAATAAGAATTGCTTTCGATTGCAGCGGACATGTGTATGTTGCTGGTACTACGCGGGGCAATTATCCGGTAACCGCAACTGGCAGCCATATTACCAACGGATATGTTTTTATTGATAAGCTATCTCCGGATCTGTCATCCTCACTGGCATCTGTCAGGACCGGAGCTGCAATAGCCAGCGTAATACCTTCGGCCATGATGGTAGATGTATGCGGTAATGTTTTGGTAGCTACTTTTGCCAATAGTACAGCGCAGCAAGGGATGCCGCTTACTTCAGATGCTTTTCTAAGCGTCTCACGTCCATTATACTTTGCTGGTTTCTCTCCCAATTTTGATAGCCTTATATTCGGTAGTTATATGGGGACGAATGCAGACCATACCCATCCCGGAGTGTACAGGATGGATCCCGATGGTGTTATTTATCATTCTGTTTGTTCTAATGTAGCAAATTGGCCGGTTACTTCAAATGCGTATGCTCCTGCAAAGACAAACACAAGTTTTGATAATATTACTTTCAAGTTTGACTTTGATATTGTGCCGAAACTATTTGTTACACATACCTCCGGAGGAGGCGTTGGTGTTACGGAAACACATTGTGTACGCGGATGTAAATCCGCATTCCTGCATTTTAACAGCGACCGTAAGCCGGATCCGGTTTTGGTGAAATTTCAGATTGAGGGTGATGCCGTGAATGGCGTAGATTATCAGTGGATTTCGGATTCAGTGGTGATTGCTCCCAATCAGACTTCAGCAGCCCTTGAGATCAAACCGCTGACTGTATCCGGAACGTCTGTTCCTAATCCCAAACATGTGATCATCAATACATACGCCTTGTGTGGCTGCGAGCAGATCATTTCGCGCGATACTGTCTGGATTTATGATTCCCTTTACGCACGGATCATTACACCACCGGATACGATTTGTCCCGGAGATGAAATACTGATAGAAGGAGAGATCGTACCGGGCACTCCTTTTGTCTGGTCCCCTGAAAATCTGATTGACAGTCCATCTTCATTATCTGTGCGGATTAGTCCGGTTAAGAATACAACGGTTTCTTTAACTGTGTTTCAGCCGGGTGCACCGGTAACCTGTCCTCCCCGCACTGCGAGCTATACTGTAGTTGTAGAGCAGTATCCGAAAATCAGGGTGCCGGAAGATATTGTACTTTGTCCCCTGGAAGATTCACTGGCAATAACAGTACGCCCGCAATCTTCTAATGTGGGGTACCGGTATAAGTGGCTGACGGCTGATCATCTGAAGAATGATCATGACAGTGCCAATATGTTTTTTGCTCCTTCCGGCCAATATAATATGATAGTCTCAGCGAGCAGTCTCGCGGCCGGTTGCGAAACAAAGGACAGTTTTAATATTACGATCCTGCCACCCTTTGAATTTGACTGGGTATCACCGGCAGACACAACGATTCAGTTAGGAGATTCCATTCAATTGGATTCAGGAGGAGATGCGGTCGCCTGGAGCTGGTTTCCGCCCCGTTTTCTGGATTTTCCGGATGTGAAGCGCCCCTGGTCCAGACCCTCAGCCCCCATAACGTATATTCTTACCGGTAAAAACCATCACGGCTGCACGGGTACGGCAGAGGTAAAGATCAATCTGACCTATCAGTCAATTACAGGTATTCCAACTGCGTTTTCGCCCAATGGAGATGGGTTGAATGATGTTTTTCGAATCGTTAACGTAAAGTATGAGCGGCTGCTGAGCTTTGTGGTTTTCAACCGTTATGGCCAGGTCGTTTTTGAAACGAATGATGCACGGAGTGGTTGGGATGGTACTGTGGATGGCAAGCCCACAGAGATCGGGACTTATTTCTATCACATTGTGGTGTCCATGCCTCTTGACGGCGGAGAGAAGGTATTTAAAGGAGATGTAACGTTGGTCAGGTAGCAGCATTTCATCAAACGAAAACGCCGGAACAATGTTTATTCATCGTTCCGGCGTTTATCTGTATGATTGAATTTGTCATTACCCCAGATATACCTTCAGCGCATTGCTGTACCGTGCTTTCTGGAGGCGTTTGATCGCCCTTTCCTTGATCTGGCGGATGCGCTCTTTCGTAAGATCATACTTATCACCGATCTCTTCAATGGTTGGGCCATTGTCGCCTTCCAGTCCAAAATAGGCAGCCAGGATCTCGGCTTCACGGATGCTGAGGGATTTCAGGATGCGGCGGATCTCCGCGCGCAGGGAATCTTTCATCACATCTTCATCGGTATCGGCGCTGCCTTCCAGCAGGTCACCCATAGCTACGTCTTCAGCTTCGTGCACCGGCGCATCCAGCGAAGTATGGCGGGTATTGCTGGTGAAGATATTGGTGATCTCTGTTTCGCTCATTTCAAGGATCTCTGCCAGCTCTTCAGTGGAAGGTTCCCGTTCGTGTTCCTGTTCGAATGCGATAAAAGCCTTATTGGCTTTATTGTATGTGCCAATTTTATTCTGGGGCAGACGTACAAGACGACCTTGCTCTGCAAGTGCTTGCAGAATAGACTGACGGATCCACCATACGGCATAAGAGATAAACTTAAACCCTTTTGTTTCATCAAAACGTTGTGCCGCCTTGATCAGACCGAGGTTGCCTTCGTTGATCAGATCGCTGAGGGATAACCCCTGGTGCTGGTACTGTTTAGCTACAGATACCACAAAACGGAGGTTGGATTTTACCAGTTTTTCCAGCGCCCACTGGTCGCCCATGCGGATACGCTGTGCCAGGGTGGTTTCCTCTTCCGGCGTGATCATGGATATTTTACTGATTTCCTGGAGATATTTTTCTACTGCCTGTGAATCGCGGTTGGTAATCTGGGTAGCAATTTTTAGCTGCCTCATAGAATAGAAATTTTAATTTTAAATTCGGTTACTCCTTATAAAGACGACCAAAGCGGCCAAATAGTTTGCTTTTCTGCCTTTTTTAAGAAAATTTTGTTTATTTTCTTCTTACAAAGAACGTTCCACGATTTTTGCCGGAAAACACTTCTTGCATAAAAAGACTGAATAAAATCCTGCCAAGTCGCTCCCTGTATGAAGGAGAGCGGCTTATGGAAATAAGTTATAGCCTTATAAATCAATCCGGAAATGGAAATAATGTCTGAAACCGGGTGCAAAATTAATCAGGAATGTCAAAATTGCTACCTTTGCTGTCTTCTTTTTCCAATCTTTAACATTTATATGCAAAAGGATCTGTATCAACACCCTGATTATTACCTGGTTGACGAATTATTGACGGACGAGCATAAGCTGATCCGGGATGCTGTACGGGCATACGTAAAAAAAGAGATATCTCCGGTCATAGAAACATATGCTCAGAACGCAGAGTTTCCCAAACACATCCTGAGAGGGCTTGGTGAACTTGGTTGTTTTGGCCCGACAATTTCCCCGGAATATGGCGGCGCGGGGCTGGATTATATTTCCTATGGCATTATGATGCAGGAGCTGGAACGGGGAGATTCCGGAATCCGTTCTACAGCTTCCGTGCAGGGATCGCTGGTAATGTTCCCGATCTATAAATTTGGCAGTGAGGAACAAAAGAAGAAATACCTGCCTAAGCTCGCTACCGGCGAATGGATGGGGTGCTTTGGTCTTACAGAGCCAAATCACGGCTCTAATCCGGCCGGTATGGAGACTAATTTTAAAGATGCAGGCGACCATGTGGTGCTCAACGGCGCCAAAATGTGGATCTCCAACGCGCCTTTTGCAGATATTGCCGTGGTATGGGCAAAAAATGAAGGCGGTGAAATACAGGGACTGATCGTGGAAAGGGGCATGGAAGGGTTTTCCACTCCCGAAACGCATGGCAAATGGTCATTACGGGCTTCCGCTACCGGCGAGCTGGTATTCGACAATGTAAAAGTGCCGAAAGAAAATATCTTCCCCCAGATCAAAGGACTGAAAGGTCCGTTGAGCTGCCTCTCCAGCGCCAGGTACGGTATTGCCTGGGGCGCGCTGGGCTGTGCTATGGACTGCTATGATACAGCGCTGCGTTATTCCCTGCAACGTGTTCAGTTCGATAAACCGATAGCCGGTTTCCAGCTTACCCAGAAGAAGCTGGCGGAAATGATCACGGAAATCACCAAAAGCCAATTGCTCAACTGGCGGCTTGGCGTGCTCAAAAATGAAGACCGTGCTACACCTGCCCAGATATCCATGGCGAAACGTAACAGTTGCGATATTGCCCTGAAAGTAAGCCGCGAAGCCCGTCAGATACTTGGCGGTATGGGTATCACCGGTGAATTCAGCATCATGCGGCATATGATGAACCTCGAATCGGTCGTGACTTACGAGGGTACGCACGATATCCATCTGCTGATCACAGGGATGGATGTGACGGGGATTAATGCGTTTAAATGATGGTTTTAATGTGACAAATGTGTTGAATGTGGAAAATGTGATGAACACATTCAGCACATTTGTCACATTAATTTGATGTTTTAAAACGTTTTTGTAAATAAAGAGAGCGGAGCTGTATTCATAGCTCCGCTCTTTATTTATTCTGTTCCGGTTAAGGAAAATTTTTTATAACGGAAAAATGTCCGTAAATTTGGGACAAATGTCCTTATTATGACAGCAGAGAAAAAAAGCAGGAAGAAATACCCGGCTCCTGCTAAAGCATCAGGAAAAGTGGAAGAGCCGGCGGTAGCCTATGCGGTTACTGCAGCGGCATATGGTCATGATTGTATTGATGCCGGGCTGGCCCGTCCGATGGAGTTGCTTGGGATCAATCCTTCACTCAAAGCGATGAAAGCGGCCACAGAGCATGATTTTATTGCTGTTATCCGGGAAGGGATCTATAAAGAATCCATGGACCGGTTGATGGAAATAACCGGCCTTTCCAATGCCGAAATGGCTAATCTGGTGCATACTTCGGATCGTACATTGCGGCGTTACAAGGATCGTCATAAGCTTAATCCTGATCAGTCGGAGCGGCTGATTGAGCTGGCGCGGTTATATGCCCGCGGAGAAGAAGTGTTTGAAGATATGGAGCTGTTCCGGGAATGGATGGATACATCGTCCGTAGCCCTGGGCAACCAGCCTCCGAAGTCTTTCCTGGATACATCTATCGGTATTGATATGCTCCTGAAGCAACTACAGCGAATAGAACACGGTACTTATTCATAATGCAGGTATACAGGATCAGCAAATGCCGTTTTATTGACGACTTGTCCGGCTATGGCGCTGCACAAAGCGGAGGCCGGTGGAACAGTCCCGGGGTGTATATGTTATATACCTCAGAATCGCCTGCACTGGCATTGCTGGAGAATGTTGTGAATAATACATTTCAGCTCCGGATGTCTTTTTGCCAGGTTACACTTGAATTACCTGAACGTCATTTTCCTGTTGTTGACCCTGATGATCTCCCTGCCGGATGGAACCGTTATCCACCTGCTGCCATATTAAAATCCATAGGAGACAGTTTTATCCGTACCGGAGCACATCTGGCGCTGAAAGTTCCTTCTGCTATAATGAGCGGACAGTGGAATTACCTGATCAATCCTGCACACCCGAAAGCTGAAGAGATACGGGTGACAGCACGGGAGAAAATCGCTATTGACGAGCGGTTGAAGAACCGGTGATCAATAGCGATTTTCCATCCATTCCCTGAATGCCACGCTGATCTTTTTCGCCTCTATGATGAAGCCGTCATGGCCGTACGAAGAATCAATTGTTACGTGATGGCAATCCGGCAGATGTGCAGCCATGTCCCGTTGAACTGATATGGGGCAAAGCAGGTCGTTGGTGATACTAATCAGCAGAACAGGTTGTTGTATGGTTTTTAGCACATCATGATAATGTGCCGACCGGCCACGTGTAATGTTATGGGTGTCCAGCGCTTTGGTGAGATGCCAGTAACTGTAGGCATTAAACCTGTTTACAAGCTTATCGCCCTGGTAGTTGATATAGGAAGCTGCTTTGAAATCGTCTGTTTTTTGATGATCCGGATCCGATTGCTGCCGGATCAGAAGTTCCGGACTCCGGTATGTGAGGATACCTATGGCACGGGCTGCTTTCAGGCCTTTAGCGCCGGCATCTGATGCTGGCGTCGCCCAGGTGGTGTCGGCTTCAATGGCCAGCCGTTGTGCCGTATGTACGGCAATGCCCCATGCGCTTTCAGCGGGAGCTGTGGCCAGCAGAAAAAGATGCTCTACGACTTCAGGCTCCGTCAGTGCCCATTCCAGAATCTGGTAGCCACCCATACTGCCTCCGGCAAGTATTCCGATCTTTCTGATGCCGAGATGCTGCCGGAGCAGGATGTGCGCCTGCACCATATCACGGATCGTGATCTGTGGAAAGGAATGGTAATAGGGAGCATTTGTGTCCGGATTAATACTCAGTGGCCCCGTAGTACCATAGCAACTACCCAGAATATTGGCGCAGACAATAAAATGCTTATCCGGATCGAATATGCAGCCCTTGCCGACAATGCCGGGCCACCAGTCTGCAGCATCGGCACTGGCAGTAAGCGCATGGCATATCCATACGACATTATTGGCGGCTTCATTAAGACTGCCATAGGTGGCATAAGCAATGGACAGGTTGGGGAATACCCCTCCGCGCTCAAGCACAAATGGCTGATCGTAGTTGAATTGTTGCAACATATTTAATGTTTAAGGCGCCGTTACAGCGGCAATCCCGGGTAATTCTTTTCCTTCAAAATACTCCAGCATCGCGCCGCCACCGGTAGAGATATAGCTCACCTTATCTGTATAGCCAAATTTATTCACTGCGGCTACACTGTCGCCGCCGCCGACCAGGGAATAAGCGCCGTTTTGGGTTGCTTCTGCTACAGCATTTGCAATGGTTTTGGTGCCGTGCTGGAATTTTTCCATCTCGAACACACCCATAGGTCCGTTCCAGAGGATGGTTTTGGATCCCCGGATGACGTTGGAGAAGGTATCACAGGCCTGTTGCCCGATGTCCAGCCCCATCCATCCGTCGGGTATATCATGATTCTGAGCGGAGGAAGTATTGGCATCTGCGGCAAATTTATCGGCAAGAATGCTGTCTGCCGGCAGATGGATCTGTACGCCTTTTTCTTCCGCCCGTTTCAGCAGTTCTTTGGCAGTATCCAGCCGGTCGTCTTCACACAGGGATGTGCCGATATTGCTGCCCTGCGCTTTAAAGAAGGTATAAGCCATCCCTCCGCCGATGATAATATCGGTCGCTTTTTCCAGGAGGTTTTCGATGATCATGATCTTATCGGAAACTTTGGCGCCGCCGATAATAGCAGTAAATGGTTTTTTTGCATGGTGCAGTACCTGTTGTGCCGCTGTGATCTCAGCTTCCATCAGCAGACCGAACATGCGTTTTTCGGCAGGGAAGTATTGTGCAATCACTGCCGTTGATGCATGGGCACGATGCGCTGTTCCGAATGCGTCATTGACATAAACACCTCCCAGATCTGCCAGTTTCTGGGCAAAATTAGCATCTCCCTTTTCCTCTTCTTTGTAAAAACGGAGATTTTCAAGCAGGAGTACTTGTCCCGGATGCAGGCCGGCTGCCTGGTTACGTGCATCTTCACCAATACAGTCTTCGGCAAATAAAACAGAAACACTCAGCAGTTCGGATAAGTGTGCTACAACCGGACGCAGGGAGAAATCTTCCAGAGTAAGGTTTGGTTTTTTTGCGATGTCTTTCAGAGGACGTCCCCAGTGGCTCATTAATATCACACTTCCGCCATCGGCTAATACTTTTTTAATGGTAGGAAGCGCGCCACGGATACGTGTGTCATCTGTGATAACGCCATCTTTAATGGGTACATTAAAATCTACGCGGATCAGTGCTTTCTGCTGCTGGAAATTGTATGCTGAAAATTTGCTCATGACATTTTGTATTGTATCGTAACGTTAAAAACAAGAAAAGGCCTCGAATGAGGCCTTTATGAAAACAAAGAATGATTATTTAATCCGTCCGGCAAAGAATTTTACCGTACGTACGAGCTGGCTTACATAGCTCATTTCGTTGTCGTACCAGCTTACTGTTTTTACCAGTTGCTGGTCACCTACTGTCAATACTTTAGTTTGAGTGGAATCGAATAATGAGCCATAAGAAATACCAATGATATCGCTGGAAACGATTTCGTCTTCGTTATATCCGAAAGATTCGTTGGCGGCAGCTTTCATGGCAGCGTTAACTTCTTCAACGGTCGTCTTCTTATTCAGAACCGTTACCAGTTCAGTAAGTGAACCTGTAACCGTTGGTACACGCTGTGCCACACCATCCAGCTTGCCTTTCAGCTCTGGTAATACAAGGCCGATCGCTTTGGCAGCACCGGTAGAATTGGGTACAATGTTCTCAGCGGCGGCACGTGCACGGCGGAGATCACCTTTGGCATGCGGCGCGTCCAGTGTATTCTGATCGTTCGTGTAAGCGTGTACAGTCGTCATGAAACCAGCTTTGATCTCAAAAGTATCGTTCAATACTTTTGCCATCGGCGCCAGGCAGTTCGTAGTGCAGGAAGCACAACTGATGATTGTTTCGCTGCCATCCAGTGTATTGTGGTTTACATTGAATACGATGGTTTTCAGGTCGCCGGTAGCGGGAGCTGAGATCACTACACGCTTAGCGCCTGCAGTTATGTGGGCCTGGGCTTTATCTGCATCGGTAAAGAAACCGGTACATTCCAGTACTACATCCACATC
Source organism: Flavipsychrobacter sp. (assembly GCA_037190845.1). GTDB lineage: Bacteria > Bacteroidota > Bacteroidia > Chitinophagales > Chitinophagaceae > JBEBVQ01. The sequence continues at coordinate 326,007 of JBBCJI010000001.1, read as the reverse complement.
GTGCTGTCCCCAGGGGATTTGCCCCGGGTCTTTCTGAGCATAGATCTTGATGGTGTTACCATTAACTGTGATAGCATCTTCTGTGTGCTTCACATCCACTTCAAAACGACCCTGTGCAGTGTCGTATTTCAGCAGGTGGGCCAGTACGTTGGGTTTTGTAAGGTCATTGATAGCTACTACTTCAATACCTTCCATGTTGTATATCTGGCGGAAAGCCAGACGGCCAATACGTCCGAAACCGTTAATGGCAACTTTTACTTTACTCATTTTATGGTTTGATTTTAAATTAGTTTGAAAAATTAGCGCAAAGTTAACGGGACTATATATAAAAACCAAAGCAGCTTTATTAATGGGAGCTCATACAGAGATGCTGATGCAAATATCCCCCCTTTTATCCCGCCTGTATTCGTTGTCTGATGCAGTATATTCGCACTTTAAAACACTTTATACATGAAAAAGATATTTATTGTTCTGTCACTTGCGTTGCCTTTGTGCGCTGCAGCACAGGATGACCTGGTCCGGAAAGTGTCAGGGAACCAGAGCGACAGCTCGGCAGCGAAATTTATATTTACAGATGTAATAAATATTGAGCGTACTGCTATAAAAAATCAGGCAAGCAGCGGTACCTGCTGGAGCTACAGTGGTAATTCCTTTTTGGAAAGTGAGATGATCCGTATGGGGAAAAAACCGGTACGCATCGCAGAAATATATACAGCCCGTTGTGTTTATCTCGATAAAGCCGAAAATTATGTGCGTATGCATGGCTCGGTTGCCTGGGGAGATGGAGGCGCATTTCATGATGTAATTAATATGTATGCCAAGTATGGCGCTATGCCATACGAACTGTATACAGGTCTTAATTACGGAACCAGCAAAAACAAGTTTGCGGAAATGCAGGCCGTATTAAAAGGCATGCTTGATGCTATTGTAAAAAATCCGAATGGCAAACTGACCCCCAACTGGAAAAAAGCCTTCCAGGCTGTGCTGGATACTTATTTGGGTGAAGTGCCTGAAAAATTCACTTATGAAGGTAAAGAATACACACCAAAAACTTTTGCTAAAGAGGTGATCGGGCTGAAAGCAGAAGATTATGTGGAGCTGGCTTCTGTAACGAATGCGCCTTATTATGAAAAGACCCTGATGATGGTTCCGGACAACTGGAGTTTTGATCTGGTGTATAATGTGAAAATGAAAGATCTAACATCTACGATTGACTATGCGCTTGAAAAAGGATATACTGTAGCCTGGGCAACAGATATCAGCGAAAGATATTTTAGCTGGAAGAACGGTGTAGCGTATGTGCCTGAAAAAGATTTTGAAGATATGACCGAAGAAGAAAGAAAAAACATTTTTGACGGTCCCCAGCCTGAGCGGAAGATCACTTCTGAAATGCGCCAGGTAGCGTTTGATAATTATACTACCACTGATGATCATGGAATGCACATTGTCGGGTTAGCTAAAGATCAGAACGGACGTGAATATTATATCGTCAAAAACTCCTGGGGAGACAATAATGATTACAAAGGCTATCTGTATGTAACCAAGGCGTTTGTACAATATAAAACAACCGGAATATTATTGCACAAGAAAGCCATTCCTTCTGATCTGAGGGACAAGATGGAGTTGAAGAAATAATGACGTTTTATTCCATAAATGAAAACTGCCGGAGCATGGACATCATCTGCTCCGGCAGTTTTCATTTACAGTATATACCAGAATGTCACCTGTTACTGAAGGTATAGTCGGCCGTAACTATGGAAATATCTGCTTTGTCATTCACAGAAGTGATCTCCACTTTGCTTTCGAGCTGGTCATTCCGGTAAAAATCACCAGCCATCAGCATACCTTTGAGCGTACTGGTGCTGCCAAACAAATGAGCGATTGTCCCGGGTGCTTTTGATGCAGCAATATTAACGGGTATCCGGTCGGTAATCCAGACCTCTGTACGGGTGTTTTGATCGCTATCCGTGCAAACGTATTCTTCACAGGCATAGCCCTGAATATCTTTTTTATTGCCGGTTTTATTGCAGGAAACAGGCGATGGTTCATTTTGAGCATGTTCCTTGTTGGCAATCGCTTCGCCACTCATAAAAGCATTCAGATTAAATGCCATTCCTGATTTCTCTTTTGTGTTAAGCATCAATACTGCATTTTCCTTATAATCATAAATAATAAACATTTCCTGTTTTTTCTTTTTGTCATTGGCCTCGGTAGCGAAGTATTGTTGTTCCGGATTGAAGAAGTACGGCATTTCACCTTCTTCTTTCTTAACACCCTTTTTATAACTGGTAATGCGCATGTTCATGGCATATGGAAAAACATAGGAATCTTCCATTTTTACGTTCATGACATGATCATTCATCCATTCATTCAACTTGGCAAGGCCGGCCGCGCCGAATTTCTTTTCCATGGCTTCCTGTACATATTCCGATTGGGCAACGGCAGCACACGGTATGATACCTATTGAGATCAGGGTGATCAATATTTTTTTCATAAGCTGAATTGGGGTTTAAAAACTACCGTAAAGTACAATATTTTCTCCTGTCAGAATCCCGCATTGCTACGGAACATCTTAACAGCGATAGCCAGGAGAATGACACCGAAGAACTTACGGGTAACGGCAATGCCGGAAGGGCCAAGCAGCCGTTCAATAAAGCTGAGGGATTTCAGGACGATATAAATGATCAGCAGGTTGATCAGGATACCGGCAAGGATAGTAAACTGATTGTAATCCGCCTTAAGCGACATAATCGTAGTGAGTGTTCCCGAACCGGCGATCAGCGGGAATGCGATCGGAACTACTACGCCGCTTTTTGTATTGTTATCTCCTTTGAATATCTCAATACCCAGGATCATTTCCAGCCCGATAATGAATATAACGATTGATCCGGCGATAGCAAATGAACTTACGTCCACACCCATCAGCCCCAGTAATTTATCCCCGACGAAGAAAAACAGAATCATTAACCCACCTGATATTAGTGTCGCCTGAACTGCATGAATGTCGCCCATTTTGCTTTTCAGCCCGATCAGTACCGGCATTGAGCCCAGGATATCAATCACGGCAAACAGTGCAAATGTGACCGTGAACAATTCCGCACCTGAAATCTGATGTAGCATATCCCAAGTTTATAATGCAAAGCTATGTTTTTTAGACAGCTTTAACAGGGAAGTGCCTTCCTGAGGTGTCACATATATATCATAGAGAGCATGACGGTATTGTGTGATCATTTTAAAATCAAAGAAGGTTATGAAAAAAGGGCGTATGGCAGGTATGGGGATATTGCTGGCGATATTGTGGTTTTATGTCCCGGCAGCGGCGAACAGCAGTGATTTTACACTGGTGAAAAAAGATAAAACGATTGCCTTGTATGAACGCTGGATACCTGTGGGCGGGCAGGATATGGTACGCGAGATACAGGCAGTATTTTATGTGAAGTCTGATGTTTCTTCTGTTATCCGGCTGCTGAAAGACCCCTCGCAGGGTAAGAGGTGGAACATCAATGCCAGCATGTATGAGGTGCAGGCGGGGATGGATGCATCGTGGACAACCTATATAAGGTACGACATTCCCTGGCCGATGGATGATCAGGATTGTTGTCTGGAATACCGTTTAATACCCGCAGGCACTCGCCATAAAATGGTAATTGTGATGTTTGAGGGTAAAAGCGACCCTGCGTGTCCTGTACAAAAGGGAGTGACAAGAATCACCGGTACGAAGGGGAAATGGATACTGGAACCGGCAGGTACAGGTGAGCTAAAAATAATCTACACGATTACTTCGGACAAAAGCAAGGCAATACCGCGGTGGATTTCCGATCCGCTTGTACACAAAAATATGTTTCAGACAATGATAGCATTTAAGAAAATCCTCGAAAACAATAAGCCATGAATACGCAGAACCCGAAATATACACTGATCACCGGCGCCAGCTCCGGTCTGGGTAAAGAATTTGCCGTGCAATGCGCAAAAGCCGGCAGACCTGTGATCCTGGTAGCGTTGCCCGGTAGCCGTACTGATATACTTGCTGCAAGCATCAGGCAGGCGTACGGAACGGATGTGCAAGCCTTTGAGTTTGACCTTACAGATACAAGAAATCTTGCAGGCCGACTGTATGACATCACTATGCATTTCGATATAGACTATCTGATCAATAATGCAGGCATGGGTGGTACTTCGGCTATGATGGAAACGACACCGGAACGGATCGGGCAAATTATCGGGCTGAATATCAGCAGCACGGTAATGATGACCCGGCTGCTGATACCGCATTTGCTGAAGCATGAAAAGAGTTATATCATGAATGTATCCAGTATGGCCGCATTTACCCCGATTGCTTATAAGACGGTATATCCGGCATCCAAAGCTTTTATATCTTCTTTTTCACTGGGATTGAGAGAAGAATTTTCCGGGACCGGTTTGTCAGTCAGTGTTGTATATCCCGGACCTATGATGACCAACGCACAGACCAGCCGGAGGATTATCTGGCAGGGGCAGAAGGCGCAGATCGGGTTATTGTCCGTGCCGGAAATTGCCGCATATGCGTTGCGAAAAACCATGCAGCGGAAACCTGAAATTATTCCTGGTGTGATGAATCGCATTAATCATCTGTTGATGCAATTACTGCCGCTTGAATGGAAGCTCAGGATCGTGTCCAATGAAGTACGTAAAGAGTTGCAGATCGCTTTTTAACGGGCGAATTCTCAAATTGACTAATTAAAAAGCTGCTTATGAATAAAGTACTGGTAACAGGTGCAAGTGGTTTTCTGGGAGGAAATCTTGTACGTGAGTTGTTCCGGAGTGGATATGAGGTGAAATTACTGATCCGGAAATCTGCCGACATCAGTATGTTATCTGATGTGCCTTGTGAGGTATGCTTTGGCTGTATTGACCATCCCGGTGATGTTATGGAGGCGGTGTCGGGAGTTGACATAGTCGTACATGCTGCCTGTATGACAGAACAGTGGGGAAGCAGTTTTGAAGCATATGAGCGAATCAATTTTACAGCAACGAAATACATTGTTGAGGCTTGCAGGCAGCAAGGGGTACGGAAATTTATTTTTGTCAGCACTGCAAATACCATAGGGCCGGGCAGCAGGACTGATCCCGGGAATGAGCTGAATGGATTTACATTGTTCAGCGCCGGTTCAGGGTATATCAACTCCAAGTATATCGCCCAGCAGTATGTGCTGGAGCAAGCGCAGAAAGGCTTCCCCGCAGTAGTTGTGAATCCTACATTCATGATTGGCGCCAATGACAGTAAGCCCAGTTCCGGGAAGATGATCCTGTATGGCCTGGGCCGGAACGTATTGTTCTATCCGTCCGGCGGTAAAAACTTTGTACATGTGCAGGACGTATGTCGCGGCATCATCAACGCAATAGCCAGAGGACGGGTAGGAGATTGCTATCTGCTGGCAGGAGATAATCTTACGTACAGGGAGTTTTTCAATCTGCTCAACCGGGCTGCCCGCCAGAATCCGGTTATGATAAAAATACCGGCCTGGTTACTGCGGCTCGCGGGTTATTGCGGTTCGCTTCTGGAGAAGATAGCCGGAAGATCTGTCAGGCTGAATCGTACCACGGCTTTTCTTTTATGCCTCGATAACTATTATTCCGGCCGGAAATCGGAGCGGGAGCTGATGATGCAGTACACGCCGGTAGCGCTTGCCATAACAGATGCGGTTCGCTGGTTCCGGGAGCGCCGGTATTGCGGCTGAATACATGTTTTTAGATAACCGGCAGGCAACTGCTCTAAAAATACGATTATGCTGATCATGATGTTATTACTGACGATAAGAGCATGGGTGAAAGCGCGGAAGGGAATGAAACATCCTGCCGGTTTTTAGGCTGCAAATGCCTCATGCACTTCCCCGTTTAGGGGCATGTTTATACGCAATGTAGAATTATGTCAACCATGTCACAGATAAAGCTTACGGAGATTCTTCCGGTTAATATCAATTTCTTCTATGCAGTAATTATTAATAGGCATAAAGACATAGCTTTTTATTTATTTTAGTTTTAAATGATTATACTAATTATATGTTATAGTTTAGTTATAAAATTTATTGCTAATTAATATTATTTAAAGACTACAAGTCTGCTTTTCTGATTGGTAAAAATTCTAAATAACCACACTCCTATATATTCCCTGCATTTAGACAAACGGATGTTCTGTTATAAAAAGATTGATTAAACTTATTCAGACTTATATCTCGCACTGTTTTTATTGTCTCTTGAAGAGTGATTTGTTTATTCTAAATCTTCTTGGATATGGCGATGAAATCTCTATTGCGGTGGATTTATTCTGTATTTTTTACTTTGGTGGTATTGCCTGTATTACCATTTCATTTGCAGGCACAGATAGATATCTACGCCGACGCCCTGCTCAGCAGCAGTGCTGATTTCCAATCTCCGCAAAGATGTGTGGACGGAGATCGTGCAAGTTATACCTATATAACAAGCCAGGTTGCCTTACTCAGCGCATCCCATCTGCATGTGCAATTCCCCTACGGCGGAAAAGCAGGAGACGCGGTAAATATTGTGGTACAGTCTTCCGGGCCATTGACGGTAGCCTTGCTGAATAACATCCGCATCAGATTGTATGATGGGTCAGGTACGGAAGTGGCTTCAGGCACCGGACCATCTGTATTACAGCAGGCTTTATTGTCGCCGGGAACCAATTTGTATGCCCTGCGTTATTTTTCCAGTATTGAAGATACCTTCCGGATCAGGGAAGTCCGGCTGGAGCTGACAAATCTGTTATCTGCAAGCCTGTTCAGTGAATTCCGGGTTTATGATTTCTTTATCCAGCCTGCCTGTCCGCCGGTATACGCCAGCGAAGTGGCCGGATATACCACCGGTCTGCTGGGACAGGTGACCAATCCGGATCATGCGGTGGATGCGGATCCTGATAATTATGCAAACGTCAGGTCTGTGCTGGATGTACTCAATGTTTTACCTTCCTTTATTGATCTGAGATTCACTGCGCCGCCGCCAAATACGGGCAATTACGTAGGTTTTACCATTGCCCGGGAGTCCGGTTTGCTGTCGCTGGACGTAATCGAATTACTGGAAATAGAAGTGTATGATCAGGATGGGGGCCTTCGTGCCTCGAAGGATGATTTCAGTCTGGCGGATGTACGTTTGCTGGCCGGCAGCAGCGACCGGTATACGATCGGGTTTATGCCCCCGGCGGGCGGCTATACGATATCAAGGGTCCGGCTCAATGTGGGTGGATTGCTTGCCCTGCTGCCCAATATCAGGGTATACAACGCTTTTCAGTACAATGTCGACCGCCCTCCGGTTACGGTCACTCCTTCCGGACCCACAGCCATATGTGCCGGTGGCAGCATAACGCTCACGGCCTTTGACTCGCTGGGGGCCACCAATTTTGTCTGGAGCACGGGAGCCACCACGGCTTCCATTACAGTAAGCCAGGCCGGGACCTATAGCGTTTCAGTTACAGATCCATTTGGCTGCACCAGGCAGTCCGTACCGGTCGGGATAACCATCGTGCCGCTTCCCGTACCTGTTATTACGGGGGATTCGGTGCTGTGTAGCGGTGCGTCCGGCAGGTTGACAACCGCAACTGCCTATGCGGATTATACCTGGTCTACGGGAAGCACATCGGATACAATAACCGTCAGCAGCCCGGGAATTTACTGGGTGCGGGTGACCGACTCCACAGGGTGTACAGGAACGGATACCGTTACGGTTATCCGGCAGAACCTGATGATTATACCTTCCATTACTCCTGCGACCTGCAGTGATGGTGATAATGGCAGTATTACGTTGCAGGTAAGCGGGGGTAGCGGTCAATACGACTACCAGTGGTCGTCCGGCAGTACCACAAATACTGCCGGCAACCTGCGTCCCGGTCTTTATACGGTAACGGTAACAGACCGGGTTTACTCCTGCCGGTATAACCTGTTCTATACTGTTCCGGCAGGTAATACATTTTCTGTCCGTGCCACCGGCATTGTCAATACAACTGCCTGCGGAGCCTCCGACGGTTCGGTAATGACACAGGTAACCGGCGGCAGCGGCAATTACAGGTACAACTGGAGCAACGGAGATACCACTGCGGATATAAGCGGTCTGAAGGCAGGGATATACCACCTGACTGTAACAGACCTGTCTTCCGGTTGCCGGGTTTCAGATACCATGGTCGTGTCGGACGGGCCTGCCACGCTGATCATCACTCCTTCCGTGACCGGTGTTTCTTCCTGCAACAGTGCCGACGGCAGTATCACTCTGTCGGTGACCGGAGGATCCGGATCCTACCGGTATGAATGGAGTACTGGTCAGACTACCGGCCAGATCTCCGGTCTGGAAGCCGGTGTTTATCATGTGCTGGTGACGGATAATGGTACGGGATGTGCTGCAGGCGCCGTGATCGTCGTTCCCGGTACCGGCAGCGGGCTGACGGTTAGCGGTGTGGTAAATGCTTCTGCATGTAATGACACTACGGGAAGCATTGTTTTGACGATCACAAACGGGACAGGCCCTTATACCTACCGCTGGAGCAACGGAGACACAACTGCAACCCTGTCCGGTCTTGAGCCGGGTATTTATATGGTTACCGTAACCGATAACGGCAGTGGATGCATACAACAGGAAGTATTTACGGTAGGCCAGGCCGGCGGTCCTTCTGCAGTACTTGTTGTGACGCAACCCTCCTGTACGGGCGACAGCACCGGCAGTATTACCGTTACCGCTACCGGCCCGAATCGTTACCTGTGGTCTAACGGATCCACAGTAAAGGATCAGACCGCCCTCCCTCCCGGTATCTATATATTAGCGGTAACAGATACGGTCACTGGCTGTCAGTCTCTGTATCAGGCAGTATTAAATGCCCGTCCGCCGATCCTCCTTACTGCTACATCTGTATCCAATACATCCTGTACGGTTCCAAACGGCAGCATTATGTTACAGGTGAGCGGCGGAACGCCTCCTTATGTCTATTCATGGTCGAACGGGGAGACTGCGCGCGATCTCACCGGTCTGGTACCGGGAACGTACACCGTCACCGTCCGGGACAACGGAGGCTGTACCGCAGTACTGCCGGTACCGGTAATCAATGATACCTCGAAAGTGCTGACTATTTCCGTTGTTTCGGTTACTCCGGCCCATTGCCGCGGCAGTAATACCGGAGCTGTTGAGATAAGGGTGAACGGCGCTGCTCCGCCGGTTGTTTACCTGTGGTCCAATGGCGCGGCAACCCGCGACCTGGTCAATGTCCCTCCCGGCAGTTACATACTGCATGCCAGCGACGCCAATGGCTGTTCTGTACAGCTTACCGTGGTGGTAGGGATTGATACGCCCAATTTGCTACGCCTGACACTCGACTCTATTGTCGGGATAAACTGTCCGGATCTGAATTCCGGTGCGGTTTATATAACAACAACTGGTGGAGCCGCACCCTATATTTATGCCTGGTCCAACGGATCACAGGCAGAAGACCTTTACGGTGTTCCGGCTGGAATGTATATGGTCGTTGTTACCGACAACAGGGATTGTACAGATACACTTACGGCTGTCGTAACCGGACCCGAATGCGACCCGGTAGCTTCTGCCATTAATGTGTATAATATATTGACACCGAATGGCGATGGTGACAACGATGTCTGGTATATCGGTGGTATTGAACGGTATCCGGATAATGAGGTCCAGATCTATGACAAGTGGGGCGATCTGGTCTATGAAAGACGTGGGTATGACAACAGTTGGGATGGCACCCTGAGAGGCACGGGGCGCGGAGTACCCGACGGTACCTACTTCTATGTGATCAGACTGAACAGGGCCAATGCAGCCGGAGGCCCTACAGATTTTACCGGTCATTTGCTGATCCGGCGTTAGGAAAGAATATGAGTATAGATTATCGTACAGAAAAAGTAACCAGATATGAAAAGGATATACACGATCATTTTTGCTATCATGCTTCCTTTATCGGCATGGAGCCAGGATCATCCGCACTATACGATGTTCATGTACAATAAGCTGCTGTATAATCCCGGTTATGCCGGTAGCCGCGACGTCACTTCCGTAAACGCGCTTTACCGATCCCAGTGGGTAGGTATAGACGGAGCGCCGCGGAATATGAATATCGCCATAGACGGCCCTGTCGGGAGTTATATGAAACCTTTCCGTCCCGTAGCGCTTGGTCTGAGTATTAATAATGAGAAAATAGGCGTCACGGAACATACGAATATCATGACGTATTACGCATACCGTGTGCCTGTACAGAACAGTGTGCTGTCATTCGGCCTGCAGGCGGGTTTTTCCCTGTACAGCGCACGGTTCAGCAATCTGAATGCATTTCAGCCTGCCGACAGGGTGTTGGCCAGTGATGTCAGAAATTCCTTTTTGCCCAATGTAGGCGCCGGGGTGTATTGGTCCGGCGACCGCCATTATCTGGGTTTTTCTGCTCCCGGACTGCTTCAGAATTATTACGACAAGGATCAGCGTACTTTTTCAGGAGGTGAAAACGCCCGCCAGGTACGTGCCTATTTCATGAGCGGTGGGTATAGCATTCCTGTCGCGGAAAATATCACACTGCTGCCGCAGTTCATGGCCAGGTATGCAGGTAATGCCACTTACAGATTGCCCATGAATGCGGACTTTAATCTGGCATGCATACTATACAGCCGTCTGATGCTGGGTGTGACGTACCGTACGGATAAATCCATAAACGGCATTGTTCATATCCAGGCTACGAAGATGATCAATATCGGCTACGCATATGATTATACGGTCTCTGGTCTGAACAGCTACAACCGGGGGACGCACGAGATAATGGTGGGGATAGATTTTGTGCGGGATATGAACCGGTATGTCAACCCGCGCTTTATCAGGAATTTCTGACAAGGCATGCTCATTATTGACACAGAAAAAGAACAACCCATGAAAAAAGTATCCTACATCTTTTCCCTTATCCTGCTGCTGATACCAGTGTATGGTAATGCAGAAAATAAGGATCTGCTGAAGGCGGATTATCTATACCGGCAATTTGCATTTCATGATGCGATCCCCTATTATGAAAAAGTGGTGGCCGAATCCGCAGGTCAGCATGCGCGTGTATATGCAAGGCTGGGAGACTGCTACCGGCTGACGAAAGATCCGGCACAGGCGGTCCGGTGGTATGCCATGGCCGTTCAAAGCACGGATGTGCCGGAAGATACAAAGCTGCACTACGGGGAGATGCTGATGATGCTGCAGCAGTATGAAGAAGCCGCCCGTATGCTGAGACAATACCAGGCGGCAAAGCCGGGCGACCGCCGTGCCGCCAACCTGATCCGGGGATGTGAGATTGCAGCAGAACTGTTGCAGCAGATACCGGAGGGAAAGGCAACACTGCTGCCATTTAATACAGACGGATCGGATTTCGGACCAGCGCTCCGGCAGAACGACCTCGTATTTACCACAGATTCGGTGCTGGGGATCGGGGGTAAAAAGGATAACTGGACCGGTAATCCCTTTTACAATATATACATGGTCTCCTGCAATAACAAAGGGCAGTGCGGGAATGATCCCGAACCGGTAGGTGGAAAGATGAATACAAAGTATCACGACGGACCCGCCGCTTTCACTGCCGGCGGCAACCGGATGTTCTTCACGCGGACCACACAGGCAAAGCAATTCTTTTCACAGCAACCCGTATCCGACCGTACGGGAACCGTGCGGCTGCAGATCATGATCGCGGAGGAGTATGATACGGCAGGGAAGAAATACAACAAGATCACCCCGTTTCGGTACAACGATAAAGACTACTCCACGGCACATCCTGCCGTCAGTCCCGACGGAAGTATGCTGGTATTTTCCTCGGATATGCCAGGCGGAGCAGGGCAGACCGATCTGTACCTGAGCCGCAGGGAAGGAGACGGATGGACACAACCGGTGAACCTCGGCCCTACGGTCAATACCGAAGGGGCGGAGATGTTCCCTGTTTTTATAGATAATACGACGTTAAGCTTCTCGTCAAACGGTCATGCAGGCCTTGGCGGACTGGATGTGTACTACACCCGCCGGGATGAGGCCGCAGGTACCTGGAGTGAGCCTGTAAACGCCGGCATCCCGGTAAATTCATCGTATGACGATATGTCGTTGACGCTATACTCCGGCCGGCATGACGGATATTTTGCCTCAAACCGTCCAGCAGCAAAAAAAGGGGATAATATCTACCATTTCATCAGGCAGGAAGTATACCTGAACCTGCAGGTGCTGGATTCGGTAAGCGGGAGAGGAATCGGACAGGCGGCCGTGCTGCTCAAAAGCGATGCCGGCCAGCGCCGGGAAACCAGCGGGGGAGACGGACGACTGATCACACGCCTGTTTCCCCAGGCCCTGTATGAGGTGGCCGTCAGCAAGGAGGGATATCGTGCTGCAACCATACGGTTGTCCGCACAACAGCCGGACCGGGAGCGGGATACAATCAATGCGGTGGTCCGGCTGCTTCCGGATCTGAATATCATATATACAGCCGTGGTTGTAGATGAAACCAGCAGGCAGCCGGTACCGCAACCGCTGGTGGTCATGACCAGGGACGGATGGGGGAAGGCCGATTCTGCATTGCTCGAAACAGGAGCCGTGTATGAGCGGGCACTCGAAGCGGGTTATACCTATCATGTATATGCGGTAAAAGAAAACTATTACGGCAATGAGAAGGTGATCCCGGCAAAAGGTATAAAACCGGGAGGAGCTCCGGTACGAATCAATGATACGATCTTCATGAAACGACTTAGTGTCGGGGAAGTGTACCGGGTTGATAATATCTACTACGACTTTAATAAGGCCGATATCCGCGAGGATGCCAGGCCGGCCCTGAACCGGCTGGTAGAGCTGCTGAACCGCTATCCGGCCATGAGCATACAGGTAAACGCCCATACGGACTGTCGTGGCAAGGATGCCTACAATCTGCGTCTGTCGCAGGCGCGCGCAGCATCTGTCATCAAATACCTGCAGCAGCACGGCATTGACAGGAATCGCCTGAGATCGCAGGGATTTGGTGAGACAAATCCCATACATCCATGCCGTAACTGTGACGTCTGTACGGAAGAGCAACACCAGATGAACAGAAGAACAGAATTCCGGATTACTGCCATGTAGCGTACAAAGACCGGCCTGTTGTGCCGGTCACGCTGTTAATTTAGGCATTAAAGGTGTGGCTGCCGGTAGATTTATGAGGCGGAGACGTTTGTCATCTTCCGTTGTTTAATTTAGTATTTCATTCATTTCCGTTAGTATGAGCGGCTGCCCGTCAGTAACGACTATGGTATGCTCGTGTTGCGCCATATATCCGCCTTTGTTGCCGACCATGGTCCAGCCGTCATTGAGTTCCATTGCATAGGTGGAGGATGTGGAAATAAAGGTTTCAATAGCTACCACCGAATTCTTTTTGAAACGCCTCGTGTCAAAGCGATTCTTATAGTTCAGCAGTTCGTCCGGTTGTTCGTGCAGGCTATTGCCAATACCGTGTCCTCCCAGGTTTTTAATTACCCTGAAGCCTTTTTTCCGGGCTTCGGTTTCTATCAGGTATCCGATGTCGGCTATTTTTACACCGTCTTTTATGTTGCTGATGGCTTTGCGTAGTATTGCTTTGGATGCGTCCACCAGCTTTTGGCGCCGGTGAATGTCTTTTCCGAGTATGAATGAGCTTCCGTTATCTGCCCAGAATCCGTTCAGCTCTGCTGAGACGTCAATGTTGATCAGATCGCCCTCTTTTAAAATCCGTCTGTCGGTTGGGACGCCGTGACAAAATTCATTGTTAACGCTGATGCAAGTCCATCCCGGGAATCCATATGTCAGGTAAGGAGCTGATTTTGCGCCAAACCCAGCTAAGATACTGGCGCCGTAATCGTCAAGGTGTTTTGTACTTATTCCCGGCTGAGCATAATTTGTCATTTCTTTCAAGGTATATGCAACGGCTTTACTTGCTTGTTGCATTCCGATCAATTCGGACTCTTTTGTTATTGACATGAATTTTGTATTATCAGGAATAATACACAAATATACATGTTGTCTGTATGCTGTTGCGATAACTGCCTGTGCATTACGCCCGGTATCACAGTGACTGAAAGCCTTTAAAAGCGGTCAGGCAGGAGCCTTGCAGGAAAAGAAAAAGACCGCCGTCGCAAAAACTATGGTGGGCGGAGTGGACCTGCCTGTACAATTTTCGAATTTATTCTTAATGGATTTGAAACGGATTGCAACACTGACACATTAAAGTACAGTCCATAATACAACAGATATCGCATCAAGGAATGACCAATAAAATCACATTATTCCAATAGATTATTCTCAAGCCAGAAATTCTTACGTGTATAAACAGAATGTGTCATTAAGAATTGAATTGAGTATTTATAACGGAAAACTAATCTATGGTTAATCCTAAATCAGATAATATTTGCGCAATACCTGACCAAACTAATAGAATATTTAGAATGATGAAAGCTAGTAAAATAAATCCAGATAGAACTTTTCGGTATAAACGAAGTGCATCGTAGAGTATCAGAATGAAAAAAGATAAAATAGTATATATAAATAAGCTGTCATTCTCTCCCAGTCTCAATACAGTTAAATCTGTTGTTTTAGTAAAAAAAATAATTAAAAGTAAAATAATGGGGGAAACGATAATTACAAGCCTTTTGTATTTCAATAGAATATATGCAACATAGGTCAATATAGGTAAGAACTGGCATATGTATATTAATACTGGTTTCATAATTTGCAAAGTTTAAATAGAGTAAGAAGCTGTCTAAAATTATTTAAGGTCATCATCTGTAATAGTGGAAACATCCCCCTTGCCCCCATTGAAGGGCGACTATATACGAGTTGAGACAAGGTTTGTCAAAAATGTTTTCCGGCATCTTATTCTTCCAGGATAGTACTTCCTTCGAACACCCTCTCCGTCATCCAGAATGGAGCGTAGCGCAATGAAGGATCTCACATAATGTGGGACACTCATTGTGTGGGATCCTTCGCTCCACGCTCAGGATGACATCGTAATTGTTGTATAGCGTCGGCTCTGATGAATACCAAACAATAAATGGCAGCCTGGCATAGTTCCTCACTTTGATATAATTCAATTGTCCCAACTGATATATAAATGCCCTTCAAAGGGGGAGTTGCACCGTTCCATGCTCATAGTTCCATGAAAGAACGAACTGATCGTCTCCCTTGCGAGGGGAGACAGAGAGGGGTGTTACTCAGTAATACTTTTTACCAACCATTTTTAAACAGGCTCTAAATGTTTTTGTGTCAGCCAATTATTATGTGTTATCAGTATAATATTTCGTTTTTTTAACAAGATACGTATTTTTCAAAAATGGACAAATAAAAAGATCTTATTGATAAAGGCTTTCAAAAGAAAAAAGTGGTTTAACTGTGGTACTTGAATTGGTCTCAGAAAAGTGTATAATAAGACCATTGATAAAAGAAGAAAGCCCATAATCAATAGATTGTGAGCTTTTTGTCGGGATGACTGGATTCGAACCAGCGGCCTCTTCGTCCCGAACGAAGCGCGCTACCGGGCTGCGCTACATCCCGTTTGGGGCAGCAAAGCTAATGCTTTCCTTAAATTTTTACAAAGGATTATTTTGGAATAATACATCCGGATATGCGGCGCAATCGCATAATATATAATATCTTGCAGCCCCATTGTGCCATCCGAAACGACAATAACATCCTCATCTGCCGTCAATCAGCCCGATTTTGACAAACATGCGGCCTGTGTACTGATACCGACATATAATAATGCCGGCACCTTTGCCGCTGTGCTCGAAGATATTTGCCGCTATACAACACATATCATCGTCGTAAATGATGGTTCTACAGATGATACTTCAGAGATACTCAGTCGTTTCCCGGGAGTACGGCAAGTCAGCTATCAGCCCAACAGGGGCAAGGGCTTTGCCCTGCGTACCGGATTCCGGGCAGCTTATGAAGCCGGATATCAATATGCGATCGTCATGGACAGCGATGGTCAGCATTATGCCCACGACCTGCCCCGTTTCCTGGAAAAGCTGGAAGAAATGCCCGGCGCTCTGATCGTTGGCGCCCGAAACATGGAGGTAGATAATGTCCCCGTAAAAAGCAGCTTCGGGAATCGCTTTTCCAATTTCTGGTATTGGGTCAATACAGGCATCAGACTAACCGATACCCAGTCGGGCTATCGTCTGTACCCGCTGAAACCGCTGGCCGGAAAAAAATACATTACCCGGAAATATGAATTTGAAATTGAAGTAATGGTACGGGCGGCATGGAGCGGGGTGCCGGTGATCTCCATTCCGGTATCTGTATATTATCCACCGCAGGACGAACGGGTATCGCACTTTCGGCCCTTTAAGGATTTTACCCGGATCAGTCTGCTGAATACCGTGCTGGTGCTGATCGCATTGTTATACATCAAACCGCGTGATTTTATCCGGATGCTTTTCAGCAGGGAAGGGTGGAAGCGGATCTTCCGGGCGATCTTCGTACATCCTGAAGAAAGCAATATACGCAAAGCCGTCTCTGTAGGTTTTGGCGTATTCATGGGTATTGTGCCGATATGGGGCTTTCAACTGGCAGTCGGCATTCCGCTGGCGCTATTATTTCGGCTCAACAAGGCATTGTTTCTGCTTGCTGCCAATATCAGCATTTTCCCGATCACCCCTTTCTGGCTGATGGCCAGTATTTTTATGGGTAAATGGCTGACGGGCGAGACGACCTGGCTGATCCGCTGGCAGGACATCACGGTGGAAAGGGTTGCCCTTGAAGGCGCTGCTTTTTTTCTTGGCGGTACGGTGCTGGCAATCAGTCTGGGCATTATTGCTTTTCTGCTGACGTACGCCGTATTATCATTGACCAGAAGAAGAAAGACTGCCTAATGGCGGTACCCGTCCATCGGGATAATCCTTCCAGGGGATATGCTGCCCGAATGTGCCTCCCAGCCGTTTAAAAAATGACTCACGTTCTTTGATGTTTTTCCAGTCTCCTTCCCGGAGCGGCAGGTATGTTATTTCCGGATTGAGATGATTATAGACAGCCAGCGAGTCTACAACAAACGGGAGGTGCATTACCTGGGTCGAGAAGCGCTTCCGGATATATCCCCGCAGGGTAAAAGACTGAAAAGGGTCTGTGCCGAGTGCAATGCTCCGGTATCCCAGCCGCCCGGCCAGCAGATAACTGTAATAGATGTTTTCGGTGCTGTGCTCTGCAAGGGTGTCATAATGGATATTTTCCGGCGGAATACCCAGTGCTATGCCATATGCACCCATTATATGCGCCTCTTTATATGGTGTATAAACAGCGCCGCCGGAGTAAATGATATTTTTCACAATACCGTTTTTGTACAAGATCCAGGACCAAAGTACCCGTCCTTTTATCAACGTATCCCAGTGCTCGCCATCGAAAGGTGTGCCGGGTACAATCAGGACATCGAACGGGGCAAATGAACGGGCTGTATCCAGCGCTTTTTGCGGTCGCTTACGGGGCATGATGCATCCGGCTGCGCACAACAGGAGGAAAAGGATGCCGGATATATACAGTTTTTTCATTAGCGGCCGTGATATGATCCGGAAAAATAAACAATCATGCTGATGTCAGCTACATTTGTATTTCCTTTTCTACTTTTACAAAAAATCAGGTAACCCTGCGATTTTCGCATGAAGCATGCTTTAATTCAGATGCACCTTGCGGTGCTGCTTTGGGGATTTACAGGTGTGCTGGGGCGTGCCATATCGCTGGATGCGCCGGTGCTGGTATGGTACAGGATGGGGCTGACGGCGCTGATTATGATCGTCATTCTGTACCTCCGGAAACAGTGGGTTGCGGTTGAGCGCAGGGACATGCTGCAACTGATCATGATCGGATGCCTGATGGGATTGCATTGGGTGGCTTTTTACGGAGCGGTCAAGTTTGCGAATGCTTCCATCGCTATGGTCTGCCTGAGTACGGCAGGTATTTTTGTTACCTTATTCGATCCGTTAGTCAATAAAAGCAAGTACAACACCGGAGAATTACTATTATGTCTTTTAGCCATTGGCGGGGTATTTCTTATATATAGCTTTCAGACGCTCTATGCGAAAGGTATCCTGTGGGGAGTAATTTCAGCAGCGATCAGTGCTGTGTTTACCATGTTGAATAAGCGTATTGCCCATAAATATCCGGCGCGTACGATGGTTTTTTACGAAATGTCCGCAGGCTGGGTAATGATATCTCTGATGCTGACCGTAATTGCACTTATGGGGGCAGAAGCATTCTGGACAGGTCCGGAAAACACATCGGGCACATTTAATTACCTGCCGTTACCGTCTGACTGGCTATGGCTGTTATTATTGAGTCTTTGCTGTACGGTATGGGCACAGTCGCTGGCGCTGAATGCCCTGAAAAAACTGAGCGCCTTCACCGTTGTACTCTCGGTAAATCTGGAGCCGGTGTACGGCATTCTGCTGGCTTTCATTTTCTTTCGTGAAAATCAGGAGTTACACCTGGGATTTTATCTGGGTATGGCGATGATATGCCTGTCTGTCGTGGCTCAAACCCTGCGGGTAGCAAAAAAATGGAAAGTTGATCCTTAAAAATGGGCAACAGATAACGTTTAAATTTTTAACTTTCGCCCCTCAATGATCAATTGCCGGTTAATAAACCAATATTATGTCTGCAAGAAAAAAAACAAATAATACAAATATACCGCAACCTTCTGTCGCTCCGGTCACACCGGCTCCTGATGCTATGGGTCGTTTATGGGCACGTGCATTCACCATTAGCCTGTGGGTTGTTTTTGCCTTAATGACTGTGATGAGCTTCAGTTTCGGTATTACCGGCGATGAAATCGCTCAAAACCGGCTGGGTGAGGTAGTCCTTAGCTATTATACTACACTTGGAGCGGATACACGTGCGCTAAGTCTGCCTCCGGAGCTGGATAAGGATGGCGTACTGCAATATTACGGTGGGCTGTTTGACCTGATTGCGGTCGTAGTGGCCAAAATAAGTCCTTTTGAACATTATACCACCCGCCATATTCTCAATGCCTGGGCAGGATTTGTAGCAGTTTTATTCGCAGCAAGAATAGCCGTTCGTATTGGTGGAAAGCGCATGGGCGTACTTACGATCTGGCTGATGTTCCTCGCTCCGTTCTTTCTGGGGCATGCCATGAATAACCCTAAAGACATCCCGTTTGCGGCAGCTTATATCGCTGCGATTTATTACCTGCTGCGCTTTTATGACAAATTACCCTCTGTTACCTGGAAGGATTACATTGTCCCCATACTTATCCTGGCGGCCGCAATAGATATCCGGGTTGCCGGTATTCTGCTGATCCCGTATATGTTTGTGTATTTCGCGCTGGATTACGTATATAATAAAGACAGCCGGGCATCTGCGATGAAGCGGATCAAGGCGATGGCGATTGTAGGTGTGCTGGGTTACTTCTGTGCCAGTCTGCTATGGCCTTATGCGCTGCAAAACCCGGTTTCCAATCCGTTAAAAGCGCTGGAAGAGCTTTCCAATTTCAAGATGAACCTGCGGCAGATGTATGAAGGCGAACGGATATTCTCGAATGACCTGCCGCCTTCCTATCTGGTAAAGATGTTCTTTATTACCAACAGCTATATCCTGATCGCGGGGTTGTTGCTGGCGCCTGTTGCCTTGCTGAAAGCCGGGAGGAATAAGGCATTTACCCTGGCGCTCTTTATTGCTTTTATTACAGTATTTCCGGTCGCCTATATCATTTATAAGGAATCCAATGTATACCATGCCTGGCGACATGTGCTGTTCATATTCCCCGGTGCAGCCATTATGGCCGCCTATGGTCTGAACGTCTTATGGGAATGGGCACAGCAGCCGGTAACCCGCTATGCCGTCGCAGGATTGACATTGCTTGGTTTTATGGAGCCGCTGGTGTTTACGGTAAAGACATTCCCCCAGACCGCTACTTATTATAACGTGTTTTCCGGAGGCATGGAAGAGGCTTATGACAACTATGAAATGGACTTTTACTACAACAGCATGAAAGAGGCGGCAGATTGGTTTATTAAAAATGAAGTGCCCAAAATAGGCAAGGATTCAGTGTTTGTTGCGTCTAATCATAGCGATATGGTTGCTGTCTATCTGAAGGATTACCCTAATATACATGTAGATTACGTGCGTTTCCCTGAACGTAGCTATAAAGACTGGGATTATCTGATCCTGCACCGGGCATTGATCCCGGAAGACCGGGTAAAGAACCGGAGCTGGCTGATCAATCAAACAATCTATCAGGCTGCCGTGAATGAACTCCCGCTGACCATTGTCGTCAAAAGGCCATCTATGGATGACTATTACGGGTTTAAACTACTGGAAGGAAACAGGATCGGGGAGGCTATTGATAAATTCCGGCAATACCGGCAGGTTGATCCCGGTAATGAGCTCGTCAATTCAATTATGGCGCGTTATTACCTTTCTGTAGCCCAGCCAGACAGTGCACAGATGATGGTTAATGAGGTATTACGTATTACTCCGGGTGATATGCAGGCACAGCAGCTTGGCGCACAGGCGGCACAGATGAAGCAGTACGGAAACAGTGGCAGGTAATAAACGCTTATGCGCTGTCCTTTAATGACTTTAATTTATTGTTCAGAGTCAGTGAGAAAGACATTAGTTCCCGTGTTGTGCGCAGACATACCTTGAGCAGTTTCCACTTGATAATGGATACCATGCCGGTTTCCCGTTCTTTATGAACGACCGGTATGCTCTTCAGGTCGTTGCCGTCGCGTTTGGCCAGTACTGATAAAAAGATGTTCGGAGCAAAGGGATTATTGGGCATTACACGCAGCAGGCGGGCCAGATAATCTCCTTTAATAAGCCGGTAGGGGACATTGCTGTCCGGGATATATACCCTGAAAAAAAACAGGTTGATCAGCCGTACGATCCGGGTGATGATCAGCCGGTTGGCATCATCGTAACGTTTCTTCCGGTATCCGAGCAGAAAATCTGATTCCCCCCGGCTTTCCCATAATGACGGAAAATCTTCAGGCCGGAACTGGTTGTCCGAATCTGTCTGAAAGACCCATTCCGGCTTGTAAGAAATAGCCTTGCGGTAGCCGTTCAATACGGCATTCCCATGGCCTCCGTTTTTCTGATGAATAACCTCCAGGTAAGATAATGTGCCGGCAAGTTTGTCTAATATAGCAGGAGTATTATCTTTGGAACCGTCATTAATTACCAGTATACGAAACTGCTCCTTTTGAAAATAATTCTTAAGAAATGTACCCCACGAAGTGATAACCTCTTCAATACACCCATCTTCATTATATACGGGAATAACAACAACAAGGTCGAAAGCAGTTTGCGCCATCAGGTTTTATTTGATTGGGGGTATGTTAATAGTTTAGGGGCACAAATATAATTAAACTCAGCAATGAAAAATCAATGTTTTGAATATGATTATCTGATTGTTGGATCCGGGCTTTTCGGGAGTGTATTTGCATATGAGGCAAAAAAAGCCGGAAAGAGATCCCTCGTGATTGATAAACGGGATCATCGCGGAGGCAATGTATATTGCCGGAATGCAGACGGCATTAATGTACATGAATACGGTGCTCATATATTCCATACGAACGATAGGCCTGTCTGGGATTTTGTGAACAGCTTTGTTGAATTTAACCGATATACCAATAGTCCCGTCGCATCTTATAAAGGCAAGCTGTATAATCTTCCTTTCAATATGAATACGTTCTATCAACTCTGGGGGCTTACCACACCGGCTGCGGTACAGCAACGTATACAGGAGCAGATCACCGGCCTGAATATAAAGGAACCGGCAAATCTGGAAGAACAGGCACTGTTGCTGGTAGGTCCGGATATCTATAATATCCTGATCAAGGGGTATACTGAAAAACAATGGGGACGTAAGGCCACGGAATTACCGGCATTTATTATCAAACGACTGCCACTCCGTTTTACGTTCGATAATAATTATTTCAATGATAAATACCAGGGTATTCCCATAGGAGGGTATAATAAGCTTATTGACGGATTACTGGAAGGCATTGAAGTTCGTACCGGTGCAGACTATTTTGCAGACAGGAACTATTGGGAAGGGATGGCGGAAAAGATTGTTTTTACCGGCCAGATCGATGAATATTTTGATTATCAGTTCGGGCAACTGGAATATCGGAGCCTGCGGTTCGAACATGAAACGCTGGAAATGGAGAATTACCAGGGAAATGCGGTTGTTAATTACACGGAATACGAAATTCCGTATACCCGCATCCTGGAACACAAGCACTTTGAATTCGGAAAGCAGCCACACACGGTTATCACACGGGAATACCCGGAATCCTGGCGACCCGGAGCCGAGCCCTATTACCCTGTCAACGATGAAAAAAACAATGCACTTGCCCGGCAATATAAGCGGCTGGCCGAAGGTATTTCAGATAAAGTGATATTTGGCGGACGTCTGGCTGAATATCAATATTATGATATGCATCAGGTGGTAGCCGCAGCATTAAAAAAAGCGAAAACAACATTTGAACGATAGGAATAAATAATCGGGATACTACATAACTGATATAAAAATGAAATTGTTTATTTTGTCGGCCAAAGCTGCCTCCTGTGAAACAAAATAAAACGAAGCCATCCGTTGCCCCCATACAGCAGACTGTCGGGATGGCGCCCTCACTAACGGATACCGGCCGTCATGACGGGTTGTTTAAGAAGATGTTTTACCTCTCGTTACCACTTATGCTGGCTATCCTATGGACTATTGGGTGCGACAGCGGATTTCACAGTGACGAAATGGATATGAGCATATATGGCAAAGCCAATATTGCATATTATGCCAGTGGAGGTAAGGATACCAGCTACAAAAAACTGGTGCTTGAAGATGGTACCGAAGTATCTTCGATATTACATTACTATGGAAGCGGGTTTGAATATTTCGCTGCAGGACTTATAAAAATATTCGGTAAAGAAGCAGGCTATGAATATAACATCCGGCATATGCTCAACCAGTTTTTTGCTATACTGGCGGTGCTTTTTGCAGGACTGACGGCACAAAAGGTCATGAAACAGTACCGTCCGGCGTTTATTACCGCATGGTTACTGTTCCTTACACCATTCTTTCTTGGCAATGCCATCTTCAACACAAAAGATATCCCGTTTCTGACCGGTTATATTGCCGCAACCTATTTTTTGCTTTGTTTTCTGGAAGGGTTGCCCAGACCCTCATGGAAGATCGTTGCCGGCCTGATGCTTGCATTAGCTTTTACATTGAGTGTCCGGATCGGGGGCGTCCTGCTGATCGCGTACCTGTGTCTGTTTGTTTTTATATACTGGCGTACGGATAAAGCGCTGAAAACCGGACTTCTGCCGGCAATGAAAGACTGGGGGCTGAAAGCGCTTGTCGCAGTAAGCGGGGCACTGCTGATTACTGTATTGATCTGGCCGTTTGCGCTCGAAGCGCCGCTGGCCAACCTGCAAAAATCCATCAATGTTGCCAGGGATTTCCCCCAGCGCATACCGATCATTTTTGAAGGCGAATACCTGGATTCGCTGAACATTCCCGCATATTTCCTCGCGAAGTATATGGTAATTACTATTCCCGTTTTGATCATATTGCTTTTTGCGTCCTCCGTTCTATACTTCGTCCGGTATTACAAACGCTTCCAATGGCGGATACTGCTTTTTATCGGCTTCGCGTCAATATTCCCTCTTTTCTATGCCATATATACAAAAATGCCGGTTTATAATGGTTGGCGGCATTTGCTTTTTGTATACCCCGGTATTACCGTATTGTCCGGTGCGGGCCTGCATGTATTCCTGAATCTTGTAAAACGTCCGGCCTATCAATGGGCGCTTGCCGGTATCTGTGTGGGGGCGATGATACACCCCGCTGCATGGATACTGAAGAACGGTCATTATACCCATATGTACTACAATGAGCTGTCGGGTGGATTCGGAGAGATGTATTATCAATATGAATCCGATTACTGGCAGATCTCGGTAAAGGAAGGTATAGACTGGTTGATGCAGCATGAAAAGCTGGCAGAAAGAAAAGACAGTATTACGCTGGGGACAAATGCCTTTTCATTTGCCAGTTATTATCTCAAACGCCGTTATCCGGATGCGCCGGTCCGCGTTGTGCAATGCGGTTACCGCAGGCGTTTCATGGTGCCATGGGATTATGCCGTTATCAACATTATGTTTTTGACCCCGCAAACGCTGGAATATGGTTTCCCGCCGCGCGGCATCACCATACATACCGTTGATGTAGCCGAGCGCGCGATCTGCGCGGTAGTAAAAGATACGGCCCGTTTCGATCTGAAAGGGATTGACGCATTTAACCGGGGAAATTTCGTCCTTGCAGACTCGTGTTTTGACCAATATGTCCGCCTGATTGGTTATGATCCGTCAGGACCTGATTATCTGGAAGGTATTGTATCACTGATCGGTTTTGCCCGTTTGGCCAATAATAAGCCTTATGCAGCATTGCCTTATGCACAGAAGGCGCTGGCACATGACGCCGGCGATTATTTTGCCAATCTTACAGCTGGTATCATTTACTTCCACCGTGGCAATATGACGGAAGCACGCCGTTATTTACAAACAGCCAGGAATGTAAATCCACAGGACATGTATGCAGCGCAGTATCTGGCACAAATAGCTGCCGCAGGGCGTTAAATTATCTATTCTTCCACGAAATTCAGATCCTTGCCGAAAGTCTCTTCGGTAAGTAGGGCGGCAACAACAGAAATAGCCATGGTGACAGCGCCGGTAATCATAGCGGCTTCCATGTAGCTGAATGTCGGTTGAAGACCTTTGAACAGAAGCATCAGAAGCGGCAGTGTGCCACGAACCACATTCGGAACGGTTGTAGCCGCCGTAGCCCGCAGATTTGTACCAAATTGCTCAGCAGCCATAGTGACAAATATTGCCCAGAAACCTACCCCAAATCCGAGTAAGGCGCAATGCAGATACATGCGCTCTGCTGTGCCGTTATACTGATTAAAGAACAGATACATGGCTATGGCTGTAAAACCATAAAAAATAAGAAGCGCTTTCCGGCGGCTTTTCAGGAGCTGGCTCAGCAAACCAATCAGTACATCGCCAACTGCCAGCGCAGCATAGCTATACATGATGGCTTTACCGGGATCAACTTCACCCGTTATGTTCATTTCTCTTGCGAATGTATCTGAGAAGGATACCAGGATACCGATCACAAACCAGGTCGGGGCTCCGATCAGGATACTGAGTATATATTTTTTAAACCGTTTGCCATTATTGAAAAACTGAAGCAGATTGCCTTTTTTGACATTACTGTGTTGTATATTTTTGAACATTCCGGATTCAAAAACGGATACACGCAGCAGCAACAGGGAAAGGCCCAGACCTCCGCCAATGAAATAACAGGTGGTCCAGTGAAAATGCTGGGAAATGAAATAGGCAAGCACAGCGCCTGTAATGCCGATACCGGCTACGAGAGAAGTGCCGATGCCTCTTTTTTCTTTAGGTAACAGTTCGCTTACCAGTGTAATACCGGCGCCAAGCTCGCCGGCCAGACCAATACCGGCAATGAAGCGACACCAGCTGTATTGTGTAACGTTCTGTACAAATCCGTTTGCGATGTTGGCTATGGAGTATAACAATATCGAACCGAACAGCACACTCAGACGTCCTTTCTTGTCGCCCATTACCCCCCAGATGATCCCCCCGATCAGCAGGCCGAACATCTGGTGGCTGATGATCCTCATTCCTTCGGAGCTGATGGCAGATTCGGTCAATCCAAGATCGCGCAGGCTTTCTACGCGTACAATACTAAATAATAAAAGGTCGTATATGTCTACAAAATATCCAAGGGCGGCAACAATTACGGGTATGCTGAAGAGAGAAACGGCTTTGTTTTGATCCATTTTGATTGTATATGCCGGCCAAAATACAAAGTGTTTTTTAAAAATACTATCGGATTTTAATGTCATCCCGGCCTTGAGCCTACCGTGTACCCACAAGTGTAATTTTTAAATACCATCTGTCAAAGTAGGTAAAAAATCACTCTTGTGCGGTGACCATGTAATACGTACCATTTGATGTATTGGCTGGAACGTATATTTGAACTTCGGTAAGGGATGTTTGTCATGCTGACGAAGGAAGCATCCCACGTAATGAGTGCTTCCCCGTGTTTTGTGGGATCCTTCCTTCGTCAGCATGACACCGTACTCTTTACATGCGATCGTTATCATTACATAGGTTGTCTTGCTGCTAAAAGTACTCCCCCTGTTTATTATGAACATATGAAACACAACACAATTGCCTGTCGATATTATCCCAATAATAGATGTGGGTACACAGTAGGCCGCCGAGCCGGGATCGTCTCCTGTGTAAGAGGAGCTTTATTGAGTATCATATCATCTCAGACGATTGCGGCTCGGGGGACGCAATGACATATTTCTGATTAACTTTCCGTTTTTAATTCATAGCTCGCCGGTGATCACATTTGACCCTTTCAGCAACCGTTCGATCTCACGTTCCTGTTTCCGCACCTGCACCCGTACAGGTGAGAACATCCAGGTAGACCTCAACCGCGACAGCCTGTCTTGCGGGGGGAGGAAGATCAGCCTTTTCAGCCATCCCCAGGCGGCAAAATGCCGGAATGTGGCGGATAATCTGATATAATAAACAACAGTGCTGCTATCGCACTGAGCCAGCGCTGCCTCCAGCTCTCTCAGGTCGACCAGCGAGGATACACACAATACGGCTCCCTGCCGCGTGTTAAAATAACTGCTCACCGGTTTATCCTGCTGCCATTCACTATTGCTGATGATACGTGCTGCACGGCCTGCGGCATCAAGACCTTCGGGCAGACCAAACTGCTGATCCGGGATATAACGCATTTCCCATTCTTTCTTTGCCAACGTGTCGTAAACTGTCCACACACGATTTTTGTAGTAATTCAGCATCTCCCTGAGATAACCTTCGCCGAGCCATTGTTTTTTTATCGCTGCTTCAAAAGAAGCATAGAAATACAGATGAGAAGCATATGGTTCAAACATTTCCGGGATACGCACTACCAGTTCCCGGTTGCGGGCGTACACCTTCCAGACAATACGCCGCACATCATCGCCTGCTTCAAAATCTTTGTAATTCAGATATTCTCCTTCTACCCGGCGCATCTGCTCAATCCGGACGTCTGTGGTTTCTGTTTTTTTTGGGAAGACTTCGTGTTCTGCAGCCTCTGTAAGTACCGGCGGCTGATAAAACTGTTCGTTCAGCGGTTGCCGTACCGGCAGGGACAACAGGTGCAGCATGTCCTCGAAATAGATAAATCCCCCCTGCAGCCGATACTCCCGGATGTCGGGCAGGAGCAGGCGGCTGCGTCCGGTGATCGCTTTCCGGCGCAGGCTGTCTTCCTGCCTTTTATTAGATAGCAGCGGAAACTTGTCCGTCATCTGGTGATCGTCATAAAATAATCTCCCTTTTACAAATCCGAGCAACGGTCTGTGCGTACCCTGCAATTGCGCATTAAGATATAACCGGGGCTCTTTGTTTTTCGGGGTTTCGGTGGTAAAGTGCAGGTCGAGCCGGTATCCTTTCTTTTTTTGCAGCCACAGGTAATGCAGCCAGGACAGCAGGGCGCTGATAACGGAAACAGCGGCAAGCACAACGACAAACCAATATGCAATCTTACCCATCAGCACGACCAGTTCACGGAATGAGTCCGTGTCCATCCCGGATTCTTTGGGTGGCGCTGTATATAATATCCGGTAACATAGCCAAACCGCCAGTACCCACAATACCGTATTGAGGGTGAAGGGTATGTATTGGGACAGATAACGTATTTTCTTCCGGAGATGCTTTGGATTCATGAGCCTGGTGTAACCCGGCTAAAGTACAAAAAACGCCTGCAAAAAGTTGTTAAACCCACCCAGGGCAATGTATTATATCCAGATGAAACAGGGATATGAAGCATCAGGCAAATGCCTTAGCTTTGTAAGCCTTTTGAATGACCATCCCAATGGATAATCCTACATTATTATTACTGCCGGTCATCTCCGCTTTGATCGCCTGGTTTACCAACTGGATCGCTATCAAGATGTTGTTTCATCCCCGCCGTCCGGTGAATATACTGGGGATGAAGATCCAGGGCATTTTTCCTAAAAGGCAACAACAGATTGCGACCAAATTGGGAAGCATAGTAGCGAAAGAACTGCTGCATTTCGATGAAATTGCCGTCCGGTTAAGGGATCCGCAGCAATTATCGGTTGTCCGTCCGGATATAGAACAGCATCTGGATCATTTCTTGCAGGAAAAGCTGAAAGAGAAATTGCCTGTCATTGCCATGTTTATCGGGCAGGGGACCATCGGCAAGATCAAAGAAGGGTTGATGGAAGAAATAGACCTGCTGTTACCGCAGGTGATCGAAAAATACACCAGCAGTCTGAGCGATCAGATAGATGTTGAAAAGATTGTCGCTGAAAAAATCAGCAATTTTTCTTCCGACAAGCTTGAAGAAATACTCGTAAGTATCCTGAGCAAAGAATTCCGCTTTATCGAACTGATCGGCGGATTGATTGGATTTATGATCGGGTTACTGCAGTTACTGCTCGTACATTTTTTCTGAACCTTAGAAGCTGTCTGAAATTTATTCAGATGATAATGTATTGCATTGGAAAACATTAGCCCGGGTGCATGCTGCCCTTTCAGGGCGGGGTTGTGGTGGTGAGCATGTTGTGCGCAACGCAATGCGTTGGGTTTTATATATACTGCCCCTTCGGGGCGCCGGCCCCCTTTATCCGGAATATCGAAGGTTATGTTGTTATAATCGCCTCCTGTCACTCTTAAAAGATAACTTATGATCGTAGCTAAGATCGTTATGTTGTTATAATCTCCTCCTGTCACCTGCCGGAAGATATACCGTACCTGAAACTCAAAAGGCTGAAAGCGTTTGATATACATAGCCGGGGGGCATCGCCCCGGGTTCCAAATGAAACCCACACATCCCCTGCTGCGCCCTGAAAAGGCAGCATAAAAAGCTTGTTACAAGGGGAGGGGCAAGTTGTTCGTTTGTCACCGCTCAGTAGTCAGAATAGTGGAGCTGCATCCTGCCGGGAGAGTATCAGGGATATTTTGACATATCCACTTTTTACCGGGTAACGTTAAATATCCTTTTACACATGTGCTAATGTCGGAATTTTAAACAGACTCTAATTCTGATATACGTACAGTATCCTACGCAGTGACAAGGTATGTCTTGCCGCTACGTGTTACGGCATTTTTATTGCCTTTTTTCTTTTGTAAAATACCAGTATTAATATTCCAGCAAGCATCAGCGATGCAGATATGATCTCTGCCTGGGTAGGGTGTAGCAATCCCCAGTCATACTTGTAATTTACCCGTATCTTCTCTACGAAAAAACGTTCTGCACCATTCATGATCAGGTAAATGCCAAACAAATGAAAGGGGGCGCTAATACGCTTACGCAGCTTCCATAAAATAAAGAACAGCAACGTGCAGCCAACGGCTTCATAAATGGGCGTCGGAAAGACACCTGCTGGCAGCACAGCACAGTAATCACCGGTACAACCGGTGAGCAGGATGCCGTCACTATTTACATTATTCGGGTAGTTCATGGCAAAAAGCCAGTCGGGGAGCCAGCCTGGTGCGGGCGCATACAAATGCGGCACGGCAGCAATGCTGCCAAACTCACGTGAGAAATATGCAGGGAAAGATTGGAGCATGGATTGGAATTCTGCCTGAGTAGCGGCTTTCAGGACGCCGCCGGCATCTGTAATATAGGCGCTGTTATAGATGCCCCAATCGCCATCGCCGGAAAAATGACATCCAAGCCTGCCGATCCCATAGGCCAGCATAAGGCCCGGGGCAATAGCATCACACAAGTGATCAAATCCGATCTTGTGTTTTCTGGAATAATAATAGATCATAGCAGCTGCAGTGATCAGTCCGCCATAAAAGGTAAGCCCGCTGGACGACAGCAGGTTGCCGGCAGGATCCCGGATGAAGTCTTCCCAGGTCTCAAGAGCGTTAAATACCTTGGCCCCTACAATCCCTCCGATAAAGGCAAGCAGGATGATCTCACTGACACGCTGGTGTGGATAGACGGCAATACGTTTTGTCTGAGGTTGTGGTAAAACCTGCTTTTTCTTTTCTGAATAGCGGCTGTATCCCATCAGGAGGGCGCCGATAATGCCGATAAGCACATTCCCTTTCAGGGAAAACAGATAGCCCATAGGATTGGGGGATATCTCCTGCCAGTTGCCAAAAATGCCTCCGAGTTTGTAACCCAGAACAAAACCGATCAGTGCCGACCAGAAAAGTTCCATGGTAGAGGCCGGTTTCCCGGTTTCTATAGTAGTGAATTCGGGTAACAACAAGCCTTGTTTTTCTTTTCTCCTTAATTCAACGACCAGCGTCCATGCAGCGCCGAGGAAGCCAAGCGCTACAAACAGTCCGAAAGTCTTGAAAATACTGAGCCATTCCCATGGCTGTTCTACGCCCGGAATGAGGGCTGCTATATAACGGAAATCGGGGAACATGAGTGTAAAAGTAATGGATTTAGATTTCAATTGATGATCACGATACCGGAAGAGCGCTGTACTTATTATATTTTCAAGGAAGGCTTGTACAGAAGTAATTTTGTTCCTACATTTGCCGTCCTTACGGAGACGGGGTATACCTGTTGTAAAGTTCTTTAATGATTCATACTCAATAAGGTCGCGTGGCCGAGTGGCTAGGCAGAGGTCTGCAAAACCTCGTACAGCGGTTCGAATCCGCTCGCGACCTCCAGGCCGGAAAAAGGAATATTCCCTTTTCCGGCTTTTTATTTGGCCATCAAAATCTCTGTCATCCGGCTAATGGCGGGTTTTTCCGGAATATTTTTTTTGTGCAATATGGTATTATTGTTGTAAAATTGCACCTCACAAACCTTTAAATTCAAAAAGTATGAACAAAGCAGAATTAATTGACCAGATTGCAAAAGATGCAGGTATCACTAAAGTACAAGCTGGAGAAGCCCTGGAAGCATTTACCGGCGCAGTTGTATCGACTTTGAAAAAAGGCGATAAAGTTACGCTTGTAGGATTTGGTACTTTTTCTGTTGCACAGCGTGCAGCACGTAACGGCCGCAATCCCCAGACCGGCGAAGTGATCAAGATCAAAGCAAGCAAAACACCGAAATTCAAAGCCGGTAAAGAGTTTGCTGAGAAAGTAGCCACTGCCAAGATCAAAAAATAAGTTTTGAATAATCTTTGAGTGATAAGGAACAGGGGCATCAGCCCCTGTTTTGATTTTATACTCCTCCGGGGCGGGGGGAGGGATTTTTGTTTTTCAATTCCGCTCCATATCTTTGCACATGGCTGCAAAATCCAAGTTTTACGGAGAAGGACTTACGTTTGATGATGTACTCCTTGTTCCTGCTTACTCCGAAGTCCTGCCCAGGGAAGTAAGCCTTACCACAAAACTTACAAAAGACATTCTGTTAAATATTCCGATGGTGTCCGCTGCAATGGATACCGTTACGGAAGATACACTTGCCATTGCGTTAGCCCGAGAAGGCGGTATTGGCATGTTGCATAAAAACATGAGTATTGAGCGTCAGGCAGAGCAGGCGCGGAAGGTGAAACGCTCTGAGAGCGGGCTGATCGTTGATCCCATTACGTTATTGCCGGAAGCCACGATCGGCGAAGCCCGGAAGCTGATGCGCGACAACCGGATTGGCGGCATCCCGATCGTCGACGAACAAAAAAAGCTGGTAGGCATCCTGACAAACCGGGATCTCCGTTTTGAGAAAAACGAGAAAAAGAAGGTGTCGGCAGTCATGACAACACAAAACCTTGTTACGGCCCCGCAGACAACCACTATGGCCAAAGCAGAAAAGATACTGGAACAATATAAGATAGAAAAGCTCCCGATCGTCGATAAATCCGGACGACTCATCGGGTTGATCACATTTCGTGATATCATCAATCTGAAGAGTTATCCCAATGCCAGCAAAGATGGCTTTGGGCGCCTGGTTGTCGGTGCTGCAGTTGGTATTACTTCCGATACGTTGCAGCGTGTGGAAGCCCTGAAGCAAGCCGGTGTGGATGTGGTGACGCTCGATAGCGCCCATGGCCACAGCAAAGGAGTGCTGGATATGGTGAAGCTGGTCAAAAAAACATTTAAAGGATTGCAGGTGATAGCCGGCAATGTAGCTACGGGAGCGGGAGCGGTTGCCCTGGCAGAAGCCGGTGCAGATGCGGTGAAAGTAGGTGTAGGCCCCGGATCCATATGCACTACACGTGTAGTGACCGGTGCAGGAGCGCCACAGCTTACGGCTGTTATGGAAGCGGTGCAGGCTTTGAAAAAACGGGGGATCCCTGTTATTGCCGATGGTGGTATCCGCTATACGGGGGATATGGTCAAAGCGATCGCTGCCGGCGCATCCTGTGTGATGGCAGGTTCGATATTTGCCGGTACAGAAGAAAGCCCGGGTGAAACAATTATCTATGAAGGGCGTAAATTCAAATCCTACCGGGGTATGGGTTCTGTGGAAGCGATGAAAGAGGGTAGCAGTGACCGTTATTTTCAGGATGTGGAAGCGGATATCAAGAAGCTGGTACCGGAAGGGATCGTAGGGCGTGTACCATATAAAGGAACCCTGAATGAAGTGATACAGCAGTTTGTCGGTGGTTTACGTGCCGGGATGGGCTATTGCGGAGCCAAAGACATCAAAGCATTGCAGGAGGATGCGCAGTTTATCCGTATCACAGCAGCGTCTATGGCTGAAAGTCATCCGCATGATGTGGTGATCACCAAAGAAGCGCCGAATTACAGCCGGTAAACTTTCTGATGAATTTGAAAAAGCTCATGTAGTCAAATAATTATCGTATTAGTTGTATTTTTGCCGTACCAGAATTTAAATAAAGAGATGAAGCAATCACACGTTCAAGTACTTATCGCCGCAGGATTAATATTAATGGCTGCAACCGCAAGGGTGGTTAATGCTGAAATGCATTGGTACAATTTTGCACCGTTAGCCGCATTGGGGCTTTTTGCCGGTGCAGTTATTAAAGACAAGCGCTACGCTTTCCTGTTTGCTTTGATGGGGCAATTCCTTGGAGATGTATATTTCCAGTTGTTTACATCAACACCTGGTTTTTACGGACCGGCTCAACTGTTTACCTATGGCGGATTGATCGCAGTTACCGGGTTGGGCTTCTTCCTGAAAAACATTAAACCGCTTAATGTCGTATTCTTCACACTTGGTGGGTCTGCACTGTTTTTCCTGGTTTCCAACTTTGGTTATTTTGCCGAAGGCTGGAACGGATATTCCTGGGCAGGATTGGTAAAGGCTTATGTCATGGCTATTCCGTTTTACCGTAATTCAATGATCGGAGATCTGATCGGCAGCGGTCTGTTATTCGGACTGTACTTCCTGGCGCAACGTGTTTTTGCCGGAAAAGTACAAAATGCGAGGGTATAATTTTCTGGATAAATACTCATAAAATCAACCGGCCTGAAATGATCTTATTTCAGGCCGGTTAATTTTATGATCCTCTTACAGGTTCGGCTGGGGCGTCAACCTCAGGTAAGGTTTTACCCGTGTATGTCCTTTCGGGAATTTAGCCGGTACATCTTCATCTTTAATTGCGGGTGCGATTACCACATCTTCGCCATGTTGCCAGTTGGCGGGCGTGGCTACCTGGTAGTTGGCAGTTAGCTGCAGGCTGTCTATTACACGCAGTATTTCATTGAAATTTCTGCCTGTAGATGCAGGGTAGGTAAGTGTCAGCTTTACTTTCTTGTCAGGCCCAACGATGTATACCGAGCGTACCGTGAAAGTCTCACTGGCATTGGGATGGATCATATCATACAGTTCTGCTACTTTCTTGTCTGCATCAGCAATAATGGGAAAGTTGACAGTTGTGTTTTGTGTCTCATTGATGTCTTTTGTCCATGCGATATGCTGATCCAGCGGGTCTACGCTCAGTGCGATTGCTTTCACGTTACGTTTTGCAAATTCATCTTTGAGTTTGGCGGTAGCGCCCAGTTCAGTGGTGCATACTGGCGTGAAGTCCGCAGGATGCGAAAAGAATACCCCCCAGCCATCGCCGAGAAATTCATGGAAATTGATTTTGCCTTCTGTTGTTTCGGCGGTAAAGTCGGGAGCGATGTCCCCTAAGCGTAATGTTGCCATAACTGTTTGTGTTTTTAGTGAATGAAAATTGATGTTAAAAAGAGGTGCTGACCGGATTCGAACCGGTGTAGCGGCTTTTGCAGAGCCGTGCCTGAACCTCTCGGCGACAGCACCTTTGTATTATTTAGTCAGCCTTTAAAAAGTCAGTACTGCAATGAGATCCCGGATCAAGTCCGGGATGACAAAGTGGACAAATTCATACCAGTACATTTAACGGACCTGCCTGACGACCTACCACTGTGTCATTGCGGCCTCCGAGCCGCAATCTCATGCGAGACTCAGACCACTGCTTGTGTCACTTCCTGCAGCAGATCCGTTTCCTGCTGGATAGCTGTGATACCGCCTTTCAGGTTGTAGAGATTATCGAATCCGAATCTCTCTTCCAGTTCACGGATTGCCTTCGCACTCCGCCCCCCCATCTTGCAGTGCACCACTACTTTTTTATCACGGTTTATTTCATCAGCCCTGTCAGCTACGGTAGCCAGCGGTATCAGTAACGCGCCTATATTGACCTGAGCGTATTCTGCCGGCTCCCGCACGTCTATCACCTGGATGTCAGCTCCTTCTTTTTGCCATTGCAAAAATTCATGAACGGTTATTTCTTTGATCTTTTTCTCTACGGCCTTGACCCCGCAGAATTGCTCATAGTCAATCAACTCTTTGATCTCCGGTGTGTTTTTCTGTTTGGAAATCCGAAGTGTCCTTGTCTCAAACGTCAGTGCATCAAACACAAAAAAACGTCCGCTCAATGGCTCACCAACACCGGTGATGACTTTGATCACCTCATTGGCCTGCAGGCTGCCGATAATGCCGCACA
The DNA here is from genome assembly GCA_037190845.1 of Flavipsychrobacter sp. Classification (GTDB taxonomy): domain Bacteria; phylum Bacteroidota; class Bacteroidia; order Chitinophagales; family Chitinophagaceae; genus JBEBVQ01. The sequence goes on along the minus strand of JBBCJI010000001.1, from coordinate 291,043 downwards.
AAACACCCAATACACCGCCTTCCGCGCAGTTGGGTACTAATCCCGGTGCTGGAGGAGTAGGGTAAAGGTCCCGGTAGTTTGGTCCTGTTTCTCCTTTGGCATTGGTGTAGTTAAACACAGATACCTGCCCTTCAAACTGGAAGATGGAAGCATAGACATTCGGTTTGCCGGCGATCACGCTGGCGTCATTTACGAGGTAGCGGGTAGGGAAGTTGTCTGTGCCATCGGCTACTACATCATACTGGCTGATCAGTTCCAGGGCATTTTGAGATGTAAGCTGCGTGTTGTAAGTAATTACATTGGTATTCGGATTCAGGCTTTGGATCCTTTTTTTCGCAGCTTCTACCTTGAGTTTGCCCACATCCTCAACGCCAAATAATACCTGGCGCTGCAGATTACTGTCGTCTACCACATCAAAATCAATAAGGCCGATCGTGCCTACTCCGGCAGCGGCCAGATATAAAAGTACGGGACTACCCAGTCCGCCGGAACCTACGATCAGCACTTTTGATGCTTTGAGCTTCTTCTGTGCTTCGGGGCCGAAATCAGGAATGATGATATGACGGTTGTACCGTGCCAATTCTTCTTTGCTGAATTGAACATCGTCAATACCGCTTCCGCCCGCGATTGCAGGAATGATACTGATGACGGTATCAGCGCTCACCGGTGTATTTTCCTGCTGCAGGCCGCGAATGTCTTCGTCGCCGGCGAATACATTGACGTAACCGCGGATCTGCTCCTGCTCGTCCAGAAGATTCTTTTTCAGATCCGGGAAGTTGAGCACCAGTTCACTGATGCTTTCTTTGATCGTGTTGCCGCTGACCTGTACCCGGGATTGCTGCCCGGTGAACTTTCTAAGCGGTGTGGGGATGATAATCGTAGCCATTGTTTTATTATATTATAGTGAATGAACGGTATTGGTAAACAGAATTTTTTCTTCTTCAAACTGAAAGTCATCATTCAGCAGCCATGACTGAATGGATCTCCATTCATTTTCCCAGACGGCAATAATGACGTAAGAGAAAAAGGGTTGCGCCACCACCCGGTCGTGCTCGCTGGGTACGGACGGATGGTTGGGATGCGAATGGTATACCCCCAGCAGGGTCAGGTTATGTGCTTCTGCATACTGTTCTGCTTTCAGATAGTCTTTGGGCGTAATTTCAAACCTTCTTCTTTTATCGCCTTCTTTAGCGTTATTGATGATGATGATCTCGTCTATGGTACGTTCGTCTCCATTGTCGCTACCCAGCAGAAATCCGCAGCATTCATCCGGAAAGGTCCGCAATGCATCGTCGATTAGTTGTCCTTTGATGGTATCGTTGATGAGTAGCATGATTAAAGAATTTGACTGATGACTTCACTGTATTTGTCCGCATTATCGGGGAGGATTGTGACAATCGTTCCCGATTCTATCTCACCGGCAATCTTCAAAGCCCCGGCTATATTTGCTGCAGCCGAAGGGCTGAGCAGTAATCCTTCGGATTCATACAATCGTTTGATGATATCATAGGCGTCGGGTGTGGGGATTTCAATATTCCTGTCTGCAACCGAGGGGTCATATATTTTGGGGACGATTGCCGTCTCCAGGTGTTTCCAGCCCTCCATGCCATGCAATGCCAGTTCGGGCTGCAGTGAAATGACCTGGATAGACGGATTTATTTCTTTTAATCTCCTCGATGTACCGATAAAAGTACCGGTAGTGCCCATGCCTGTGACGAAATGAGTTATGTCCGGCACTACCTTAATGATTTCTTCTGAGGTGCCGTAATAATGCGCTTTCCAGTTCTGATCATTGGTATACTGGCTGGCGTAAAAATATTTGTCCGGATATTGCTGGGCCAGTTGTGCGGCCTTTTCCTGCGACTCATCCGTTCCTCCGAATTTTGAGGTGAAGATGATCGTAGCGCCCAGTGATTCCAGTATTTCTTTTCTTTCTTTGGAAGCGTTTTCGGGCAGGCACAGTGCGACAGATATGCCCAGCTCTTTCCCAACGGCAGCATATGCTATCCCCGTGTTACCACTGGTGGCATCCAGCAGTGTTTTGCTTTCGTTCAGCGATCCCTGCTCAATGGCATGGCGGATGATATTGAAAGCTGCCCGGGCTTTTACGCTGCCTGATAACTGCTGCCATTCGGCCTTGGCATAAATGCGTACATTTTTATTCGGATGCAGGTTGCGGATCGGCAAAAGCGGTGTATTGCCGATCTGTTCGCCTGTCTGCGAAAGTCTGTCTGCGAGTGTTGGGTTAATGATTGTTTCCGATGCCATTGGATTTTTTTGATTGATCCGGAATTACTTATTAAGGGCCTGTTTAAAATTCTTTGAGATCATAATTTGTAATAGTGAAAATATTCCCTTGCCCCCTTCAAAGGGGGAATTTGCACCGTTCTTTTGTCATAGCACTACTGAAGGACGGCCTGATCGTCTCCCTTTTGAGGGGAGAACGTGAGGGGTGTCGGGTGCTCATACTTTTTACCAATCATTTTTATACAGGTTCTAAATAGTAACATTAAAAAAGGCCTTACGGTGTTGTCGTAAGGCCTTTTCATGATTTTACAAAGACGATATTACACACGACAACACACAGGTTCAGGCATACAACAACAGCAACATGTCATCATGCTGTTACCGTTTGCTGCTGCTGTATGTGTCAATATGTTTTTCATTATTTCCTTGTGTAAGCCGTATAAAAAAACTCCCCTGGTTTTGTACCGGAGGAGCTTTCAGATCTTTTTATTTTAATCCAATATCTTCATCTAACCGGTACACGTATCCCGCAAAGGCATACAACCACAACACAGCATCACTGATGCAGCGCGGTTGTTTGTGTATTGGCTGATTGTTGTGTTCATTTTTTGTTTGACCCTTTTGAGGTATTGCGATGCAAAGATAGGGGGAGTTTTTATTCGGGGCAAATTTTTTTGGTGTATTGAGATGTGAACGTGTCATGACGGATTTGATCCGCTATCTTCTGAAGGGGTCAAATTCGACCCCTTTCTTTTTGTCCGGAAATAATAAAAAGGGAAGGATTAATATGCTATCTTCCTGTTATTCAGTTCTACATAAAAATTTACTTTTGCTCCTAATGCTTCAAACACTTTCAGTATAGTCGTAAATCTTGCATCAGTTGCACTGTTTTCAATTTTAGAAATTTGTAATCGTCCATCTAACTTGTCTCATCTTTACACAAAGAAAAAAGTTTCTTATTTAGGAAACAAGTTGATTTCATTATAAATCTGTTAAGTCCTGTTTGCTTTCTAAGTCTATGGGACCCGATGGGTTGTGCTACCTCCCAACCTGAGGTCACAATTTGTGACCTCAAGTTTCTTCATTCCTTTACATTGAGCGGAAACATGAAGTCCTTTATAATACACGTTGCAGGTAATCGGTTTTCCATAAAATTCATGCATATTGCACCACCGATGCGACAGGAAACCTACATACAAGACAAAACTTTTGACAGAAATGACTTCACACAAAGCCCGCTGGTAAAAGGCGAGTATGAAAACTGCACGTTCCGTAACTGCAACTTTGCCGGCACAGATCTTTCCGGTATCCGGTTTGTTGACTGCACGTTTTACGATTGTAATCTGAGCCTGGCGAATACTGCTGGCACTGCATTAAACAACATCAGATTCAGGGATTGCAAAATGCTGGGGCTTCGCTTTGATGTCTGCAGCGGTTTTGGCCTTTCTTTTTCGTTTGACGGGTGCCAGCTCAATCACTCCTCATTCTTTAAAACAAAAATCAGAAACACCGTTTTTAAAAATGTGCAGTTGAAGGAATCCGACTTTACAGAAAGCGACCTGACAGGCGCTGTTTTCGACAACTGTAATTTAACACAAGCCGTATTTGACCGTACTATACTTGAAAAGGCGGATTTTCGGACTTCTCACAACTATTCGATTGATCCTGAAATCAACCGGATCAAAAAAGCAAAGTTTTCCATTTGGGGTGTGCCGGGATTGTTGTACAAATATGGTATTGAGATACAGCAGTGAACTTTCATGGAGTTTAATATTGGCGCTGTTCCGGATGTTAGCGGAGCGCATCCGGGACAGCATCGATCTAAAAGATCTTGCGGTTTTTCCACAATTTGCGACCTTCATGCTTTGATGCCTGAAAGAAATAAGGTGAAACACACTTGCTTACTGTTCGTTTTGTTTTCCTGTTTGTGGCCTTCCGGTAATGCCGGGGCGCAGGCGCCGTATCCTGAAAACCTGGGAACACTGCAGAACATTGCGGAAGAAAGACGCACGCTCGACAGCCTGTTCCGCGAGGCACGGATATGGCAGTCCCGTGGCGCCGGGAACCAGCTTTTACCGGTTTCCGAAGAAGCGCTCCGGCTCGCAGCCGCAGTGCGGGATGATTCGCTGCTGGCGTTGGCACATTACTACCTGGCCGGCGCTTTATTCACTACCGGCCAGCCGGATATGGCATTGTATAACTACGGCAGAGCATTGCGGTTTGCTTCCGATCCGCGTGACATCCGGCTGATCGCTGCGATCCTGAGTGGAGTGGGACGTGTCTATGAATCCCGTGATAATTATCATGAAGCGCTCAGGTATTTTCTAAGGTCATTACGGTTGAGGGAAAATTCAGGTGATGCATTGGGTGTAGCCGAATCATTCAATAACATAGGGATCATTCATTACAATACCAGCAACTGGGAGCGGGCATTGCAATATTATCAGAATGCGCTTCAGATCAGACGCGATAAAAATGATGCTGCCGGGATATCTGAAACATTACACAACATCGGCCTGATGTACGAAGCGGAAGACAAGACAAAAGAGGCGGTCCAATTATATCATCAAGCCTTGCAGATCAATGAAAAACATGGATTCCTCTGGCGTGCTGCGTTGAACTATAACAACCTGGGATCCTGCGCGCGTACATTGGGTCGGACATCAGAGGCATTGGCCTATCATCTTAAAACGGCGAAGCTGCAGGAAGAAATCGCGGATGTGAGAGGACTTGCCCTTGCTCAATATAATGTAGCCAATGATTACTTTGATCTGGGGCGTGCGGATTCTGCCCTCGCTTATGCCCGCATGTCACTGGAGCGTTCTGAAAAAACGGGGAATCTCTACGTAAAAAGAAACGTGTTCCTGCTGATGGGGCGGATAGCCGAACGCAAAAGTAATTATCCGGCGGCCCTGACGTACACCCGCCAGGCGCAGGCACTCAACGACAGCATCTATCATACCGAATCCCAGCGGCTGATCGCTGATATGAATGCGAAGCATGATGTAGATAAAAAAGAAAATGAGATCATTCAATTGCAACAGCAGCGTGCGCTCGAAGATCTGAACGCCCGCAATGAGATATACCGGCTCAGGAGCTGGCTGGGTGTGGCGCTGGCTGCGATCGTTTTGTTGGGTTGTGTCTGGGTGATCGCGCGTATGCGACAGGCGCGGAAGGAGATGCAGCGGCGGGACGTGGAAAACCTGGAAAAGATCAGGCAGCAGGAAGCCTGGTCGCAGGACATGATCGAGGTGCAGGAAAATGAACGCAAGCGTATTGCACGTGAATTGCACGATGGTATATGCCAGGCGATCACCGTGTCTCGTCTCAACCTGATCAACATTCCTAAAAAATCAACTTTAGATCCGGATGCGCTCAACGCTATAGAACATACTGCAGATGCACTCGATCAGACTTACCGCGAACTGCGCTCCCTTTCACACCAGATGATCCCCAAGGCGCTGGAAGTGACCGGCCTTTGCGATGCAATGGAAGACCTGATGGGCAAGACATTTGCACATACCGATACCCGTTTCAGCTTCGAACGGGGACAGGCCCCCCGGCTGGCCCCGCAACAGGAAGCCAGCCTCTACCGTATCTTCCAGGAGCTGATTGCCAACATCGTAAAACATGCACAGGCCACAGAAGTGAATGTACAAGTCTATACGGCTGGCAAGATGCTGATCATGATGGTGGAAGACAATGGAGTAGGGATGCACCGGACGGAAGGACTGCCGCATGAAGGGATCGGCCTTTCGAATATCCGTTACCGGGTACAGTTGCTGCATGGCATTTATAATGTAGAGTCGCCGGAGTCGGGAGGCACGCTGACTATGATCCAAGTGCCATGTACGCAGGACATACACTGTTTCGGCGAGTAAATTCATATACAAAACGACACCTATTTTTATTACATTCTTTACATCCGTGAAGGTGTGATGCATGGTGTCAGAGAAATGAAAAAAGGGGAGGTTACCCTGTTGCGGTAACTGTTTATGATAGAATTGGGACATTGGAGTATTAATAAAACTGAAAATTATAATCCTCCGCGTGATGTATCTTACCATTTATATGATTGTCTTTTTTATTTTGCTGTCTGTTGCAGCGCTGGTCGGCGTTGTGCTTGCCTTCCGGTATAAAGGTATTTCATTAGGGTGTTTCCATCGGGTTGCTATGTACTGCTTTGCCGTGGTGGATTGGACCGGATATGGGTGTTATCTCTATCATGACTCTTTTACTCCTGGCGTTTATTACCAGCCAATATGCGTTGATTGTTCGGGGCATAAGCATCCCGGAACGGATTGCAATAGGTACAATGGGCATGCTGCTGATGTTGGGATTGATCTTCCGCATACAACACTGGCCTGGGATCCTGGCGCTTCATTACGGCCTGATTGCGGCTGTACTACTTTATCTGTTTTGTATCGTCCGGCAGAGAAGTACATTTAAAAAGGAGTTTAGCTTCATGTTGGTATGGTTGGTGTTGTCACTGTTTGAACTATACCGGTATTTTATTCAGGGTATGTTTTTTAGTAGTAGCAAGCAAAATGTCAGGAAGAATGAAATGGATGCTTGTTGTAGTTGCAGCTGTAGTTTTGGTGCTCTTCATTAGCAGGAGCAAGACTACCGGTGTTTATGTGGATGCAGACATTCCTTTTTCCATTGCTTTGGTCATCGCATTTGCAATGTAAAAACCAAAATATTTACTATTTTGTTTTTTCAAACGTATAACTATAAACCACTATGGCAAATACAATCGATATTACCCTTGACAAAAAAAACTTCATCAATGTAAATCCTAAAGGGACATTCAGAGAATACCAACCGTTAGGTTTCGGCCCAGAGATGAGCAAGTTTAGCACCTCCTATAAAGACGTAGATAACATGTTCGAGTATTTCAGAGCGAACAACATTTATCATATTGCTCTTTTTTTTCACGGAGGTTTGGTGGGAGAAGGGCGAGGTTACAATGCGGCTGAACGCTTTTATAAGTTTTATAATGGTATTAATAATGTACACCCCGTATCGTTTGTTTGGGAGACTGGGCCTGTTTCGTCGTTAATAGAACATGTTAAAGATGCCTTTAGAAATCCTGATTTTTTGACAATTTTTTATCGGGTACTAAAAATCATCATGAAGAGACTGGGCGTTGACGATCTGAAAGATGTGAAATCAGCTGAAGATCTGAATACTAAAATAGACGGCGCTTTTCAGGAAAAAAATGAAAAGGCTATTATAGCTACAGCTGCAGTAGAATTCGGGGACAGTTCGCTGGAGGAAATTCAAGATGATTTATCAAGCTCCCTTTCCGAAGATGAAAGACTCAGTTTATATACTGAAGAGTATTCTATGATGCAATCGGACAAAGCTGGTATTTCGCTTAATGTAGTGGTTGCTGCAATTAAAGTTGCTGCTCGATGCATTTACCGGCTTGCCAATAAAAGAAATCATGGTGTTCGCGGAACAATAATGGAGGAAGTCTACAGAGAACTCAAGTTTACCGGAATCAGCTTAGGTAACACAGCTATTGGCCTGTGGAATCAAATGAAAAAGCAAGCAGATTTGATGTGGCGTCCTAATGATAAGCTAAAAGAAGATGATCGACATTGCGGCAGATACTTCCTGGATGAATTAGTTAAATACGTAAAGGAAGTGAAGGAGTTGGGGAGTAACGTTTCGATTGAAATTGTTGCACATAGTGCCGGGTCTATAGTGATTTGTGAACTGTTTGAGCTGCTAAAACTGGAAAAAACAAAATATGCGGACATACGGTTCAACAACGTGATATTTCTCGCACCGGCCTGTAAATGTTCCTTATTCCACGCTACTGTCATGAATATGCCGGACAGGTATAACCGTTTTAGAATGTTTACAATGAAGCAGGAGCGAGAGGAAAAGGATAGGGTATTACCAATAATACGGTATGATACTAGGGGCGTTTTATACCCGATGTCTCTTTTATACCTTGTGTCAGGCCTGTGTGAAGATGGCGACAAATATTCTGATGCTGATATTAAAGGTGACACACTTCTATTGGGATTGGAGCAACACATAAAGAAACAGGCGCCATATCACAAATATGAGGTGCTTAACGAAATACACGAATTTCTAAATGAGGGCGGACCAAATAATAACCGCCTTGTCCTGACCCGCACATCGTCTGATGCCCCGCTTGGGTATCGTGGTCAGTCAATAGACCACGGCGACTTTGATAATGACGGTGAACATCAACTTGCAAATTCGATAAGGGAAAGCATTACACATCTGTTCAACAGTTAATACCCGGATATTAAACATGAAAAGGTATATCCTGATTAGCTGTCTTCAATTATGTTTTCTTCTGCACGCCGGAGCACAGACCAGCGATAGCTGGACCGCAGGTCTGGTAGCAGATCAGGATATATTGCTGACCTTGATTGGCATGCCTAATGAAGACAGGAATTATACGATGGGGGCAGGCCTCTTTTTCTCAGACAGCAAATTGGCTAAATCATCTTTCTTTTGGCCGGCAAGATTATTATCAAGGGTAATGTATCACCTTGATAAGGAAGATCAGAAGGAAAATGCAATTATACAGATAGGCGCGACCGGATTTACACCAAGGTATCTGGGCGAAAATGTTGCTGATTCCTTGTACTATATTGTCAATGACCGGCCTTTTGCCTCATTACTTTTCTTAAGCGCTAAGCATCAGATTATAAGTGACAGAAAGGTGATTACGAATCAGTTGGTGTTGGGTGCGATGGGATTGCATGTAGCAAGAGCTGTTCAGACATTGATACATGAGAAACACATGTTTGGCTCGACAAGGGAGATCCCGTATGGATGGAAGTATCAAATATCAAATAACTTTGAGCCTGCTATCCTTGTTTCCAATAAAGTTGATTATCTGTTCGACCTCATAAGTAATCCCCGGTCCAATACCCATCCCATCCTGGCTCAGGCTATTCTTTCAAGGGAAATAAGGCTTGGTTATTACACAGGTGCAAGCGGAAGTGTCGCATTTAAAGTGGGATGGTTAGACAGGGATCGATGGGCGTCGTATGACGCTTACCAGTTAGGGCATGCTAATAAAAGAAATAAACCTGCCCCAACGCGTTTGCAGCCGGAATTTTACCTGTTGTCATCGTTCCGCCCAAACCTTGTGCTCTACAATGCCATGCTAATGGGCCAGTTTAGGGACAACTATCACGACCTCAGCTTTGGCGAGATGCGCAAGGTCGTGATGGAGGGATTTGCAGGAATCGGCGGTACTGCAACATTTTCTGGAGGTCGAAGGGCCGTGAACTTACTTGTATATCTCTCCGGCAGAAGCCCTGAGCATAATCTTTCCTTGAAACGCTATCATTATTGGGGGGGCTTCCAGTTATCATGTTCAGTTTTGTAGAACTTCACTGAATCGGAAAAAAACAAACCTTTCCAAACTCTGGTGATGCCAACAGAAAACATTTTAATGATCTAATTTCGGGTTGTTAATCATAACGCGACCTTTCGGTATATCATTGGCAGCAATCGCTTTGAATCTCATAATTGAAACCTAAGAGATTTCATACACACGAGAGGATAAGCCAGGTTGCCCGCCACATGCGTGGGTCCACTTATTCGTGTGTAGGGCTTTCTTTTGGCCTCAATTATGATAAGTTGGGCGCCGCGCATTTCTATTCTGAGGCTTTTAGCAGAAACCGTCACAGCTCAATCTGGGTTCATTTACTGGCAGCGATACCTGCCTCTGACCGGGAGTCGCTCATTTTTTCATCCCTGCGAATCATCACCCGCAGACAAAACAAATGGTATGCAACAAGCACAAAAGCAGAAAAGGAAAACAAAACAAACACTTTTGCACATTCCCCTTCTGTTACACAAAGCAGCACAGAAAACGAGTACAGCGAGGGCAGCCGCCGCGGACGATTACTGCGGTTCGGGAGTTATTTCAAGCCGCTCATTGCAGCCAGGCTGCAACTGTATCTGCGACTGACACCGGAAAGCCTTCGGCCTCCGGTACAATTGCCTGCAGGGATGCCAGTACAGTCGCCGGAAGCGGTGCGGTAATAAGTTCTTTTGCCCGGAAATACCGCCGGTCAGAAAGCCTCAAAGAACGCTGGTGTGTGCTGGATGCGGTCCTGGTAAACCCTGCCACACCTCCAAAAACACGTATGAACCTGCTGGGAAGTTATGAAGTAATGGCCTGCATTGCGGAAGCTACTTTCAGCTTAGATGACCGCCCAAAGCCCGTTGATTCAGCCTACTTTCAACATCGGGAAAATAAAGCTTCGGTCCGGACAACGTTTACGCTTCCGGATTCATTAAAGACAGCGTGATATCCACTTCTTTTTCCAGTTCATCCTGCAAATTATGCAGCATGTCTGACTGGAATGCCTGTTGAAACTCAAGTCTCCGGGCAATCCGGGCGACACGGGTCAGACCCGCAGAGGAAGCCGTGCCGTATAATCTATGTCCCAACTGGTTAACCGAAAGGAGGTTTCCCGCAGAGATGTGTTCCCTGAGCGATGCTGTAACGTTCCTGAGCTCATCCCGGATAAGGAGGATTGCCTCCTGTAAAATATGCTTATCGTCACCGATGTATTTTTTCAGCACGGATTCGTCATAATGCAGGTTCCTGTTCGCTTTTTCCGCTAAATCCGGCTCCCCGGTAAGATCAGGGACTTCTGATAACCATTTTTTAAAAATATCCGACAGCGTATCTTCTATAATCGGCTTTACAAGGAAATCATTCATACCACTCGCCAGGCTTTTCTCCTTTTCGCTTCTCAGATTACCGGCCGTTAAGGCAATAATGGGGATTCCTGCTGCACCATCAAGCGCCCTGATCGCTTTCGTAGCTTCATAGCCATTCATCTCCGGCATCTGGATGTCCATCAGGATGAGATCCGGCAATTTCTTTTTGCAATATGCCAACGCTGCTTTTCCGTTCGTGGCTTCAATGATGGTGGCATGAGGAGCAATACGTTTCAGGATCGTAACGGCCAACAGCATATTTACGGCATTGTCCTCGGCAATGAGCACGGTCGCCTCGCCCGAATTGCTGATCATCCTTTCAAAAGATGACGGAACAGCAGATGGCGTATCTTTCTTGAAAATATGGGATAAGGCTGCATAGAAATCCTGTATTTTCACAGGCTTCATCAAACGGTGACTTATATTAAGCTTTTCGCCTTCCTGGATGATCTTTTCGTCATCAGAAGAGCTGGAAAGCAAAACGACGGGAAGCTCTTCCGGTGTAAATAAAAAGCTTTCCCTGATCTTGCGTATGGTCTCCACACCGTTCATAAAAGGCATATGGTAGTCCATCAGGATCACATCAAATGTCTTGCCCGAACCGAGGAGCTGCAGCGCTTCGAAACCGTTTATTGCAGCAGTGCTCCGGATGTTTTTCAGCAGCAGCATCTGTTTCAGTATCTCTCTGTTGTGCTCGTTGTCGTCTACGATCAGCACGTGCCTGAGGTGATCCATACCCTCCCACGCGATCGGCGCTCCCTGAGCAGCTCTTACGTGGATGTCAAAATAAAATGTGCTGCCTTTACCCGGGGCGCTTGTTAACTCCAGCCGGCTGTTCATTAAGCCAAGCAATTTATTGGAGATGGTCAGGCCAAGCCCTGTACCCCCGTATTTTTTTGTGGTTGAGTTGTCCTCCTGGGAAAAAGCTTCAAATATCTTCTGCTGTTTATGATCGTGAATCCCGATACCCGTGTCTCTTACGGCAAAGCGGAGTGTCGCATATCCGTTTTCCTCATTCAGCAGTTCTATTTTAAGTTCGATTTCTCCTTTTTCGGTAAACTTGGCTGCATTAGACAGTAAATTGATGATGATCTGCTTAAGTCGCACCGAGTCGCTCCAGATGAACCTGGGGAGCCCGGGTGTCAGAAACAGCAGCATTTCCAGGCCTTTATGCTGTACCTGGTAGCTTATGATGTCGGCCACCTGCGCGCTTATTTCGTATAGGTCGCACTGCTCGATGTCCAGCTCCAGTTTTCCCGCTTCTATTTTAGAGAAATCAAGGATGTCATTGATAATGCTTAGTAACGCTGCCGCTGACTGGTGGACGATCGTGAGATATTGTTGTTGTGTCGGGGAAAGATGCGTTTTAAGAACCAGGTCTGTAAAACCGATAACGCCGTTAAGCGGGGTCCGGATCTCGTGGCTCATATTGGCCAGAAATTCGGATTTGGCAAGACTGGCTTGCTCCGCCTGCAGTTTTGCGCGTTTTAATTCTTCACGCTGAGCGATCATTGACGTGATGTTTTTTGTGTAGATCATCATCCCGCCTATGCTGCCGTCAAATTCCGTCCAGGGCCGCATTTCCCATGCAAGGTATTTTTCTGAAGAAAACCCGGGAATAAAAACAAGCTGTTCGTCAACAGACTCTACAGCCCCGGACAGCACCCGTTGGTGTCGGACCCTCCCTTCTTCGCTGATAAAGGGGAAAGAAGTGTAGTACGACTGACCGACCTCAAATGTCTGTTGTAATCCGTATTCTTCGATCCACTGATTACTTGCAGTAATGTACCGCATATCATTATCCAGCATAGCTACGGCAGCCGGTGTATGCGCTACAAATGCCGACAGTACCGCTCTTGCCCGGTTATTTTCCATCTGCATCTTTTTTATTTCATCAATATCCCTTCCTACCGCAAAAATGTTATTGGTATCTGGTTCCGGACTGGCCACCCATTGCACATACCGGTAGCTGTTACCGGCCGCTTTAACGCGGATGGTAAAATTCAGTATGGTCTCACCGGATTTGATACGTTCCACTTCCATCTTCGTGGCAGCCAGATCATCCGGATGGATGATCTCATAAAACGAAGTCGCATAAAGCTCAGCGGGAGACAACCCGAGCATCTCCTTAAGCGCAGGATTGACCTTTTTAAAATAACCTTCGGTTCCGGCTACGCAGATCAGCGCAGGAGACAGTTTAAACAGCTTTTCAAAATTCCTGAGTTCTTCTTTTTGCCGCCTTTCTATGATCAGCGTCATTACTTCTTTGGCCAGTAACTGAAGCGCTCTTTTTTGGTCGGCATCGAGCTCCCGTGCTTTACGGTCAATAACGCACAGCGTGCCCAGGTTAAACCCATCGGGATCAGTCAGCGGAAATCCCGCATAGAAGCGTATATCGGGCGTGCCCGTAACCAGCTCATTATCCTTAAACCTTGTATCCTTCGTCGCATCCGGAACTTCAAAAAGTGCCTCGCCCTGGATCGTGTATTCGCAAAAGGCCAGCTCTCTGCGGGTCTCGGAGATGTCAACCCCAACTTTTGATTTGAACCATTGCCGGCGCTCGTCCAGTAACGTGATCAACGATATCGGAGTTTTACAGATCAGTGAAGCAAGTTCGGTGATACGGTCAAATTCCTCCTCTGTCAGGGTATTCAGGATTTCATAACTTTCCAGTGCTCTAAGGCGGGCAGCTTCTTTATCCTGCAGAGCATTATTTTTTTTCATACCTATCGTATTAGCGGCAACATATTTCCGGTCTCCATTAATTATTTATATTATAATTGTGCCACGTGCTATCTGGTACTGTTTCTGAACAAATTCATCTATTGCTAACCGGGTTCCCCAAAATGCGTAAAATCCCAAGCATGATGAAATTCTTAATTTTAAAATTCAGAACCGATGGAAAAGTCCCGGTTTACCGGCATCGGGTAGTAAGGGCACTTAAGAAATAAGAAAGGGTATATTCCTGAAATTTATACATTAGACAAAATTTAGGTAATGTCCCGGATAAAGGGAGTGGTTTAAGGGGGAGGGAACAGTCTGCATGGCAGGTAGTGGCATGTATCATGGCTGGCGCAATGCTTCATGCTTACCCGTCATTGCGAGTCTTCATTTGGGTGTCCCAAAACAATGATAAGAATGACGGTTGTATGATCTATCCACTACGTCATCCAGAACGCAGCGTAGCGGAGTGAAGGATCTCACATAATGCAGGATTGTCCGGTATTGTGTGGGATCCCTCCCTCGTCGGGATGACACCGTTCCTGTGGGGATGAGGTCGAAACCGCATAACCACGGTCTCATTTATTCTTTTCAGGCGACACTGTTGTTCTTTGCTCCCTTTATCCGGGACATTGCCTAAAATAATATACGCCGGACACTGGCATAGTTTTTTCCTTTCAGGTATGTAAAGCAAACTGGCTGCTTTTTAATATTGCCAGGTCGAAACCCGGTTATAAGCAGCAGTTTCAAATGGGTAGTCAAATCATAGGAATAGCAGCCGGCATATGCACCGGTATCTCTCTTTTACCCCAGTTGATAAAAATGCTCAGAGAGAAGAGCAGCCAGGATATATCCGTTGTGATGTTAATGTGCCTGCTGGTCGGTCTTATCTTATGGATCATTTACGGATGCATGAAAAATGACTGGCCCATTATCGTCACTAATGCATTTTCACTGCTGGTTAATTGCTGCATTTTGGTATTGAATCGTTGGTATAGCAAGACCGTCCGGTAGTAAATATGAAGATCCCAAACTTATCCGTTGGCCATAGGTTTTATCAATGCAAACTTACATTTTGTGGCAGCAGGGCAAATAGTGATCCTGGGGGCCTAATTCAATAACAGGTTGGCATGGCCTTTATTGAAAAACGGATATTCCCTTACCGAGAAGGCATAATACAAGCGATAATGATTGTTTTTTGTGACATGCGCTTCATGGAACGGTAACATGAGCGTCTGATAAGATCCCCCGGTGATAGTACGGCTCATCTTCAGAACACAATCCCCTTTGGTGTTAATCATAATAACTTTCAAATTTGCGGTATCAGATATGTTTACCGCCAGATACTGGGCTGTTTGAGCCGGATTTGGAAAAAGAATAATATCCTGAGGAGCCTCCCCCGGCCCGGCAGGGAGAAATGCAGTATCCATATCTTTAAAATGAGCGTGAATCCAATCCGGCCAGTCTTCATTCCGGAATTGATCGGATGGATCACCGGTTATCCCCACAGGATTTGCATTGATATCACGCATGACCAGGCTTTTAAAATCCATATTAATGACACGGAGCTGATCCTGTGTTTTCTTACAGGACGAGGGGAGCATAAGCGGAATGAGTAACATTAATATGGGAATACGCAATTTCATTACAGGAAACTATTTCTGGTTTGTAAAATACGTATAAAATCTAAAATCCTGGAGGGGATAGCTTCCTAATTTCATTCCGTCACTTCAGCTTGGCGGTACTCAGGCACAAGCAGCTTCCGTTATAAATATACTGTATATTTGAAATGCCCGATCAATCAGTAGTGATTTTTTTGCATGGTTGAAAAATAGGGACACGTTCCAATTTATGAAGAGAAGCTGTTTCATCCTTGTGCTTATTTTAAGTTTTAAAAGCACATTTGGGCAAGCGCCCCGGGAATTGACCGCTACTGAAATCATTCAACTGAAGCAGGAAATAGAGGTTCAGGCAAAACAATTGAAAACTCAATTGGAAAAGGGAGATCAATATCTTTCGGATTTCCAGCGGAAAATTGAGATTGATTTTACCATGGACACTTTTGTCATTGAAAAACTTCATGAGAAAAAACTTGAGATCGACTACTCCACCATCGGTATGGTAGAAGCATCATACGAATTGCTGGAAGCATACGACGGACTGTTGAATAAGTACTATAAGATATTAATAAGCAGACTGGCCCCTGCTGACCAGCAGATACTCAAGAATGCACAACGAAGTTGGGTTTCATTCAGGGATAATGAAAAAAATCTGATAGCCACCTTAGCCGCAGAAGAATATTCAGGAGGTGGTACAATGCAGCGTATCATTGTCTCCTCAAAGGTGCTGAGCCTGACTAAGGAAAGAGTTTTCCAATTAGTGGAACATTTGTATTTGATGATGGAAGAATAAAGGGGATTAAACGGGGATTGTTCCCGAGGCCATGTAAATATGATCTTACCATTCATGATAAAACCTGTCCTACTCGCAATCAAACAGACAGTGTACGTATTTTGTTTGTAGGTTGTCCGGTATATGATTTCGAAATAGTGATTGATAATCCATTAACTTTTCATTTATGCGGACATTCTATTGTGCTCTGATTATTTGTCTCACGTGCCTGGCTTGCAATCAGAGAGCGCCAAGGTGCAAGATATTTGCTGAAGATTCCCTGCAAGTTATAAAGGGTTACAAACAGACACTGAAGACAGAAGATTCCATGTGGGCGATCCGGGGAAATATCTTCAGGTCACGTTTTCTCAAGCTTTTAGACCTCCCGGATCTGAAAACCATAAACAGGGAGGCCTATATCCTGTATATCCAACGGCCTCACTTTACTCCTCCCGATTTTGTTTTCTTTATTGAGGAAACTGCGAGCGGCGAGATTCAGCTTACAACAAAGTTTATCATAGCAGATATTGGCAATGACTATCCCCGCTCTTACGGGGGTATTACACTCACGAGTGATACTGTTTTGGCATCATCGAAACAAACTATTTCGCAAAAAGACTGGTTTCAATTTATTATATTGTTGAAAAGCAGCTACTACTGGGCCTTTGAAAATCCGTGCCCTGAAGGTACGGGCATATTTGATGGTGAGTATTATATATTGGAAAGTAAAGCCAGGCATTGCGCAGATTATGAAATGAAATATCATAGACTATCCGTTCATTGCATACTTAGAGGGAGTTTACACGAAGCCTATCTATATCTTATCAACTTATCTGACCTCGCTCGGAAAAGTGGGGTAGCCAGTTATTATAATAAGCAAGCATCCAACAGGAAAGATTCTCTCGATGCAGCTGTTTTGAGATTAAGTAAAATTCAGGATGCTGACCCGGAGAAGGAAGAAAAATAAAATGGCTTTTATAAGGCAATGTCGAATCATGATATTGTCATGTTCAGGCGTTAATTATTTTCGGAAAAATGTCCTTATGAGAAAAATCACACAACTAATATTTCTGTGCTCATTACTTAGTGCAGTCGCTGTTTCGGGACAGGAAATTCCGATTCCCGGACATTTTGTGATCATAGACTCCCTTTACTGGTGATTTAGATCGGGACGGTATAAAAGAACTCGTAGTCCTGGATACCCTTCGAAAACTGTACAATAGCTTTTCTTATTCATTGGTGATAATCACGTTGTGTATTAATATCATTTTCCTTTGGTAAACGATGAAAACATCCGGGAAAGGATAGCCCTCGTAGGGGTGGGGTTTACCCCCGTCCAAATAAAACGGATCACTGCGAGAGTTGCCCCTACGAACGACGTTGTGCCTCACAGCAAACCGGTAACAAACAGGTGGTTTCTCTTTAATCTATATAATACTTTTTTATTCGTTAGTGATAGTCCTGTTGTAAATACTCATCGCCTGCCATAAAGCAGGCACTGGAACATCCGCGAAAATGTAGATTATGACAGTATTTGAAGCGCAGCCTCTGTAGCATTTTCCGCCAACAATCCGTAATATTGTGTATGCCCCGGCAGATCAGGATATTTATCATTGACGATCATCAGTTATTCATCGATGGACTTAAGTCGTTGTTTGCAACAGAAAAGCAGTTTGTAGTGGTCGGGTGTGCCAATAATGGCAAAGAAGCCCTGCAGTTTCTCGAAACCACCCCTGTAGATGTAGTACTCGTAGATATTGAAATGCCGCTGATGAATGGCTTTGATACAGCATCGTTTATCATCAAAAAGCATTCCGGCATTAAGATCATTGCCCTTACCACCCACGATGAGAAATCCATCATCCGCAAGATGATTGAAGTGGGCGCTTCCGGTTACCTGCTGAAAAACATAGATAAATCAACCTTACTGGAAGCCATCAATACCGTACTTGACGGGCGTCTTTACTTCAGCAGCGAGATTACCGTTTCGTTAAATTCTATGACTGACCCGGTAGAAAAACTCACAGCAAACCGGGATCCGGCCCTGGATCAGCTCTCTGCGCGGGAAGTAGAAATCCTTGTGCAGATCGCCAACGGGAAATCCAATACGAAGATTGCCGAAGAACTGTTCTTAAGTCCTAAAACGATTGATACCCACAGAACTAATATCATGCAAAAGCTGAATATTAACAATGTGGTAGGGCTCGTTCGTTTTGCGCTTAAAAACGGATTGGTAGAATAACAGCCCTCCGGATCCTGTATTCACATTTCCTTTTCCCTTCAATTGTCCTTGTTAAATGGGGTAATTACCCCACGTTAAATACGGGGATCGCCGTATTGTGCTGCGTTTCTTTATAAGGAAATTTGCAATAGACAAATTTTAAACCAAGTTGTTACCGGAATTTATACCGGCAATGATCCTTAACACAGAAACAGATGAGTTTGAAGAAATTTACATTTTATCGCAGCGTATTATCGGTATTTCTTTGTGCATTACTGCTGCCAGGCGCTCAGTCGCTTTTTGCTCAAGATATCAAATGGCTGAAAGAGATTGCGGGTCCATCGGGAGATAATGTGAGTTCCATTGCAGTGGACAATGCCGGGAATTTTTACATTACGGGCAGCTTTTCAGGAACCTCAGATTTCGATCCCGGATCTGACATAAAGAATCTCATATCCAAAGGAAGTACAGATATCTTCCTGGCAAAGTATGATGCCGACGGGAATTACAGGTGGGCATTCAATATCGGTGCAGCCAATGCTGACGCAGGCGTTACCGTCGCGGTGGACGATGCAGGCCATGTTTTGCTTACAGGTCAGTTCCGTGGCTTGAATGTTGATTTTAATCCGGATCCGGGTGTCACCAATAATTTGTCTACCAACAATGCACTATCCACTAATATTTTCCTGGCTCAGTACGACACAGCAGGCAATTATGTCTGGGCAAAAAGTATGAAAGGAAGCGTTGCTCAGACGAATTTAAGGGCACGGGGCCTAACGGTAGACAATCAGGGAAACATTTATATCACCGGGCAGTTTCATGGTACTGTGGATTTTAACGGGGGGAGTACTCCTGTTGTAAATCTTACGGGGAGTGGCACTGATGTATACATGGCTAAATACAGCTCAGCCGGCAACTGCATTTGGGCACGCAAGTTTGGCAGTACTGGGCAGGATATTGGCTATGCGTTAGTTACCGATGCCCGTAGGAATGTTTATATTACCGGGATTTATGAAGGCACTGTAAATTTCGACAATAATACTCCCTCTGTTGCCCCAAGTTTGCAGTCTAAGGGTGGAGCCGATATTTTCTTTGCCAAATACGATCCGGACGGTTATCATGTCTGGAGCAGGGGGGTAGGGCAGGCGAACTCGGATATTCCATATGGCATAGCAGTAGATGCGTCAGAAAGTGTGTATGTAACGGGAGGATTTAATGGAGATGTTTATTTCAATCCACCGAGTGGTGCTTTGCGACTCTCCGGAGGGAGCAGGGCTTGTTTCCTGTTGAAGTATGATGCAGAAGGCGATTTTGAGTGGGTCAATACCATGCCTACATCGGAAAGCAGCAATGGAAATACGGTTATGTTGGATAATGCAGGGAATGTAGTTGTAGGCGGATATTTCCAGGAGAAGACCAATTTTACCGATGGTCTTCCCGATATGGTAGAGCGCATGCCATATGGTTTCCAGGATTATTTTGTAATAAGGTATAAAGCTATTGATGGTTCATTTGTAGACCTGCTGACCCCGGGTGACGGTACAGCCGCCACCGTCAGTTCTTCGGTTACAGGAATCGCTCAGTCTCCATCGGGAGATATATTCATTGCGGGAACCACAGATGGTAAGGTGGATTTTGATCCGGGATCAAATGTTCTTGAAAATACTCCTAAGGGGGGAGATGATATTTTCATTCTGAAAATCCGCCCGGAATGTGCTACCGGAAGCACTTTTAACGAGATTACCTGCGACAGCTTTGTCTATAATGGCAAAACATATAAAAACAGCGGTACGTTCAAGGACACCTTTGTAAATACATTACTTTGTGACAGTATTGTAACGTTTAACCTGACGATTACAAACGGATATCATTTCCCGGTGTATACGGGTCATTACTGTGATTCGGTTACTTTTAATGGTATTACATACAAGGTCTCCGGACAATATACGCAGACGTATACCTCTGTAACTAACTGCGATAGTGTATACAGCTATGACATTACCATAGGGAAAAGCAGCCCCAATACATTCCTGACTTTGCCTGCCTGCGACAGCCTGGTATGGAATGATACCACTGTATATTATTCTTCCGGTGTGCATGTGTTGACACTTACTAATCAAAGTGGTTGCGATAGCACTGTTGTGTTGGATCTCACGGTAAATACGACTCCTGTGGCTACCCTTGAAAACCGGGAAAATATACTGCATGCCGGTAACGCAGACAGCTATGTGTGGATTAACTGCGAGGATAATACCGTAATTGATGGGGCAGCGGAACAGGAATACATCCCTGTAGCAAGCGGTAGCTATGCCGTAGTAGTTACAGCAGGTGGCTGCAGCGACACATCTGATTGTGTCACGGTTGATTTAACAGCAGGATCGGTACCGGGCCTGAATGGTGGTCATGCCATATCGGTTGCTCCGAATCCGACAGGTAATCACACCGTGATCCGCTCTGAATATCCGCTTCAGGATGCGCTTTTACGTATTGTGAATATCAGCGGACAGGTGCTGCATCAGAACGTTTTGAATGGCGCCGTTTTTGATCTGGACATGACAGCGTTTGCACCAGGTATTTACTTCGTGGAGATTCAGGATAAAGACAGATCGGTAAGGTTGAAACTGGTAAAGGAATGATGAGGATTTTAACAGGAGCATATATTCAGCAAGTAAAGGGATTGGTAAAAAGCAGCGCATTAACAGCGCTGCTGCTTGCGTTGTGTACTATTGGCCAGTATGCCTATGCGCAACTCCCGGTATGCGGCGCTACAGGTGGATTGGTATATATCTCCGCCCGGGATAAGATTTACAATTGGGATCCGTCCCAGCCGCTGTCTGCTACCAATCCTTCATTAAATACCATTGCATTGCCCGGCGGGGATCCCAATGCAAGCTTCGGACTGGCCGTCAGCAATAACATCAATGCGCCAGGGCCATCGCCTACATTCTACACTACATACGGCGCAGGATTTGGCGGAGGCGTACATCACGACATCTATTATCACGATGGCGCTAACTGGGTGAATACCGGCCATAAGATGCCCAGCACCGTGAGTAATTTCGGCGGCGGTAAAAATGTGATCTATGGGCTTAGCGTTACGGGTATCTCGGATGCGGAAGTATGGAAATACAATGGCACCGGTGATGCCACGCTGCTGACGGTCATTCCCGGGTTTGTCGGGAGCGGCTCTTACGATATGGCTGTAGATAATCATGACCATTTCTACCTGCTGCGGACAGGGCATCCGGAGCAGTGGCTCCGGAAGTATGATCCCAATGGGGTGATGGTAAAAGAATGGCGGGTGACGGGCGCTCCGGTAACGGCTCCGGGGAGCCTGGCAGGCGGGATGGCAATCGTGTGTGATAAGATCTATTACAACTTCGGCGACTCCGTTAGGGCAGGTGTCATTGGAGATACTACCGTTCAGGTTACTACAGTTACTGCCGGTAAGCTTACTTTTTCCGGAGGAGGCGTAGCGGGAGATTTTGCCTCCTGCAATATGGACATGGGTGATCAGCCGGGCGGTAATGATACACTTGTAGAGCTGGTGCGCGGATGCCATACAGCTCAGATCAGCTTCCGGAGGAATTTTGCCACTCCGCTACCGGAATCATTCCGGCTGGTTATATCCGGCACGGCGGAGAACGGGGCAGACTATGAGCTTATTAATACACCGTTTCAGATACCGGCAAACCAGCAGGAGGCATATCTGGAGATCAAACCGCTGCCGAGGTCTCTTGCGATCGGAACGCGGCAGGCCGTGATCCAGGTATGGGGTAAAGAGCAGTCGGCCTGTGTGCCCGGAGGTACGCCGGGCAGCGGTCAGCAGGATGTAATGCTGCGTGAAATTATTGCGATTATCCACGACTCTCTGGATGTGCGTATACCTGCTCCGGATACAACATGCCCGGGAGATGAGGTGGTTATCACTGCTACTGTTGACCCTGCACTGGATTTCAGATGGTCACACCCGGATCTCGTATCTGACACATCGGCATTCACAATCATTGACCATCCGGATAAAACAACGACCTATTCCCTGACTGCATTTCTGCCCGGAGCGCCGGCAACCTGTCCGCCGCGGAAAGTTTACTATACGGCCGTTGTCGAACAGTACCCCAGAGTGATCGCCGGTGAGGTGATTGGCTGTGCCGGTGATTCGGTAGCCGTCTCTGTCACCGCGAAACCGGAAGGAGTGGATTACCGGTACCAATGGTTGCCCGCAGATGGATTACGCAACGACCATGACGCAGATAACCGCTTTATGGGAGCGCCGGGTACGCATACGAAGACGGTACGGGTAAGTACGCCCGGAGCCGGCTGTACCACCGAAGATACTGTTGTGATCATCATCCAGCCGTCCATGACATTCGACAGAATCAGCCCTGCTGACACCGTAATACAATATGGCGATTCTGTACAGCTTGTTACAGAAAGTGAAGCCGTAAAATGGTTATGGAGGCCGGGGCAGGCATTGAGTAATACAGATATAGCAAGTCCCTGGGCCAACCCGCTGCAGGATATGGTGTATCATGTTACGGCTACGAACGGATTTGGTTGTATCGCAACTGCGGAAATCCGCGTTCGCGTGGAATATAATTCAACAGCGGTGCTGCCAACAGCATTTACGCCGAACGGGGATGGACGGAATGATATTTTCCGCATCGCTAATCTCAAGTTTGAAAAGCTGACAGAGTTTAAAGTGTACAACCGTTTTGGTCAGCTGGTGTTCAGCACTACAGATCCCCGGGGTGGATGGGATGGTGTTTTCAATGGTCAGCCGGCTGAAGTAGGGGTGTACTTCTACATCGTGTCCGTAACGATGCCGCTGAGTAATGAGCTGAAGACATTCCGGGGGGATGTGACGCTGATACGGTAGGTTCTTGTTGTTTAAAAGGTGAACCCCTATGGAATAACTATATCACCTTGTCTTCCAAGGTCCAATTTACTTCCTGATATAGCGCTTGCGGCCAGCTTTATGAACGTAACGAGCTTATTGCTTTTATTATCCCAATAATGCGCATCTTCCACCTCCACTTTCATTACTCGGATATTGGGATCCTCTTTGCCTTGCTCGAACCAGGCTTCCACAAACTTGTTCCAATACTTTTCGATGCGCTCTTTGTCCTGGCTGATGGTTGCTTTCCCTTTGACGGTAAGGAAATTATAATCGCCTACATGTGCATATAAAAGCTGTACCCGCGGGTCTTCGATCACATTTCTGCAGGTATCACTTTCGGCTGAGAGCAAAAACCATATCGCGCCTGTACCATCTACTTCCTGCCGGCTCATAGGTACGGAATGCAATGATCCATCGTCAATAGCGGAACAGAACATACAGACATCAATCTTATCTACCAGACCCTTCAGCTTCTCGAGGGCTTCCTGGTCAAATACATTTTCCTGACTCATAATATACGTTTTTGAAACCGGGTGTTATTCCTATCACGTATAAAAGTCGTACCAGTCCCATTTGTCAGACTCTGAGCGACCCCCTGAATGCGCGGGCGCCGTAGTAAGATTCTGCGCCGTTGTGATACAGGAATACCGTGTTGTAACGGCGGTCACAAAATACAGCGCCACTGAGTTTACGTATATCGGAGGGCGTTTGCACCCAGCTTGAGGTTTTCAGATCGAATGTACCCAACTGCTGCAGCTCCCGGTATTCTTTTTCCGTTAAAAGCTCAATACCCATTTCTTCAGCCATACCCATAGCACTGTGAGCCGGTTTGTGTTCTTTCCGTGATTCCAGCGCTTCGTCGTCGAAGCAACAGCTTCTACGGCCTTTGGGGCTTTCCGGTGAGCAATCGTAAAAAATATATTCGCCCGTCTTTTTATCATGACCCACCACATCCGGCTCGCCGCCGGTTTCCTCCATTTGGAAGAGCGACCAGAGCTTGCCGGGATTCGCTTCCAGCCTGTCCTGTATTTTGTCCCATGAGAGGCCTTTATGGCGGTCTTTGTTCTTCTCGAAACGTGCTTTTAATGTGCTGAGGAGCTCTGCCTGCTGTGCTGCTGATAATTTGTTTTTATTGTTTTTCATGTTGTTGCTACGTTTATAATGTCTCTGTTGAACAGGAGTGTGACATCCCTATAATTACTGCATTTTTTGTTTCAGGTGGTTTTCAAGCTTTTCCGCATTCTGATATAAGCCTTCGTCCGCTTTAAACACCTTTACCACAGTTTCGAACAGTTCAGTTGTTTCAAAGAGTACCGCCCATTCCATGAAGGTTTCTTTTCCCTGAGATTCAAAAACAATGGTGGCCAGGTAATTGGGATTGAAGTGCTGGAACACGATTTTTTTAAATGGCACAATTTCCCGGAACATACTTCTATTCGGATAGTTTTTCCCGTCAGGGCCATGCATTGTCAATCGCCACTCGCCATCTGTTGTTACATCCATGGTATGAATCGTGCTGGTAAAGCCGTCAGGGCCCCACCAGTGGATGATTTGTCCCGGGTTGGTCCATGCTTCCCAAACCAGATCAACCGGAGCAGGTAACAATCTTGTAATGCTTAGTCCTCTGTTAGCAGTTTCCATTTCGGATGATTTGCCGGGTTTGGCTTATCAAATATACTAATCCTTAATCTTCCTCATTGATGAACGGAGAGAAGCTTCCTGCCAGCCGGTCTGAAATACCAGGACACCACCGTAGGATAATCAATAGTACGGGGCCGAAAAACTCTATTGCATCACCTCCGACGGCGAGGTACGAAAGGACGGCGCCCGACGTGATAAAGAAAAAACCGGCATAAGCCTATTCCTTGAGCAAAGGAAACTTAGGTATCAGCACGGTTATAACGCCCATAATTCCAGGTTTTCATAAAAGCATCTTGGATAATGGAATTAATCTCAAAATCGTTTACCAGAATATTACGGGCATAGCTAAATACTTCAGCGTGCAAGCGTTTTTCTAGGTAAATTAAACCACGTTCATTTCCCTGTGTAAAAAGTTGGAAATACTTATGATCGTCCGGCAAATTTAAAGCAGGGTATAAACGCATGACCTATTATTTTAGATAGTAAATTTTGATACATGACATTTAGTAAACTGTCCACCAGCAGCAGATACAATGCTCAAAATAAAGCTTACATCATCTATAATATATCAACTGTTCTTTTTTATTTGCTCAATAGCCGGCCGCCGCTTTTATCTGCGCAATATCCAGCTTTTTCATCGGCAGGAATGCCTGCGTGATTCGGTCTATCTGCTCCTGAGTACCTTCGCGCATGAGGGTCTCCATTTCGGCGGAGGTAATCTGCCAGGACAGGCCGTATTTATCTTTGATCCAGCCGCATTGTTCCGCCTCGGATACGGCCGAGAGCTGCTCCCAATAATAATCTATCTCCTGCTGATCACTGCAGGTGATCATAAACGAAATAGCTTCATTGAAGCCGAAGCCATGTTCATGGGTGCTGTCCATCGCGGCCATCCAGGCATCTTCCAGTTTGAAATCGGCAAACATAACGGTACCTGCCTGGTCGGGCTCCATACCCGCGGGATAATGATGCAGGGCGCCCAGTTGCGTGTTCCGGAACACAGACAGGTAAAAGCGGATGGCTTCTTCGGCCTTGCCGCAGTTGCTGCCGGTGAACATCAGCGAAGGGATAATGGGCGGACGCGGTTCGCCTTCGGGATCGGTGAGCATGAGCTGCCAGGAGACGCCGTATTTGTCCTGCAGCCAGCCGTAATGTTTGCTGAACGGGTATTCGCCCAGCTCCATCAATACTTTTCCGCCTTCGGAAAGCTGCTCCCAGACCATGTCCAGTTTCACCCGGGCGGTCTGCATAGCATCGGGTGTGGTGCCAAAGAGCAGGGGATCGAAATTGACGATAAAAGAGATGGAGGGGTTAAATTGAAATAGCGGCCCGGCGCTGATCGCCATAAATTCCTGTCCCCACAACTCGAAGCTCACCAGGTCGCAATCGCCGGAGGGCGTGTCGCGCAGCAGGGTAGTATGCGTCACCTTCGACTCCGGGAACACGGATGTATAAAATGCGGCTGCCTCCGTGGCTTCCTTATCGAACCATAAATGGGGTATTATCTTTTGCATGAGTTGTAGTTTTGGGTGTCGTTCCGGAGTTGTATGCTATAAATCCATGCCGCGACAGTTCCGGGTTTTATTATATTAATCGGATATTCGGCAATGTTTTGTGCCAGGCCCTGTTCGTCTTCTATGATCAGGATTTTAATCTGACAAATTTATTACTCCAATTTTGAATACTTTTTGAAGAAGTGTTGCTACGAAGGACGGAATCTGTGTTGTGTCCGATTTTCAGTATTTTGTGAGATGCTTTCCTCAGCAATAAGATGTAAAACAGAAAATTTAACCTGAAAATGAAAAATCGGATAGATATCCCGGAACTTGAGCCAAACGCATACAAAGCCTTGTTCGCATTAGAGCATTATATACAGGAATCGCAATTGTCGAAAACACATCTCGGACTGATCAAAATCCGCGCTTCACAGATCAATGGCTGTGCTTTTTGCATCAACATGCATACCACAGACGCCTTATCGCACGGAGAAACTGCGCAGCGTATTTTCCTGCTGAATGCCTGGAGGGAAACAGAATTATTTACCGAAGAAGAAAAAACGATCCTGGCCATGACGGAGGAAATAACCCTGATCAGTCATGCCGGTTTGACGGACGATACCTACCAGCAGGCCGAAAAGCTTTTTGACAATCATTACATCGCTCAGGTCATTATGGCTGTGGTGACCATCAATGCGTGGAACCGGATGGTAATCAGTACCAGAAAAACCGTCAAGTAAAAAGAGATTGCTTCGTCGTTCCTTCTACCATTGATCTCTTTTATAAATCACTGTTGATCAACAGGCAGCCCTCTCTGTCTCTCCTCGAAAGGGAGACGATCACATCGTTGCCATAAGTGTACTTCTGTCAGTACCACAATGTGATCGTCCCTCTTCGGGGACTATCATGTGTACACGTTTTTGAAGTGTATGCCAAAGACAAAAGAGGGGTGTTTTGATATAAGGAGATTGCGGCTCGGGGGCTCCTGAATCAAGTTCAGGACAAGCTACATGACAAAGTGTTTATTGGTCGGTTATGTTTATTAAAGCTACTGAGTATGAGCCTGCAGACTCTTCGCATATTAAAATGCTTGCCCTATCCCGAAGAAAAACAACCTGTCTTCTTTGGACATTCCGTAGTCAAAGAATAATACCGTTGATTGATTCCACGCAATACGAAGCCCGCTGCCGTACGAATATTTTATATCTCTGAAACTTAAATCACGCCAATCATCTCTTACGGTTCCCATATCAAAGAACGGCGCTACACCCAAACCGAAATGCTGTTTGCCCCATTTGGTTTCGGCAATTCTGTACCGCAATTCTATGTTTGCAAACGCCAATGACCTTGCCAAAAATCGGTTGGCTCTGAAACCACGCAAAGAACCTTTACCACCCAAAGCGTTGATGCTTCCGTCGGGCGACCATTGGTCCTGAAATTCAAAAAACGGTGCATTGCTCCCGAAAATATGACCAACACCTAAACGCCCTGCCAATACTGTTCTTGAGCCAAAAGGTAGTTTTTGAAAATATCGCCCTTGTATAAACAGCTTATTAAAATCAAACTGTGAGCCGATATATTTACCTGAATATTCGTTGGCTATTTCAAAGTAAGCGCCTTTGGTCGGGTCGGGTTCAAAATCACGTGTGTCATAAATGATGGCATTTTGAATAATGGAAACCCAACCATCTTTTAATCCCGAAATCAGGCCGTTATCAAAATCACGTTGTAAGAGCGAAAAACCATTGGGTGCTTTGGTTTTTTCTCCTGTTGCCGGGTCTATAGCTTCGGCTTCCATTCCCTCAAATGTCTTGTAGCTCAAATGCTGAATTTCATAGCCTGCCATTAAACGCCATTTCCCGTTCCCTAAAGCATAATCCGCTTTGAGGTTCAACATATATTCAGTTTCACGAAACCGGTTGGAAAGTGCATCCGTAACAAAAACGGCTTCGTCAGCTTCCCCTGCACGCAAGGTTTTTCTTGCTTTGTCAAATTCTTTGTAAGTGTCAAAAGTGGTGTTGGGATCAGACGGTAAATGCAATTTTCCCAAGGTGCTTTCAGATAATCCGAAATACAAATTTGCAGGGTTCTGTTGTGCTTTAAAATCAATTTTAAACCGCCAACGCGTGCCTTTGTAATAGGGCACATCGAGCTTCAAAACCAATTCTCTGGCGTTGGAAGTGTAATAAGCAGCATTGGCTGTGAGCTTCATCAGATATGGCGTATAGGCAAACAAGGGATTATCTCTTTTACCGTTCCAATAAATGTTACTTCTTACCCCAATGCCAAAACCGGTAACAGGGTCGGAAGATAAATCGGGAATGCCTGTAATAAACGTACCCTCTTTTTTCTTGATCAAATCGGCATCAGACATCCGTTTGGATTTGATAAACGAAAGACTGTCTTTTTCTATGGCAGCAATAGTGATGCTAAGGTTATCAGTAGTTTGTGCAGATGAACAATGAAAAACCAATAATAAAATCAGACTTGCCAATAAGTGCTTCATTCGGATAACGTTTTATTTACCCGGCAAAGCTTCAACCTGATTTAGAAGAAATTTTGAATTTTACAAACGGATAGAAAAGCAATGTGCATTATCCGAAAATTGATAGCTGATAGCCCAATCATGGCGATTGCTGATTTGTTTAATTATGGCCAACCCCAATCCGCTTCCGGAAGTTTCATTTGAGGCTTTTGCAAAACGCTTGAATATAGCGGACTGGTTCAGTGCTGTATTCCCCGAATTAGCAATCTTCAGTTCTTTTTTGTTGAGCGAAATTGTGATTGTGCCATTTTGCATATTGTGGCGGATAGCGTTCAATACTAAGTTGCTCAGGAGTATTTCAACCAATGTTTTGTTTCCTTCAATAATTATATCAGGTTCTATTTCTGTTTGGATCTTAATATTCTTATTACCGGCGTGTTCTTCAAACTGTGCTAAACATTGTTGGGTTAGTTGACTGATAGGAATGGTTTCGTTATCATCAAACTGATGGTTCTCTATTTTAGCAAGCAGCAGCAGGTTTTTATTGATGCGTGTAATGCGTGTCAATGCCCTGTTTATTTCTTCAATGATTTGGTATTGACGGTCTGTTACGGTTTCATTTTGCAGTAATAAATCCAACTTGTTTTTGATAATGGCCAAAGGTGTCTGCAACTCATGTGAGGCATTTTCGGTAAACTCCTTTTGTGTTCTGTAAACAGAGATATTTTGTTCGATCAGTTTTTGTAAGGCTTTGTTCAGCGCTTCAAATTCATGTGTGTCGGATGGAGCAAACTCAATCGGTGTTTGATTGTTTAGGTTGAATGTTTTTAGTTTGGATAATGTAGTTCTGAAAGGTTGCCATAATTTAGCTGATAGCCGTTTATTCAGGATCCAAAATCCGACAATCAAAATGAGAAAGAATAAAAGCGTGACAGCAGCGATATAAGCCATCGTTTCTTCGCTTTCTTCTACATTGGTTTCTATGGTAATTGTAAAGTTTCTATTGTTTATTTTGATACCGGTTGCTAATCCCCGGAAACGATCAATCGATTTCTTTTCTAAATAAGGGTTTTGTCTGCGAACCGTATAAACACTATCTTTTTGCAAGGTGTTGAACGCAGCAGGTTCAATTTTTCCTACTGATTGAATTTCATTCCAAAACTGTATGTTTTCTTCCAGTTTTTCATCCGTAATTTGCTGGTCGTTAAATTCATTTTCAATGCGTTGGGCAATCAGTTCATTGTTTTCGTCCAATTCCTTTAACCAGATCCAATCCACCAGAAGGAAATAACAGGGAACACTCAATGCAAAGACAATGAGCGCATAAACAGTAAAACTCCGGAGTGTTTTATTGAGTAGTTTTTTCATGCTTCCCACTTATAACCTGTTCCGTAAACGGTTTTTAAATAATTGTCGCAACCTGCATCATTGAGTTTCTTTTTCAGGTTTTTGATGTGGGCATATACAAAATCGTGGTTGTCCAGCATATCGGCAAAGTCGCCTGAAAGATGTTCTGCCAAAGTGCTTTTGGAAATAACCCTGTTTTTATTGCCGATGAAGTAAAGCAAGAGGTCATATTCTTTCTTGGTCAATGAAATAACCCCGTTGTTTACTGAAACCGTTTTTGCCAGCAGGTCAATCTGTAATTCGTTTTGCTGAACTGTATTTGCGTTCCCAAACTGTTTTCTGCGAATGACTGAATAAATTCTTGCGGCTAATTCTGCCAGATGAAAAGGCTTGGTCAGGTAATCATCAGCGCCAATTTGTAACCCTTTTATTTTGTCGTCTAAAGCATCTTTTGCAGAGATAATAATAACGCCGTCTTGCTTGTCCTGTCTTTTCAGTTCTTCTAAAAGCTTCATTCCGTTACCGTCAGGCAACATAATATCCAAAAGGATACACTCGTAATGATAAGTTTCGATTTTCTCCAATGCCTGATGATAAGTAGCCGCAAACTCACACAAATAGTTTTCTTCCGAAAGGTATTCGGATATGCTTTGTGCAAACGTTTGTTCGTCTTCTATTATCAGGATTTTCATGATGCAAAGTTGTCTTCTTGTCAGCGGTAAAAAAGAAGCGTGGCGGAAAAAGGCAAAATTTCAAAGTGGGCTTGGGATGTATGGCTCTGTGGTTATGATTTCTATTTGTGTTTTGTGTTTATTACACCCCCTAGTTTATTTTCCGTCAGATAATAAGCACCGCTAAACTCTAACATTCCAATATAGCCTTCGCTAAATGTTCTACCTCCAAGAACTTGTTTCTCACCTAAAATTGTCCATAGTATATTCAGCTTGTTTTCTTTTAAAAATTCTAAAAAGGGATTCTTTCTTATTAGGAAGTACGATTTGGAGTTATGATGAACATTTGTAGCAAAACAAACAAGCTGGCCGTCACGATTTAAAAATTCACCTTCTTTATGAGAGTACTGCAAATTCATCCCTTTAAAAAGAGGCAGACTTGGTTTCATAAATGCAATCGTTTCTTCTTTTGATTTATCAATCTCTTTTTCCCATCTGTAAGACTCAACTGGAATAGTTACGAAAGCGACAAGTTCTCCAGTTTTTTTATCGTGAATTTCTCTCCGTGTTTCACCACCATGATACTCATCTTGAAAATACTTATAAGCGGGAGACCAATAATATTCACGATTGTAAATTTCATATCTATCCCTACTTTCGGGCCATCTTCCCATATAATCTTGTTGAACAGCCCAATTTTTGAGTTTCTTAAAATCATTATCACTCACAATATAACTTCTAACATGGCACCATAGCCGTTTATGAGCATAGTCCCATTTTTCTTCTCCAATTTTTTTGGGTTCTGCCCATTCCGGATATCCTTCTAGTATCAGCCAAGGTTCATTGTGATCATCTACGACTTCGATTAAACCATCTATATTTGGTAAATTATTATCCTTTTTTACCCAATCAACATTTGAACAATCCCAATCAAATACATTCCTATCTTTCCACCAGAAGTTTTCATTTTCGTCTTCATCGTATTCACCTGTTTTATTTATTAGAATTGTGGGGTCAATATCTCTTATATAGGGACTCCATGTTCCATCATACAGTTCTTCACGTGCATAATCAAAATCGTACTCTTCATATCCTTTACAGTTATCAGACACCCGTGCTAAAATCTCATACAAAGCCAACCATTGATACTTTTTACCAATTCTTTCGTTGGGAATTGAGTCTTGTCCTCTTCCTGTGCCAATATCAGCATCGAACTCGCTATGCTTCTCCGAATCATATCCATATTTTTCAATAATCCATTTTATTGCAAGATTACTCAGCCCATTAGGGTCAATATTCCATCGCCTTAAAGCACTTTGAAATGTATATCTTCCAAAATCCCCATAAGACCTTCGGCCATGTTCAACGCCCATTGATGACAAAATTGCTGTGACACCCCATTTTGGTTTACCGTAATGTCCTTCTTCTTTAGGATCATATTGACTATCTATTTCTTCGTCACTTGGAAGCGTAATATTGAAATTACTATGATAAGGCGGTCTTATCCTAGTCAGATCTATGCTTGGCGCTTTGCCTAAATAGTTTGTATATTCAATTACACCTCTCGCGTAATCTCTTAAAAGTATATGAGGATAAACTTCGCCTTCAATGTTGAATATAGTTTCATAAATGTATTCACTTAACCTTACTAACTCTTGATGCTGATCAGTCCTTAAAGCACATCCATAAGCAACTGCAAAGAGCCGTTCGTAAACGTAAGGGTCGTTAACTCCTTCAAAAATTTGTAAGACTTCAATTAATACATCTATTCTGTTTTGTAACAGACTTACTAGAGCCTTTGTTGCACAATCTCTTAGCTGTCTATTCGTTGATGTAAGAAACCAAGATAGAGCTATGCTCGACAGCTTAATAGATGCATTAGAAATATGGGCATTATCTGCTTCATTCCATGCCCAATCGACTAATCTTCGTACAGCAGAATCGGGGCTATATTTATACTTTAAGTTTTGAGTCCACTCAGCA
Source organism: Flavipsychrobacter sp. (assembly GCA_037190845.1). Lineage (GTDB taxonomy): Bacteria > Bacteroidota > Bacteroidia > Chitinophagales > Chitinophagaceae > JBEBVQ01. Next base: position 258,204 of record JBBCJI010000001.1, on the reverse strand, counting down.
TCTCTATCAGCCATAGTGAATTGTATCAGATAATCATGCAGACTATTGGCATTGTAATAATGCTCAGGAATGGATGCTACAGACAAATGAATCTCCCAAAATAAATCATAAGTACCTTTATATTTAAATACATAATCGTTCACATAATCGTTAGAGCTTTTGCCAATGGTTTCGTACTTACGCCATAAAAGACTCTGAACAAAAGATTCAACTATGGCATAGTTATCTTTTAACTGAGGAACAAACTCATAAAGTTCTTTATTGTGTGTTTCTGGTAGCTGAATTGAAAGTGCATCAATCAATCCTTTATATAGATGTAATTGGTACTCGTTCTCTATATATTTATATAAATTTCCACCTATTTTAAATTCGTTCTCTACATCCGGATATCTTTCAAGCAGATGCTTACAAAGAAGATAGTCTTCAAACCGTTCATAGGCTAAATAAATGCCTTCTTCGTATTCCCGGTTCCTTTTCCTAAAAAGGTTTTTGGAAAATATTCCTTCCGAAATAAGTTCATCCAGAAAAGTTCCCCTTTTGGAGGTAAACGTTGAAATAACCCCCTCAATTATTTCAATTGATTTTTCGTAGGGGACGTAGTCTAAATCATGTTCAATTTTGTATTGAATAACAGCAGAAATTGATCGATCTACCAAGTTAATACTACTGGAATAATCGAATTTATTAGGCTTGGACAAGATAATGTTTACATTCTTTACAAAGAAGTTTATTATCGAACTAATCCCTTGAATTCCATCAGGTATTTTATCTTGTCCGGATTTACTTATGCCTTCACAAAATAGCTTTAAAAATAGTGGGTTTTGAAATTCTGGATGAAGAAGAGGAACGTTGGGAAGTTGTATGCTGTAGTTTCTAAAAAACAACTTACTTGCATCATATTCATTGCCGTTAAATCCATATAGTTTTTGTTCGATAACATTTAAACCTGCAATTTCATCCTCCGGGAAAATCATCGTTTTGTACGATGATCGAATACTTAAAACAAGACCTAAAAAATCGTACTTCTTTATCTCGCTAATAAAGCTCTTTATGTTTTCAGTCCAAAAGTATTTCCCCCGTCCCTCATTAATTGCATCAATGAAAATAATAATTCTTTTCCCCGAGTCTTTTGCTCTACGATTTAAGGTTTCCAGGAAGCTATCCGATGCGGAAGTTATCTGAAGTTTTTTGAAAATTTGTACCCATGGTGATTCATCAGAAGTAAAATGTTGACCTAAGAGGAAAATACTTTCATAGTTGTTTTTAATTCGCATTGAAACTACATCTCCCAACATATGAGATTTTCCAATTCCGGCTTCGCCATCGAGAACCAAAAACGGATTGTTGGCCAGTTGACATATGTTATCACTAAAAAAATATTCAAGGTTGGATATACTCTCTTGAAATTTTCGGATATCCCGTATTTCAGAACCATACTTATGATAATAATTATAATCTTTTTTTTCTTCTTGTAACTTCCGTTCTTCGTCTATATAAAAATGCCTTATTTTAGCGGTATTACTACTGATCAATTTTAAAATAGCCTTGAATTCATCTAACGGAATTTCTATATTAATTTCAAAATCGGTTTGAGAAAAAAGAGTAAATAACTCATCAAAGTTGCGTTCCAACTGTTTTACGTATTCTGTAGTCTCTTTTTTATTATTCAATAGTTTTTTCCCTCTTATCAGGAAATTATCCAATAGATTAGTTGCTTCCTGCTTAAACGAAGCTGTTCTTCCTAAACCGTCAAATATTTTTGTAATAGTTAGTTCAAAATTGAGTTCTGGGGTATATCGTTTACCAAGATCTATAGATTCAAGAACCAATGGTTATCAGGATTAAAAATTAATGCAGTATGTACATCGTTTACCATTGTACTAATGCTGTCAATTTTTGTTTCAATCCTCTCTAGGTCACTAGCTAAGTCAAAAATCTTTGATTGGTAGTTTTCTTCAATAAAAAGTGATTTCAGCTTTTTATCTGCCTTTACCTTAGTCGTGAATAATTTGTAAAAGCTGCTTAATTCTTCAGTGGTTGGAATTATTATGTTGGGGTTACTTTTAAGAATATAAATTATAAAGCTGTAATCCGTAGTTGACTCTTTAGAGAGTATATACTTGTTTAATTTTTCGAAAAGTATTTGAGAGTGATAGAATGGAATCTTCTGGTTTGATCTGTCATATGAATGCGATTTTTCAAATTCCTCCACCGTTTGATAGATAATTTGAATTAGCCTATTCTTATACTTTAATTTGGGGAAGAAAAATTTCCTTACTCTTCCATAGCCTTCATCCTTAATAAATTGATCAACAAATTTTAGGGACACATAGCCGATAACGGTACTTAATAAAGGGTCCATTGAAAGTTTGTTATTTCTTTTCTATTAACCTTTCCAACTTTTCAATCATTTCTTTTTGCTGTTGAAGCATACGCTCGTACAGCTCCACCATTTTGTCTATAGGATTGAAGCTGGGTTGATAATTGAATACTGCAGGATTGGTCATTGTAGCATTATCGTTGTTATTGATTGTATTGGAAATAACGTTTATTGCTTGTTCCTCATCAAAATTCCGAATAGCTTCCACGGGAATTTCAAGTGCGGCGGAGATCTTTGCCAATAGGGGAGCGTCGATGGTTTCTTTCTGCTCCAGCAGCGAAACTTTCTGCTGGTTCCAGTCGTCGCCCAGGTCGGCAGCCAGCGCATCTTGTTTGATGCCCAGCATTTCACGGAAGCGTTTTACGTTGCGTCCTTCGTGTATTTTATGATTTGATGTTGTAGTATGTGTCATAAGGCAAATTTAGCTTTTTTTCACCCATGTAAATTACCAATTTCACCGATAAGGCACAAATAACTTAATCATATTTCTTTGTAAAATACAGACTTACCATGTTGGATACATGTGTTACATAGCCGTGTTTTGTTTCAAAATCGAACCTATGTCAACGCAAGAAGAAGCGGCTATCACAGCCAGAATAAGACAGATGACCATATGCAATAAGTATTTCGCACGGGTAAAAAGTAAGTACGTCTGTTTCCCGGAACTGATCCTCCGGGGCAAGTGGCTAAAAGAAATGGGATTTAGAGCCGGGCATGTGGTAGACATTGTCTGTGAAGATGCTAAATTGGTTATAACCATCGCCAAAGAGCAACGATTTGAGAACATTTGATATCCCAATGACCAAAAGGCTCCAACTTTTATTCTAACTTTAAATCATGTACGAAATAGATCAAAAAGACAGAGTAGAAGAACTAACTGAAATTCCTCAATCCTCGATCGGAGCACCTATGCCAGTAGTTTTGGCATCAGAATGCAAAGTGGCAGTTGCTTATTATTGTGAGAATAGAGAGGACGATTGGGATGGCTCATCCATTAAAATAGTTGATTCAACTTCTTCGGATGAACCAATTGCTATTATAGTTTTTGATCGTTGTACTTCTCATTATTTTATACTGACTTTTCACGATTCCATTTTTGAATGTGTCGCAAGAAGTTTTGATATTCATATAGGACATGGTTCAATTAAAGGTATAATACCAAAAATGGCTGAATTAGCGATTTAAGCGGTTCTTTTTCTTCCCGTAGGATATTTCATTTGGCGTTCTTTGAAAATTATTTCTTTCCCGAAAATCAGTAAACCGTTCAGACGTTTCCCGTAAAACTGGAATCAGCAAATAACCACTGTTTGAGCTCAACTGTCAAACAGTGGAATGCGGAGCTTCTTGTTTTCAAGCTTTTAGTGTACAAGCCTACTAATTTGTTCTATAATTTATATTATGTTAAGTAGAAAATCAGAAGCAATACTGCACAATTCTCATATAAGAACCTGCCAAGGTTGTCAATTGTAGGATCTTGATAAATGAAAAGGAATGAATGAGCATTAAGCCCGGCGTGCTACCCTCGGCTCTACTACCGTCTTACAATGCAACCCGTACCGTATCCAGATGCTGCTGTGATATACAGTCAGCCATGGACAAATATTCAGACTCGTAAACAACATTGGATGTCTGCGATATCTGGTCAGACGAAGCGGTGAAATTATTCAGGTAAGATTTCCGTCCTATTGCAAAAAAGAAACTTGCGGTCGAGAAAGGTTGCTTGTCACTATACAAGCGTGCCGGAGCATCAAATGTGTAAATCTCCCTGGAACTAACAATCGGACTCATATAATAATAACTTGATTCGCTGATGCCAAAGAACAACGTATCGGTCATGGTAGATACAGAATCTGCCTTAATGTCAACAAATAACTTGATTTTATTGTAGGTGTACAGATTGCCTATATCTAAGCTGTTTGTACCCGGGATACGGGAAATCAGCAATTTTTTGCCCCCACTACTATCGTTCGTAAAAATCTGATATTCATCAGTGAAGGAGTTGTCACCTCCACTCTTGCTGTAATTGAATGTAAACCGGCCGAAATCGTCTGTAATCGTTTTTACTACACCGGAAAAAGCGTCGGATGTGGCGCTGGTATAATGAACTAATTCCAGCAACTGACCAGCGTATGGCTTTTTGGCACAGTCGTAATAAACAGTCCCTGATATTTTATGAGTGCTTACTTCCGGCTCTTCTTTTTTAGCGCAGCCCGATATTCCGGTTGATATTCCCCCTGCCACAGCAGCCATCAACAACATATGCATCAACGAGTAGTATCGTTTCATTACCTGAAATTACATTATTATCCGGAAAGAAGATATCCAAGCAGTCATAATTGCCACCCTGAGCATAGCCGACGGCATTGGACAAACGTCCTTACTCTCCTGCCATAAAACGTAATCGAAGTATGTTACCCCTATGCAGGTGTGCCGCTATACATTTCAGCCTGAAGGTTTTTCACACGTTCATCGTTCAGGTAATCATCAAAGCTGCTTTCGCGGTCGATTAATCCCGAAGGCGTCAGTTCAAGTACCCGGTCGGCAACGGTTTGTGCCAGCTCATGGTCACGTGTGGTGAACAGGATCGTACCTTTGAAATCTTTCATGCCATTATTCAATGCCGTAATGGATTCCAGATCAAGGTGGTTCGTCGGTTCGTCGAACAGGAGTACATTCCCCTTTTGCATCATCATACGGCTCAGCATACAACGCACTTTTTCGCCTCCGCTCAGCACCGTACATTGTTTCAGTGTTTCCTCCCCGCTAAAAAGCATCCGTCCCAGGAAGCCCCGGATAAATGTTTCATCTTTTTCTTCCGAATACTGACGGAGCCAGTCTACCAGATTGAGGTCTTTGCCGACAAAATAAGAGGCATTGTCATTCGGCAGATAAGCCGGGGTAATCGTTACGCCCCATTTGAAAGTGCCTTCATAATCCGTGTCTTCTCCCATCAGAATCTGATAAAAAGCGCTGGTTGCCAGGCTATTCTCGGAAATGATCGCGATCTTCTGACCCCGCTTCACATCAAAGCTGATGTCTTTAAATAACAGTTCTCCATTCAGTGTTTTGGAGAGCTTTTTTACTTCAATTATTTGATCGCCGGCTTCCCTCACCTGATTGTTAAACAATATGGCCGGGTATTTCCGGTTGGAAGGCCGCATTTCGTCGAGCTTGATCTTGTCGAGCGCTTTTTTCCGGCTGGTAGCCTGCTTACTTTTGGATGCGTTGGCCGAGAAGCGGGCAATGAATTCTTTCAATTCTGCGATCTTATCTTCCGCTTTCCGGTTTTGTTCTGAACGCTGTTTCAGCAGCAACTGGCTGGATTCGTACCAGAATGTATAGTTACCGGTGAAGATGCTGATCTTTCCGAAATCAATATCGGCAACATGGGTACACACGGCATCCAGGAAGTGACGATCATGCGATACTACTAATACAATCTTGTCATATTCTGCCAGGAAGTTCTCCAGCCAGGCGATGGTATGGAGATCCAGATCGTTGGTTGGTTCGTCGAGCAGCAGAATGTCGGGATTACCAAACAAAGCCTGTGCCAGCAGCACTCTTACCTTCTGATTACCGTCGAGTTCTTTCAGCAACCGCGTATGCAGCACTTCTTTAATGCCGAGGTCGCTAAGCATTGTCGCCGCATCACTTTCAGCAGTCCACCCTCCCATTTCACCAAACACCGCTTCCAGATCACCGGCGCGGATGCCATCTTCTTCCGTAAAGTCTTCTTTGGCATAGATCGCATCTTTAGCCTGCATGACTTCAAATAATTTGCTGTTACCGCGGATCACGGTATCCAACACTGATATTTCGTCGAATTCGTGGTGGTTTTGCTTCAACACACTCATCCGCTGATCTTTGGATATCTCTACCCTGCCGGTTGTCGGCTCGATCTCACCTGATAATATTTTCATGAAGGTGGATTTCCCCGCGCCGTTAGCGCCGATCACACCATAACAATTGCCTTCCGAAAAACGAAGGTTCACATCTTCAAACAACACGCGCTTGCCATAGCGAAGCGATAAATTAGATACTGATATCATGATAAAAAATCTTGCGTTTTGATAAACGCCTGAGATAAACAATTAAAATTAAATTAAAAAGAACGGCAAAGTTAGGTATTCGTGATGAGATTTGCCGGGATTTGTAGTATCGGATGCAATGGGATGGAAACTTTCATATTTTAGCATCGCGACGTTTTTATTATCAATGATCATAAAACCTAAAGTACTCTTCCTGGCAGATGGTATAGGCGGATTAGTGACTGCCTTCTTTTTAGGTATTATCCTCGCCAGATATGAAAATGTTTTTGGCATGCCACGCAAAGTGTTGTATCCGTTGTCTCTGATAGCCTGTGTTTATGCCGTTTATTCGTTGTGCTGCTTTTTATATCTGAAAAATGACTGGAGGCATTATCTTAAGACAATTGCTATTGCCAATCTGATATATGTTTGCCTTTCAGCAGGTCTGGTTATTTATTTTTATCCGGGAATCACCATATTAGGGGTGAGCTATTTTTTGCTTGAGATCCTTGTGATCAGCACGCTGGTTTTTATTGAATTCAAGACAGTTCGGATGTATCCTGAAAGAAAAGAAAAAGAGAGAACGGAAAACGGATAAATGCACTACTTTAGCGGCATTAATACATGATGTGTGCAGGTATACAATCCTAAACAGTGGTTTGAGATCCTTTTTCAATTCAGGAAATCGGATACGTTGCGCAAATTGTTGCCACTGATCCTGATCATTGCTGCTTATTCATGGCTGGTAGCATACCTGGAACTGTATTATTTGAATTTCCGGGGACATCCGTTCCTGAAAAATATTCCCCAGATGCACAATCTACTTGGGTTTGCCCTGTCGCTGATCCTCGTATTCCGTACCAATACAGCCTATGACCGCTGGTGGGAAGGACGCAAACAATGGGGAGAGCTGGTAAACAACAGCAGGAATCTGGCCAGTAAACTTCAGGCAATTCTGCAGCCAACGGATACGCATAACCGGAATTTCTTTAAACGCATGATCCCGATGTATGCTTCCGTATTAAAGGATCACCTCCGTTCAGAAGCTACCCGTTTTGCACTCGACCAGTCGGACGATCCGGAGATCAAAGCCATCTTTAAGGATAAGAACCGGCATGTGCCTAACCAGGTTGCCCGGCTGCTATATGATCGCATCATCCAATTACGCAACAAAGGTCAGTTGACTGATGAGCAGGTACTGTTCCTGAATCCGGAGCTGATGAGCTTTACCAATATTTGCGGCGCCTGTGAGCGTATCAAAAATACGCCCATACCCCACTCCTACAGTGCCTTTATTAAAAAGTTCATTTTGGTATATGTCATGACACTTCCTATCGGATATGTTTTTTCTCTTGAATTTCTGGTCATACCGGTCGTGGCTATTGTCTTCTATGTACTGGCAAGCCTTGAGCTCATCGCAGAGGAGATAGAAGACCCTTTTGGAAGAGATGACAATGATCTCCCAATGGAAAAGATGGCAGACAATATCAAAAAGCATATAGACGAGATCCTGTAATTTTACCATGCCTGAAACCATGAAATATTTCAACCGATTCATCCTGATATTCTTCAGCCTGTTGGCTATATTACCGGCATATGCCCAGCAAAACCAGCAGATCGGCTGTGTAGAGCCGGGCCTGCGTTTGCAGGCACACGAAATGAAACACCAGTTCAAAGAGCAGGGATTTGAGATCATGCGCGACGCCATGATCCACATGGCGGATCGTGAACCGTTTTCCGTGGTTGCAGATCTCAAAAAAGGAGTGTTTTACCAGTTGATCTTTATCGGCAATACACGTGCCATAAAACTGGCACTGGAAATGTATAATCAGAAAGAAGAACGGATTGATACACGTGTTTCAAATACAGCAAAGTACGAACCCAATTACATATCATTTTCATTTACACCGGAAACATCCGGCAGATACATGTTTTCCCTGGTACAAAGAGTAAAACAGAAAAAATTCTGTGGCAGCTTTACCATTATGGAATTAAAAAAAGATACAAAACAGGAATGAGCATACAGATTGAAGAAAGCTGGAAAGAAAGGCTGGCGGGAGAGTTCGAACAACCATATTTCAGGGAGATTGTCCATTTCCTGAAAGCAGAAAAGCAGGCAGGAAAGGTAATGTATCCTCCCGGCTCCCTTATTTTCAATGCATTCAACAGCACTCCTTTTGATCGTGTAAAAGTGGTGATCATCGGACAGGATCCGTATCACAATCCCGGCCAGGCGCACGGACTCAGCTTTTCTGTGGCCAGGGGTGTAGCGCCGCCACCTTCACTCGTAAATATCTTTAAAGAGATTCAGAACGATTTAGGCTTACCAATACCGGATCATGGTAATCTGGAAGCATGGGCGGGACAAGGCGTACTGATGCTGAATGCTGCACTGACGGTAGCAGCTCATCAGCCGATGTCGCACAGTGGTATCGGATGGCATCATTTCACAGACAGTGTGATCCGTCATATTTCAGCAGAGAAGGAGCATGTAGTATTTATGCTGTGGGGGAGATTTGCCCAGGGGAAAAAAGAACTTATAGATACCGGGAAGCACCTGGTGCTTGCAGCTCCCCACCCTTCTCCCTTTTCCGCCAACAGTGGTTTTTTTGGGTGCCGGCATTTCAGTCGCTGTAATGAATGGTTGCAGTCGCATGGAGCATCGCCGATAGACTGGCGGTTGTAAACTGAATATGAAACGAACTACACAAACATGTCATTGATACGAAGAGCAGGCGGGCACATTTATTTTGTGCTGGGCATATTCTTATTTATTCTTACCATGCTGGTTGTGGTGATACCGGTGTGGATCACCACGCTCTTCCGGGAGCCCTTAAGGTCAAAATTATTACACCCCATTTTTAAAGTATGGATGAGTGTATTCCTGCCGCTGGTAGGCTGCCCGGTCGTCCGGAAGGGGAAGCATCATTTTAAGAAAGGTGAAAATTATGTAGTTGTTTGTAACCATAATTCACTTGCCGATATCCCGGTTTCTTCCCCCTGGATACCCGGGCCCAACAAAACCCTGGCCAAGATCGAAATGGCACGGATACCTTTGTTTGGCGTCATTTATAAAGCGGGCTCCATATTGCTGGATCGTAAAAAAACGAACAGCCGGCGCGAAAGCTTTACGCAAATGCAGGAGATGCTTGACCTTGGCCTGCACCTCTGCCTGTATCCCGAAGGGACCCGCAATAAAACGCAGCAACCCATACAGGCTTTTTATGACGGGGCATTTATTACATCTATCAGGGCACAAAAACCTATAATCCCGGCGCTTATCTTTAATACCGGACGTATTTTGCCTCATGATATGAAATTCTGGGCAAGGCCGCTGCCTATTCATATTCATTTCCTGGAACCGGTAGAAACAAAAGGATTAACTTTAGATGATATTCCCCGTCTGAAAGAGCAGATATTCAATAAGATGACTAACTATTACGTGACCAACAAAAAAGGCTGATCATGAAATTCAGCATAATCGGCACTGGTAATATGGCCTGGTTTCTTGCACACCGGCTTACCATGTCCGGCCATCAGTGCCTGGCTGTTTACGGCCGGGATGATCAAAAAGCACAGGAGCTTGCCGGATCGGTTAACAGCACAGCAGTTGCTGATCTGTCGGATATAAAACGACTGTCGCAGGAAGCGGTGATACTTGCTGTCTCTGACAATGCCATCAAAGATCTTGCAGGTGCCCTTGCCTCAAAAGATACTGTACTGATACACACTTCGGGAGCAACAGAAATCAATGCGTTGGACGTTGCGCCAGCCCATGGCGTCATCTGGCCGGTATACTCAATATTAAAACAACAGATGCCCCGCCATCGGGAAATACCATGTGCTATTGCAGGCAGTGATCCGCACACATTAAGCATTATCCGGAATCTGGCCCATGGATTTTCGGATACCGTATTTGAGGCAGATGACCGGCAGCGTCAATGGCTGCATCTCGCCGCAGTGATCGGCAATAATTTTGTGAATCACCTGATGGTTATTGATGAAATGATCTGTGACAGTCAATCGCTGCCTTTCTCTGTTTTACAGCCGATACTCCGGCAGACATTCAGCAGGATACAGGCAGAACACCCGATGGCATTGCAAACCGGTCCGGCAGTCCGGAATGATGAAGAAACAATCCGGAAGCATTTGTCACTGCTCGGTATACGGCAGGAATGGCAGGATGTGTACCGGACCATGACTGCTTCCATCCGGAAATTACAGCATCATACAGGCAGTGATAAGCCTGCAAACGATTAACTTTGCGGCCGATATGCAATACTGGAAAAAGCTGACACATGCGGAAATGGATGCAAGGATCACAGCCGCATTGAAGGAAAACATCAATTACGCCAACAAGATATCTCTCGGTATACCGGCCTCCAAGCTGGACGGGAATGTGTACTACGATCAGGCCCCTTTCCTGAAAGATGCCCCACTGCTTCGTACTTACGTACAAAACCCTAATCATATCGGTTGCCACACACTGGGAGATTCGGAAGCTTTCTTCAGCGGCACGCAGGAGTTGGAACGGGAAACAATTGCCCTGCTTTCTGTAGATATGCTCGGCGCCGGTCCCGATGATTGCGATGGCTATATCGCATCAGGCGGAACGGAAGCCAACATACAGGCGGCCTGGATCTATCGCAATTACTTTATACAGGAGCATCATGCGGGTATTCATGAGATAGCATTGATCAGCTCTGCAGATACACACTATTCCGTTGCCAAAGCATCCAATCTGCTGAATATTGCCTGGTATTCCGTACCGGTGGATTTCGACAGCCGTGAGATAAGCGCTGGCAGTCTTGATACTGTACTCCTGAGAGCAAAAGCGGAGGGGAAAAAGTATTTTATCATCATTGCCAATATGGCCACAACTATGTTTGGCAGTGTTGATGATCCGGATGTATATGTAGCGGCGATGGAGCGCCACCAGCTTACGTTCCGGATGCATGTAGACGGCGCTTTCGGCGGGTTTATCTATCCCGTAAGCGAACCGGATAATAACCTCTGCTTCCGGAACCCACATGTATCTTCCGTAACACTGGATGCGCATAAAATGCTCCAGGCGCCCTATGGTACAGGTATCTTCATCATACGCAAAGGATTGATGCACTATGTATACACCCGGGAAGCACAGTATGTCAACGGCATGGATATTACCCTGAGCGGCAGCCGCTCAGGCGCGAATGCTATTGCGGTGTGGATGATCCTGTTTACCTACGGGCCATTTGGCTGGCTGGAAAAAATCAACAAGCTGCTCTATCGGACAAAATGGTGCTGCCGGAAGCTGGAAGATCGCGGCATTCCTTTTTACCGCCATCCGAAAATGAATATCATCACGATCCGTGCAGGCCATATATCGAAAACGATTGTGGATAAATACGGACTTGTGCCCGATACGCATGAAGGCGAGCCACAATGGTACAAGATCGTTGTGATGGATCATGTGGAATTAGATCATCTGGAAGCATTCCTCCGGGAAATATAGCATGACGGCGCCCTTCCGGGAGCAATAACAGCAAGATGCCGCTATACGCGGCTGTTAATAATTTGTTCATATACGGCTACCTCCGGATAAAAAATCCGGATTTTATAACATGCCGGCTTGCAGCGCCATCCTTTTGTGCCTATATATTCGCACTTATTTTTTTAAAGCTGCACAGCAAACGCTCACCTGACAGTTTCCTTGTGCACATAAGCATCTGTAATGAATTACTCCGGCAAAATTTTCTTTACCCGGCAGCGTGTAAGGCTGCTATTCGTTTTTCTATATATCTGCATCTGTATCACGCCCGGCTACTCCCGGCAGGATACGGTACGGGTAATGGGCTATAACCTGCTCAGCTACGGCGCTTCCGATAACCATCCCACCTATAAAAATCCCCGCCTGTCTACTATCCTGACACATGTGCAGCCGGATATATTCGGCGTTAACGAGCTCGTCAGCAACCCCGCACATGCTACTACCCTCTTGGAGCAGGTACTGGGCCAGGGATGGGAGAAAGGAACATTCCAGAATCAAAGCAGGCAGTCGCTTACCAGCACCCTGTTCTGGAAAACGGAAAAATTCGGACTGCTGCTTGAGACACTGATCACCCATACGGTCCGCGACATCGTGGCCTACCGTCTGTATTATAAAGCCCCTGATCTGGCACAGACCCGTGATACGGCTTTCCTGACGGTTATTATGGTGCATCTGAAAGCCGGTGGCAGCGAAGATGACGAAGAAGCCCGCGCAGCGGAAACCCGGAATGTTATCAATTACCTCAACAGCTTGGGAAAAGAAGATAATTACCTGCTAATAGGAGATATGAACCTGTATAGCAGCGCGGAACAGGCTTACCAGAACCTAACGGGTAACGGCAATCCTGTTTCCCGCTTTTACGATCCGGCTAACAGGCCCGGAGACTGGAGCGGTTCTGCTGAATTTGCAGACATACATACACAGTCCACCCGGCGTACCAGCGGACTTGGCGACGGGGGCGCATACGGAGGTATGGATGACCGGTTTGATTTTATACTTGCTTCCGGCCCCATCATGCAGCATCGTAAAGGTGTCGGTTATGTACCCGGGTCATATACGACTACAGGGCAGGATGGAAAACGGCTGAACAAATCCGTGAACGCTACCAATCCGGTGAATACCAGTGCACCGCCTGCAGTGATTGAAGCATTATATGAAATGTCGGACCACCTCCCCGTTTATGCGGATTTTGTAATCGCACCGGGAAGTCCGTCGAATCATATTCCGGGCGCTACCGGAAATGGAAATGACATAACGGTAGCGAACCCCTTTCAGGATGATATACACCTGTCTTTCGGCCCGTCATATTCCGGGGAAAAAGTCAGATTACAGTTAAGCAACATGACAGGCAACACGATCCTGGATGAAGAGCGAATAATCTATAATAATACGGTTATGCAAACGATCCCTGTGCCTCGTTATCTGCCCCCGGGATGCTATATACTGACAATTACCGGTAATGAATATCTCCTTCGGCACAAACTGCTGCGGTACTGATAGAAATTATATTATTGTAGTGGCTTCGAAATTCAAACATGCACTTAATATTTTGCTAACATAGCCATGCGCACTAAGGGACATTTAATGTACAGATAACAGCACCGGTAACAGCACCGGCAATGAATGCAGGTACTTTTGCAAATTAATACCAACCCTTTATGCGTTCTGTTTTTATCGTCCTGTTTTTACTGCTTTTTTCCTATACAATTGCGAGTGCGCAGCTCGTTATCAACGAAGTATCTCAGGGCGTTAACGGAACCAAAGAATACGCCGAACTGGTAGTAACAGGCACACGGACATGTACGGATAGCTGTGCAGATCTGCGGGGCTGGGTGATTGATGATAACAACGGATGGCTGGGTAGTGGTTCCAGTCAGGGGATCGCAACCGGATGCATGCGTTTCTCCAACGATAACAACTGGGCGTGTGTCCCATATGGTTCTATTATACTCATCTATAATGATGGAGATAAAAACACCAGTATTACCCTACCCGACGACCCCACGGACGCCAACAAGGACTATGTTTACATTGTACCCGCCAATTCTACCCTGTTTGAGCGGAACGGATCCGCTCCCGTTTCTCCCTCCAGTCCGACATATGTCTATCCCACTTCAGGATTCAGCAGCGGTGGCAGTTGGAGTGGCCTTGGCTTATCCAACAATGGCGACGCCATTATCCTTACATCACCCGCGAACCTGGGAGCACCTTATTTTTCAGTTGGCTTTGGCAACCTGAACAATTCCGGAACTGCCAGCATATTTAAATCCACGGCCGGCGGAGCAAAGGTGTATTATCTGGCCACCGGTCAATACAGCAACGCCTCTGACTGGAATGTCGGCGAAGCCCCCGGTAACGAAACTCCCGGAGTACCCAACAGTTCTTCCAACAGGCAATGGATCGAAGACATGCGTACTACCGGAGCGCATGTACAAACAGATATCCATGCCTGTATCATACAGGGAGCAACCTATGTATTCAACGGACAGACGCTCTCCGCTGCCGGCACTTATACACAAACTTTTCCCATTACAGCCGGATGCGACAGCGTTGTAGCACTACATCTGGCGGTACTCAATCCTGTTATGGAATCACAGCAACTGACCGGCTGTGGCAGTGTCACATACAACGGCGTCACCTATACCGCATCTGCTGCCATTACTGACACGATTAGCAGTACATATGGCTGTGACAGTGTTTATATAATGTACGATGTTATCATTGATGATACCGTTCCCGTTACAGATACAGACACTTTACGCGGGTGCGGACAAATTCGTTATAACGGAACTGATTATACCTCTTCGGGAAATATAAATGATACACTCCGGACACGTTACGGTTGCGATAGCGTATATCTTACGATCGCCATTATCATCCTGGAAACACCAGACCTCATTGTAACACCCGATACAACAATATGTACAGGTGCATCAGTAACCCTGACAGCAGAGGGAGCGCCTCATATAAACTGGGAGGTGCTCGGCGCCAACAGTTCCGTAATCGTCACTCCGGAAAAAACCACCACTTACAAAGTATGGGGGCAAAATGAAAACGGATGTAAAGACACTACAGAAGTAACCGTGTCGGTGGATGATTTTTATCTTTTCCTGACAGCAAGTGATACGCAGGTAATTGCCGGAAACCGGGTACAGGTACAAGCATCCGGAACCAGGCCTTTCGAGGTTATGTCGTGGATGCCTTCAGAGCTATTTCCAATACAGACAGAAAAGCGGCAGGAATGGATAGCGAATGAAAGCCGGTGGATAACCGTTACAGCTCTATCCGGGAATAATTGCCTGGATACGGCATCCATCTTTATAGAAGTACTCCCCGACCTCCCTGAATTATATGTCCCCAGTGCCTTTAGTCCGAACGGAGACGGATTGAATGAACAGTTCATTATTGTAGGCAATTACCCGGTAGAGCGATTCCACATTGTGATATTCGATCGCTGGGGGACTGCCATCTTTGAAAGTCATAATATACAAAACAGCTGGGGGGGGCTGATCCGGAGCCAGCCTGCAGACATCGGTGTATATTTCTACATGATAGAGGCAACCGTGCGGATCATTGACGAAACAAGATCTGTATTTCTGAAGGGGGACGTGACATTGATTCGCTGATCATAATCTTGCCCGCACTGATCCATATAAACTATGAAAAAAGTACTTTTTACAATAAGCGCCGGTATGCTGTTCTTCACTACCGCATTTACGCAGGACGTTCATTTTACGCAATATTTTGCATCGCCGCTTTCCCTGAACCCGGCGCTTACCGGTTTAACGCCTGCTACATTCCGGCTGGCAGCCAATTTTCGCTCACAATGGTCTTCGGTCTCAGCCAATCCATATATGACCGGCAGCTTTTCTTACGATATGGGGGCATTAAAAGGAAAACTGAATAATGGCGACGTAGTAGGCATCGGCATCCTGGGACTCTATGACCGTGCCGGACAGGGGGCATTGCAGCAAACGACAGCGGCTGTTTCCGTTGCATATCACAAGAATATCGGGAGCGATGGAGCACATACGATCTCCCTGGGCGTACAAGGGGCTTTTGTTCAGAAAAGACTGGATTTCAGCAGGCTCAGCTTCAATGATCAATATCTCGGAGGTATTGCAGGACGTGCTACCGGGGAGTCTTTCAGCAATGCAGATGTAAATTATCCGGATTTCAACGCCGGCCTTCTGTATTCCGGGAAAATCGCCGAACAGGCTACCGGCTATGCTGGTCTTTCTTATTATCATATCACACAGCCCACAGAAACTTTCCTGGGTGGCAGCAACAAGATTAACATGCGCTATGCCGGCTTTCTCGGCAGCGCCATCGCGCTCGGTGAAACAATGGAATTATACCTGAGCGGATTATACCAGCGGCAGGGCGCCAGCGAGGAAATAGTGGGTGGTGCAGCACTCGGATTCATACTGAATAACAAAGCGCAGGAAGAACGTAATAGCACCACAATGCTGTCTTTGGGTGGATGGTATCGTATGAGCGATGCCATAGCGCCTTATGTAAGCCTGGAATGGTCCGGCGTGCAGGTAGGTATCAGTTATGATGTCGGTCTATCGGATTTTAATCCGGCAACTAAAGGGAACAGTGCTTACGAATTGTCTGTAATTTTTAACGGGCACCTTACCAAATACCCCAGAGAGCCGAAGTTTAATACGTGTCCGCGATTCTGAGATTTCCCTTTCCGGCTGCTCCTTGTACCACATTATCTGCCGGGATTCCCACCGGAAATAATCATTTCATAACACCGGATTCTAAAGATAACAATCCGGTAAAGTTCCCGTAAACTACCCGGAATAATTTCGCATTGACTTTTGTAACCCATTATAATCATCACCTGTAAGCAAGATGTCTGTTTCTATGAAAAAGACCTACCTATTTATAGTTTGTTGCCTGTTTATCTGCATATCCATGACACGGGCACAGCTTTCTTTGACCCAGCCGGGTGTTACAGCTACTATGAATTTTGATATCCCGGGCTTAGCTCACTGTACCAATACGCTAACATGGACAGACAATGTAACGATCCCGAATTGCTATACCAACAGATCAGTATATGCTTATTCGACTGGTTGCAGCAACACAGGAGCCGTACACGTAGCGGGTGATACTGCTAATGATGAGACTGCTTTTGGCGGCAGGGCAAGTAATAGCACACCTACCATTATATGGGGTATCCGTGTTGCTAATAATACAGGCCAAGCAATTACAGCATTGCATATAAAATACCGGGCAGAGCAATGGGCATGGGCTCAATCAAATGTGACCAATACAATCACCTTTAGCTACCGGGTTTCGGCAACCCCGATTACTGATGTTACTTCGGGCACGTATACAGCCGAACCGGCGCTGAATATGAGCAACTTCGTTACACAGGGCGGGTGCAGCGGAAGCGGTGCAGCTATTAATGGTAATGATCCTGCGCACAGTAAAGACATATACACCTGTATACAAGTTAATATACCTGCCGGACATGAGATCATGCTGCGCTGGTATGAAATCAATGACGGCTGCAATGACCATATGATGTGCATAGATGATCTGGAGGTAACGCCGGTTTCCGGCGTTACGGCATCAGTACACAATCCCCCGGTTTGTATGGGCGACAGTATCCGTTTATCGGTGCGCCCTATCCTTTCCGGCGCCACTTATTCCTGGACAGGTCCGGGCGGCTTTACCGCAACCAATACAGATACTACGCTCGCACCGGCTGTTGCTGCTCATGCAGGGGCATATATAGTCAACACCAACATGCCCGGCTGCGGAAGCTGGTCCGACACCGTTGATGTCGTTATTGCTCCCCCATTCACACACACGATTGCAGACAGCATCTGTACCGGTGATACCTATATTTTTGCAGGAAACACATTAACCACCGGCGGCATTTATACCGATACACTGAAATCCGTATCAGGATGTGACTCTGTAATCATATTAGAGCTTACTGTCCGCCCACGCCCGCCCGCTCCGCAGGCTACCGATACGATCAGGTATTGCCAGTTTGATGCTGCTACACCCTTGACGGCCGCAGGTCAGGATCTGCTCTGGTATACAGCCACAGGTGAAGCGGCGCTGCCTTACGCTCCCATACCCGTTACGGATACGGCAGGAACAACCGTTTATTATGTAAGCCAGATTATGGATGGATGTGAAAGCGACAGGGTGCCTGTTGTCGTAGTGGTGCTCCCTGCACAGGCCGGTTTTATCGTACAGCCGGAGCCAATCTGCGCCGGAGACACAGCCCAGGTAACCTTTACCGGTAATGCCCCGGTAAGCTCTATATTCAACTGGTATTGGGATGGTGGAATCGTACATGCAGGTTCCGGTGCAGGCCCTTATCTGGTTTCCTGGCAGGAGCCGGGGAGGCACTATCCCCGCATGCAATTAGATAATCAGGGATGTATCAGTAAGGTGGATACCGTGGCGGTGTTTGTCCGGGAACTTCCCACAGCTATCCTGGAAGCTCCGGAAGCTGTGTGTCAGGGTGTCCGGGCATCGTTATCAGCATCCGGAGGAAACGAAGTCAGCTGGTATCACGATGTGTCTGCAGTACCGGAACAACGTAATAATAATGGCAATACGGCGACTGTATCCTGGAGCAGCAGTGGCGATAAGCAGATAGGCGTAACGGTAACGGATCAGCATGGATGTACCTCTCCCCTTACCTTTGTCCCGGTACATGTTTATCCATTGCCGGAAGCCCGCATCATATCTGTACAGGATGAAGCGGTCTGCGCAGACGATACTGCGCAACTGGAAGCTGTACAAGATCCGGAGTACCGGTACAACTGGGAGCCGGGATATGCTGTCATAGGCGATCATACACAACCGTTCGTTATGCTGCAGGCACGCCGGGAATCATTCATGGTACAGTTTACCGTTACGGATGAAAACAACTGTACAGCATCCGACAGCAGTTGGGTTACAGTCGTGCCCTGCTGCGACATATACCTGCCAAATGCCTTCAGCCCGAACGGGGATGGAAAGAACGATATTTTCCGCGCCATTGCCAAAGGTCCGCAACGGCATTTCGAGTTCCGGATATTCAACCGCTGGGGGAATGTCGTTTTTGCTACAGTCAGGGATACGGATGGCTGGGATGGACGGTATAATGGAGAGCCTGCGGAATTAGGCACTTACTTCTATCTCCTTCGTTATGATTGTGAGGGTACTGAGCGTATCATGAAAGGAGAAGCTATACTAGTGCGGTGATCTGTTTTTCAATAATGCGCCTCCAATACTATTCCCGGTTGATCTAAACAGCCAGGATGCGTATACAAGAGTACCTGAATTGAGAATTTAGTACCTTATAAAACAGGATGTTTAAAATAAACGCTTCAATGCAAACGCTCTTCCTGATCCTGATTTTAAATAGCGTTCAAAGTCAAATGCCTTGTATCTGTCAGCAAATGCACAACACCATAATAATTTCACCGGAAGGTAGGGTTTAGTAGCTGTCACATATCCTTTCGAATGGCGAGTAAACCGTTCTTTTACATTAGCAGTGCAGCCAACATAATGTTTATTATTACTGAGCTTAAGAATGTAGACATAGTACTACACAGCATAAATATAGGATAGAATATTGAAAGTCAGCATTTTAAATTTCAACATCGCAACCTTCTAAAGTGAAACCCGCCTACGCTAAAAGCTACGGCGGGTGAAAGATAATTAAATAGCGGACCTCGTCCGCCGAAGCCCGCTAACAGGACAAAATTAAAAGTGATAGCTATAAAAGCGAAGCCCGCCTATGCTAAAGCTACGGCGGGCGAAGGATAATTAAATAGCGGACCTCGTCCGCTGAAGCCCGCTAACAGGACAAAATTAAAAGTGATAGCTATAAAAACGAAGCCCGCCTATGCTAAAGCTACGGCGGGCGAAGGCGGAGACGGCGAGATTCGAACTCGCGATACAGTTTCCCATATACACACTTTCCAGGCGTGCTCCTTCAACCACTCGGACACGTCTCCGTGAAGGGCTGCAAAGTTAATCTTTTTCCGGATAGTTTCGAAAAATCTTTGTCGCATTTGCTGTAGTAATTGCTGCTACCTCTTCGACAGAGCATTGCTTTATTGTTGCTACTTCCGCAGCAATGAGCGGTATATAACTGCTTTCGTTCCGCCTCCCGCGATGCGGTACCGGTGACAGATAAGGCGCATCGGTTTCCAGCACAATCGCCGATAGCGGCATCGCAGCAATAATTTCAGGCAAGGTGTTTTTTTTGTAAGTCACTACTCCACCGATGCCCAGATATAATCCAAGATCTGTGATTTCGTGGGCTTCCTCAATGCTCCCGCTGAAACAATGAAAAATCCCCCGAACCCCGCCTTGCTGTTTTTGCCGGACGATCTCTATGCAATCCGCTGTGGATTCACGGCTATGGATCACGATTGGCAGATCGTATTGCAACGCGAGATCTATTTGTCGTTCAAACACATTTTTCTGCTGTGGTACGAAAGTCTTATCCCAATAATAATCCAATCCTATTTCTCCTACGGCAGCGAAGCTGCGCTGCGACAGCCATTCTTCCACAATCGTCAGCGCTGCTTTATAATCTTCTTTTACATAGCAGGGATGCAGCCCCATCATGGCAAAACAGTTTTCCGGCCACTGTGCTTCGATCTGCAACATTGGTGCGATCGTATCATGATCACAGTTTGGGATGTACATCTTTTTTACACCTGCATCGAGCGCCCGTTGGATCATTTCATCCCGATCCTGGTCAAAACGCTCATCGTAGAGATGGGTATGTGTATCTGTAAACATATTTTCAGATTTAGAGCCTGTTTAAAATTGGTGAATAAGAAAACAGGGAAGCATCGAAGAAGAGTCTGAATCCATTTTCTTTGAAGTGACCAAACCTAAAAAAGATGTATCCGACTGGCTTGACCGATGCTCAGTGGCAATTTATAAAAAAGAGTTTGCAATTGGTTGAACGTAAGAAAATACATTGTTTACCATTGTTGTCCGGTAAAAACTGCAATTGAGACATTGCATGCTGAATGAGCTATTATGACGGAAGCTTCGTGAAATGCGGGGTGTACACAATAATTATGTCATTGCGGCCCCCGAGCCGCAATCGTCTGTTATCAGGACGATGATTAAAAGCATCGTTTCACTTCAGGAGATGGCGGATCAAGTCCGCCATGACATCTTTTTTGATAGCAGGCTCCCCATTATGAAACTGACTTAAAAACCGCTGTGGATGAGGAGTATGGCATCTTTAAAAACTTTTTTCCCGCACAACAGTGATAAGAAATAAAATTAATTCCGGCAGCCACATTAAACATTGAAATATTAATGAAATCATTGGGTACTGCCTCTTGGGGGGCTGATACCTTTGACTGATAGCCGGACAGATTACTATCCATCATGAGGCAGGTGATGGTCTCTCCGGACAGTTCCAAGGATGATTTCCATTGGCAACAGACAGGCGTAATATCTGTTGCCTGTTCTTACTGGTTTTAATTGAAAAACTTATTTTATAAATTTTAAATATTAATTATGAAACAAAGACTAACTTTTTATCTTATGCTTAAAAAACACTTCATTTTGTATGCTGCGCAAGTTATTGCTCTAAGCGTTTTACTGCTATGTAACCTGCAGCAGGCAAGCGGATATAATAATAATTTAAATAAAGTAATCAGCACAAGGAGTCTTACCGTTGGAAACGTAACTGGTAGCGCTAGTCCTTATGGGATAGCTTTAGATGGAACAGGTAACACTTATTTAGCAGGAAATCTTATCGGAACGGTGGATTTTGATCCTGGTCCCAGCACAGCTTTGCTCACATCCGCAGGTGGGTCTGACATATATGTATCTAAGTATAGTGCAGATGGTTCTTATGTATGGGCGATAGGGATTGGAGGTACCGCTACTGATGGAGGGTATGGAGTAGCGGCAGACTCTATGGGCAATGTGTATGTAACGGGATCTTTCCTGGGATTGATAGATTTTGACCCTGGACCAGATTCTGCAATCCTTACTGCTATTGGAAGCACGGATATATTTGTGGCCAAGTACGACTCTAATGGCAATTACGTCTGGGCGATAAGTATGGGGGGGACTGCTACTGAACAAGGGTATGGATTGGTTGTGGATGCTGTGGGTAATATATTTGTGACTGGCATATTTAGTTCCGCAACAGTAGATTTTGACCCCGGACCGGGTACCGCCTTACTTTCTGCTCAATCTGGTGTCACTGTGAATACATTTATAGCCAAGTATGATGCTAATGGAAACTACCTTTGGGCAAAGGGTATGTCACGCGCAAGAGGTTATTCTATAACTATAGACGATTCGGACAATTTGTATTTAACTGGAGATTTTGCCGGATCAACTGATTTTGATCCTGGTCCGGGCACCGCTATACTTACTGCTACAGGGAGTAGCTATGATGCGTTTGTGGCCAAGTACGACACCAGTGGTAATTACATCTGGGCGATAAGTATGGGGGGGACTGCTGCTGAACAAGGGAATGGATTGGTTGTGGATGCTGTGGGTAATGTATTTGTAACAGGTACATTTATTTCTGCAACAGCAGATTTTGACCCTGGGCCTGGTACGGCTATATTGACTAATCCGGCAGGTTCCAATGTGTTTTTAGCCAAATATGACCCCAGCGGAAATTACCAATGGGCCTTAGGGATTGGGGACATTGGTCTCAATACGGGTAATGGACTAGCCTTAGACGCTATGGGTAATGTGTATGTAACGGGAGGGTTTAATAATCTGGTAGATTTTGACCCTGGTCCAGACACTGCAATCCTTACTGCTGTTAGCACGGATATGTTTGTGGCCAAGTACGACTCTAATGGTAATTACGTATGGGCAGAAAGCCTGGGGGGCGCCGGTGTAGATGCCGGTCGAGGTGTAGTTGTGGACAGATCGAACAGTGTATACGTTGTAGGGAGTATTGCCTCGCCAATAGGATATTTTAACCCCTCCGGGGCTAATATTCCTGTCACAACTGGCGCTGGTGCTACGTTTGTACTTAAACTAAGCTGCCGGAGTTTTGTTTCCATTACGCACACCGCCTGCGACAGATTTACTTTTAACGGGGTTACGTATACCGCCAGCGGCGCCTATACCGATACTTTTACCAATGCTGCCGCGTGTGACAGCTTTGTTACCCTGCACCTGACCATTACATCTTCATCTGCAAACCCTATAGTCACCGGGCATTACTGCGATTCCGTTACCTTTAACGACGTTACCTATACCAGTTCAGGAACCTATACGCAGCAGTACAGAAACGTTGCGGGCTGCGACAGCAGTATTACCTATGCACTAACGATAGGTAAGAGCAATGGCAGCTCAGATGCACAACTGGCCTGTGACAGTTTTATGCTGGACGATGTCCGGGTATTTGCCACTTCGGGTATCCATACTATAACCTACACAAATAAATCAGGCTGCGATAGCGTGGTTCAACTGGTATTGATCATTAACCCTTCTCCAATAGCTTCCATTGCAAGCAACGGTACTACTTTAACGGCCGGCAGCAGCATGGGAATTGGCTACCAATGGGTGGATTGTGCCAATGGTTTTGCCATCATCCCCGGAGCTACAGGACAAAGTTATACTCCCGAAAAAAACGGTAATTATGCGGTTATCGTTACTTCTCATTTTGGTTGCAGTGATACATCGGAATGTCATTCCGTAGAAGGGAACGCCACTGTCCATGAATTAGGATCGGGCAACCGTCTGCAGTTATACCCCAACCCGACAGAGGTGCAGGTGACGATACAGGCGGAGCAGCCATTCAGGAACGCAACAATCCGGCTGGTGAATATGGCCGGGCAGGTACTGACAGAGCAAGCCAACCTGCAGGGGCAGCTGATCTCTTTAGATATGATGAAGTATGCCGGAGGAGTCTATTTTGTGGAGGTCAGCGAAGAAGGTAAGACGGTGCGGATGAAGTTGGTGAAAAAAGTACACCCCTCTCTATCTCCCCTCGAAAGGGAGACTATAAGTGGGTTCCGCTATCCTGCATAGTGTTTGACAAGCGCAGTATGTGCCATTGTTGATCGGCAGTCAATAATGATCAGCCACTGTAAATGACGCATTTGTACCATTGTGTAATGTTACTTTCGGGGAGAGAATAACGTAGTCGTCGAGGGGAGAACGTGAGGGGTGTTTGACCATTTAGTGTACGGAAAAATATGATTCTCCCTCTTCGAACAATATGCATATTCTGGGTTTATTCAGGGAGAGCGCTGAGTTGCCATTTTTTCTCTTTGCAGAATGCGAGAAAACGTGGCAAGGCATATACCATACGCTCACGTGCTTTTTCGCTGTCGTGAAACACAACGATTGAACCGGGACGTGTGTGCATGACCACATTTTGCAGGCATTGCTCAGGAGATATCCGGGTATCAAAATCACCACTCAACACATCCCACATATATATTTTCCAAGGTGGCCGTGCGTTAGCAAGCATACTGGCCTGTGCCGGCCGGATCCGGCCATATGGCGGCCGGAAGATCCGGCTTTCGATATGTTTAGCTGCTTCCAGAATGTTCTGTATATATGTTGTGGTATCTGTCTTCCATCCGTTCAAATGGTTAAAAGTATGATTGCCGGCAGTATGTCCCTGTTCTAATATCGTGCGGTATATATCCGGATGGGCATCCACATTTTTCCCGATACAGAAGAAACTGGCTTTAGCATCGTATTGTTCCAGTTGGTGCAATACAAAAGGTGTTATCTCCGGATGTGGACCGTCGTCGAAGGTAAGATATACAGACGGCTTTGCTTCCTCCGGCATATACCAGATCAATTTACCGGGATACAGTTTCCGGAGCAGCCAAGGTGTTTTAATCCGGTACACTTTTTTGAGTTATGAATGATGAATGATGAATGATGAATGATGGAGTTAATTCATCATTCATAAATCATAATTCATCACTCAGATTATATTTCCTCCAGGTGCTCCTGTTTCATCCAGCCGCTCCTGCCATCCGGCAGTCGCACCTCCACATTTCCTGCTTTTTTATTCAATATTTTTACGGTAGTACCTTCAGGAATATAGCTCTGCGCCTGTGTTTGCTGCGGTGCACCGGTCATAGGTGCATCGGTCTCCATAACTACTGCATGATCCCTGAGACGGGCATTGTCTGCAGATACAAAAGAAAACAGCAAAAAGGCCGCCCATATAACTGCAAGGCCCCCAATCATCTGAGGACGTACCCAGGTTATGTTTTTATAGCGGCGCAGCAAAATAGCGCCGAGCAACAACAGAAAACACACCAGACTGACGACACCAAGCATATTGGCATTGGACGGCTGGGTAAGAGATTTCCACCATTGTATAAAAAACAAGTCCTGTCCTTTTTGTATATGGTTGCTGATACGGGCTTCTGCCAGCAGCAGGTTTTCAGATGCCTCCTTATACTTCGGATCTATACGCAAAGCCCGCTGGTAGCTGAGCACGGCCATACCGATATTGTTCAGCCTGTACCAGGCATTACCTGCGTTATAATACACACGGGGATTTCCCGGCTGCTGTACAATAATCTGTTCAAAGCAGACAAGAGCGCTGTCATATTTCTTTTGCTGATAGTAGTCATTCCCCTGATCCCACAATTTTGCTACCGAAGCACAGGATTGAGAAAATGGCAGTAACCATATACTTATGAAAAGCAAAAAAAAACGGATCATGACTTAAAAGTTTCTTCAAGATTACTGATCACCTTTACAGCTTGTCCGTAAACATGCTGCATCTGCTGTGTGCCCTGTGCTGGTGCATACAAGGTCATTTCACAATCATCCATCAGATCGGTTACTTCCCGCCATAATGTATCCGGTACTTCATGAACGGAGAGTGCAGCCGCTGCCCGTTCACGTGACAATTCTGACAGCGGTATGCTTAGCTTATCGCTCAGATACAACCACAGAGCTTTGGAAATTTCTTCATAAAATGGAATACGTTGTTCCTGTTGTAACAGCTTACGGGCTGCACCAAGACGTTTCAGGGCTATTTTGCTGGCTTTACGATGTTTTAGCTTCACAATATCCCTGGATAATTCTTCCTCGCGCCGGCGGTATACAGCGAACATCAGGAATGCCAGAAGGGGAATACCATATGCCGACCAATAGGTGACAGTGAACACAACAGGCAATACTTCCGATTGCGCCGCAATTAGCGGTTCCTTATTAATATCATGTATATCCCCCATAGCAGCAATACGGTGCTGCTGTGTACCCGGATGATGATTTTTTCCGGGCTTTACAGACATCCGTACCGGTTGCGTATGCAGGGTTGTATAGGCATTCCGCTGCGGATCATAATAGGTAAACGGAATAGAAGGGATTTCATAATCCCCGGGAGTATGCACGGTAATCGGATATGTTATGATCTTGGAGCCACTGATTGTTGTGGTACGACCAGTGATTGTATCCATAACATGTGGATCATAACTGTCCATGCCGTTTGGCAAACGCAGCCTGGGCACTTCAATCAGCTTGAGGTTACCACTGCCCGTGATCGTGAGGGTAAAATTCGCAACGTCATCCGTAGTGAGTTCTGTTTTATCAATTCTGGAAGACACCGTAAAATTACCAACGGCTCCTCCGAAATCCGCAGGCTTCCCATTTTCGGGTAATGCCGTTACCGTAATCTGAACCGGTTTGCTTTTCAGGTGTACCGGCACATCTTTATAGGCGAGCGTATTAAAAAAGTTGTCGTTAAAAAAGGGATCGTTCATCATCAGGCTTCCGCCGAATGCCTGCTGAAAAAACGGATCGTTATCAAACATATCTGCAAAAGGATTCCGCTGACGTACTTGCTGGATGATACGCGCCACACCTTCTGCTTCTGCAGGATCAAGGATAAGTGTGCCAGCCTGCTGTGGGAACAATGCCGATTTTTTGAGCGTGAATACCTGGAATTTTTTCCCATCTACAATCTCTTCAACCGGTTTCTGATTTTTGGGCAATTGAAAATCCTGTGTCCAGAATCCGTTCAGAGAAGGCAGCTTGGAGATACTCATATTCATGGGTACCCGTGCATACAACTTATAACTGGTAGTGATTTGTTCCCCTGCATGCACCTTGTTTTTGTCCACATGCACTTTAATAAACAGATCTTTATTGATATCCGTAATCTGCGATACATGTTGCTCCTGCTGGCGTTGCTGTTGCTGCCGGCGCTGACGGATAGCTGCAAAGGGATCCTGGAAAAAAGGATCGTCTGCAAACGGGTCGTTGTTACGTTGCTGAACAGGAGTGAGACTGCCGGCTACGACTTCTATCTGTACTGTGTTAGAAGTGTATTTATTTCCATTGGCATCCGTAGCCAAACCCGCGGGGATGGTAAGCGTACCTGTCCGCTTAGGTTGTAAGATATAGATAATATTCAGGGATACCAGTTGCCGCATCTGGTTACCGACCACACTCATCTGGTTGCTCTGATGCTGGGAGGGACCTCCAACTACCACAAAATCCTTAAACCTGTCGCCTTCCGGGCCGACAGATACCAGATCCTGCTGTGGGTTTTGTATTGTGTATGTTAGTTGTACATGATCCTGCAGCCCCATTTTAGATGTGCTGACAGACGCTGTAAATACAATAGTCTGCCCCCAGGACTGCGTACAACTGGCAAACATCAGCGTACACGCCCAAAAGCAGCGCCATAAATGACCAATTTGTTCCATGAATCTTTGAGCCACACAAAAATAACTTCAAAAACCCTTGTATTCCAAGGGGTTTTACTTAAAATAACGTTAAAGCATAATTCAATAAGGTAGTGCTCAACTCATAAAAGTGGCCGGATGTATATTGCAATGTTAAAATATTCTAAGCGCACATACAAACATTTTACAAAAATTGGGTAAAAGTACTTATAAATCTCCCGTCAGGGGACGCATAACAACTCTGTCAATATTTGTATTTCCAGATAAAGAGTACATATTCCAGACAACAGCGGCCACATCTTCTGCTTCCATCATCCGTGATGCGGCAATACCACTTTCCGCCCAGGATGCTGTATAGGTAGCCCCGGGACATACAGCGGTTACACGTATCCGGTCAGTCATTAACTCCAGACGCAGATTATCAGAAAACCCCAGCAATGCATATTTTGTAATACTGTAAGCCCCCCCATTAGGATAGGCTTGCAATGAAGCCACAGAGCAGATATTGAAAATATGACCTGCCTGTTTTTGTTTCATACACGGCAGCAACAGCCGGGTAAGCCGGTAAGACCCGTACAGATTAACATTCATAAGTTTTTCCAGGTTGTCTTCAGGTTCATCGGCCAGGTTGCCCGGAGTAAAAATACCGGCATTGTTTATCAGTATATCCACCTGCCGGAATGACGACAGCACGATGTCTGCAAAGTGCTTTACATCCTGCGGAACGCCCATATCTGCACGAATACAGATTACCTGTTGCTCAGGATATGCCACACTCCATATCTGCTGCAACCTATCCAGCTCATCCTGGCTTCTGGCACAAATGGCCACAGAAAAGCCCTCACACAGCAGGCGTTCTGTGATAGCCTTACCAATACCTTGCGTTGCACCTGTGATAATCGCGTATTTCACTATTTATATAATTTGAAATGAAAAATAATGAATGATTATACCTTGCCCATGTGAACGATTGCACCGTGATATCATAAACAGGAAGCAGGTAACAGTAGCAAAAAAACCTGCGTTTTCCATGGAGGGAATACACAGGTTGTCTTTAATTAAGATTATGTAATCAATCATCAGGCATGCTGGGTGTCGCCGGAGAATACAGCGCTGATATATTCCCGGTTGAGACGCGCTATATTTTCCAAAGAAATACCTTTGGGGCATTCCGCCTCGCACGCTCCGATATTGGTGCATCCGCCAAATCCTTCCTTATCCATCTGCTGGACCATATTAACGGACCGGATTTTACGTTCAGCTTCGCCCTGCGGAAGCAATGCCAGGTGAGATACCTTGGCAGATACAAACAGCATGGCAGAAGCATTGGGGCAGGCAGCCACACAAGCGCCGCAGCCGATACATGCAGCGGCCGCAAACGCATCATCCGCCTTTTGTTTTTCTATTGGCAGCGCATTGGCATCTACCGCATTACCGGTGTTTACAGATATATAACCACCAGACTGGATGATCCGGTCGAACGCTGTACGGTCTACCACAAGGTCTTTGATCACCGGAAATGCATTGGCGCGGAACGGCTCCACAACGATTGTATCGCCGTCTTTATATTCCCGCATATGGAGCTGGCAGGTAGTTGTCTGATGCCAGGGACCATGCGCACGACCGTTAATATGCATGCTGCACATACCGCAGATACCTTCGCGACAGTCGTGGTCGAATGCGATTGGCTCCTTGCCTTCAGCGATCAGTTGCTCATTCAGTACATCAAACATTTCAAGAAATGACATTTCGGAAGAGATATCCTTCACTTTAAAGGTCTCAAAATGCCCTTTATCCTTGTTGTTTTTCTGCCGCCACACCTTTAAGGTGAGATTCATATTGTAATGCTCCATTACTGGTGTTTTATAAGTCCGTATTTTCAGACCTGCATCCAGGTCATATTATAAATTACATTTTCTCACTGAAAGTAACATAAGCTGAAATACCCATGCTTACTACCGGCAATTTAACAAACATATCCTGACGAGAGGCTATCCTCATAAACATGGGAGGTCCAAACATTTTCCCACAAATCGTAAAACTCCCAGCCCCCAGTTCTTTTACCTTCTCTATGCTCACAATAAAGTTATTATTGACCACAAGATTCAGACTTGTAAGATCAACCGTAATCTCCTGTCCCACATTTTCCCTGTTCAATCGGATATAAACCGGCTCCTGCAATATATTATTGAAGTCTCCGTCTGTTTCTTCGTAAACATTTATCCTGTATAAGATTTCAGGATGTGTACAAATGCCGACATTAATTTTTACACTATCAATAAAAGTCTTTTTCCGCTTTACTTTCATCAGAGTGCCAATCTCAGTCAGCGTATCCAAAACCCCGCTTTTTCTTTTGCCTTCAAAGAGAAAAGGAAAAGGCAGTCCGCCCGCAGTATCCATAGAGCAGATGATATAGCTTCCCAGACGCGCCTGGGTGAGTTTCGCCGGTTTCACAACAACTTCAGACAGCTCACGTGGCTTTTTCTGTAAATAAACTTTATGATTATTACTGCTGAGCAACCGGATCCACTCGCTTCCCTGCATCTTATACGACTCATACCCGATTATGGCAACAGAAAGCATCCTGTCTTTCATCTCATCGGGTATGGTAAGTGTAAAGTTGCCCAGACTGTCCGAGTTGGTCGCATAAGATGTACCCAGCAACCCAATATTAGCATAAGCAACCGGTTGCATATCCTGTGCATCAAGAAGCTGTGCAGTATACTGCTGCGCATTTACCTGAAAACAGGATGTGACGGCTATGCCAATATTGTAAAAAGTTGTTCTGGTCATATATACATATTACCCGTGACTTCCGGCATTATTTGTAAGAGCGCTGAGTAGGATGAACCACTTCGTAGTTCAGATCTTCCCGGTGCATTTCGAAATTACTTTCGCCTTTATACTCCCAGGCGGCTACATACATATATTGATCGTCCTGACGCAATGCTTCTCCATCTTCCGTCTGATATTCTTCCCGGAAGTGCCCGCCACAGCTTTCGTTACGGTTTAATGCATCAAGACACATCAGTTCGCCCAACTCAAGGAAGTCGGCTACCCTGCCCGCTTTATCCAGTTCCGGATTAAATTCGTTGATTTCACCTGGGATACGGACATTGCTCCAGAACTCCTTGCGCAATGCTTTTATTTCTTCAACCGCTTCTTTCAATCCTTTTTCATTCCTTGCCATACCGCATTTATCCCACATGATCTTGCCGAGGCGTTTATGGAAAGACTCTACGCTTTCTGTGCCTTTGATGCTCATCAGTTTCTGAATGCGGTCGTCCACTTCTTTTTCAGCCGCCACAAAAGCGGGGTGATCCGTAGGGATTGCATTGGTGCGGATCTCATCCGCCAGATAATTACCAATAGTATAAGGGATCACAAAATAACCATCCGCAAGCCCCTGCATCAGTGCAGACGCCCCAAGTCTGTTGGCGCCGTGATCGCTGAAATTGGCCTCGCCCAGGGCATAAAGACCCGGTACGGTAGTCTGCAATTCATAATCTACCCACAGACCGCCCATGGTATAGTGCACGGCGGGATAGATCCGCATCGGCACTTCATATGGGTTTTCGCCGGTGATCTTTGCATACATATCAAACAGATTGCCGTATTTTTCTTTCACCACATCCATACCCAGCGTACGGATGGTAGCGGCATCTGCATTATGCATTCCCTGCTTCCCTGCTTCAATCTTTCCGTAACGTTCGATGGCAGAAGCATAATCCAGATATACTGCCTGCCTGCTGGCGCCTACGCCATGGCCCGCATCACATCTTTCTTTAGCAGCACGGCTGGCCACATCACGAGGCACCAGATTTCCGAATGCAGGGTAACGGCGCTCCAGGTAATAGTCACGCTCATCTTCCGGAATATCACCGGCCTTACGTGTATCATTCTGTTTTTTCGGTACCCATATCCGGCCGTCATTACGCAGTGACTCCGACATCAGGGTCAGCTTAGACTGGTGGTCGCCGCTTACCGGGATGCAGGTAGGATGTATCTGTGTAAAGCAGGGATTCCCGAAAAATGCTCCTTTTTTATGTGCTTTCCAGGCAGCCGTTACGTTGCTGCCCATAGCGTTGGTAGAGAGATAAAACACGTTACCATAACCTCCGCTGCACAACAATACCGCATGACCGAAATGACGTTCCAGTTCACCCGTCACCAGATTACGGGCGATGATACCGCGGGCTTTGCCGTCAATCGTCACTACTTCAAGCATTTCATGACGGGTATATTCGGTCACATTGCCGAGCGCCACCTGGCGCTCCATGGCCTGGTAGGCGCCGATCAATAATTGCTGCCCCGTTTGTCCGGCAGCGTAGAATGTACGCTGCACCTGCGTACCGCCAAAAGAACGGTTACTCAGCAGGCCGCCGTACTCACGGGCAAAAGGAACCCCTTGTGCCACGCACTGGTCAATGATGTTGGCAGATACCTCCGCAAGGCGGTGTACGTTCGATTCACGGGCACGATAGTCACCTCCTTTGATCGTATCGTAAAACAAACGGAACACACTGTCACCGTCATTCTGATAATTCTTGGCCGCATTGATACCACCTTGTGCAGCTATGGAGTGTGCACGGCGACCGCTGTCCTGAAAACAGAATGCCTTTACTTTATACCCCAGCTCACCCAGAGCAGCGGCTGCAGAGGCTCCGGCGAGTCCGGTTCCTACTACGATCACTTCCAGTTTACGTTTGTTGGCTGGGTTCACCAGCTTACAGGTAGCCTTATAATCCGTCCATTTTTTGTCGAGCTCCCCCGCAGGTATATTGGAATTAAACTTGGTCATATCAGCAAGATCAGATATTGTGTGAGAATCAGATTATTTTATCCATTGAAAATACATAGCTACCGGCATGGACGCAAAAACAACACAGATTAAAACAGAAAAGACAATCCCGGTATTACGGATCATCTGCTTATACTTGTGGGTGCCAAGCCCCAATGTCTGGAAAGCACTGTAAAAACCGTGTATCAGATGCCAGGCCAGGGAGAAACAGCCAAGCACATATAACAAAACTACCCAGGGATTGGCAAATACAATCACCATACGCTCATACAGATTATGCATCTCTTCCCCGTTAACAACCATTGGGTTCAGCGTATGGGTAATACGAGAGGGTACCCAGAAATGAGCTATATGAACGATCAGGAACAACAAAATCAATGTGCCCAGCAGCCCCATAGAGCGACTGTACCAGGCGCTGGTCTTGTTGCCTGCTTTTATCGCATAACGTGAGTTCCGGGTGCTGTTGTTTTTCTGCACCAGCATATATCCCTGAATAATATGGAGTAGTATGCCCGCAAAAAGGCCGATCTCCATAATGCGGATAATCAGCGTAGTGCCCATGAATTTTGCGGCAATATTAAATGTAACACCTCCGTCATTGGCAAAAATCATGACATTGACATAGGCATGAATGATCAAGAAAGAGATAAGAAAGAGGCCCGTAAAGCCCATAACCAGCTTTTTGCCGATGGAAGATGTAAAGTAATGTTTCCAGTTCATTTGTCCGGCGGAATTAGATTGTAATGGTTTTGTAAAATCTTTGCAAAGATAACCCTGTATTTTAAGAAGCGCAAGTACAGATTTTCTCTTTGTTGGTTGTTTGATATAGTTAACCATCCAGCCGCAGCATCTTGTTATCCACTACCTGGAAAAAATGCTGAGGGGCAAATGTGCGCCAGCCGGGCACATCAAACATCCGTATGTACCGGTCTATATGTGATCCGTGAAAATCGTATTTTGTCTGTTCCGGCATATTGACAGAAACGATCCACCCGCCTTTATCTTTAATATCCTCATACCATTCTTCATAATATTCCGGGTCACTGCTGTGGAAGTTGAGCACGTTTTCAGTGATCAGGATAAATTTGGAGATACCCCGGATCATGAAACGATCGATTACCGAGCGCTTCAACTGCATGATGTCATTCTCAACCGCATCATTCCATTCCCCGATCATTTCAATAATCACATAATTATATTCGTAGTCAGCAAAAAGCACTTTCAGATAAAGCGTCCGCGACCCAAACTCATCCCACTGGGGATGGATATAATAGTTGTATACCGTATTGGAAAATTCAAATTCACTGTATTCACGGCCGTAAAAAGGAGACTGCTCATCTTCTTCTGCCGTATACAGGTGACGCCAGTTATAATATGGCTCTATATCGTGCATATCTGTTGCTCAGGATTGAGGGATAAGGATTGAGAGGGAAAAAGCCATATAAATTTCATTCAAATCATATCGTAGCGGAAACATCCCCCTACCCCCTTCGAAGGTAGTTGCGCCGTTCTTTTGTCATAGTTCGGTTGCAGAACGGACTGGTCGTCTCCCTTTGTGCGCCGAAGCCATAGCGCAGGCAGGCTGAGGGGAGAACGTGAGGTGTGTTTTATCTTATTGCTTTTTTTACGAATCATTTTTAAACAACTTCGTGGGTTCAACCATTTGACGGGCTGTCGAATTGCTCCTGCCAGGCGAGGATACCACCCGCCAGGTTTTTCACATTGGTGAAGCCCATCGTCTCCAGGAAAAGGCACGCCTGCAGACTGCGTTTTCCCGAACGGCAATGAATAATCAGTTCTTCATTTTTCAGATCGTCAATCTCTTCCGTCTGCATACTCATGATTTGCCCCAATGGTATCAGCCGGGCTCCGATATTATAGGCTGCATATTCATCCGGTTCGCGCACGTCAATAATATGAAGGCGCTCTCCGGCATCTTGCCTGTTTTTCAGTTCTGTTACTGTAATTTCCTGCATATGCCTGTTCTTATAGTTTAATGATTTTAGTGGTATACGTTTCTGATTTTGTGCTCAGGCGCATTATATACAGCCCGGCGGAAAGGTCCCTGGTCATTACAGGCATCCCCTGCCGGGTATTTCCTGTTTTTATAATCCGCCCCATGGCATCACAAATTTCATAACGGATACCGGTTGTCGGATCCGGAGATACAATATATAATACGTCCCCGACCGGGTTGGGGTATACCCTCCATTGTACGGATTCCGGTGCTATTTGTGGCACGTCCGATCCGGTAACCGGTTGCCCCAGCAAAGGGCGCATCATCAGAGCACCGGAGACCAGCGAGGATTCCCATACATTCAATACATTGTAGTAGAGATAGTTTGCGCCTGTCCGGTTTACGTCCAGCCCGAAATAGAGACTGTCGCTGCCGCTGGATGCAGGCTGGTTGGTTCCGATATAGAAAGCGCCCGCCGGCAACGGTACCGGCCGGTTAAATTTGTATATCCAGAATTTATTGATCGTATCTGCATAGCCGGGATCGTTCAGTTCCTGCTCGTAAAGCAACTTATCTGTTCCGCCGTTAACGGCAATATCTTCGTAAACGGTCAGTGTAAAATATTTGTATGTAGCCAGCGGCACCTGCCTGCCGAAATAGATGGCTATCCCGCGCAGGGTGTCCGGCTCATTAAGATGAAACTCTACGGCAATCTTACCTGGCAGCGATGGCCACATGTTGAGAAAATAGCTTCTTTCGGCTGTGCCATCATCGTAAGCCAGGCAATTGTCAAATACCTGGTTTCGTACGATGGTGTCATTTTCAGACCGGTCTGCAGAGGATACGGAAGTAAAAAAATATTTGTTTTCAAAAACAACACGGTCATAACGTCCGCTCATCGGAACGGTTGTTGTATAAGCAGGGAATGAGACGGACACATTGACGTCCGGCGTCATACTGCCATTATTTGTACCGCTGCCCAACACTGTATTGGTAGCGACATCCCGCGCAATATAGTGATACTGTACATCCCTCGCCCCCTGGTAATTATTGCGGATGCTGAATTGCTGCGTGGAGGCACGTTCGCGGCTTACGTCAGCCAGAAACTGACGGTAAGGCATGGCGGCATAATCGTTCAGCAGGAACGAAGGCTCCAGGCTGGTGCAGATATCGTTTATGTCTATATCGCTGTAAGTTCTGTACTTATCCATACGGATATAGTCCAGGTTCCAGACATCGTCGTTCAGATTGATGGACGCAATATTTACAAAACGGAATTGAAATTGATCACTAAAAAAGGCGGCATCCGTCACCGGAACCATTACCGGTGTAAAGGGGTGTACTGCAGAGCCTGCCCGACTCCATACCTTCACCCACGAACTATCCCCTTTCTTAAAAAACAACATGAGCGAATCATCAGCTTCGGGAGCAAATCCGTTACCCTGGGGTTGATAGAAAAAGCTGAGATAAATACTGTCTGCCGGGCTGTCGCTGCTGAGATCTATAAACTGAGAAGTCAAACTGTCTGCATAAACGGCAACAAAGGGGTTGACTGTATTATAAGGAACACCATGCTCATTCAATGCATCAAAAGTGACTACTCCCCGACTGACGGGATTTACACACATCGTATTGTTGACATACACTTGCCGGTCTGTCCACCTGGCGGGATCAGGAAATACGTCGTAACCGGTAAAGTCTTCAAAAAACGGGAGTGTAAGCGCAGTTGTTTTTCGGGCAAATCCCGGTTGTTTCTCCCCTGCCCCGCTGAGCAACGGGTTATACGTTAACGGCGCTACCTGTTCCTGCGCATGACTGTTTACCGCCCATAGCATCTGCAGAAATGCCAGATACAATATTAATATACGTTGGATCAATGTATTGTTCGTTTCAAAATTCGCCAATTTTTAAAAGTGTCTGACCTGGAGGTTGCTCCATTCCGCTACGCTCCAGTGCCAATGACGCATTTTCTATCATACTGAATGGCAAAGCATTTTGTATGACTGACAAGCTCACATCAAAGCACGGTGTCATCCTGAGCGAAACGAAGTGGAGCGAAGGATCCCACAAAATGAGTATTCCATGTTACGTGAGATCCTTCATTCCGCTACGCTGCATTCAGGATGACGAGGTGGACAGATTCATGCGCTACGTCATTATATCATTACAAATTCACTCTTCACTTTCTTCATTAACTTCTCCAACCGGCATTCTATTGTGCTCAAGCTCTTCAGGAGTGGGGTTTTGTTTGACGAAAATATCAATAATATCCCCTTCGCGGATCCGGTTATGGGTCATAAGCTCGTTCATGCCTTTGGGCTGCTGGTCATACACCACGGCGCTGAATGAATCCGTAATATGCCCTACAAAGATAAGATTGGGTTGCAGATTCAGTGCTCCGACCAATGCCATTGCTTCGAGGTATGTCTGCCCGATAAGATCAGGGACCATCAGTTCCGTTTCTCCCAACCCATCGCCGATCACAAGGTCTATACGTGTGCCCTGCGCTATCGGTTCTCCGGCAGGCATCTTTTCGCCCCGGACCAGTTGCTCCAGAATTGCTCCTTTGGCAATATCCGGTCTATAAGTAGTATCGCCGATCAGCAGACGGTTGCTTTTCAGCATCATAGACGCGCTGCGATAGGAAAGGCCTACCAGGTTGGGCATCACCGTCAGCGGCGGTTCCGCTTTATTGACAGTCAGGAAGATCATCCGGCCTGTTTTTACAATGGCGGAGGTATCGGGCTGCTGTGTCAGTACAACATACGGCCGTACTTCAGGCTCGTAAGCAGAGTCAACTGTTACTTCAAATCCCCGGCGTTCGGTTTCTGCAAGGGCTGATTTCAGATCTTTACCGAGCAGGTTGGGTATTTTCACTTCCTCGTTATGATTGGTCAGTATACCCAGGCTTGCAAAAAATGCGAAATACAGTATTACGCATAATACCACCAGCAGAAAGAGGTGAAATAAAAAAGATTTATTTTTCAGACCGGTCATTGATTAGATCAGATTTTCAATTATTATGCTCCATGCAATCCTCAAGTAAAGCCCTGTAAAAATCTTTCAGGGTTTTTCCTGCCGCTCTTACCTGCTGAGGCACAATACTGTTTTCACTTTGTCCGGGCATGGTGTTCACTTCAAGAAAATACAGCTTGTTGGTATTTTTCTGAAGAATAAAATCCATCCGCACCACACCCCGGCAGTTCAGGTGCCGGTATATATGGATAGCCTTGGTTTCCAGAAGCTCCCGTATATGTTCATCAACAGGAGCAGGCGTGATCTCGTTGGTCACACCCTTGGTATATTTGGCTTCATAATCGAAAAACTCATTAGAGCTTACGATCTCTGTTGCCGGCAATACATATACCTGTCCGTTTATGCGGTACACCCCGATAGTCAGTTCCCGGCCCTCAATATATTCTTCGATCAGCACCTGACTGTCTTCCTGAAACGCTTTTTCGATGGCCGGCAGCAGATGTTCTACAGACTTCACCTTGCTGACTCCGAGACTCGATCCTCCTTCATTGGGCTTTACAAATAAAGGCAACCGGAGATGCTCCAGGATATTACCGACGGAATACTGTTCCCCCCGGATGAGGTGGTAGGAATTTGCGATATCTACTACCTGGAAATCCTTGACAACCTTGTTGCAATAGCTTTTATTGAACGTAAGCGCCGAAACAATGGCATTACAGGTAGTATACGGTATCCGCAGCATATCGAAGTATCCCTGCATCCGTCCGTCTTCTCCCGGTGTGCCATGAATAGCAATGAAAACTGCATCAAAAACAATCTTTTCTCCATTTATAAACAAAGAAAAATCATTTTTATCCACGGATGTTTTTTGACCCGTGCTATCTTCATAGACCCAGTCTTCACGGGTCACAATGATCTTATATACATTGAAGCGGCTACTGTCCAGGTTTTGTTCAATCGTACCGGCGGTCTGTACCGAAATAACATACTCGCCGGAGTAACCTCCGGCCAGCAGTGCAATATTTTTTTTCATGGAGTCCAAGGGGGGGTGACTTTTATCCCACCAAAGGTAATAGAAAAATGTGTTGATACCAGTTATTATAAAAGTGAAATAACGCTACATTCTCCCGATAACTACCGGACAATGTAGCGTTGCTATAAAATACCGGCTATTACGATTATTCCACTTTTACCACACGCTGAGAATAGGCTATTTCATTGTTGCTGCCAATGATCTTAACGATATACATTCCCGGAGTAAGATTGGTTAGCGAACAGTGATTTATTCCTGCTCCAAGTGTAGTTGTATACATCAGCTTTCCTGTAACGTCTGTGAGTGACACCTTCAGATCAGGTACATTTCCCGGATTATCAATGTGCAAAAAATCTGAAACCGGATTGGGATAAATTTTAATGCCGTAGTCTTTGGCTGTCGTTTCCGGTACATCGGATGCTGCGGCAGTATATTTAAATAATTCATACCCTGACTGATCGTTAGTTGCATTAAAATACAGGCTCCCCTTGTAAATAGTTCCTCCTGACGGACCGGAACCGTCTGGACCCGGATTCAGATCTGCAACCATTTTTGTATTAACCCCGTCGTGTTCCCATAACTCATCGCCATATTGGCTCGTATAAGCAGCGAAATAAAGCTTACCGTTATAGACAGTAAAATTGTCAGGGTAAGAGTTTCCAACGCCGGGTTCTATATCC
The DNA here is from genome assembly GCA_037190845.1 of Flavipsychrobacter sp. Lineage (GTDB taxonomy): Bacteria > Bacteroidota > Bacteroidia > Chitinophagales > Chitinophagaceae > JBEBVQ01. Next base: position 219,169 of record JBBCJI010000001.1, on the reverse strand, counting down.
ATCACCAGGGACACGGTATTATCCGCAAGGTTCACCTTCATTAACTCATAACCGCTGGTGCCGTTATTTCCGGCAAAATAGATCGCATCGCGATAGCGTATAGGCGCACCATCAATACCGTCATTCAGACTATTCAGTGATGTGAGTTTTTGAACTGTACTTCCATTATAAACGTGCAGTTCCATGCCTTCTGCCCCTACTTCTGCTCCAAAATATACATTATCTCCGTCCACATATATGTAGTCGATATCCATGTATGATGCAGTAAAGTTGGATAACCGGGTAAAAGTACCGCTTCCGGGGGTAAATGAGTATAAATTGGCAACACCATTATAATCGCTGGCGCTGAAAGTCAGTTTGTCTTTATATATGTACATCGGGCTTGTCACATATCGAATGTCCGGAGAAGTATATGGCGTAACAACCCTGCTGGTGGGATTATAAGACCAAACAGCAGGCTCATTCATCCATATAACATCAAAGCCGCCATGTTGATTAGAATAAACCAGATCACCCAGTGCGACAGCATATCCTACTTGGCCGGTGTGCAGATTATCACCGGTATTAGCCTTAGCAATCTGAAAGGCTCCGGACCCATTGTACCCATACACACCGGAAATTCCGGTAAGGAAGATATTATTACCGGCAATGGTCAGCGGCCGCGAATACCTGAATTCGTGGTTAACATGCGGCTGTATATCCGGCAATAAGTATGGATCGCTATAACTGGAATATCCTGTCATGTCTGTATTAACACCATCATGACGAAACAGTGCATAATGACTAATCCCGCTTTCTCTCCGTATATCTGCAAGAAAATACAGGGCATCGCCATGCACCGTTAGAAAAGCCGGATCGGAACCGGAGCTTTTACCACTGTTCAGATCAATAACAAGCTCAGGAGCCTGTGCCCGTAATTGTGATGTAAACAACAAGGGCAGGAATAAGACAAGGAGATTTTTTTTCATATACCATTCATTTACGGGGTTACCATAAAGGTATATAAAAAAGAGTTAGGCTGTATCTGCTTCTGTTTTATTTATTTCTTGCACCGGCGTTAGTTCATCGAAGCCGAAAACCGCTCAAACGTTTGGTTGGCAGCATTGATAACCGACTGCTTTTCTTCCGGTGTGGTTGCCAGCTTGTCAAGTATTGCAGTAAACTCAGCCCACTTTTCGCGTGTAGCTTCGCCATAACCGGAGAAAAAAGAAATACCCTGGTTGATGCCGCCCTTCTCGGCCAGCATCTTCACAATGATACCGCCACCCATTACAGAACCTTCCATCACATACAAGGCGCCCATAGCCTCAAGCGGATTGGTGATCGCCGGTGTTTCTGTATGCGGCAGTGTCATATCAGCGCTGCCCAGTTCGGCCATATCATTTTTCAGGCGGTCTGCCTTGCGGCGCTCTTTATAATCCGGCAGGATGTCTCCGGTGATATGCGGCTCAATAGCCTGCTCCAGACGGCTGAAATAGGCGTAGAAATAAGACAACAGGTCTGCATAATCACTGTTGCTGCGTATGTCTTTCAGTTTCTTGATTACCTTTCTTTCGAGATCAAGATGTGCTGTTTTTGTTGCTTCTTTAAGTTCTGTACTAACCATAAATAATGTTGTATTTAAAATGTACCTGAGCGGTGTTTAAAAAAGAAGTGCAAAGTAACAGAAAAAATGACGGTCACCAGACATAAGTGTCCGCTAAAAAACCTATAAAAAGGGCTTTTCATGCAAAAGCATACCTTTTATATTCCCGATTTTGAAAAGGATACAGAAAAAGGGGGCGATTAAAAAATAATAAGCAAATGATTCTCAATAAATAGCCTGACAATGCATTCCCGAAAACATAGAACACTGAAAGAATGTAATTATTCCTGATTATATAGATACATACAACCATATCCCAACAACTATGTGTATGATAGATAAATGTATAGACCATGTAGCACCGCTCACGATGTTATTCACTATAATACCTGCTGTTCTGTTTACCGGGTGTTAGCGATAAACTTTCAGGATGGCCTTTTTCCCGCTTTTATAAATACCATCTGCTGTCTTTGAAATCACCCAGGCAGTACACAATGAGCTGAATTTCAATCTCTATTTCGGTGTTATCATGTTCTGTTTCCTGCTTATTCCACTCAGATAAATGACCGGCGAATGACATAACTATTCCTGATTATGAAGTTCCCGGACCTGTGGTGTATCTAATTTTGCAGTCCCGGCAATCAGCTGTTTATCAGACACATAACATAGGCAGATGATTGTTTCTTGCGCTAAAGAAGACTGATTAATAACGAAGCTGTATGAACATAAGAAGGTTTATCTTTTTATGCGGGATATCTCTGGTCACCTGTCCCGCCACCAAAATCGCTGCACAATCTCCGGATTCACTGCAGAAGGAGCTGGACGACGTGGTCGTATCTGCCACGCGCACCACGCGTCGTATAGATGATGTGCCGGTGCCGGTTTCCGTCATCAGCGGAAAATCCATTGAGCGGATCGGCTCCCTGCGACTGAATGAAGTACTCGCCGAACAAACCGGACTGCAGGTGATACAGGATCATGGCTCCGGGATACAAATGCAGGGGCTGAGTACAGATTATATCCTGATATTGATAGACGGTGAACCGATTGTCGGACGCACCAAAGGCAATCTCGACCTCACCAGGCTGGTCGTCGGTAATATAGAACGGATCGAAGTGGTAAAAGGTCCCTCATCATCACTGTTCGGCAGTGAAGCAATGGGTGGCGTCATTAATATTATCACTAAAAAAGGCACCAGTGAATACACGGGCTCGGTGCGTGCACGTTTCCGGAAATTCAACACATGGGACGTCACCGCCGAAGCCGGCAAACAAGAGAAAAAACTGGGATGGTATGTCTTCGCAAACCGCCTGAGCAGCGATGGTTATTTTGCAGAGAATGCCACCAGCAACATCACGAAAACGATTGCGCCGTTTACCGGATACACAGTAAACGGCAAGATATCGTACCGCTTCACATCTGCCACAGAACTGGTAGTAAACACACGCTTCTACAATGAAGATCAGAAAAACCGCAAGCTGGTAACAGTAGAAACGGAAGACCGGATGATCCGCGAAAAGACCAACCGGCAGGATTTCAGTTTTACCCCTACCCTGCACTGGACGATCAGACCGGGCAAAAAACTGCAGGTACGCAACCATATCACGACCTTCTCTACCCGTACCCGTTATGACTATGAAGACGGAGCAGGCGTGTATGACGACAGCTATTTCAAACAACTATTCAACCGCTCCGAACTTCAATACGATCACACATTCAGCAAACGACACTTGAGCACCGTGGGCGCCGGTAATGTGGTGGAAACTGTTGATGCCACCCGTTACGAATCCCGGAACGCCTTCAACCAGATGTATGTATTCGGGCAGCACCAATGGACACCTCTTGATGCGGTGAATGTGGTTGCCGGATTTCGCTACGACAAGCACAACCAATATGCCGACCGGCTTACCCCAAAACTGGCCGCCGGCTGGAAGATCCATAAGATCATCTCCATACAGGCAAGCGTTGCAGGCGGATATAAAGCTCCGACATTCGAACAATTGCTGCTGAACTTTACAAATCCCGTAGCCGGCTACAGTGTTTTCGGTACGCGTGTAGCAGAAGATGCAATACTAAAGTTGCAACAGGAAGGACAAATCCAGACGATCCTGATAGATCCGTCTACCATCGGAGAGATCAAGGCAGAAAGCTCTCTTGCTTATAATGCGGGATTCCGGCTCAACCCGGCAAAGAAAATGGCGGTCAATGTCAACTTCTTCCGGAATAACATCACCGACCTGATCGATTTCAACACTGTTGCCATCAAGACCAACCAGGGAAATATTTTCACTTACTTCAACCGGCACAAAGTACGGACACAGGGCATCGAAGTACAGACCGAATATTGCCTCCCGTTCAACCTGGCAGTTTCTGCCGGCTACCAGTACCTTGATGCAAAAGACATGGAGGTCTGGGAAAAGATCAATGAAGGAAAGGTTTACTATCGTAACCCTGAAACCAATATGGATGCCAAAGTGCTGCCGGAAAATTACGGCGGTCTTTATAACCGATCCCGTCATACAGGCAACATCAAACTGATGTACGACAATAAAAAGTATGATTTCGACATCTCGCTGCGGGGCATATACCGCGGGCGCTTCGGCACTGGCGCAGATGTCAATGGCAACTCCATATTGGACGACGACCAGGAGTACGCAGCCGGCTATACGCTGTGGAATGTATCCGTTCGGAAATTCTTCCCGCACGTCACAGTGGAAGCGGGGATGAACAATATGTTCGGCGCTCCTACACCTTTCGACCCTACCACTCCGCCGCGTAACTGGTATGTGGGGGGGGCATGGCAATTTCACAAACGAGCAGCTCCGGCTGTTGAATAAATCTTGTTTTACCAATTATCATAAATAAAAACACACATGAAAAAACACGTGCTCATTTTCGCAACGGTGGCATTCGCAGCCGGAACATTCACTATGACGGGATGTAAAAAAGACAAAGAACCGGAACCTGTTACACAAAATCCTTCAGGTGGGAATAATAATGGCAATACTACAAATACGCCTGCTGAAATTAAAACCAAAATCAGCCTCGACGCTACTGCAGGCAAGGTATACTTCAACCTTTCCACCGGAGAAGCAATAGATCCGGTAAACATCAACGCGACCAACTGGGACATCAGCTTTGCAGCCGAAAACAGAAATGCAGCAATTGCCGTAAACAGTGGTACAGAAGGCAGCGGCAATGCTGCTGCACTGGTAGTGGAAACTGCGTTCGACGACGTAAAGGAAGCGCCGGCAGATGGCTACAAGCCCGGTACGGAAGCCCTCCCCAGCTTTATGACCTGGGCTAATTATACCGGAAGCAATTCTGAGCCCAATCATGCGGTATTACCCAAGGCGGGACTTACGATCGTCATTAAAACAGCAGATGGTAAATACGCAAAACTGCAGATATTAAGTCTCTATGAAGGCAATCCTAATACCAGTACGCCTGAGTTCGCCGATCTGAGCACACGTCCGGCATTCGGACATTATTCTTTCCGCTACGCGGTACAAACGAACGGATCGCGTACATTCTGATAAAACTGTTTTCGTATACTCCATCCGTTGTTTGTTTCCTGAACATTGCAGGCGCCGGTGCATCATTGATCCGGTGTCTGCATTTGTTGTATCGCTGACGCAACCAGTCCGGATAGCATCTCCGGCTTCATCCCTGCTGCACGCTGATGTTTTAAGGAAATACTACCCGCCGACTTGGACAGCTTCCGGCCGTCGTCGTCTGCAAATAAAGGATGATGATAAAAACGGGCGGATGAAAATACCGGTTCCTGCAGCAAAGAGGCCAGATACAACTGTGCCGCTGTGCTGTGCAGCAGGTCCTCACCACGTACAATGCAATTGATATGAAAATCAAGATCGTCGGCCAGCGAAGCAAGATGATAAGCAGGAATGCCATCCCGGCGCCGGACAACGAAATGACGCATGACACGATACAAATCTACCGTTACGACTCCTTTCATCCGGTCATGAATAGTTACCAGGCAGGGATCAGGAATGACAATACGTAACGATGTATCAGGTGCATCCAATGGTATCCCCTTTCCGATGCAGGAGCCGGAATAATGACCATCCCGGCTGTTACGTTCTATTTCCTGCCGAGAACAACTACAGGCAAAAACTTTTCCTGTTGCTGTTAACACATCAAGATACTTATGATAACGGTCCAGCCGAAGTTGCTGGGAGTACAGTCTGTAGTGCTCTTCAGGGGTATGCGGACCTTCATCCCAGCTTATCCCCAGCCAGTTCAGTGAGTCAAAAACATCTGTGATATACTCCTGTCGTATCCTGGGAGTATCCAGATCATCAATACGTAGCCGGATGCTCCCGCCGGATTGCCGGACGACATGGTACGTCAGCAGGAAATTAAACGCATTCCCGGCATGCAGGTAACCGCTGGGGGTGGGCGCTATACGACTGCGGAGTAGCAAAAAAACACCTCGTTTTGAACTGTGTAAAAGTAAGTGTTCCTCTGTTGAATGTCAACAAGGTGGCAATTCAAATCTTTGCTTTCATACTTCAAGGTATTCATTCCGACCCTTCGACAAGCTCAGGGCTCAATGACCGACATTAAAAGATGGTTGCAGAGCTTGTCGAAGCAAAATTCAGTTTTTTGAATAGCAAAGATTTGAATTGCACCTTATCAGCAAGACCGGGATATTCCGAGAGCGTAACAGGGTGACTCTCATCTCAAACCACATTACCGTATTAAAGTAAGATCACCCCTCAGCATCATGGATTTATTATTTTTATAGCAGCGGGCTTTGATCATGTAAAAGTAAACACCGGGATCTGCCGGCATATTGATGTGTACACCATTCCACCCATGTCTTATATCAGCAGACTCAAAAACACGATTACCCCACCTGTCCATAATCACCAACTGAAACTCCTTAAAAAATGCAGTTGTCATTACCCGGAATTGGTCATTCAGCCCGTCGCCATCCGGCGTAAAGGCATTGGGCACGTACATCGTTCCGCAACAACTGACGGGGTAAAACGACATAGAATCACGGGCAGAACAACCCATTGCATCCGTTCCTTCCAGTGCGATCTGGATTGCACTCCTGTCCTCCTGCGGTATAACGCTGTAACGATTGTCAGTCCCCGCCATTTCGCCATCCTGATACCAGCGGAAAAGCAAATTACCCGCTGCAGACAGGTGCAGTGTATCGCTAATACAGACGTCGCCTTCCCCATATTGTATGCGGACTTCCGGCAGTTCGTGCACATATATTTCAATAGTGTCTGTGGCCGCGCATCCCTCAAAATCATAAACCGTCACCAGGTATCTGCCGGTGGTGTTTACATAAATCCGGGCAGCAGTTTCCCCTGTGTTCCAGAGGTAATGTCTATATGTACCGGGAAACAGCGCAAGCGCTTCATCCGCACATATTTCACGATCGGGGCCAAGATCGGGAAACAACCGGGGCGTACGTCTCAGTTCCGTAGAGATCACAGAATCGCATCCATTTACCGTCAGAAAAGAATCACGGTAAGTACCTGCCTGATGTTGCAGGGCGCCGCCAACGTGGTAAGCATCGCCTTCGCAGATATACACCAATGTATCTGTATAATAAAAGGGGTGCACCTTAAGCTCCAGATACCGTGTGCTGTCGCATCCTGAGTAGGATGTAAATACATCTGCATAATTACCGGAAGCAGAATAACCAAGGAAGGTTTCACCGCTGCAGACTTCCATCCGGATCACAGTATCTTTCAACCGATGCACCACAAGATGCAGGGTACGAATGCTGTCACACAGAAAGGAAGAAACGAATGTATCTGTATAAGTACCCGAAACACCATAACCGCCATAGAGCACACCGTCACACAGCGCAGTATCTACTGTCTGATACAATACGGGACTTACATTAAGGTGCAGGATCCGGATACTGTCACATCCGGCTGCACTCATGATCGTATCTGTGTATGTCCCCGTCTGCGTATAACCCAGGAAAGCATCACCGGGGCAGATCGTACGGCTCAGCGTTTCCGTCTCCACAGGATGAACGGTGAGATGGATGGTCCGGATACTATCGCAACCATATAAGGCATTCGGAAAAGTATCCTGATATATACCCGGTAAATTATATCCCAGAAAAGATTCATCGTGGCAGATATCATGGTGGATCACCGTATCTGCATAAGGATAAAATGAAAGGTTGATCGTACGCGTGCTATCACATCCAACCGTATTTATAAATATATCCTGGTATACACCAGGGACACTATAGCCCTCATAAAACGCCCCCCGGCATATCTGTGCACTGATCACAGTATCTGTAGGATGAACAACCGCAAACGCAAGGGTCACTGCACTATCGCATCCTGTAACGGATTGAAACATTTCTGTAAAAATACCCGGAGCGGTAAGAAGCTGCCCCCCAAACCGATAAGGCAACCTGCCTGAGCAGGCGGTATCGGCACGGGCATGATCAAACACGGGATTGACAGATAATTCCAGTGTGCGGATGCTATCGCAGCCAGAGCTGCTCATCAGCGTATCCACATAAGTACCGGCTGCAGCATAACCCAGGTAGGATGAGCCAGCACAAATGGCATGGCTGATGGTATCGAAAACCGGATGATAAGGCGTGATCATAACCGGTATGGTATAAGTGACCGGTATGATGAAGCCGGGAGGAAGGCAGCCGGAATCTTTCACACTCACGGTCAATGTATGCAGGCCGGCGTGTGCCGGGGTGGTCGGCCAGACGACACAACCTCTTATGGAGTCGGTATACACATTCGTATAAGTTAACGTCGAGCCGGGCAAAGCAAGATCATGATTATCCGAAGGTACCAGCTCTGCCACTGCGCTGAGGGACTTAATATCAAAACAAAAGCGCAGCTCCTTACCGGCACAGCTCATCACATGAAACAGATCATTCCTGAAAACACCTCCGCTTACAGATCCGGTATCAATTGAAAGTGAGGTCAGCGCTGTATTGCATGGGATCACCACAATCTGAATATCACGGATCACATACCCGATCAATTGCCCGTTACGGTACTCGTTTACCTTTACAGTGATCACCACAACCTGCTGAATGGAGGGAATAAAGGACAGGGCGCCGGTGGAAGGATCGAGCGTAAAGCTATTGCTGGTTGCAAATGGATTGTCCAGCGGATTGTACGCAGCGTTTGTATATGGAATCTCCACCGGTAAAGCGTTACAATTCTGGTTATTCTGCGAACCGGAACGGGGCCTTACAGATTCAAAAACAAGCGAATCGCCATCAGCGTCAACAGCGCCGTTATTATAGGTAAATAAGTTATTGATACAACAATAAGGTATGGGGGCGTTGGTAAAAGAGGGGGAGCTGTTTTGCGGAGAGACCGTATTATTGAACATGGCCTCAATGTATATATTCTGGTTGCCCGGATTGGATAAATTGGAGATCGCATGATTTCTGGCTGCGATAGATATCCAGAACCTCCAGTTATCACAGGCCTGCGTCAGGGTAAGGTCTGCCGTATACCACCACTCCTGGTATCCCGGCAGCGTACCACCTGCACAGGTAGTAGGAAATGCAATACAGCCTGTCCCCACCGGTGTGCCATTCGGCCGTCCGTCGGGCAATGCGCCCTGAACTTTACGCAGCATGATCCACTGAGCCTGCGCACCACATTGATTGACATAACACATCCGTACCGAATCCGGCGCATTTACGCTGCCCGGACCACAATCCCTGTAAAATTTAAACGTAAACCGATACGTATCTGTGGCGCCGGAGATTAATTCATAGAGCAGTTCACCACCAGCCGCATGTGTAGCGTACAGCACCCGGCTGTAGAAAAACAGGCAACATAGCAGTAAAAAAGATGGAACGAACCTGTTCATGATTACATATTAGCTCATTGTGCTGATATAATACAAACATTAAACTCCAGGTCACCTCTTCAATCATTTCCGGTCTTTCTGTGCGATCTATATATGTAAACTTCAGGAAAAAATATTCAGCCGGGAAAACACATGTCAAATATAAAAAATAAAACGGTATATTATATGAAATGGCCAATTTTAATTTTACTACGATCAAGATACAACCATAACAGAAGGATAATCCCCGATAACAAACCTACCGTGTACCACAAGTGCAATTTTTAAATACCATCTGTCAAAGTAGGTAAACAATCACTGTTGTCCGGTGCACATGTAATACTTACCATTTGATGTATTAGCTGGAGCGTATATCTGATCTTCGGTAAGGGATGTTTGTCATGCTGACGAAGGAAGCATCCCATGTAATGAGTGCTTCCCCGTGTTTTGTGGGATCCTTCCTTCGTCAGCATGACACAGTACCCTTTACATACGATCGTTGTTATTACATGGTTTGTCTTGCTGCTAAAAGTAATCCCCCTGTTTATTATGAACATATGAAAGGGTACAAAACTGTTGTACATGGGTTTTTATTCAGGCAATGCCACTACCACCTTTATCTGGGACATTACCTTAACTTTGTGCTTCTAACAGCAAACGATCCCTTCTTGAAATCCTATCCGGAACTGGCATTTGCGCCTTTGACAGAACAAAAAGCACATCAGTCAAATGCTTTACAGCACCTTCTTGCATATATAGCGCAGCATTCCCCTTTTTACAAACAACTGCTTGCCGCATATAAAATTGATATTCAAAAAATAAAATCCATAGAGGATCTGTATCTGCTGCCGACCACCGGAAAAACAGATATGCAGGAGCATAACCTGGATTTCCGGTGTACAGGAAAAGAGGAAATAAAAGAATATACAGCCACCTCCGGTACAATGGGGAAACCGGTCACCATTGCACTGACGGAAAATGATCTCCGGCGTCTCTCATACAACGAGCGCCAGTCCTTTCACACGGCTGGCGGGAGTCCACAGGATCTGTATCAACTCATGCTCACGCTCGATCGCCAGTTTATGGCCGGCATGGCCTACTATACAGGCATCCGGGAGCTCGGTGCTTCATTGGTACGCACCGGGCCCGGTCTGCCCGCGATGCAATGGGATACCATACGCCGCCTGCAGTCTACTACGCTGGTAACCGTACCGTCCTTCATGCTGAAGATGATCGAATTTGCAGCAGAAAACAATATTGACCTCCGGGCAACACCCGTTACCAAAGCCGTATGTATAGGTGAAAGCCTGAGACATGCAGATTTTACGCTGAATACCCTGGGCGGAAAAATATATGATCAATGGCCGGTACAGTTATACAGCACCTATGCCTCTACCGAAATGCAGACAGCCTTTACCGAATGCGTTGCCGGCGCCGGCGGGCATGAGCAACCGGATCTGATCATCACCGAAATACTCGATGAGCACGGCAACCCGGTACAAACCGGTGAATATGGAGAGGTGACGATCACAACGCTGGGCGTAACAGGCATGCCCCTGCTACGCTACCGGACAGGCGACATTTGCGCTATATATGACGAGCCCTGCTCCTGCGGCAGGCATTCCCGCCGGCTCAGTCCTGTGCTGGGCAGAAAACAGCAAATGATCAAATACAAGGGAACAACCCTTTATCCACCTGCTATTTTCGATATACTCAATAATATTTCTTTGGTTAAAGAATACGTGGTGGAAGTATTTACCGGCGAGCTCGGCACAGACGAACTGAAACTACATATCCATTCCGAAGTGCCGGTAGATGATTGTGAGCGTCATATAAAACCGGTGTTACAGGCGCGACTACGTGTAGTCCCCTTGCTGCATTTTCATTCCGGCGCAGAAATGCAACGAATGCAATTTCCACCCGCCAGCCGCAAGCAGGTACGGTTTATGGACAACCGTTTTAATTAGTAGCAAGTCGGAAGTAACAAGTAATAAGTGGCGATTAATAATTAATTTAAAACATCTTGTTACCTGCTACTCACGACTTGCTACTAATTGAAGCATATCCCCTACGTGTGCGTCAATAGGCAGCGGAAATGTATCCTGGTCTATATCAGCTATATCAAGCCAGCGCCCCCGATCTTGTGGGAGTTTATTGACAAGAACACTCAACGAATCCAGCGGCTTTACCAGATAATAAATACTGACCACCTGGCTATCATCAAAAAAGGAAGGCTGAAAAAAATCTGTTGTATAAAAATGTCCGAGGACTTCTATTGCAACACCAAATTCTTCCATCCATTCCCGTTTTAAGCAATCAATAGTTCCTTCCCCATATTCCAGTCCGCCACCGGGAAATTTCAAAATATGACGATCATATATTCGTTCCTCATTTACCCATACCCGCCCCTGCTCAACCCATAATCCATATATCCGGATATTAAAACGTTTCGTCGTCATAAAAAAAACTAAAAAATGATCACAGACAACCTTCTCTGACCCGTTCCTGCAACTGTTGTTTATTATATTGCCCTTTCAGGGCGCAGGGGAGATTGGGTTTGTCTGCGGCCCGGAGCGATGCCCCAGGCTAAATGTATCACAGGCTTTCAGCCTTTGAGTTTTTTCCGGTAAACATGCGCAGGAATCTTCATTCCGGTCCCACACAGACGCAATGCGCCGGATTATAGGTATTAAAGACTCCATTCTTTGGGAGCGTTATTACAACATCGCCCCACAGGGGCAACATATACCCAATCCAACGCGCTGCGTTGGGTACAACACAAGCAACGCTCCAACATCGCCCTGAAAGAGCAGCAAATAACTATCATACTATACCACAACACTGCACTTTGGCAAAACGGATATTCCTACTGATACACATTGTGATCCGAAAGAATAGTCAGATAGCTTCCAAGGAACAAAAATAAAACATCCCGGATAATACATCCATTATTACCCGGGATAAAATATTGTCCGTATCAGTATGCTACTAAAACCGGAATGAGATACCGATATTACCGCTACTCATATTATCATAACCGCTTTCAGCATACACACCGAAGGCTTTGGTAAAGTAGTAGCGTGCGCCAACTTTAACCAACGGCAAGACATTCACATCAGTATAGTCATTACGCCATGACCCGGCGGCATCGTATGTGTACGACAAATGACGGAGCCCGATACCAATACCTGCATATACATCCAGGTTTTTCACCGGGATCAGTTTATTGAAATGATAATAACCAAGTACTCCAAAACTTAACGCCGTCATACGATCAATGTACTGATTATTTCCGCCATATTTAACCCGTGATGTGGCGCCAGCTACATAACCACCGATACCGATCTCGTCTTTGATTCCATGCTCATATTTCAAATAAGCCGGACCGATACCGAATCGGCTTAAGCCCCATCCGGCCCATCCTGTTCCGGACAAATTAGGAAAACCATATCCGATACTGAAAATACTGGTAGACTTGTCATACGAACCTATGTTACGGCTTTTGTATGGGGTTTTGTAGAATGATTTGTCTACCTGGGCTTGTACATCAGATGTACTTCCTGCTGCAAAAAGGCCAAGACAGGCCAAAGACAGAATTACTTTTTTCATAGCATGTGTTTTTAACATAATCATGCACAGCAAAAATAATTCCGGAAAATCCGTTAGCTATCTTATTACGCTAAAGGGTGTTAATTTAAAATTTGTAGTGAATTCAAAAGCACACAATTGTCAAAACCACCGTTTCTTATTAAAATACAAGGCAGTAAAAACGCCGGTACATAACGACAGTACGATTGCGAAAAAAAATCCCCGCATTTCATGCTCAAAAGGGACCGCGACATTCATCCCGAAAAAACTGGCAATCAACGTAGGTAGTGATATCAATATGGTAATACTGGTAAGACGCTTCATCACCAGATTCATATTATTATTGATAATACTGGCAAATGCATCCATGGTGGAGCTGAGGATGTTGGTATAAGTATCCGCCATTTCAAGCGCCTGGGAAAACTCAATGATCAGATCCGAAAGCGCCTCCCGTTCTTCCTCATCACAATTCAGGAAATTGGTGCGCTCCATCTTCATCAGCAGCAGTTCATTGGAGCGGAGCGCCGTTACAAAGTAAACCAGGCTCTTCTGGATGCGCATCAGGTATAATAATTCTTCATTCCGGTTAGCGTCGTACAACTTTTGCTCCAGTATATTACGCCGGTGATTGATCTCCTTCAGCACCTCCATAAAATCCATCACCACTTTTTCAAAGATCTTCAGTACCATCATATTCGGCCGTTCCGGGTGGCGCTTTGCGAAAGTGTTCAGAAAACGGCGGATAGCCACATTCTCAAAAGAATTGACCGTTACTACCTGGCTGCGTTCAGTGATGATGATGGATATAGGAATTGTCACAAAATCCGCATCACTTTCATTAAGCGACTGGTTTTCCACCGGCGTCTTAAGGATAATCAGTTTCACTCCGTCTTCTGCTTCATAGCGGGCGCGTTCTTCAATATCCAGTGTATCCGTCAGAAAGTCACGCGGGATATTCAGGGATGCAGAGAGATTATCAATTTCATTTTCCTGAAACGGCGGGGTTACATTGATCCAGTTAGCGCCTTCAGCCTGATTAATCTCCAACGTCTGACGGTTGATATTTTTGTAGTACTGGACCATAAAACAGCTACATACAGTTTAAAATCATTACAGAAAACATTCCCCGAAAATGCCGTACCTGCCCTACCAGAGCGTCTGACGGCAAAAACTGGGCAAAGGTAGCGGCTATATCCTATAATGTGAAACATTTGGTTCGGCGGTTATTTATTACTTTTGCGTTAAATAAGGAAACAGGCTCATAGCTTGTTGATATAAAACAAATTAACCAATCAGCAGCAAACCTCTCAAAACGAACCGCATATCATGACTCAGCGTAAACTGATCACTCTTGACGAATTTACCATCCAGGAAACCCGCAAATTCCCCCAGGCTACGGGTGAACTCTCTGCCTTGTTGCGTGACATCGGACTGGCTTGCAAACTGATCAACAAACAGGTGCTGAAAGCAGGCCTTGTAGATATTCTTGGTCAATACGGCGCTACCAATGTGCAGGGAGAAGAGCAGATGAAACTGGACGTATACGCCGACGAGATGCTGATCAGCGTGCTGAAAAACAGTTCGGATTGTGCCGGGATTGCTTCGGAAGAGAATGATAATATTGTCTGTTTTGATGATCCGTTTTCTGTTAATTCCAAATACGTGGTGCTTTTTGATCCGCTCGACGGGTCTTCCAATATTGATGTTAATGCGCCGATCGGCACGATATTCTCCATTTACCGCCGGGTAAGCGAGCTGGGCAAGCCATGTACCGAAGCTGACTTCTTACAGCCGGGTCATATGCAGATGGCTGCCGGATATGTGATTTACGGCTCCAGCACGATGATGGTGTATGCTACAAAACTGGGCGTGAACGGATTTACACTGGAACCTTCTATCGGTGAATTTTGCCTGTCGCACCCCAACATGCGCTGTCCGGAGCAGGGTAAGATCTATTCTATCAACCAGGGCAATACCTGCAAATATGACGATGGCATAAAAGCCTTTCTGGATCTCTGTATGGAATCCAATAAAGAAGAAGGTCGGCCTTACTCACACCGTTATATCGGGTCGATGGTAGCTGACATGCACCGAACACTGATCAAAGGCGGTATATTTTTGTATCCGGCAGATAAAAGCAATGCAAAAGGAAAACTTCGTTTGCAGTACGAATGCAACCCCATGGCATTGTTGGTAGAAGCTGCCGGCGGCCTGGCCAGCAATGGTCATGAAAACATCCTCAACATTCAGCCATCGGAACTCCACGAACGCTGCCCGGTGTTCATAGGCTCCCGCAAGATGGTAGAAAAGGCTTTGTCTTTTGTACAGCAGGCACAGGTAGCAGGTTAAAATTTGTTGCGCAACAAATTCTATGGGAAACGGGGATAGTTATTTCAGGTCTGCTGTTCTGCTGTCCCTGATTTTCCGAAGGGAATCAGGGATTCATGAATAATCAGGGTTCTGTGAACCCGGGCAGGCGAATTAAAAATCCGCTTTATCACTACTCCCGGGTCCGCTGTGCTTAAGATCCGGCAGCAGAGCAGCGTTCATTAAAACGTTATCAACAGACAAATTACACAATCTGCAAACTATATCCGCTCCAAAGAAGGAGCAGGATAATGCTGCCCACGATGATCCGGTAAATCCCAAAAGCGCGGAAACCATATTTGGTCACAAAAGAAATGAATGTTTTAATGGCAATGATGGCCACCACAAAACCAACCAGATTACCAACAACCAGTAGTCCGGCTTCCTGCCCGGTTATGGCGTGACCATCCTGATAGAAGTCGAGCATCTTTTTAGCTGTAGCGGCAAACATGGTAGGCACCGCCAGAAAAAAGGAGAACTCTGCCGCAGCCTTACGGGTAAGACGCTGCTGCATACCGCCTATAATAGTCGCCGCAGAGCGGGATACACCGGGGATCATAGCCAGGCACTGAAAAAGACCGATCATGAATGCACTCTTATAAGGCACCCGGTTGGCGTCCTCTTCCGTGCCGTTTTTGAATATCCGGTCAACAAACAACAACACGATGCCGCCGGCTACCAGGCTGATTGCAACGACTTCCGGACTTTCGAGCAATTCGTCTATTTTATCGCTGAATAAAAAACCGAAAATGGCTGCAGGAATAAAAGCAACCAGCAAGCGGAAATAAAAATCCATCGATTTGAAAAAACGTCTGAAATACAAAACAACAACGGAAAGGATCGTACCAAACTGAATCGCTACAGTAAATAGTTTCACAAAGTCATCCGACTGAATCCCCATCAGAGAACTGGTAATGATCATATGGCCGGTGGACGAAACGGGCAGAAACTCGGTAAGTCCTTCCACAATGGCAAGGATAATAGCTTGGATCCAGGTCATGCTACGGTATGTTAAGGTATTTATGTGTTTGCAAGGAAAGCCGCCATTGCGGATGCTGTTGTATATAGTCGATGATGAGCGGTGTCATCTGTTCAGCTCTGCCCCATTCCGGCTGCAGGTATAACAAACAATGTCCGCTCACCTGTGCTGCATGCTGCTCTGCCCAGTCGAAGTCCGACTTATTATAGACGATGATCTTAAGCTCGTCTGCCTGTACCATACATTTCGGCAAAGGCGATTTAAATTTCTTCGGTGATAATGTAGTCCAATCAAGCGACCCACTTAAAGACGCAGAGCCGGATGTTTCGATATGCGTACGGAAGCCCGCTTCATGCAAAGCATCCGTAAGCGCAGTCAGATCATGCATCGCAGGTTCTCCACCGGTAATCACTGCAATCCGCCCGGGATGCAGAGATGCTGCCGACACAATATCTGCGGTAGTCATCTGGGGGTGCGCATCCATATCCCAACTCTCCTTCACATCACACCACACACAACCTACATCACAACCGCCAAGGCGGATAAAATACGCCGCCTGGCCAGTGAACGCTCCCTCTCCCTGAAGCGTGTAAAAATGCTCCATGACGGGGTATGATTTAGTATGTGCTTTATGGGTAACCAAACTGTATTATAGACTTCGCTGCTGTGCAGCAAGTAAAGTATTTTTCATCAGGCCGGCAATGGTCATAGGACCAACGCCTTTGGGAACAGGTGTGATAAAACTACACTTAGGCGCTACCCCATCAAAATCCACATCACCAACCAGCCTTGAGCCACTTTTTCGGGTGGAGTCTTCAATGCGGTTGATCCCGACATCAATCACCACAACACCATCCTTAACCATATCGGCAGTGACAAATTTAGGACGTCCTATCGCCGCAACGATCACATCTGCCGACTGACAGATCTCCTTCAGGTTGCGGGTTTTGCTGTGGCAGATCGTTACCGTGGCATTCCCCGGATTAGCATTGCGGCTGAGCAAAACCGTCATAGGCGTGCCCACAATGTTGCTACGCCCAATCACCACACAGTGCTTGCCCGTCACATCGATCTGGTAATGCTCCAGCATCAGCAGAATACCGTATGGTGTTGCCGGCAGGAAAGAAGGCTGCCCCAGCAGCATTTTGCCCTGGTTGACCGGATGAAATCCGTCTACATCCTTTGTCGGATCTATATTATTAATGACAACATCAGGTAATATCTGCGGAGGTAAAGGCAATTGCACCAGAATGCCATCCACTGCGGAGTCATCATTGAGCCGATGTACCTGCTCCAGTAAAAACGCCTCCGTAATATCATCAGGGAACTTCAGCAGTGTTGATTCAAATCCTAATTCTTCGCACGCACGTACTTTGGCCCCGACATATGCCTCACTCGCCGGATTATTACCTACTATGATCACGGCAAGATGCGGTATTTTTTTACCGTGCTGCTTCAAAACAGTCACTTCCTGTGCCAATTGCTGTCTAATATGTGCCGATACGGCTGCTCCGTCAAGGATTTGCATCGTGCAAAGATAATAGGGAATTGAAAACTGAAAGTTGAAAGTTGATAATGAAGAATAAATACACACAGAATGGACAGGAATGGTATAATTTCACCGTTACGAAAACAGAAATCATGAAGGTATCGGAAATCATGCAGGCCCTGGAGGCTTTTGCCCCCCTGGCGTACCAGGAAAACTACGATAACAGCGGTTTACAGGTAGGCTCACCGGAAGATGAAGTGCATGGCGTACTTCTGACCCTTGATGTAACGGAAGCGGTTGTGACAGAGGCCATTGAAAAAAAATGCAACATGATCATTGCTCATCATCCGCTGATTTTCAATGGCATAAAACGACTAACAGAGCGGCATTACACAGAACGCATCATTAAAATGGTCATAAAGCATGATATTCATATATATGCTGCTCATACCAATATGGATAACGTGCGGAATGGAGTCAATCATATTATAGCGACACAACTGGGACTGGTCAATACAGCTATTCTGGCGCCCCAAAGCGGCAATCTCCTGAAACTGTATACTTATGTTCCGGAACAGAATGCGGATAAAGTAAGAGATGCGCTCTTTGCCGCCGGCGCCGGTCATATCGGCGATTACAGCGAATGCAGCTTCAATACGCCCGGCACGGGTACATTCCGCCCGGGAGCCGACACATACCCGGTTATCGGCACAGCAAACGGCGGACGTGAATCAGTAAAAGAAGTGAAAATAGAAGTACTAATCCCCGCTCCGGCCCGGAACGCAGTACTTAATGCACTGAAAAGCAACCACCCATATGAAGAGGTTGCTTATGAATTGATTGCCCTGCAAAATACCAACCAGGATACCGGAGCCGGTATGACAGGCTACCTGGCAGAACCGATGGCTCCGGATGCCTTTCTCCGTTATCTGAAAGAACGAATGCAATGCGCCTGTATCCGCCACACAGCATTACCTGCCAAGCCGGTACGGAAAATCGCTGTCTGCGGCGGTTCAGGGAGCTTTCTGCTCAAAGAAGCCATCAATACCAGCGCAGATGTATTTATTACCGGAGACTTTAAATATCACCAGTTTTTTGATGCCGACGGAAAAATTATGATTGCCGATATCGGGCACTACGAAAGCGAACAATTTACTGTCCGTATTTTTGAAGAGATACTTAAGAAAAAATTTCTTAATTTTGCTCCTCTTTTATCAACAATATCCACAAATCCGATAAATTATTATCATTAATATGTCTACTGTTAAAGACTTTTCAGTTGAAGAAAAGCTGACCGCTGTGCTCACCGTACAAAAAATTGACTCAAAAATTGATGAGATCAAGACGCTGAAAGGCGAATTGCCCATGGAAGTAAAAGACCTGGAAGATGAGCTTGAAGGACTTCGTACCCGGATTCAGAACATTGATGCCGAGATAGACAGCATTAACAATTTTGTTGAAGCGAAGACCGAAGGAAAAAAAGAAGCACAGGCCCTGATCAAAAAATACGAAAAGCAGCAGGACAATGTAAAGAACAGTCGTGAGTTCGAAGCGATCAATAAGGAAATCGAACTGCAGGAACTGGAAGTCAAGCTGAACGAGAAGCATATCAAAGATGCCGGTTTTGAGCAGAAGGAACGCGCCGCACAAAGGACACGTACCGAGGAAAAAATACAGGTGCTTGAAGAAGCGCTGACTGTAAAAAAAGCAGAGCTTGAAAAGATCATTGCGGAAACGGAGAAGGAAGAAAAACAACTGCAGGCACAATCAGAAAAAGCAAAGGCAAAAGTAGACACACGCCTGCTGAACGCTTACGAACGCATCCGCGAGAACTATCGTAACGGACTTGCTGTAGTGCCTGTGCTCCGTGATTCATGCGGTGGTTGCTTCAATATCATTCCACCACAGCGCCAGAGTGAGATACGGCAGCATAAAAAAATAATCGTATGCGAACATTGCGGCCGTATTGTAGTTGACACAGACCTGAACGATCAGGTGAAGATTAAAGGATAGTAATTAGCCAATGTGATAATCAGCCGATTAGCTAATATCCATCACGAGAGATCATTAACTAATAAAAAGCCCTGTTTCCGGGGCTTTTTTCAATCATACCCAACTGTTTCTGTATTATTAAAACGAAGCTGCTATCATGGACATTAGCGAAGTACCCCAGGACCCGATGCAGTATAAAGGACGGGAAACCATACATAAGTTGATGTATGCAGTAGATAAGGATGGCAAATATACTGGGGTTACATCAGCAGGATGGATGCCGGAGCATATAGCTATGAAGCAGGCATGGGAAGAAGTGGATGCTAACCTGTCCGAAATACGGGAAAAGATATTTGCAGGCAAACTCAGCCCATTGGCTTATTTCATGCATAAAAATCTGATGGATGTTGCGTTATTGGCCAGCTATACGGGGAAATGGCAATGGCAGGTACGCCGTCATCTCAAACCCGGTGGATTTAAAAGATTGAGTGATGACATGCTGCAACGCTACGCTTCCGTTCTGAATACCACCGTTGAGGCATTAAAATCTTTTGACAGCAGACAGGAATAAAAATACTGTATTTATACGTTTGTCCGGAATCTGATGAGTACAACAAATTTTATACATTTTCAACATGCGCATTGTGAAAGCGGTGTCACTACAAACCTGCTGCGCCACTATAGCATACCCGTCAGCGAACCGATGGCATTCGGGATCGGCTCGGGCATATTTTTTGCCCATATACCTTTTTTAAAAGTCAACGGTACCCCGGCGACCACCTTCCGCACATGGCCCGGAGCTATATTCAAACGAGTTGCACAACGATTGCATATTACCATGCACACGGAAAAATTCCGCTCACCAGAAAAGGCAATGGAGGCATTAGACAGGGCGTTGGAGAACGGTATTCCCGTAGGTATGCAAACCAGTGTCTTCTACCTGCCTTACCTCCCTGAAGCATTCCGGTTTCACTTTAATGCTCATAATCTGGTCATATACGGAAAAGAAAACGGCCGGTATCTCGTCAGTGATCCTGTTCTGGAACAAACGGCAACGATCCTGCCGGAAGATCTGGCAAAAGCGCGGTTTGCCAAAGGCCTTCCCGAACCTAAAGGATTCATGTACTACGTAATTGACGCGCCGCGGGAGGTTGACTATACAAAGGCTATCAAACAGGGTATAAAGCAAACCTGTTTTTTTATGCTGTCGCCCCCCATTTCCTGGTTTGGCAATAAAGCGATCTTCCTGCTGGCAGACAAACTATGTAAGTACCCGAAAAAATATCCTCCACGCAAAGCGGCTCTTTACCTGGGTAATATTATCCGCATGCAGGAAGAAATAGGAACCGGGGGCGGAGGGTTTCGTTATCTCTATGCAGCTTTTCTCCAGGAAGCCGGAGAGCTGATGCACAGAAATGATCTTAAAGAATATGCTGTCATGCTTACCGAAACCGGTGATCAGTGGCGCAACTTCGCTTACCATGCTGCACGGGTGGTCAAAGACCGGCAAACGGATATTGTCTCGTACCAGGATCTCGGTGCACTGCTGAAAGAAATCGGTGAACAGGAAAAGAAATTCTTCACGAAGCTGAAAGAGATCCGCTGGTGATCTGTGTCTTTGTTGTCATCCCGGCCTTGAGCCGGGATCGTCTCGAATTACCACGAGCTTGTTTGTGTATCATGTCAACTTCAGGCGATGGCAGGTCAAGCCCGCCATGACAAAGATCTCTATGCTCCCTGATATGCGTTAACATCCGGGAAAGCCCGGGCTTGTTTACAGCCTGCTTACTGTCGTGTAAGCCTTGTAATAATATCACGGTGCTGCGGGTAAAGAGCACACAGCTTTTCCTTTTCCGCCAGCTCGAAATCCGAAAAATCAAAACCGGGTGCAACCGTGCAACCTACAAAAGCAAAACCGGCTCCGGATACCGGCTCAGAAGCAAACCAGCTTCCTGCTGGCACCATAGCCTGAAATGTTTCGCCTTCGGCTGCATGCCTGCCCAGACGGATTGTCGTCAGGTTACCTGCCGGGTCAATCATGTGAATTAAAAGCGGCCCGCCTTCATAAAAATGCCATATTTCATCGCTTTTGATCCGGTGAAAGGCAGAAAAATCCTGCTGCTGCAACAGGAAATATATAGCCGTACCATAATGCCGCCCGCCGGGAAATTCACTACTGCCTGTATCAATAACTGCCCCGGAGCGATAGGTCTCTTTATAATAACCACCTTCCGGATGTGGCAGAAGCTGGTAATAGCTGATCAGGTCTTCCGGAGCTTGCAGATGTGTATGATCCATAGCGGACAAAGATAGTATGGAAAACGTATCATTCCGGCTCCCTTACACCGGATAGTTTTCCGTTACATACCACCAGACAATCACATTAAATACTACATGACACACTCCTGCCAGTATCAGTGAGCGGGTTTTTACGAAAACCAACGTCGTGCACAGGAATCCAAAGAGAATATCAACCGGAAAATCCCGTATCCGTTCAGCAAAACCAAACGCCGGGTTTAAAAAGTTATTGCTGTACTGGTGTGGTATTAAGAACCAGTAAAAAGTGATTATGAACGGGGCAACAAACAAAGACGCCATCTGTTTTTCAGGTTTTTCGTGCAGCCTTACGGCTGCACGAAACGTACAAAAGACGATACCTATAAAAAACAGATCTTCCAGTGGTGTAATCACCGATACCGGCCCGTTTTCATGCACTATTGCTATCATTTCCGGACGTATACCGGTATGGAACAGGTAAAACTGCGACAGACGATATATGATAATCAGCAGCAGAAAAAAGGAACATATGGCAGTTGCTCTTCTGTTGATCCTCTTGAAGCTGTAGTATGAAATAATGGTACGCCCATAACCGGTAATCCATAAATATGATACGACAAAAACAATATGAATCACCACATAGTAATGCTTGCCCAGTAAATCTTCAAACCATAAATACTGATACAGAAAAAAATACAGCAGCAGCAGATATAGCGCCGTCCTTATTTTCTCCGGCGAATTTTTCATAAGCACATATTATAATAACGTATGAGAGGAAAATAGAAGGGACAGGGAATGCAGCCCTGTCCCTCATACAATCGTCAGGGGAACCGGTTTCCATTCCCACTGCCATTGGCGGATGAATCCGCGCTGGCAGATGACGACGCATTGTTTGTATTGCTACCGCCGGAATTGTAGATGACCGTGTTACCACAACCACCCAACAAGACAGCTGCTCCAATGATCAGGAATGGCAATAAGCCACCTTCTGTTTCCTGCATTTCTACCGGGGACATTTCCTGTACACCCCATTGCTGCAACTCAAACCTCTGTGTCATATCAGTAGATTTTATTCCCGCACTTGATCTTACGTCGCAGGAGATAACGTAGTGAACTCCGGAATCACAAAAACAAAGTTATCCGGGCTTCTTCCAGAAAAAAGAACGGAACAAAAAAACATTCCCCGGTACAATGAAACCCTGTACAGGAGCGTGCATTATTTTAAAATACATGAGAAAAAATTACCGTAACGACCACATAGCGGCATACATTCCTCCTTTTTCAACCAGTTCACGATGTGTACCCTGCTCAGCCACAACCCCGTCGTGCAAGACAAAAATGATATCACAATCCTTAATAGTGGTCAGCCTGTGTGCAATAACCAGTACCGTCTTCCCCTGTGTCTTGTACCAGTCCAATGCCTGCTGCACACCCTTTTCGCTTTCCGCATCCAGGGATGAAGTAGCTTCATCGAGCGCCAAGACTTCGGGATTCCGGTATAATGCACGGGCAATAGCGATACGTTGCTTCTGGCCGCCCGACAGATTACCGCCCTGCTCTTCCAGGAATGTATGATAATGATCCGGCAGGCTTTCTATAAATGTATGCAAACCCAGCAGACGGGCCATATGCACGATCTTCTGCAGCTTGGGTTCCGGATCACCTGCAGCAATATTTTCGGCAATCGTACCGGCAAACAGATCGGTGTGCTGTGGTACCACACCGACCATACGACGCAGGCTGGTGCTGGTAATATAACGGATATCATGTCCTCCGACTGTTATGGTTCCCGCCTGTAACGGGTAGAGTTTATGCAACAAAGACAGCAAGGTGGATTTGCCGCATCCGCTTGCTCCTACCACACCGGCACAAGTGCCTTCCGGTATATACATATCCAGACCACGCAGCACGGGCGTACGCGTACCGTAACGAAAATGTACGCCGTCAAGCCGGATACCACCCTGTACTGTATCAGGGGCCAGATCAAGCCCGGTATCAGCTCCGGATTCCCGTTCGAGGTCTATGATCTCAAACAATCGTTCCGCTGCAATCAGCGCATCCTGCACCTGCCTATTCACTGCGATCAACTGTACCGCAGGTCCGGTAAAATAGCCCAGCAGGGCATAAAAAGAAAGCAGCTCACCCGGCGACATGGTCCGGCCGATCACAAAAAAGCTGCCGCTCCATAATACGATAATAGTAAACAACCTGGTCACGAATTCCGAAGCGCTTCCGGAATACAGGATGCGTACGCTGCTCTTATAGACAGTACGCAACAGATGTACAAAATGTGTCTCTGCACGATCAAAAGTATGCACCTCCAATCCAAGCCGCTTGATGGTGCCGATATTATTGAGACTTTCCACCAATTGTGTTTCCAACGCGGCATGTCCTTCCATCAGCTTTCGCTGCCACACCCTGTTGCTGCGGTTGCTGAGCATATAGATCACTGTATATAACGGCAGAATAAGAGCTGTAATCAGTGCCAGCTTCCAGTGATAAAGAAACAGCAGGCTTACGGAAAACAGAACGATACATACATTTACAATGATGTCAATCGCCACATCGTTAACGAACAAGCGTATTTTCACTGCATCATTGATCCGGCTGAGTATCTCCCCTACGCGCATCGTATCAAAAAAACGCTGCGGCAACTGCAAGAGGTGGCGATAATACCCCAGGATCAGACCGGCATCCATGTGCTGACCCGTACGAAGCACAAATATATTCCGGGTATGCCCGATGATGACCTGGAACACAAGCAGGACGATCATAATCACCCCCAACAGATTCAGGAGGCGTATGTTGCCGTAGACGAGCACATGATCCACTATCTGCCGGAGGTATAGAGAGGTTGACAACCCAAGCGCCGTATAAACGATGGCCCCTACAACAGCCTGTATCATGACCCCTGTATGCGGAGACGCCAATTGGAACAGGCGTTGCGTAACAGATTTTATGGTACTCCCCGGCCTGAACGAAGTATCCGGCAGCAACAATATTAATACGCCTGTCCACTTCCTTATAAATGCCGCTGTTTTTTCTTTATGTATCTTCCCGTAAGCGGGATCCATAAGCCAGACAGCATTGTCCGTCGCTTTACAGATCACGACATAGTGGAGCGTACCGCTGTCCATTTTCATATGGGCAATAGCGGGGAGTGGTATCTGCTTCAGGCTTTCCGTACCGGCCTTTACTCCTTTTGCCAGCATCCCGATCCGGACAGCAGCTTCGATCAGGCCGGAAACGGTTGTTCCCCGGCGGTCCGTACCGGCATATTGTCGTATTTGCGTCACCGGTATACGCAACCTGTACCAGGCGGCAACCGAGGCGAGGCAGGCGGCGCCACAATCGGTAGCGTCTTTTTGTCTTATTTTAATACTCCTTTTCACAAGTCCTTCTGTGCTGCCTGTGGAGGCGCCCCGGGATTCAGCCAGTCATCCATTGTATCAAACAATAATTGCCACAGGCTCCGGCGTGTTACAATAAATCCGGCCTGAAATGTCATTCCTTTTTTCAGCTTCACGGCATACCCGTTTTCAAGCCGTAAACGGGTACTGTCAAAATCAGCCCTCACTTTAAAAAAGGGCTTATCTCCCTGCAGTGTAAAATCATGATCTATATGGGTAATCCGCCCGGAAAGTGTACCGAAGTATTTATAATCGAATGCTTCTACCTGATAACGCACCGGTTGCCCTTCACGCAATAAACCTATATCCCGCACCGGGACGTAAACTTCCGCTATTAGCTTTGCCTCAGGCGAGAGCACACCGAGTACTTCCCCTGCCTGTACCGCGCTGCCGGGATAACGGTTGCCGATACCCATCAACGTACCGGTAACCGGCGCGCGTAATTCGTACTGATAGCGGTCGTACACGAGCTGCTGCCATTGCAGCTCATACTGTATATACTCCGACCGGTATTGCATCAGTTGCTGTTGCCAGTCGTTTACCCGGCTGTTTTTAAACGCCCGGAAAGCCGCTTCGAGCTGTTCATTTTCCACCTGTTTATCATAATATTCTTTCCGGGAGATCACCCGTGCCTGTACCAGTTGATTATGTTCTGCAAGCTCCTGCCGGGCCTTTTTCAGTCCGGCAAGCAGCTCCTGCAATTGCGCTGCATACAGTTCCCATTCCTGCCGGTATACGGCAGACCGGAATCCCGTTACGGGATATGGTATTACCTCCCCATCCGTTCTTCCGGCAAGTAGTTGCAAATCGTGCAGTAAATGCCGTCGTTGCTCCAGCTCATGGCGTATCAATACTGCTCTGGCCCGGGCATGTGTGTCATAAAGGCGCATGACAGGGCTGTCGCGCGGAACGGTATCCCCCTCGCGATAATATATACGGTCTATGACCGCGCCCGTCAGTGGTCTCAGCTCGAAGCGCTCCTGCTTCGGGCGCACCACGCCTGTTGTTCTTATGGAAATGTCTACGGTGAGAAAAGGTAACCACGCAATAGCCAGACATATCCCTCCCAGCAGCATCCAGTAAATGGTCTTCGCCCGCAACGGGACCTCAGGCAGGTATGATACCAGCAAATCATTTGTACCGGGAAGCATGTTTTATATCATTTTGATGCTACTGTACAGGTTCCGTGTATCAATGAACACCGGCGTATATCCCCCGGATAGCTTGTCTGTTTCTCCGGGTTTCAGCGGCCGCATGACACAACGTACGTCAATGACAAAATTGTTCTTATAGTAAAACGTTTCCCGCTTTCTCGAATAGGCGATCGTTGCACCACAGGCTTTCAGCTCTTCAAAAACAACATATAGCTTGCTTTTGCTCATCCCCAATATACCGGATAACTTATCCGGCGGACCTGTACGTTTGTGACTCATCAGCCTGTGCAAAAGGTTTAATTGCGCTACCTGCTTTTGTATATTCATATTACCTGGTTTAACGGACTCGTTTTCATATCATTATCTGCCACAATACTAAGTATCGGGAAATAATTTTCAAAGAATAATTAATTATTTTTGTTATATTTATATCATTATTTATAAATTCTAAACAGAAAAAATTTATAGATTTTTTAAAATATGCCGAGATTGCCTGAAACAGAAAACCTGTATAGGGTGACCTTCAGGGCAGGCGCATCCTGTTTGTAATATTTGGGATCGTTGCTTAGCTTGCATGTTTCCAATCACAGCGAGATGAAGAAAGCTTTATATGCCGTAATATGCCTATCTGTAATGGCCGGTAGTTGTAAAAAGGATGAAGACGGGGGATGCAATATTACAGTAGCTGCCGCGCCTGCGCAGGAAACAACCACCTTACAGCAGTACCTTGATGACAACGGCATTGTTGCCGAACAGCATGAAAAAGGGTTCTTTTACATCATCACAGATCCCGGGTCAGGTAAACAACCGGATGCCTGCTCTGATGTGCGGGTAAACTATATCGGCAGGCTGAAAAACGGCGACATTTTCGACCAGGCCAATAATATATCGTTCGGTCTTTCGGGATTGATCGGTGGCTGGCAGGCGGGTATTCCACTGATCAAAGCCGGGGGAAAGATCAGCTTGTACCTCCCGCCGTCGCACGGATACGGCAGCCAGGGAAGCAGTTCCGTACCTCCCAATGCCATTACTATATTTACCATAGACCTGCTGGAAGTAAAATAATGACCAGCAAGAGACCGGTTGTTTAAAATTACTCCGGTATTTCTCCGGCAGCATGCGCAGCAGCCGTCCTGTTGATTTTTTCTGTTTCAAACTCCATATATACGGTAGTTCCGGCGCCTGCGGCAGATTCGATAGAAAGAAAACCCTGTAAAGCCTGTACCCGCGACCGGAGATTTTGCAGCCCGATGCCGGTATAATCATCGCCGGAACGGAAACCGGTACCATTGTCCTCTATCATAATGCTGAGCGCTGTTTCCTGCTGATTGACCTGGATGATGGCCTGGCTGGCGCCGGCATGTTTGATAATATTCTGTATCAGCTCCTGCACGATACGGTAGAGCGAAAGCTCAACGGATTTAGGCAGCGTGTTAATCGTACCATGTATCTGCAGGTCTATCTGGAGCTTACTACCGGAATTGATATGCTCACAATAAAGCTGCAGCGCTTCTTCGAAGCTGTACTTGATCAGGATATCGGGCATGAGGTTGTGTGCAGTCTTCCGGACTTCGTCTGCCGTATTCTCAAGCATCTTCATGATCTCATCCATATTATGCTGTGCCGGCACGGCGTCGTGCTGCCTGTTGCGGGAGGCACTGAAATGCATCTGTATGGCAGCGAGCATACCGCCGATGCCATCGTGCAATTCCTGTGCAATGCGTGTTCTTTCTTTTTCTTCTCCCTGCATCAGCGCCTGCATCAGCTTTATTTCTTCTTCCCGCTCCATCGTTCGAAGCCTTTCTTCCTGAAGCCGGTGCTTATGATGTTTATTCCGGTATAGTACCCATAGCAACAGTGATAATACAGTAAACAACAGCGTACTCAGGGAAATGATCCCGATCAGTGTGTTTTTCCCGGAGATCTGGTGCTGCTGCCGGGCGATCAGCAGTTGTTTCTCTGCCAGCTCCTTGTCTTTTTGTACCGTCTGATATCTTATGTTTAACTGATTGATCGCCTGGATCCGCTCTTTGTTCATCAGGCTGTCCTTCAATCCGAGATATATGTGCATCTGATTTACAGAAGCTGGATAGCGGCCGGTGGCCTCATAGATAGCAGCCAGCGTACGATGGGCATCCGCTTTATTATCCAGCATACCCAATTGCTCCGCCCGGCTTATACCCTTCGTCAGATACATTTCTGCATTCGTGTAATCTTTCAAAAGGTAGTAAGCCCTTCCCAGACTATAATAAGGTATGATGCTTGCATAATAGGGATTCGCGTTACTGTCAACGGAAAGCGCTTTGTTAAAGTAACCAATAGCCTCTTTTATTTTCTTCTTACTTAAAAGCAATTCACCCTGACTGCTGTATAAAGCCTGCTGAAGTTCTATGAAATTTTCTTTTCGTGATACAGCCAATGCCTCTTCATAACAACGTATACCACTTGTGGTATCTCCGGTAGCAATATATGCCTCGCCTTTATTAACGAGCGTAAGTGCCAGCGGATATGTCATTTTATGTCTTCGCGATAAAACCTCTGCCTTCTCCAGGTAGTAAAAGGCCTGGTCGTGCACACCCAGTCTGTTCAATACAGCGCCCAGATTACTGTATGTGATGGGCATATTGATATTATCAGGTTCATATTGCAACAGGTAGCGGATCGCCTGGTAATAATAACGCGCAGACTGAGCATACTCGCCCATGTAATAATAGGTTGCTCCGATATTGATGTTTATGGTAGGAACAAGAGATGTATGGATCGGGCTTTGAAGACTATACGGGTAAGCATCTGCATAATAAGCAAATGCTTTATCATATTGCCCCTGACCAACCTGAGAGATACCCATATTCAGATATGCAAGCGCGACACCTGTAGTAAAACGCAGACTCTTGGACATTTCTACAGCCTTATTAAAAAGACGCATAGCACTGTCCGGTATCGTCCATCTTACACGGTTGGCCTTCGTAATCAAGTCCTCAATAGCCATACTATCCTCAGGTGTGTATGTCCGTGGCTCTTCTGTATGGATTATTGCCGGAG
Source organism: Flavipsychrobacter sp. (assembly GCA_037190845.1). Taxonomy (GTDB): domain Bacteria; phylum Bacteroidota; class Bacteroidia; order Chitinophagales; family Chitinophagaceae; genus JBEBVQ01. The sequence continues at coordinate 189,447 of JBBCJI010000001.1, read as the reverse complement.
TTTCCTGCGCAGATACAGGCATCAGGATGTTACCGCACAAAAGGGAACAGAGCAGTCCACAGAAAAACGTCTTATATATCAATTTTATCTGCACCAGGAATAACCATACTATACAACGGAAATAAAAATAGACATTTTTCTATAATGCCGCAGCATGTTCCGAAAAGGAAACAGCTGCTTTTTATTGCATTATCCATCGTATATGCACCAGGCTTCCGGTGTGCTGTATATTTATAATCTATAAATCTGGTGTTCATGTTTTGCTTTTACCTGACCAGGGTAACATCTCCCTTGAATGTTTCCATAGAATTATCCGGGAATGCTACCTGTATATTATAAAAGTAAGTTCCTACCGGCTGGTTCATTCCATTCCAGGTTCCATCCCATCCATTCATCCCCAGCGGCGCCCGGTATACTTCTTCTCCCCACCGGTTAAATACCTGGAACAATAAAATCTTGCTGAATTTCAGGTTAGCGATGCGGAAGATATCATTCAATCCGTCTCCGTTCGGTGAGAACGCAGAGGGTATCTGGATCTGCTCGCGCAGGTTCACACGCACCCATACGGAATCGTACTTGGGCGGACAACCTTCCGGTTCGTAGCCGGCCACGATAAATAACGTCGTTACAAGAGGCGCCGCAATCGGATCCGGACGCTGGGGATCATTGAGCGGCGCCGAAGGCGTCCATAAATAATTGGAAGTACCTTCTGCAACCAATTGTATCTGGTCTCCGTAATTGATCAGTGTATCATTATTCAGGATGCGTACCGCCGGAGAAGGTAATACCCTGACCATTGCCGTAAGGGTGTCACCACAACCGAAATAATCCCGGACATCCACATGGTAACGGCTTACGCCAACCGGAGCTGTAATCTGTGGCCGGGGGCAATCCGTACAACTGAATCCTTCCGGATGTAAAAAATCTTCGGTATACCAGGTGTGATAATACCCGTCTTTCACTTCGATCTCCGCGGCCTCCCCTTCACATACCTCAGCCGTTTCCGGTTCAAGGCGGAAATGATTATCCGGGATATACACCAGTATGGAGTCTTTCACCTCACAGCCGTTCCTGCCTTTGGTAGTAACGACAAACCAGGTTGTCGAGTCCGCATAGACACCGGTGGCAGACGCGCCGGGGTCATCCATGCCGTCAGGAGGCGCCCAGGTATAACGGAAATCCACCTCCGGAAGCGCGCAATAGGAGAAACGGATATCCGGCCGGCGGGTGCCGGTCCTCACTGTGCCGAGCGGGCTGGAGCAGGCGTTGCCCGCAGCTTCCTGTCCGGCAGCAATGGAAGAATTATAGGGAGTGACAACATAATAGATCGGCAACATACCACCATTGGAATTGCCGCTATAAGGCGTCACACCGCTATAACAGAACTGTACCACCAGGTGCTTGGACGTATCATAATCATAGGGCACCTGGAATTCAAATTCATTCCAGCCGGGCTGTAGTGTGACGCTGGCTGCAGTGTATACTTCTGTCAGACCGATCTCAAATTCACCCTGTGTTGGGGTTACATATTCGAACTTCTCCGTGCAACGTAATGAGATCTTCACATTATTGAATGTAGGATTCACTCCGTTAAAAGCGGCAAAATTAAGCGCCAGACTCTGGAGCGTTCCTGGTTGCATGTTCTGGCTCTTCAAATCTTCCTTCCGGTATATCACCTGCATTCTCTGTGTACGGAAATACTGGTAAAACGGCCCCCAATAAGGCGCCCAGGTATAATGGGCATTATTACTGTTGCTGTTACTGCTGCTCTGTGCCATCCATATGGTATCACGGGGGCCGTTGCACGCAGGACTGAAAGCGCCGCACGCGGGCTCCTTCAATGGCTTCGGGCCATGCGCTTCGGCGGAGAGTTGTACATAATCCGCTCCGTTGCACAATACAATTGTATCGGGGGATGCTGTTACATAATTGGAATTGTCTACGATCACTGTAACCGTATCCCGGTTACGGCAACCATTCCCAAGATTCGAGGAAACAATATACCGGGTAGTTTCATGAACCGTGGTGGTGGTAACCGGACATGATGTGCACGAAAATGCAGACGAGGGATTTGAAGACCAGCTAAATCCGTCGCCGCCGGAGGCAGTAAGCGTTATCTCTGCACCAGGACAGACCGCTGTATCTGTCGCAGAGATCACAGTTCCCGGCCGTACATATACCGGCACACGGAATGTCTGTATTACGGGTGTGTAACCAGGCGTGTTGCAGGTGCTGTCCTTGACATGAACCGTAAAATAACGGAAGCCCGTATCCAATGCCTGGGGCACCCAGGATACACAACCCGTTACCGACCCGCTGCCCTGGTTCTGATAGGTAATAGCCGCTCCTTTCAGGGAGAATTTTCCATTGTCTTTTACCTTATACACAGTTCCTGCCACGCCGGTCGCGGCCGTAAAGCAAAAATCCACCTGTGTGTTTCCGCAGACAAACAAAGTATCGCCGGTCATGCTTCCCCCCTGCACAGAGCTGCGGTCGAATGTAAATGTGGGATCAGGGCTGGTACAATTGCGCACCTCGATACGTGATTCCCGTGTTACAGAACCGATCAAAGCACCATTCCGGTACTTATCTACCCGGTAAGCAATATATGATTGCTGCACACCTGCAGGAGTAAAACGGATATCTCCTGTTGCCGCATCTATGCTGAAAGTATTATTGGTGGCAAGCGGGTTATCGGTAAGATTATACTGAACTCCTGAAAACGGCATGGTAAGCGGCGGATAACCTGCGCAGATAACATAAAAATCCCAGGTAGCGCTTCTGGGCTGAATAACAGAATATACGAGGGAATCGCCATCCGGATCAATCACACCGTGGTTATAATTGAATGGCGCTCCATCGCAGGCATATACCGGTACGGGCGATGAAAAATAAGGGCCTGACTGGCGTGGTGCATTCAGATTATCAATCGTTACCTCGACATAGAGATTATAATCCAAAGGCGGAAGCACCGCCAGATTCGTTCCCGGCTCATCCCGCTCCCGGTTTACTGAAAATATCCACCGGTCACACGGCTGGTTTAAGGTCACCTCTTCTCCGTACCACCATTCCCGGTACATTTTCAGGGACGAGGCGGGATCGGTACAGCTATTCGGCTGACCGGCACAGCCTGCGTCTACCATCTGACCGTTCGGACTGCCATCCGGTGTAAACGGCAGCTTATACAAAAACTGCGTGTACCAGATACCACCGCATGTGGTATTCCGGTAACACATGCTTACAAAATTAGGTTCGGGAAATGCGCTGCATTCCTGGTACATCCGGTAGTAAAACCGGTAAGTAGAGTCGTTCACATACTCATAGCGGAGATCGGCGCCGGTCATAGCATATATCCGGCTGGTAAACAAAAAGAGGATAAACAGGGTTAATAGCGAGTATTGTTTTTTCATCTCTTCTGATCTTTATTTTTTATCTAAGCAGGGTTACATTTCCCTGAAAGCGTTCCGTTTGATTTCCGTTAATTACTGCCATGATGACATATACATATACGCCTTCCGGCTGCAGTTCGCCGTTGAAACGGCCATCCCAGCCACGCCCGGAAGTCTGATTCGTTTCGTAGATCTTCTGTCCCCACCTGTTGTATACAGACATCGTAAAACCGGTCAGCCGGCTCGTGAGCAGATCACGGGGAAAGAAATAATCATTCACTCCGTCTCCGTTAGGCGTAAAAACGTTGGGGATCTCTATATAGCAATCACGGTGTACGATTACTGAATCCACAGTAGCGCATCCCGCCGCAGAAGTGATGGTAAGGTGGTATAACCCCGGAGCTGTAACCGGCAGCCAGGTATCCGTTTCTCCGCCGTTCCACAGGAAACGGTCTCCATCCTGCGCGGGGGCATGATTATTCATCAGTACAATCGCAGGTGCATTGGGACAAATGGATGTATCGGGTCCCAGATCTACGACCGGGAACGGAAACACATGCACGGTGTCGGTAAAGCCGGCATCCGGACATGCCCTGAATGAACCGGTAAGCGATACAATAATATCTCCCGCACGATCTGTAACATAAGAAAAAGCGCCTGCCCCCTCCGGCCTTGTCATCATTCCATCCATTGTCCATACCAGCGAGGCGATGCGCTCATCAGACACAGGAATGAAACGGATCACGTCTCCGGTGCACACGCTGTCGCCGCTGACCGTAAAAAATACGGAGACGGTGTCATCTACAATGATATGCCGGTAGAAAGTATCGGCACAGGGATCACCGGTTTTTACAAGCATAATTTCATAAGCGCCCGGACTGTGGAATGTATGCTCCGGGCCGGCATCGGTTGATGTATTTCCATCCCCGAAATCCCAGTAATAAGAACCCGGCTGACTGTCTGATGTATTTTGAAATGTTACCGGAACACCCACACAAGCCAGGCTGTCCGCTTCAAAAGAAGCCGTATACTCCGTACTGCCGACCGTTACATCCACCGTAACGTTACAAGCTGAACCGGATACAATATGCAACGTATAATTTCCGGCCGGCACACTCGACAGGCTGTCGGATACGGATACAACATTACCTGCCGCATCCCGCCAGACATAGGTATAAGACATCGTGTCGCCTGAGGCCCTGGTAATACGGGCTGCTCCCGTTGCCGTATTGCGGCAGCTCGGATATACTGCAAGCTCTGGTAAAAGAACATTAAAGGTATCCACGCGGTACGTGCAGGGAGCCGTAAAATATTTCACCCACCAGCTCCCGGATCCGGATACCGTTTTTTCACCACCGGTGGTGTTATCATTCCATATGTATTCCCAGCCGGACAGATCGGATGCGGAAAGACGCACTCCGGAAGGGAAACAGGTGACTATATGCACAGACGAGCTGTATATGGTATCCAGGTCGAAATTGAACACCGGAACAATATTGGGCAGTCCGAGATCAAAATTGCTGGTGGCAAGGACCCGGAACACATCCGGCTCATATCCTGCCGCCACTCCCTGAAGGTTGGGATTATTTATCACGCCGAAAGAGCTCCCTCCTCCGAAATATGACGCAAATCTAAAGTATACCTTTCCATCCGGTCCAAGCTTTACATCTGTGGCGCCACAATCTCCGAGTTTTGTCTCGGAAGCCCGGATAGCGGCCGGTGCAGGGTTGCTCAGGTCATACTGGTAGATCGAGAAATTTCCATACACATACAGCTTGGAATTATCCGGGGAAAAGCATACGCCATAACCTCCATAATTGTCCAGCAACTGAACCGGGTTGGAAGCAAGGCCGGTAGTAATGTCAAAATCGAACAACATCAATCCCATGAGACCGTCCAAGGTCATAAAACATTTGGTGGCGGCCAGCTTCTTCCCGTCGGGTGACACGGACATCCTACCGGCAAACTCGTGGGCGATACCCACAGGCGAAATAACTGCAGCCGTATCCACTCCGGCATGGGTTACCTCAAAGGCCCGGATGCGTGCATCCATCCCGCAAGTCAGTACCCATACATTACACCGGTCGCCCACAACGGCTGTCATACGCTCTGACAGGTTTGAGCCGATATGAATGCCTTTAGCTGCAGTTACCACATCCCCCAATCCTCCGTTCAGTGACATATCCACCACACTGCAATACATCTTTCCGGCATTTCCCTGCGCCCCCTGCTCCATAGAGGTGAGAGAAAATACATAATACTGATCTGTGGTGCCGGGTTTCGGAATAATCAGGGTACCCTGGGAAGTACTGGATGTAGGCGTATAAGATGTGGTGCTGACTACCGGCGTCAGGTTAGTACCATTCGGCATCAGTTGATGATTCCGGTTCCATACGCTTGAGCCTTCGGTGTAAAACAACAGGTTCCCATTCTTGTCGGTGACCGAGGCGGCAGCTTCTCCAAATCCTTCTATGGCAGTCTGAACAGCAACGGGCGATCCACTTGTAAAATCTACCCCTGCCCTATAGCCGAAAGCCCATATCTTTTCCCGCTCCTGAGCCTTTGACGGTATCAGACCATGGCAGAAAATCAGGAATAACAACAGATAGAATTTAGAGGCCATATAAATATTGTTAGAATCTGTAAAAACCTCACAGGGACGACAGACTCCCTGTGAGGTTCTCATTTTTACCATACAGAACAGACCGGTGCATTACTGTAGCACCACCCGTCCGGCAATCTTCAATCCGTCTGCTTCAATATGGATCATATAAAGTCCGGCGGCATATCCTTTCAGATCCATGTGCACCACATCGCCGTCCGACAGCCGGTCAAGGCTGTACCCCATTACTTCCTGGCCGGTTATATTCAGCACGCGAACCCTGGCCTGGCTGACAGGGACTCCCTGGTATTGTACAGAAATCATACCGGAAGTCGGATTGGGATAAATCCGGACATTTGCTGTGAGAGCCGAAAGCGCTGTTACGCCGACCGGGTTTTCCAGGAATCTGACAATAAAGTCTTCAGTTTCACCGGAAACGAACGAACCGCACGGATCAGGCACACCTGCCGCCGCATCGTTGCTGATAATCACCCGCAGACCGGTAGCCGTATTGAGTGTCACACCGCGGGGGATGGCTACGGAACCGCTCATCCTCCAGGTAGTAGCGCCGGATAGACCTGTATATGCCATTTCATCAGTCTCATACTCGCCGTTGGCATTATAGTCAATATAAATGGTCGCCCTTGCATCGCCGTGCGTACCTCTGAGAATAATATGCGACAGCGTAAAGTTGTACGTGCTGTCTTCATACAGCTCTGTGATGCCGGACATCGAGTGATTGGTATGGGCTCTCACCGCACCCGGGTTGTTGAGGTGCCCGCCGGTCAGCGGTATATTAATTCCGCCCAGAGAGAAACCACCCACATCGCTGCTGTCGGCCACTCCGGCAAATCCGCCGTCTGCATAGCTGGCGCAATAGCAAAGCGTATATTGCCCCAGCCGGAGCGTGTCAGAATAAGACGCTACCTGGTTCAGCGCGCATGTGGCTTTTACCCGGTAATACACTTCTCCGTTAAACATTTCAGTGATCGCAGCAGCATTATCCGACCCCGTAATATCTGTCCATGCGATTCCATCGGGGGAAGACTGCCATATCCTCCCGATCGGCCCGGTCGTGTTGTCCGGGTTCAGGTTTTCGAGGAAGATGGGATAACCGGGGCAGAACAGCGTATCATCAGCCGCAACCGTACCGGCAGATTCCGTTCCGGTACATGGCAGCGAAATAAGCTGCACGAGGTAGTCTTCCGTTTCGCCTCCCCAATAGGGGCCGCATGGATCGACCTGAGTAGAGTCCCAGAAACCGTCAGCATTCGTCAGTATGCGCATCCGCGTAACGCCGGTCAGGGCCGTATTAGGTATGGTGAAATTTGCCGTATCCCTGAAAGCGGCGCCGGTACCGTTCGTACTGTTAGAGCTGGGCTTTATTCTTCCATGTACCTGCTCGGCCGGATAATCAAATATACCATCCTGGTTAAAGTCTATAAAGATTTTGGTGTACGAAGAAGACATCCTGGGATTTACATTTGAGCCGTGAGTGGTCATAAAAGTCAGATAGATCCTATAAGAGCTATCCAGGTAAATATCTACGGGACCAAGGCCGGTAAAATCGGAATATTTCTCGCGGGCCAGCGGATTATTTGTATACGGCTGCGGATCACCGTTTGTAAGCAGGGTATCACCGCCTGAAGACAGCAGTGTTACATTCCCGATATTGGGCGACGGCAACGTAGCCGTAGATCCGGATGCACAGTAGCATTCGGCCGGTGATTTCACTTTTGCCAGCACCGGGGCGCTCGTATCGCTGAGGCCACCATTAACACAGGTCACTATAGCCCGGTACCAGACATTGTTGTTCAGGGCAACGGTCGGTGATTCCACATTGCCGCCGGGAACATCTGTCCAGTTTATCCCCTGCGATTCCTGCCATTGCCACCCCAGTCCGCCGTTTTGAGAGTTGCCGCTTACTGAAAGCTGCACACCCTCTCCTATACAGGCAGAAACAGGGTTTATCGTCCCCACGGTGGGTTTCCCGCTGCAGGAAGGGTATATACGCAGGTTATCTATGCCCAGGTCAAAATCTCCTACCTGGTAATCGGAACTGAAAGCCTGGAACCGGATTATTGTTTTCTCTGATTTGGAAGAAAATGGAATTACATAAGACCGCCATCCGGAGTTCACGCCCATGCTGCCTAATACTTCAAGCTCAGTGAAATGACTGCCGCCATCTGTAGAGATCATCACTGTCAGCGTGTTCATTGAGGTAGTTCTGTTAAAATAATCGAAGCGCATCTCCTTTGCAGAATCCGAGGTGCTGCAATCCAGGTATACACTGATATTCCCGGTATTACCTGCCGGCCCTTTGGAAGTCTGGACACGGGCAGAATGGTCACTCGTCGAACTATGTGGAAAATAATCGCTGGGAGCTACGTCTTCCGTCCATCCACCCGATGCTCCCTGGTCTTCCCGCCTCCAGGACATATTACCAGTCGAGGGGTAGGATGTCCAGTTGGAGTCAGGCAACTGTAATGTGCTGCAGTAATTCTGCCAGTTCTCAAAATCCTGAGTATATGGAAGTGTTCTGAATATGGGAGCATCCCTGTTTACCGACACGGTAGCGGTGGCACTGTATACCGACTGATTGCTGTTGCTACAGGTGAGGTGCAGCCGGTATTCCGCATCTTCTACCGGCGCCGGAAGCAAAGAAGGTCTGTCGGCGCCCGAAATATCGACCCACGTACCACCCGGTGGACGTTGCTGCCACTGATACCTCAGCCCACTCACCTCCTGGGGACTGAGTGAGGCAATGGAAATCGGCGTGCCGGGACACACATTCGTAAAGCTTGCAGTGGGTTGGATCGCCCCAGCTACCGGAGTACCGGTACATGCAGGCGGCTGGCTGAAGCTCATGCGGACATTATACCGTTTATCTTCCCCATCACCTTCGCCACGGGCATTGCAAATTGTGTCAAAACGTCCGAAGGTGATCGACCGGCTCTTTCCCATAAGCTCTACATTGGTCCAGCTATACTCAAAATAACAAAGCTGCGTTTGTCCCCAGCCTCGATTAACTGCTGTGCTATCCCGACAGACATCAATCACGATATTATCAAGACCATTCCAGAAAAAAGGTGTCTGGAATTTCAGCCAGTTCCAGCCTGTATCTGAAATCACCAGATTGGCCGTATATACCGTCTGAAAATTACCGCTTTCCAGCTCAGACATGCGACTGGTTGCTGTATTCTTTATCTTTATTGTATAGTTAGGCAGAGTGGTGCCGTTCGCTTTTTGTACCTGCCAGGCTATTGAATCCAGCATTGCCGGGCCATTAACGCCAAGAGCTCTGAGTTCCTCAGCCGTGTAAAGCTGCTGGTATTTTGCATTCTTACCTGTTAGTCTTGCGGCTTGGTTCCAGGTATTATGCTCTTTTAAATCCGAAATTACATTATACATGTTGTCATACTCTGTCCCTTGCCCGATCTGGATGATCTGTGCCGCAGCATTCCTCAGATCAAAAAAGGCCAGAACAAAAACCAACATTAGACAGGTTAATTGTAGCGTATTTTTCTTCATAAATAACATTTTGATGTAAGAAATGAATGACTAATTATCGAATGAATGATATCATACTTTACAAATGTCAGTTTCCATAAACATCTGGATTAGAGTAGTACTACTCCTTTTTACGTCTACCAAATTAACAACAAAATACATATAATGTATATTGTAAATATAATTAAAATGTTTTTATCCGGAGGATAATTACATGTTGAATCAGCCATTCAAATTAATGATATTTACTATTTAAATTAATAAATATGGGCGAAATATACTATCATCTGAAACGACGTCGTGAATAACTTTGAATAGGGAGAATTCTTATAACATACGATTCAGAATCATATAGATATGACCTGTCAAACTCAGAATGCGTCTTACCGTTAATAGTTAAAAAAAAGAAACTCACCCGAACCTGATCAAAAAATGCTATGACAAAAAAAATACGCACTCTATACTTTACTTTTACTATTTGTGCTTCCTTGTTTACATGTACAGGTATTGCCCAAATATGGGTACCAGTGACACATGCATCAGGCAGCCGTGTGATCAATGGGCGTACTGTAACCGTAACTTCAGAAGGTTCAGTGCGCACAGAAGGCACCTTTCGGCATTGCGGCGCTAATCCTTATACTATTGGTATCAATTACAACGGGATACCGGGCTCATACACTTTTGCTTTCTCGCCGGCTACCACCACGGTTCGCTTCCTCATGAGCGCAACTAATATAGGCGAGGTCAATTCCTTTTATATCAATGGCGCACATTATCCGCTTACACCGGCCAATCTGCAGCCATTACCTGCTTGCGACACTCAGTTCCAGCTTCCGCTCAGCATTCAGGCCGGTAACGTTGTTTTTCCTGGCCCAACCATACCTGGTCAGTCATGGTACGGACAATTCGGATCCGGCATTGTAGAGATAAATTACCCTACAGGCATTGACTCTATCCGGGTACATAGTAACGGAATAATGGGGGGCACTACATTCGGATTTGCTTACTGGGGATTTTATGCCGAAGCATCGAACGATTATTCCTGCAAAGGCGATTCACTCCATTTGTACGGAGGGCCTGACGAACCTGGGGTAAGTTACTTGTGGACCGGACCAAATGGGTTCAGCAGTACCGTCATGAGTCCGGTTATACCCAATTCTGATATTCAACACGAAGGTATCTATACTCTGAGAACCGTTTTCACCGTAGACACGGCTTACGATACTACACTTGTAATACTGAGGGATGTTCCTGCTAAACCTGTAGTTACCGCAGATACACTGATTTGCTATGGTGGTACAGCACGGTTTAATGCCTCATCAGCTACAGCCGGCGTTAACTATCTGTGGGGCGGGCCCAATAACTACAGGTCTACCAATGCCAACACCAGTGTACGTAATGCACGGGAAAGGGATACCGGTACATATACAGTTGTGGCCATACTTAACGGGTGCCCGTCACCTCCGGCTATCGTTCCGTTTAGAGTAGTGTTTCCTGTTGACGGTGACACCATTCCTGTTGAAATATGCAGGGGAGGCACTTACAACTTTTACAATCAGCAACTGACGGATGTAGGCATCTATGCACATACCCTTCCCGGTACCGCGAGTAACGGATGTGATTCGATTACTTATATTTCACTGTCTTATACCACGCCGCCACAGGATACCGTTTCTGCCAGCATCTGTCAGGGAAGCAACTACGATTTCAATGGCGCCTCGGTTACATATCCTGGCTTTTATACTGATACAATTAAAACAAATGAAGGGTGTGACTCCGTAGTTGTGCTGCACCTGACTGTTAATCCTGCTACACGCGACACCCTTACGGTCAGCATGTGCCAGGGTGAAACCTACTCTTTTGCAGGAAAATCATTGACAGAATCAGGTGAATACATTGACTCGGTAAAAACAGAAGCAGGATGTGACTCGGTGCTTGTACTCCGTCTTACGGTGCATCCGCTGCCTGTTGTAACTGCAGCTTATGACAGCGAACGGACACCATGCCTGGGAGATACCATATTGTTACAGGCTGCGGGAGCCGTTTCCTATACCTGGTACCGGAATGGAACACAGATTGGTACAAACGCTGCGTTTCCTTATTTACTTACATACCAGCAAAATGACATCAGCCTGAAAGGGGCTGATAACAATGAATGTATTGACTCTGTATTTCTGGATATACCGGCCATTTCCTGTTGCGGCATATTCATACCCAATGCATTTACCCCTAACGGTGATGGCAGGAACGATCAGTTCCGTCTCATCCCGGAAAGCCGGATCAGCCAATACCAGATGGACATTGTGAATCGCTGGGGACGATTGGTATTTACCAGCGCTGATATCAACAAAAGCTGGGACGGAATGATAGACGGACACCCGGCAGACATCGGTACATACTTCTACCAGATAAAAGGGAAATGCATATCAGGTACTGAGATTTATGAAAAGGGAGATCTTACCCTGATAAGATAACACATAAAACCTTAATTGTTCACTTTAAAAATTAAAATCAACATGAAGAAGAGACAACTACTATCAGCAGCAGTGTCACTCATGCTGTTATCAGCATCTGCCACAGCACAGGTACCCACTATAGGGTGGTCTAAAATTTATGGGGGAGACCGGGGAGAATCGATAATCTCTGTGGCACCAACACCGGATGGCGGCTATATTACAGCCGGCTATACTATGTCCACACCTTCCGGCGATATTTCTGAACGCATCGGAGGTAAAGATGCAGATTACTGGGTAGTAAAAGTCAACGATACAGGGAAAATCGAATGGGAAAAAGTGTATGGTGGTTATGATGATGATTTTCCCGGAAAAATTGTGACCACTACCGACGGAGGTTACATTGTGGTAGGAAGTTCAAGTTCTACCAGTGGAGATATTACGAACAACCTTGGGAGTTGGGATATCTGGGTTGTCAAACTAAATGATACCGGAAAAATCGAATGGGAGAAATCATTCGGCGGTCCGGATCAGGATGGCGGATCAGATAACGTTAAAGGATTCGACATTAAGCAAACTTCCGACGGTGGGTATATTGCTGTAGGGATTGTAAATACCCATGTAATGCCGGGCTATGGTAATGGGCACGAAGATCTACTTGTTATAAAGTTGAGTGCAAGCGGTAATGTTGAATGGGAAAATCCATATGGTAGTAGCCAAAGTGACAGGCCCGGAAGTATTATTGAAACTTATGATGGGGGATATTTTATCGCTGGTATGGTAGGCGCTGCCGACAGCAATGTAACCGGAACTTATCAAGGTGAAGGTGACTGGTGGCTACTCAAACTTGATAACGCCGGCGCGATCGAATGGAATAAAGTGCTGGGAGGATCACAGTCTGAGTTTCCAGGTGGAGCAGTACAGGTTGCCGACAGCGGCTATGTTATTGCGGGACTTACCAGATCTTCTGACGGCGATGTTGTTAGAAACAGTCCCGGAGGAGGCACCGTTCCGCCTAACGAGGATATCTGGGTGGTTAAAATAGATAAAACCGGACAAAATATAGTTTGGAATAAGGCATTTGGCGGTACACTTACAGAAGATGCTATCAAAATAATCAATACAAATGATGGAGGGGTTCTTATTTCCGGCATGACCAGTTCGAGCGATTACGGCATGCCCGGAGATTATGCAAACAGAGGTAACGATGCGTTCCTGTTAAAACTGGATACAGAAGGTGAGCGGGAATGGACTAAAAGCTATGGAAGTACCGGACAGGATTATTTCTATGGCACCCATGCACTTGCCGATGGAAGTTATGTTGCTGCAGGTTATGCAAGTGCACAGGATCTGGACATCCCCACCCACGATTTTGGCGGAGAGAAATTCTGGATTTTAAAACTGGATGCTCCGGATATGGATAGCATTGTGGTTACCACAAAAAGCGGTATCGGTGCTATCATTACTACTCAAGGCGGCACACTTGCTCTTGCCGCTGCAATCTATCCCAGAGTACTGCCGCAGGATGTAACCTGGAGCATTACACCCGGCACAGGCACCGCTACCATTGATGCTAATGGCGTAGTAACAGCACAGACAGACGGCACCGTATGGGGCAAAGCCATATCGGTGAATAACAATACCCTTGCCGACTCTATTGAAATCGTAATCACCGGACAGACTGTAGAACCGGAACCGGAAAGCGTACAGGATATTAACGGCCAGACTTTGCCCGTACACATATATCCCAACCCTGCCGGCAACACTGTTTATCTGCAAATGGAAGGTACACACCCGGCGCTGGCACTCAACCTGATCAACATTGACGGGAAGGTGGTCTACAACCGGAATATTACTGCTAATGCACTGCAAACACCGGTACAGGTTAATATGACACACCTGCCTGCCGGCATTTATCTCATACGGATTGATGGTGACAATGTACGTATGAGCAGTACAGTGATCAAACAATAAACTGTAAGTATACAGATACTATTTAACCCATTGGCTGCTTGTCCGGTACTTATTCCCGACAGGCAGCCAATTTTTGTATAATTTCATACTAGCACTTGCCAGGTTATGAAGTCAAAACCTACCCTGTTATTCTTTTTTCTTTTATCATTAATACTCCACGGCCAGGTTCGAGCCGACCATGGCGGGGGTGCAGAACTCACCTATGAATGGGTGCGAGATTCTACCTACCGGTTTTATTTCCGGTTTTACCGGGATTGCAACGGGGCTCCGGCTCCTCCATCTTTTGATCTTTGCTATACCAATAGTTGTGGTCTGACTCCCCGGAGAGCTATGCTGAGCAAAGCAGGCACTCCGGAAAACGGCCAGCTTATAGATCCCGGATGCCCGGGTTACCCGAATAGGTGCATCAATAACAACAGTTCATTACCCGGTTACCAGAGCTGGTTGTATACTACCGAACTTACATTGCCTGCCCGTTGTGATGAATGGCGATTCTATGTCAGCGTCTGGGCGCGTAATCCGGCAGGCAATATCAACTCAAATGTAAACGACCAGGATTTATACATAGAAGCCCGGCTAAATACACGCGATGCGGCGGGCAACTCATCGCCTGTCTTTACCGTCCCTCCGGTTCCTTATGTTTGTATGGGTGTACCTGTTTCATATAATAACGGAGCAACAGACCCGGACGGGGATTCGCTTTACATCCGGCTGATCCAGCCCATAGGAGACAATGCATTCGGCAGTGGCCGGTGTGATTATATCCCCTATAACATTCCATTCAGAAGCACTGCTTATAACCTCACAGACAATCCACTTGAATGTGGCAACAGCTTCCACCTCGACAACATAACCGGAGCTATATCATATACCCCTACATTGCAACAATGGGCCGTACTTACCATTCTTGTTGAGGAATACAGACAGGGTAAACTGATCGGATCCGTCATGCGCGACCTCCAGACGATCGTTATGCCCTGCAATATCCAGCAACCGCAATTACATAAAGATACCGCTGGCATAACCGGAGCACAATGGATCAATAACCGAATAGAAGTATGTGCAGGAAGTACCATGCGGTTTTGTTACCAGGTAACAAGCGCCGGAGCCAATCCCGATCTTGTGGCGTCCGACAACAGCAGTAATGCTTTACCCGGCAGCCGGGTAAGCTATTCCGGGCAAAACAGCAGCCAGGTAGATGGCTGCCTTACATGGGAGCCTACATCACTGGACACCGGCTGGCATATTTTTACCATATCGGTTAAAGACGTTGTCTGTACGGCGCCCGGCATAACGGTAGCCCAGACATTTACCATACCGATCTATGTATATCCCGGCACTACTATATTGCAGGATACGGTTGTATGCAGCGGTACTGCAGTACAATTGCTGGCGGCAGGCGGGCAAAACTTCACCTGGAATGTTGTGCCCGGAGGCGCTCCCCTGTCGAGCCTTTCATGTATTAATTGCGCCGCCCCTATAGCTACACCGCACATGAATACGGCATATTGGGTACAATCTGACATGAACAGCCCCCACAGCTGTAAAAACAGGGATACCGTCCATATATGGATGGACACTTCGAATACAGTTAAGATCAGCCCTGAATCACCCCTGGTATTGTGCGCTGCAGACTCTGTGCAACTCAGCGCTGCGGCAAATGGCCCTAATCATCGTATGAACCTGACTTGCGGGATCAACAATACACCTTGTAACGGGAGCATGGACACTGCAACACTGGCACGTATCATACAATTCCAAACCCAGCATGAAAATTTTGCTCCGTTTGACGGACGCTACCCTACCCAACGTATGCAGGTAATTTATTCCCGGGAACAACTCAGGAATACGGCTGACATGCAATCCGGGACTATCAGAAAAATCATGCTTCACTATGCCGGCATTAACGGGGCGGCCGTTTTTGAACAGGTAAAAATATTAATCGGATGTAGCCGGAAAATCGGATTTTCCTCAAACACGAATTGGGAAACCGGCCTGGCGGAAGTATACACCGCACCTACTCTTTCCATTGCATCCGGATGGAATGAGATTGAATTCGATCATCCTTATGATTGGGATACGACACAAGGGTTAGTGCTGGAATTCTGCTATAGCAATAGTTCAAGCACAACTATTGCAACCCCGGCTTATTATATACCCGGCAGCGGCAGCAATACAATCATTAAAAATTACCAGGCAACAACCGGTAATGCCTGTACGCAGCCGGCAGCAAACAGCAATCGTTATACAGGGATCCCTGAGATCCGCTTTATATATTGTGAAGCTCCGCAATTCCCATTCTCTTATGCATGGTCACCTGTCGACGGATTAAGCAATACGTCAACAGACACTACCATGGCGTATATCAAATCCCCCATTACTTATACAGTCAGCACACGTGGCCAAAACGGCTGTCTTGTCCGGGATTCTATCTCTGTTATTTTCGGAACCGGAGATTTTTCCGTTATACCGGCAGATACCAGCATTTGCCGGGGTGATCAGATACAATTGCAGGCAAGCGGCGGTGTACAATACACCTGGCATGAAAACGGTTTTAATATACCGGAGCACCTGAGCTGTCATAATTGTGCCGCACCACTGGCGGCTCCGGTAAATACCACAACATATATTGTCATTGCAGAAAATGCCGCCGGATGTTCGGATACCTTACCGGTACGTATAACCGTAAGGCCGTCACCCGATATCACCGTGCTGAATAATGACACATTGGTGATTTATGGCACTCCGGTAATATTACGAGCCACCGGGGGCGTTCGTTATAGCTGGACACCAGCAAATGCGATAGACAATCCGTCTGTCAGCACCCCTACTGCCTATCCTGCAGCGCCGTCGTTTTATGTGGCTACCGGATATGGTGAAAACGGATGCAGCGGTAAAGATTCTGTGTTTATAGATCTTGATTTTCGTGGCCGTACATTTATTCCTTCTGCCTTTACCCCTAACGGCGATGGCATCAATGATGTATTCCGCATTGCCAATTTTACCTTCCAGCAACTGGAGGCATTTTATATATTTAATCGCTGGGGACAGGAAGTTTTCAGCACACCCGACGGGACACAGGGATGGGACGGCACAATGAACGGCGTTCCTCAGGAAAGCGGTGTATATCATTATCTGATCCGGCTCAAATTTCCTGATGGTGGCAAAGAAATATATAAAGGCAATGTGACCCTGATCAGGTAGTTGATAATTGAAAATGGACAATTGAAAGTGAGCTTATGTCACACTTTCAACTGTTCATTTTCAATTACCTCAAGGAGGCCGGTCATGATCTCATTACGATCATAATGGGTACGTACAAAAAGACAACCCTGCGCGGCAATGACGGTTGCCTTGTCCGGATTTGCAAAGATAAATTTTATACGATCCGTAAATTGTTCCGGTATATCGGCCTGCAGAAAATGCACACCGGGTATAGCGTCTATCCCCTGCATACCAATGGAAGTACTGACGACTAGCTTTCCGGTGGCCATTGCCTCAAGGATTTTGATACGTACACCCCCTCCGGATCGCAACGGCACAATCAATATCTGCTTGTCAAGGATGAAGGCAGCAGCATCGGACACTTCACCTGCACAGGTAATACCTTCGGGCAACCCGGTTTTTAACGCTTCCGGCATATTGCGACCGGCAAAAGAAAACCGGAAATCCGGCAAGGCAGTATGTAACAAAGGCCATATATCCCGGATAAACCATTTCATCGCATCCTGATTAGGACGCCATTCCATCGCTGCAAGGTGATATCCCTGCCAGCCGGCAACTGGTATTTGTGCAACACCACCCTCTCCGAGACTTTCAGTAATATCAATACCAAAAGGGGTTATGTGACGAGGTGTCGTACAACCCGTCTCCTCAATGATGCGGTCATCTACAGCAGTGATCGGGAGCAGCAAATCCGCATCCCGCCAGGCTTTTTCTTCAAATCTCCGAATCCTGCCGGCCAGGTTATGCAGGTACCTGCATTTCAGAGGATGCCGGGTTTCTGTCGCCAGCCGTTTCCATATCTGCCATTCTATATTATGCAGCCGCTGTACCAGCAATGCCTTGCTATTGTTCCGGAACACATCCCGGTAGACATTGAGATAAATACTCTCAAGCTGTACCACGTCGGGCTTGAACGACTGCAATACCGATTGCAGTCGTTCATGGAAAGCGGGATTATAAAACCGGTCAGCATGTTCGGGGGTACGCCGGAAGACCAGGTTACGCACCACCGGCCACAGGCGTATCCGATTGTCCGTATCCACTGCTTCAAAAGCATATAAATCCCGGTATAATCCTGCCTGTATCTCCTTATCCACATAGTGCCTTGATGTATTCATCGCCAGCAAAAAGACCTGCCAGCCAGCGTTATGATATCCCTGTACCATAACGTTCATCGCGATAGCCCCTCCGTCCCTAAGAGGATACGGGATACGGTTTGTAACAATCAGTATACGACGGGGCATAAATATTTATAATATTTTTTAATTATTTCAACCAGACAATACCACATATTGGCCCGACAAAATAAATATTTGTATGCCGGAAACAAATACAAATTTATTGTACAAAGCGGAAAGACTTATTTTTACAGCATGGCACATAAAAAAATGGTATTCCTGGGATCAAAACCCATTGGTTTTACCTGTTTCAGCTATCTGCTGGAACAATGTGAACAACTCAATGTTATCGTTTCCGGCCTGCTCACACAGCAAAGAGATGAATTTGACGGATCATATGACCTCGCGACACTGGCTGCGGCACACAATGTGCCTGTACTGAAAGATATCAGCGACATACCGGCCTGCGACATCCTGTATTCCGTACAATATCATAATATACTGACAGCGGCAGATATTGCAAAAGCCGGGCAGATAGCGGTCAACCTGCACATGGCTCCGCTCCCGGAATACCGGGGATGCAACCAGTTTTCCTGGGCGATCATCGATGAGAAGGAAGAATTCGGAACTACCATTCATATCATGGATCCGGGCATCGACAGCGGTGACATACTTTTTCAGAAAAGGTTCCCGATCCCTGATAATTGCTGGGTAGACCAGTTATACAAACTTACTTATGAAGCTTCCCTAAGATTATTCCAACAGACATTAGCGCATATTGTCAATGGCAATTACACTCCTTTGCCTCAGGCGCTGCTGGTGCCAAAATTCGGCACATCCATACATTACCGGCACGAGATCAACCGGCTGAAGCAATTAGATCCGACCTGGGACAAAACAAAAATTGACCGTCATATACGCGCTACTTCCATGCCCGGCTTTGAGCCGCCCTATTTTCTGGAAGACGGAAAAAAAATGTACATTTCACCCCGATCCTCATGAAGCGAAAACGTATCGTATGCACCATTATCAATGAGCCGAACTATGATCAGCGAATGATCCGGATATGCACTTCGCTGCAGCAGGCCGGCTATGATGTGTTGCTGATCGGGAGAAAAAAGCCGGGGTCCCGCCCGTTGATCCGCCGTCCTTTCCGGCAGATAAGAATATGGCAGGGGTTGAACCGTGGGAAATTTTTTTTCGCAAGCTATAATATCAAATTGTTCTTCACATTACTGTTCACTAGAATGGACGCCGTATGCGCTATAGACCTCGATACAATCCTGCCGGTATACTACATTTCCCTGCTTAAACGTAAGCGCAGGGTATATGACGCGCATGAGCTGTTTTGTGAGTTGGAAGAGGTCGTCACCCGCCCGACAACGAAAAAAATGTGGAAATGGATCGAACGGCATACTGTGCCACATTTCCGTTACGGCTATACGGTAAACGAAAGTTATGTAGCAGAATACCAACAGATGTACGGTCTATCTTATGCAGTTGTACGCAATGCAACCGTTCTACGTCCCTTTAGTATTCCGGAGAAGAAAGAGCGGTATATACTATATCAGGGGAGCGTTAACAAAGGCCGCTGTTTTGAAGAACTGATACCAGCCATGAAACTGGTAGATGCCCGGCTGATCATCTGTGGTGAGGGGAATTTTTATGAAGAAGCAAAACAACTTACTATACTGCATGGTGTAGAAAACAAAGTAATCTTTGAAGGCTTTGTATTGCCTGATGCTTTACCTCGCTATACAGAACTGGCCTACATCGGCATTACACTGTTTGTAGCTACCAGCCGCAGTAACGAACTCTCACTGGCCAACCGGTTCTTTGACTATATGCACAGCGGTGTGCCGCAACTGGCTCCTTGCTATCCGGAATATGAACGAATCAATAACGAGTTTCAGATTGCACACCTGCTCAAGGAGATTACTCCCGAAAGCATAGCAGAAGCATTAAACCTTATGTTGCATGATGATACTTATTACAACCGTCTGCAGCAGAACTGTATGCAGGCACGGGAGGTTTATTGCTGGCAACAGGAAGAGAAACGGCTTTTAAACGTGTATCAAAATCTTTTTGCAGATGCATGACCCGTCTATGGACAAAGCACTTCGCTTCAGTGTAATCATCCCGGCATACAATGCAGAAAAGACGATCGAACGGGCAATACGTTCCGTTCTGGCACAAACTTATCCGCCTCATGAAGTTATTATCATTGACGATTACAGCTCCGACAAAACGGTAGAAATAGCCCGGGCATTCTATTCGGCAGTGACCGTATACGCGCTTAAAGAGAACAAAGGGCCTTCATGTGCCCGGAATACCGGATGGGATCATGCCTCGGGTGATTATATCGCGTTCCTTGATGCCGATGATATATGGCATAAAGACAAGCTGCAGATTATGCAGGCCTTGCTTCGGGAAAGCAACTATCCTGCTTTCGTATTTCATTCATTCAGCTTACAGCCTCTACCCGAAAATATAAAAGGAACAATTCCCGGATTGCAGCGTCTCCCGTTCAGAAGGTTGCTCTGGCGTATCCCGCCTACGACGCCCTGTCACCCTTCGGCAGTAGTGCTCCGGAACGAAAAAAAGTTTCGTTTCGAAACCGGGATGCGTTATATGGAAGATTATGATCTCTGGTTACGCATTGCAGCACACCATACCACGTACAGGTTACCACTGCAGCTTACACAACTCGGCCGGCCGGCTCTTTCAGCAGGCGGGCAAAGCAGCGACCGGCTGGCTATGCGTATAGGAGAGTTCAGGGCCTACGGGCGGCTCGTCTTACGCCAGCCGCAATACCTGCCGCTGCTACCCTTGTTGATCCTGGCCGGAACCCTGAAGCACATTCTAAAATACCTGTCCGGAAAGTAGCAGTCACGCTACCCTGCCTATGTAGTCATGCCAGCAGCCAGCTCTTTTACAGCACCCTGCTCAATCCGCACAACCCGTGCCGGATATTTCTGAATGATTGTATAATCATGTGTAGCCATAATAACAGCCGCCTGGTAGTCCTGGCATATACTGAACAACAACTGCATGATCTCATCCCTTGTATCGGGATCAAGGTTACCGGTAGGCTCGTCGGCCAGTATCAGCTTGGGATTGTTGAGCAGGGCACGCGCAATATCCACGCGCTGCTGTTCACCCCCGCTCATCTCATAGGTCATTTTAAATCCTTTGTTCTTCAGACCTACTTTATCAAGCACACTCTCGATTTTCTCCTTTATCAAAATATTATCCTTCCAGCCGGTCGCTTTTAATACGAACGCCAGGTTGTCATAAACATTCCGGTCTGTAAGCAGTCGGAAATCCTGAAATATAATACCAAGATTACGGCGCAGAAGCGGTATGTTTTGCCATTTCAACTGTTTCAGATCAAAGCCGGCCACCTTTCCCTCCCCCTCCCTGAGATAAAGGTCTCCATATAACGTTTTGAGCAAGCTGGATTTGCCGCTGCCGGTCTTTCCGATCAGGTAAACAAATTCACTTTTATTCACTTCAAAATGAACATCTGAAAGGATCAGGTTTTTCCCCTGAAATATATGTGCATTCCGTAAGGAAACGATGGTATGGTCACTCATGGGCGTACTTTGGAACAAATATAATCATCCTGGAGATTATAGGGTGTATGATCCGGAAGATAGATCAACGATATTATACACAAATCCGCCGCGGCAGGGCTGCCGCGGCGGATTATTTATTCTACCGGAATACCGGCTTATATTAGTATACGACCAGTTTTTCGGTCATTGTTTTATTGCCACTTACCAGTTGTACCATATACATACCCTTTACTGCAACAGACGATGCCGGAATCTCAATTTTTGTCAATCCCTGTGCTGCCAGTTGCTGCTCTGTACGATATACTACTTTACCGGTAACGTCGGTAACCTGTACCTGTGCAGTACCACTGCCACCGTTTATGATCAGGTGTGCACCACCCTGTGTAGGATTGGGCGTGAGCACCATACCCTGACGTTGCATCACATCATCGTTGACTCCGGTAGGGAAGCTGCTGATATGAATACGGTCCATATAGAAATTATTACCGGAGCCGAGCATATTCTGGAATGTACCCGGACGGAAGCGGAAGCGGAACATGATACCATTAGAAGCTGCTGCATTTCTTGCAGCTGCCGGGATCGGCAGGCTCTGTAATTTCCATGCCCCCATCCATTCCGGAGCAAATTCGTACGGAAGCGTTCCGTTGTTACCGATGTCTGCTTTAGACAGGGTAGATAAGGGGAACCAGTTATCGCCGCAATTTACCGAGTATTGTATGATGAGCGAATCGTTCATCTCTGCCGGATTGGAGGTACGGAAAGCGCCTGCAGACATAAAGTTCAGATTGCAGTTAGCAGCATATTCCCCTGCGGAAAGATCAAATACCGGGGAGAAGAAATCATCATAATCTCCCCTGGGCGTCCCTGTATAAAAAGAAGGTACGGTTGTACGTTTGTCATAATTCCGATATTGGATAGAATGATTATCGTAATACCCTGAGCCCTCATATATCGCCCATTGGAAGTAATTATCATAATAGTTGAACATCGGCCATTTATCAACATCACCATCCGGAGTAAATTCCTGATAGTATCCGGAAGCCGATTTAGGTGTAGGATCAGCTACATAAATGGGGGTACGCGTTACTGTAGTGCTGCCGCTGTTATTGCCGGTTGCGGTAAGCGAAACGGAAACCCATCCCGGTTGGGTAAATGTAATAGTATTGAGCGCCGTCTGTGTAGAGGTAGGAGTGTTAGCACCGTTGGAGAACGTCCATGAGCGGCTTACAATCGTATCATTCCAGCTTCTGTCTGTAAAACCAAAACGGACAGAACCATTGGCGCAACCATATACTTTATCTGTTCCACTCTGTTTGATCAGGGAAAAATCAGCCACAGGAGGAAGATCCGGCAGAGGAGATAAAGCTCCCGTAGCTGCCAGGTTCTTGGATGTTATCAGATTGCTGCGTCCTGCCACAGCAGAATTAAGGGCGGCACGCATACGATCCACTTGCCCGGCTGTGAACATTTTTGAACAATAGGTATAGTCCATAACATTCTGCGCATTCGTAGTGTCCGGATAATCTATTACGAGTGCATCACCTGCAGCATCCCGGCCGCCCGTTGTTTTAAAATACCCGTAACGCATCACTATGTTATAGAAGTATCCGTACTTGTTATTGAGATCAACAGCGCTCGTAATACGCATGGCGCCGGCCACTTCCTCAACATACTGTATTGTAGGGGTATCACGCAATGCAGCCGGGTTTTGTGCAAACACAATCCTGTAATCTTTCCCGGCCGGTACAGTAAATGCAACCGGTACCCGTTGCCGTGCAAATGATACAGTAGTATTACCCGTATAACTGGTCACTACAGTTGAGTTTCTTCTGAGTTCTATGGTAAACGGACTGCCAATAGTATCTGTCGGGTAAATATCTACCGAATCTATGAAGATCCGGGTAGGCGTATTGAACGAAATCCCCGCACTGGTCTGACGATCACCAACAATGTCAGGGGATGGCTTACCTACAGTGGTATTGATTGTATCGTAACTGATGTTCCAATTATAAAAATAATTATACAGAGATGCCGTATTATCTTCTTTCAGCTCGATCGCACCTGCAATACTTTTACGGTAACCTGTGCCCGCAACGTCACGCAATGCACCGGGATTACGGCGGAATACGACAGAATAACCGGAATCGGCAGGAACGTCAAAATCAACCGGCACTACCTGTGCAACTCTGTTGGATGTTACATTTCCGGAGAAGGAATCCACAACATCGCCATAATGACGCAACAGAATGGTAAAAGGAGCATCTATTGTATCGGTAGGATATATTGTAAGCGAACCTATAGTCAGGTGCTGACGGGCTACGAACTGAATGCCCCAGATATTTGAACTGGACGGAACAGGGATACCGGCAGCGGGAATGCTCTGCCTTCCCATAGATGATTTTTTAAAGATACAGACTGTATCATATACCGGTGAATTAGGATTGTTATAATTACATCCGTTAGACATATGTCCTTCTGTAGGCGGAGTATCTTCCACTTCATCATCACCACAACTAACACCCGGATTATTTGTTGCCCCCCAGGGATGGTCGAGATTCAGGCTATGGCCAATTTCGTGTGTTATCGTGTTGTCACGGTGGATATAATCGTAACGCGAAATTACCCCGTCGTAATAGGGAAAAGCCGCAGCGCCAGCCGGCTTGAGCGCATACGCAGCAGCGCTGGATGACGCCGGAAATCCGAAGACTACCCATATATTGAGATATGAATCCGGCGCCCAGAGGTCGAATTTGGCCTGGTCACTGGCATTAGTCGTCAAATAGGACCGGCGGCGGGTAATCCCACGGGTAGGGTTACCATTCGGATCTTTTGTGGCAAGGTGAAAGCGAATATTCCCCTTACCGATATACCGGACATACTCAAAACTATCCGTACGATGCGTTGGTTTTTTTATATTCCCCCTGTACTGCGGGATCACTTCAACAGTATCCGGATTTTCCCGGTTAAACATACGGTTGATACCAGCCAGCACATTAAAGATCGTATCATCCGGAACATACTCATTTCCATAATCATGTATGATATGAAATACAATAGGTACATTATATACCTCATTGTCTGCAGTAGATTTTGCATAACGACTGATATCCATTGACTTCAGCTTTTGTTGAATCTCCTGCCGTAGCTGTTGTTCATATTGTGCCACATCCGGATTAAGCTGCTGCAAACGGGCATGTGTTTCATCCGTGTAGCAACGAAGTGTTGTCTGAGCCGTAGCCATACCTGACAGGCAAGCGGCGGCAGACATCAGTAAAATAGCTTTTTTCACCATTTTTTATTATTATAAATTAATAAGCTAAACGCCCAAAGATAATGATTCCTGTCAAAAAACAGCCAGTTCCCGCAGGGATTTTTTTAATGCCATGCAGTAAAAACTAATTAAGTATATATCTCGCTGCCAGACTAATTCTAATGTTTTGCCGGTAACGCTAAGTATGGATAATTCAAAACATACGCGGGTACAAATATTTATCCCTTGTTTTAAAGGTAACGACAGACGTTTGCCGCGCTGCCAGCTCTTTATCCTGCCCTGAATGGGCAGGATATGCACCATCATCTGCCCGACACGTTTTATTAAGCGTCCCGGCAACCCGGTATGATATCCGCGTAGTTATAATCAGTATATTTTTTGTACCTTTGCAACATCATTTTTTGCAGTTGTGTCGTCTATTTGCATGGCACAGCGATTCCCTCCAACGGGTCTTAATTGAAAATGCATTTGCATTTTCGTCTCAGGACGTTCATACGTTCGTACACAAAACGGCCGGAATGTTTTCTGCGTAGCATACAATCCGTTCCGACAATATTAACCAAAGCCTTTTACAGAAGGTCTGCACCCCTTCCTTACAGGGAGATGTGCATCTGTTTCATTTTCCTCGTGCCTGGTATACACATTTATCATTCCGGAAATCCACCGGCAGAACAAGAAAAGCACCGCATTATTGAGTTCCTGTTCGAGCATCTGGAGCAATATGGCGATGAACGACAGGATATCGAAAAAGCTTTCGATTATTCAACCGGAAAAAACAATAGCCCCGGAGGGCTTATTCTCACCGCAACAGACAATGATATACTCGCCGGCGCAGTTGTTATCAATAAAACAGGTATGCGGGATTATATCCCTGAAAACATCCTCGTATATATCGCCACACACAAATCCTTACGCGGGAAGGGTATCGGTAAATCATTGATGGAAGCCGCAATTCGTCATACTGATGGAGATATTGCATTACACGTCGAACCGGACAACCCGGCAAAAAGATTATATGAAAATCTGGGGTTTACCCATAAATATCTTGAAATGAGGCTTAAAAAGAAATAATCATGGCATTTGTCACGCTTAATAAAGAGAAATTAAAAGCTAATTACCAATATCTGGATGCGCTCTTTCGTAAAGAGCATATACAATGGTCTGTAGTATCAAAACTACTTTGCGGCAACAAAGATTACCTCAATATCCTGCTTGGGATGGGTGTTCGCCAGATCTGCGATTCCCGTGTCAGCAACCTGCGGATGATCAAATCCATTGCGCCGGATGTAGAAACCGTTTATATCAAACCGCCACCCAAACGTTCCATCAAAAAAATCGTGGAATATGCCGACTACAGTTTCAATACGGAATATGAAACCATCAAACTTCTGTCAGAGGCGGCTACAGCGCTGAATAAGACACACAAAATTATGATCATGATTGAACTCGGAGAACTCAGAGAAGGGGTTTTGCGGGAAGAACTGATCGACTTTTACGAAAAGGTCTTTGAATTGCCGGGAATCGAAGTAGCCGGCATCGGCACCAATCTGACATGTATGTATGGTGTACTGCCCAACCACGACAAGCTGATACAGCTTTGCCTGTACAAACAACTTATTGAAGCAAAATTCAACAAAGTCATTCCCTATGTTTCCGGCGGCGCATCTGTTACCATACCTCTGATACATCAACACATGCTGCCCCACGGTATTAATCATTTCCGTATTGGGGAAACACTTTTTCTGGGTACGGATGTATACCACAACACGGTCTTCGAGGGTATGCACCAGGATGTTTTCAGATTTTATGCAGAGATCATTGAGTTGACAGAAAAACCGGTTGTACCCGTTGGAGAGCTGGGACATAACCTGACCGGCGAAACGCCTGAATTTCCCGATGGAAATATTTCAGATCGCTCCTGCCGGGCCATCATTGATGCCGGCTTATTGGACGTGGAACCGAGCCACCTGACACCGGCGGACGAACGGATACAAATCGTTGGCGCCAGTTCGGATATGATCGTGGTAGATCTTGGGGACAATCCGGATCATTACACAGTTGGCGACCTCCTGGAATTCCGGATGGACTACATGGGCGTACTCCGGATCATGAATTCGGACTATATAGATAAACGTATTGCAGGAGAAACATTTCCGGCAACTTATACAAAAAAGACCGGGGCCAAAGTAATACTCCAGGCTATGTAACCCTCTCTTTCAGAACAAAGATCACTTCAGCAACCCAATCTGTATCGCCTTATGTATTAGAGCCTGTTTAAAATGATTAGTAAAAATATATTAATGCCCCCACACCCCTCACATGCTCCCCTCAGCCTGCCTGCGCTATGGCTTCGGCGCGCAAAGGGAGACGATCAGTCCATTCTTACAGTAGTGCTATGACAAAAGAACGGTGCAAATTCCCCCTTCGAAGGGGGGAAGGGGGATGTGTCCACTCGTACAAATCATGATCTGACTAAATTTTAAACAGGCTCTAAGACAGCTTCTGAGAAAAGAAAAACGGATATCCCTACCTGTCTGCGTTCATACTCACTTCACGAAAGTAAGCTTCAAGCTGTACTGAGATTGTATCCCAGTTAAACTTCTGAACCGCCACTGCCCTGCCCTTTTCTCCGGTAACACGTCGCAGGGCTTCATCCGAAAGCAATTTATTTACCTGTGCTGCAAAGCCTTCGGGTGTCGTTTCCATAAATGCGCCGGAGCCATTCTCAATACCCAGACCTTGAAAGCCTATGTGAGAACATACTACAGGAACACCCATAGCCATTGCTTCCAATACCTTGTTTTGTGTGCCGGCGCCAAATCGTAACGGAGCTACCACTACACCTGCTTCACGGTATAGCCCTGCCAGATCTTTTACAAAGCCGGTCACCGTTATACCTTCCCTCGCCAGATCACGTACTTTTTTTACGGGACGCTGACCGGCAATAACAAACCGCACGCCGGGATTTTGCTTCCGGACAAGTGGCAACACCTGTTCCGTAAAATAAATCACCGCATCCACATTGGGTGCATAGTCCATATTCCCGGTAAAAAGAAGTGTATCTGCCGATGAGTAGTCATGCGACCGGGGGACAAAAATATCAAGATCTACTCCGTTGGGTAATAAACGCAGATTGTCTGTGTGGTGTTTCTGGCGAAGATATTCCAGGTCTTCCGGTGAGCATGTCAATGCCATATTGTACGCAGACAGAACAGGCTCATAACGTAACACCCGTTTTTGTTCCTCTTGTTCAAAAATCCTCCTCAGCTTTCCACGCGGTATCTGCTGACGACGCTCCCAATATAAAGAAAATGCGTCCGGAAGATCGAGAATCCGGGGAATATATTTTACACCGGCCAGGTAAGGAGCCATACGTAAATGCTGCACATGTACCGCATCAAACTGATGCTGCCGGAGCGTTTCATGCAACGCCTGCTCCATAGCCCGCGACCGGAAATACAATACCTGGAACGGCTTGTCGCTCCACAATCCTGCAACACAATTCAGTGCAGATTTCCACTTGGGTAAATAAACCAGTCGTACGCTTGAAAATATTTTCTCCAGCTCTCGTACATACGTCAGGTCTTCCCGGGTCTGCGCAAAAGTGAGTAAATGCAGTTCATGCTTTTCCCGTAACCGTTTTGCAAGGTTATATATCTTGAGCTTATCACCCCGGTAGGGCGGATAAGGAACACGGTTGGCCAGGAACAATAACTTCAATGACAATACGATGTGGTGAATAAACAATCACAATGACGAATCATCGTAAAATTTCATGCCCCAGTTTATCTCTTTTGGTGCGAAGATAAAACTCATTGTGTGGATTAGCAGGCATTTCAATCGGCACATTATCTACGATTTCCAATCCATAACCGAGCAAGCCCGCACGTTTTTTGGGGTTATTGGATATCAGGCGGATTTTGGAAATACCCAGATGCCGGAGTATCTGCGCCCCGACACCATAATCCCGCTGATCATTTTTAAAACCCAACGCCAGATTAGCTTCTACGGTGTCTTTACCTTCTTCCTGCAGCTTGTATGCTTTCAGCTTGTTGAGCAGGCCAATACCACGGCCCTCCTGGTTCATATAAAGCACCAGACCTTTACCCGCCGCTTCTACAATCTCCATCGCCCGCTGTAACTGCTCACCACAGTCGCAGCGCAATGAATGGAGTACATCCCCGGTTACACAGGAACTATGCACCCTTACCAGTACCGGTTCGTCCTTTTCCCACTCGCCTTTTTTCAGCGCCAGATGATACTCTCCCGTATTGAGCTGCGTGAAAGAAACAAGTTCAAAATCACCATACTTCGTAGGCATATTCACCCTCACTTCCTCCCGGATCAGAGACTCCTTCTGGAGCCGGTATTCGATCAGGTCTTTAATGGAAATAATCTTCAGATCAAATTTTTTAGCGATCTCCATCAGCTCGGGCAACCGGGCCATGGAACCGTCATCATTCATGATCTCCACCAGCACTCCAGCCGGCTCGAATCCGGCAAGGCGCGCCAGGTCTACCGTAGCCTCCGTGTGGCCGGTACGACGCAAAACCCCTTCATCACGCGCACGCAACGGGAAAATATGCCCCGGACGCCCCAGATCTTCAGGACGGGTAGCGGGATCTATCAGGGCTTGTACCGTTCTGGCGCGATCATGCGCAGAAATACCAGTAGTACAGCCATGCCCCATCAGATCAACAGAAACGGTAAAAGGCGTCTGATGCAGTACGGTATTATCCTCTACCATCAGATTCAGCTTCAACTCATCACATCGAGCTCCTGTAATCGGTGCACATATCAGCCCACGGCCATGTTTCGACATGAAATTGATGACCTCCGGCGTTACATTCCGCGCCGCAGTCACAAAATCACCTTCATTCTCACGATCTTCATCGTCCACCACAATCAGCAGTTTCCCCTTTTTCAGATCTTCCAGAGCAGACTCTATAGTATCAAGCATATATTCAGCTTCCAGGTTGTATAAGACTGCAAAGTTACAACATTAGTGGGTAGCAAGTAACTGACACTTACGACTTGACACTAATAACTAACTACCTTTGCCTCATCATGAACATCGCTTACCTGCTCCTCGGCAGCAATGAAGACGACCGGCACACCTGGCTGCAACTCGGGACAGACGCCATCATCCGGACATGCGGCACGATCCTGAAAAAATCGGCGGTTTACGAAACCGCCGCCTGGGGGCTTGAGGATCAGCCGGATTTCCTGAACCAGGTGCTCTGCATTCAAACTCCACTCAAACCAGATCATCTGCTGGCAGCAATACAGAAAACCGAAAAACAGCTTGGCCGTCAACGAACTGTAAAATGGGGACAACGGACACTGGATATAGACATACTTTTTTTCAATGATCTTGTATGGAATGAGCCGCACCTCAAAATCCCTCACCCTTACCTGGCGGAAAGGCGGTTTACACTCGCGCCATTAGTGGAAATCGCCCCCTCTCTGGAGCATCCGGTATTAAATAAATCCCTGTCCACTCTTCTGCTCGAATGCCAGGATCCGCTGATAGTACGAAAAATCAATTAGCCAATTAGCAGGTTCGCTAATTGGCTAATTACAATTAATTGTTAATAACAAAACTAAAACACTACCATACCTTGGCACGTATTTCGTCAGGACGATACATCTTATCGCCCGGCTGTATGCCAAAAGCCTCGTAGAATTCCGGCATATTGCTCAACGGCGCGTTACAACGCAGTTCATTGGGTGAATGCGGGTCTGTCTTGATACGCTGTGCCAGTTCTTCGGGACGAGTGCTTGCCCGCCATACCTGTGCCCAGCTCAGGAAGAAACGCTGCTCTGGCGTGAAGCCGTCTATCCGTTCGCCACCCTGTCCTTGAGGCGTCTTCTTGAAGGCTTCGTAGGCAATAGCCAGTCCACCCAGATCTGCAAGGTTTTCACCGAGCGTCAGATGACCATTCACATGTACGCTGTCGAGCACCACAAAATTATTGAACTGCTCTACTACAACATTTGCTTTTTCGGTAAACTTCCGGGCATCTTCCGGTGTCCACCAGTCATGCAGATTGCCATGCGCATCGTACTGCCTTCCCTGATCATCGAAACCGTGTGTCATCTCATGTCCGATCACAGCTCCAATGCCACCATAGTTAAGCGCATCATCTGCATCAAAATCAAAGAAAGGATATTGCAGGATACCTGCGGGGAATACGATTTCATTAAATGCAGGGTTATAATAGGCATTAACTGTAGGTGGTGTCATAGCCCATTCCATACGGTCTACGGGACGCCCCAGCTTGGCCACATTATAATCATATTCAAAAGCGGAAGCATTCAGCACGTTCTGTACGTAATTGTCACCGGTTACCGTCAGTTTGCTGTAATCTTTCCATTTGTCGGGATAACCGATTTTTTTCATAAAGGTCCCCAGTTTGGCAAGCGCTTTCTGCTTTGTGGCATCGCTCATCCAGTCAAGCCTGTTGATGCGGTCTGCGTAAGTTTGCTGAAGGTTATCCACCAGATCAAGCATCCGCTGCTTGGCTTCAGGGCGGAAATGCTTGTCTACATACATCTGCCCAAGCAGCTCTCCGACAGATCCGTCCACATCATTCAGCACCCTTTTCCAACGGGGCTTTTGCTCCTGTTGGCCACGTAGTGTACGTCCATAAAATTCAAAAGAGGCTTTATCTATTTCACTGTTCAGATAAGACGACATTTTGTTGACCAGGTGAAATCTGAGATATTGCTTCCAGGTGTCAACAGGTGTGCTTTTCAACTGCTTGCCCACTTCTGCAAAAAACAAAGGTTGGCCAACGATACAAGAATCTACTCCGGTAGCCTTCAGGTTTGCAAACAGGCTTTTCCAGTCTACCCCCGGTGTACGGGCGCCTAGCCCGGCCAGATCAAACTTGTTGTATACCTTGTAGGGATCACGCATATCCACACGCTTCATAGAAGCTCCGGCCAGCTTTGTTTCCAGCTCAAACACATTCCGGGCAGCCGCTTCCGCTTCTTCGGTTGATATACCCATGAACGTGAATATCTTCACCAGATACTGATTGTAAGCTTCCCGGATCTTTACCGATTGGGGATCTTTGTCGAAATAATAATCGCGATCCGGCAGACCTAACCCTCCCTGCCAGAACTGGCATATCTGCTGGGTTACATTTTTATCGTCGGGTGATACATAGAAGTAAAACAACTGGCTCAACCCGGTGGTGATTTGTGCTGCGATCTCCGTCATTACACCATTAGCATCCTGTATGGCATCAATACGTCTCATAATCGCATTGAGCGGTGTGAGTCCGGCTTTTTCAATTGCAGCGCTATCCATGCCGCTGCGGTAAAAATCACCGACCTTCTGCTCCCTGCTGCCTGCGGCTGCATTCATCGCGGCGGCTTCTTCAAGCAGTTCATGCAGTACTTTATAATTATGCTCCTGCAACTCACTAAAGCTACCCCAACGGGTTTCGGTGGGGGGGATCGGATTATTTTTCAGCCAGGCCCCATTGGCGTACAAGAAAAAATTATCCCCGGGACGTACAGTAGTATCCATATTGGCGGGATCCAGCAGGTTTCGCTCAGTTTTTCCGGCTGTTTTATCCTTTTCACCAGGCTGCTGGCAGGACATAAAACTTACCAGCGCCATTCCAAACAATGTGTGTATCAGCTTCATTACATGGTTTAATTTACGCTGCCAAAAGTACAATATTCCTTTCCGGATATACGAACCGGCAAAGGGGGAAAAAGGGGGGGATATCAAATGTGAGAATTTGAAAATTTGAAAATGAACCAATGACCAAAATATTCATTAAAACAGGTTCTCTCTTCAAATTGTCACATTTTCAAATTGCCACATTGGCCGGAACCGTTAATTTTGCCGCAGTCTGTAGCAATAAACACAGGAGCGGGAAGAGATGAAGCGTGTCCGGAAATATTATTATAATACCACTACCCACCGTTTTGAAAAGCTGGTGGTACCCTGGCGTACCCGCTTGCTCCGGATTGCCGGCTTCATCTCATCTTCACTGGTCTCTGCAGGAATCATTGTAGCGATTGCCTTCTACTTCCTGGACTCCCCGAAAGAAAAGCAGATGAGGAGCGATATGCTACAACTGCAGGAACAATATGCACTCCTTCAAAAACAGATCAGCAGCCTCGGGCGTATGTTGGGCGAATTGGAAGAACGAGATAACCAGATATACCGCACGGTATTTGAATCTACCCCACTACCCGACAGCATACGTTACGGGAAAAAATATACTGGTCTGCATACACGCAGGTTTGCCTACCTCCGTTCCGAAGAACTGGTGCGCCAGATCGAAACCGATGTGATGCAACTGGCCAACAGGATTAAAACACAGCAACGTTCCTACGACACGATACTGCAGCTCGTACGGTCGAAAGAAGATATGTTGGCGCGTATCCCGGCGATACAGCCGGTTTCCAACAAAAACCTCAAACGTATGACCAGTGGATTCGGTTACCGTATTGACCCGATATATAAAACCGCGAAGCTGCATACCGGCCTTGACTTTGCCGCGCCGGTAGGTACGCCGATCTATGCCACGGCAGATGGCACAGTACGCACCGCCACCCATGAAGCCGACGGATACGGCCGCCATGTCATTATCCACCATGGATACGGATACGAGACGTTGTATGCACATATGGCGCGTATAAAAGTCCGCCCCGGAGAAAAAGTAAAACGCGGACAAATGATCGGCTGGGTAGGCAATTCCGGGAAAAGCACCGCCCCCCATTGCCATTATGAAGTCATTAAGAACAACCGGAAGATCGACCCTGTCCATTTTTTCTTTAATGATCTGTCTGCTACGGACTATGAAAGAATGATCCGTATGGCGGCATCTTCAAACCAATCGTTCGACTAAAGTTTTTATTAATTCCTGAACAAACAGCTCAACCACATGCGTATCACATCCGTCGCTTTTTTACTGCTCCTGTTATTATCCTGCCAGCAATCCCGCCTGAAGGATCACCCGGAATGGCAGCAGCATTTCGCTGCTTACGGCATTAAAAACGGGTGTTTTATGCTGCGGGATCAGGCACATGAGGTGATCCATTTTTACAACAAAGACCGCTGTCTCGAACAGGTTGTCCCAGCTTCCACCTTCAAGATACTCAACTCCCTGATAGCGCTCGAAACAGGCATAGCACCGGATGAACAACTGGTCATTCCCTGGGACAGCATCGTGCGGGATATACCGGCATGGAATAAGGATATGAATATGCGCGAGGCTTTCGAAGTGAGCAATGTTCCCTACTTCCAGGAAATTGCCCGGAAGATCGGACCTGCCGTGATGCAATATTATGTAGATACCATAAAATACGGCAACATGAATACCGGCAACCGTGTAGATACCTTCTGGCTCGACGGGTCTCTGAAAATATCGGCGGATGAGCAGGTAGGATTTGTCAAACGGCTGTATTTTAATGAATTAAAAGGATTTTCCGAACGCACCCAACGAATTGTAAGAAGCATGATGTTGCGGGAGGAAACACCGGGATACCGGATATATTACAAAACAGGCTGGGGCATTGACGGGGATCAGCATATTCTATGGATTGTAGGGTTTGCCGAACGGATCCAGCAGGTACAGGAACACAAGAATGCCATGAATAAAAGCGATGTACGGATTATCCCTGTTTTCTTCGCACAGCAGTTTGAAATACCTCCCGGCGATACAACACAGGACTGGGCACAGATACGTGTGGAAATATTACACCGTATCCTGAAAGATTTCGGGGCTATTCCGTAAAGAGGGTGTAAAAAAGATGAACGGTGTCATCCCGACGACAGGAGGGATCCCACATAATACGAACACATATTATGTGGGATGCTTCACTCCGCTTCACTACGTTCTGCATGACACCGTGGACTGATTCATGAGATACGTCCGTTATGCCGAATTGATTATAGAAACCCTACAAATAACTCGAAATGACGTACTTTTTAGAACAACTGTTTCAGCACATTATATACCACCTGCGGCTTACCGAGGGTGTAAAAATGCAGCACAGGCACTTTTTGTGATAGCAGTTCCCGGCACTGCTGCAGCAACCATTCCGTACCTACCTGCTCACAGGCCTCATTTGTTTTTGCAGCCTGCATTTCACGAGATAGCTCTACCGGGATATTAACATTGAATATGCTCGGCAGCATAGTCAACTGCCTGCAATTGGTAATTGGTTTCAGACCAGGTATAATAGGTACATTGATCTGCTGCTCCCTGCATGAAGCGACAAACTGGTGGTAATACCTGTTATCAAAAAACATCTGGGTGGTGATGTAATCGCCGCCCAGTTCAATCTTTCGTTTTAGGTAATGCAGGTCTGTTTCCCGGTTGGGCGATTCGAAATGTTTTTCCGGATACCCGGCCACGCCAATACAAAAATCGGTTTTCACACCGTCCATAATATCATCTTCCTGGTATTTTCCCCGGTTCAGGTCTACTATTTGCTGCACCAGCTCTTCGGCATAACGATGACCGTGCGGGTGTGGTGCAAAGAATTTTTCATTGGCGGCAGCATCGCCCCGCAATGCAAGCACATTATTCACCCCCAGGAAGTGCAGATCAATAAGGGCATTCTCCGTTTCTTCCTTGCTGAATCCGCCACAGATCAGATGCGGCACGGCATCCACGCCATAACGGTTTATAATGGCAGCACAAATACCTACTGTTCCCGGCCGCTTCCGTATTTCCACCCGCTCAAAATGACCATCGGTACGTTTTTTAAATACCTGTTCGGCCCTGTGATAGGTAACATTTATAAAAGAGGGTTTGAATTCCATGAAAGGATCAAGCAGTGTAAATATTGAATCAATGCTTTTTCCTTTTGTCGGGGGCAATATTTCGAGTGATATAATCGGTTTGTCTGCCTGGCGGATGTGTTCTGTTACTTTCATATGATTTTTAGTGGCGTAAAAGTAAAGAATTGATCGAATTAATGTGACAATCTGAAAATTTGAACACTTGAAAATGCCCATGTTTTGACAGATTGCATGTTCATTAGCTCATTTTCAAATTTTCAAATTGACTAATTAAAATCCCTATTTTTGCCCAAAGCACATTTTGTTGAAGATACATACAGAAGGCCTGATCAAACGTTACCGCAACCGTACGGTTGTCAATGACGTATCGTTTGAAGTGCAGCAGGGAGAGATCGTAGGGCTATTGGGGCCGAACGGTGCAGGAAAGACCACTTCTTTTTATATGGTAGTGGGGCTGGTGAAGCCGGATGAGGGTCATGTATACCTTAATCAGCAGGAAATCACCGCCTTACCCATGTACAAACGCGCCAAGCTGGGCATTGGCTATCTTCCCCAGGAAACATCCATTTTCAGAAAACTGTCTGTCGAAGATAATATTGCCGCAGTACTTGAGATGACCAAACTGACAAAAGCAGAGCAAATACATAAAAGAGATGCGCTGCTGGAGGAATTCCGCCTGACGCATGTGCGCAAAAGCCCCGGCGATGTGCTGAGCGGCGGTGAGAAACGCCGTACGGAAATAGCCCGTGCGCTGGCTGTAGACCCCAAATTCATCCTGCTGGATGAGCCTTTTGCTGGCATTGATCCCATTGCTGTGGAAGACATTCAAACAATTGTCGCCCGGCTGAAATTCAAAAACATAGGCATCCTGATTACAGATCATAATGTACAGGAAACCTTATCCATTACCGATCGTGCCTACCTGCTGTTTGAGGGAAAGATACTGAAATCCGGCACAGCAGAAGAGCTTGCTGCCGACGAACAGGTCAGGAAGGTATATCTTGGAAAGAATTTCGTACTGAAACGAAAGGAGTATCAGGTATCGGGTTAATAATTTGAAAATCGGGCAATTTGAAAATTTGAAAATGAAGCTAATCCATAGAATAAAACGGACATTTTCAAATTCCCAAATTCTCACATTAATCAGGAATAATTTTCCGGAAAATAGCGAAGTAATCGGTATATTTTTTATATTTATACTCCATAGACCCGTTTTCGATCCACTGCAATGAGCATTATTACCCCGGCACTGAGAGGCATCATTAAATTGCGCCAGAGTGCAATTGACAATTTCATGCTGAACCCTGTGGATACACAGCGCCAGGTATTCAATGACCTGATCGGTTCTGCACAGTTTACAGAATACGGCAAGAAATATGGATTTGACACAATCAATTCAATTACTGAATTCCGGCAGCAGGTTCCTGTTAACGACTACGATACACTTAAGCCATATATACAACGCATCCTGGAAGGCAATCAGAATGTACTCTGGCCTTCCCCGGTAAACTGGTTTGCCAAAAGCAGCGGCACAACAAGCGATAAAAGCAAATTCATCCCGGTAACACGGGAGGCTATGGATGATACTCATTTCAAGGCGGGAAAGGATGTGCTTACACTGTACCTGAAACAATACCCGCAATCCAGCTTTATCGCCGGTAAATGTCTCGTGATCGGTGGCAGCCACCAGGTAAACCAACTGAACGCCGATTCTTTTTACGGCGACCTGTCGGCCGTCATGCTGCAGAACATGCCCTGGCCGGGACAACTCGCCCGGACACCCGATCTCTCGATAGCACTCATGGATGAATGGGAAGAAAAGATCGAAATGATCGCCCGTACCACCATCAATGAAAATGTGACGTTTATAGCCGGCGTACCTACCTGGACGATTGTGCTTATCAAACGGATCTTTGAGCTGGCGGGCACGGACAACCTGCATGACGTATGGCCCAACCTGGAGCTGTATATACACGGCGGTGTCAGCTTCAAGCCATACAGGGATCAGTTCCGCCGGTACATCCCTTCAGGTAATATGCACTACCTGGAAACGTACAATGCATCTGAAGGTTTTTTTGCCGCCCAAGATGAAGCGGACAGCGATGGAATGCTGCTCTTCCTGAATCACGGTATCTTTTTTGAGTTTATGCCCATAGAAGAATATGGCAAGGAACAGCCAGCCACACTGACGCTGAAGGAGGTAGAGCTGAACAAAAATTATGCGCTGGTGATTACGACCAACAGTGGTCTTTGGCGTTATGTGGTTGGAGATACCGTACAGTTCACCTCACTATACCCATTCCGGATACGGGTCACAGGCCGGCTAAAATTTTTCATAAACGCTTTCGGAGAGGAGGTGATCGTAGATAATTCGGACCAGGCTATAGCAGATGCCTGCACACAGACAGGTGCTGTGGTAAACGATTATACCGCCGCACCTGTTTATATGACCGGTTCCGAAAACGGCGCCCATGAATGGATCATCGAATTTGAGCATCTACCCTGCCCGCCCGATGTTTTTATACACGCCATGGATCAGGCGCTCCGGAATATCAATTCGGACTACGAGGCCAAACGGCATAAAGACATTGCCCTGCGTATGCCCATAGTGCATGTGATGCCCAAAGGCGGGTTTAACCACTGGCTGAAACAAAAAGGAAAGCTGGGTGGGCAGCATAAAGTACCCCGGCTGAGCAACGACCGGAAATTCCTTGAAGAAATGCTGCCGCTGACGAAAGCTGCACATTGGGATGTAAGTCAGTGATGATATTGAGAAAATACCACCGGTCATGTTAACCGGTCACGGGTAGATACCCATCCGCATGGCATTTTTGATCAGTCCTACCACATTTTTTGCATCCAGCTTGTGCATCAGCACCAGCCTGTAGTTTTCTACCGTCCGGGGGCTGAGATGCAGCTCCTGGGCAATCTGCTGATTGGTATATTCTTCGGCTATCAGCTTCAGTATTTCCTTTTCCCGTATGGTCAGTTCAGGTGTATGGCCGTGACGTGAACGGGCAAGCGCATCATTGGCCAGGATATCTTTAATCGCCGGAGAGAAATACTCTTCTCCCTTGAATACAGTTTCTATAGCTGTTACCAATACATTCTCCTCTTCTGTTTTCAGCATATATCCGGTAGCGCCATTGTTCATACAGGTGCGGATCAGGAAAAGACTGTTATGTGTGGTAAAAACAAGGATACGGATATCCGGGTATTGCTCAGCAACAATGCGGGTGAGCTCATCTCCCTGAATATCCGGCAACTGGATATCAACAAGCAATACGTCAGGCTTTTGTATGGCCAGAGCCGACAATGATGCCTTCCCGGACTGGTATCCATCTATTATCTGAATATGCGTGTGATTTTCAAGCAGGTTTTTTAACCCGTTCAGCATTACAGGGTGGTCATCGACAATAGCGATTTTAATGACTTGCTGCTCCATAATCCGTATCTGACAATTTTGCTTTGGCAAAAGTTACTGAAATGCTTGTTCCCGTGCCCTGTCCGGTTTCAATAATCATCTCCCCTTTGAGTTCTTCTATCCGTTTTTTCATACTCATTAATCCCATGCCATCTGAAGGCTGGCCGCTGATACCGCTGCCGTCATCCTCTACAGTAATGGATATCTGCTCATGGATCAACGTGATCATAACTGCAAACCGTTCGGCAGAAGCATGTTTTACTATGTTTTGCACAAGCTCCTGTATAATCCGGTACAAAAATAAAGCAAACGATTTTTCGATCCGGCTTAAGTCTCCGTAAGTAAAATAATCCAGCTTAAGCGATTTGCTCCTGGCAATACGCTCACAAAAAGTTTTTACCGCGACTTCGAGCCCCTGCTGCTCTAAAAATTCCGGCATCAGATTATGTGCAGTTCCTCTCAGCTCGTCTGCCGTTTCTTTTAACAGGCGGATCACCTGCTGCATTTCTTCCGTTTTGCCCAGCTCTTTATATTTATCCTGGATAGAATGCAGGTACAACATCATTGCAGAATGCTGACTCCCGATACCATCGTGCAGCTCATGTGCAATGCGGCTCCTTTCTTGTTCCTCGCCATCCATTAACGCCTTAAGTTTTCCTATCTCCTGCCCCTGTTCCAGATTACGTATTTTTTCTGCCTGTATTTTCTGCCTGTTCCGGTTGGCCCGATAAAAGCTTATTAATAAAGTGCTTAACAAAAAGGTTATACCGATTGTACCGCCAATCCAGATATTACGGTCCTTGATCCTGTTTTCCTGCTGTGCAATCAGCAGCTCGTGCGCCATCAACTGCCGGTCTTTTTCCCTGTCCCTGTATTTTGCTTCCAATTGTCCGGCGATCTGGAGCTTTTCTTTTCCAAACAGCTCACTGAACGCCTCCCTGCTCAGCTGTTGATAATGGTAGGCTTCCTGATACCGGCCTGTTGCGCCGTATACATTGGCCAGCTTTTCATATAGCGACTCTTTCGTATCCGCTATCATTCCGCTACCCAGCATTTCAGCTGCAGTGAGCAATATCTGTTCGGCGCGCTTGTAGTCTTTCAACTTATAATAAGCGGTTCCCAGACCCATATAAGCGGTGAACGTAACAAAATAATCCTTGTTCTCTTTGCCATATTGCAATGCCTTCCGGAAATGCGAGATCGCTTTCTCCGGCTGATCTTCTTGCAGGTAGATGGCGCCCAGGTTCTGGCGTGCTGTCGGCTGGGAGTTAAGCAGTTCTTCCATTGCCGCTGTCTGCTCCAGGTAAATCCGGGCGGTATCATACTGTTTTATCAGGATAAAAGCAGCGCCTATATTCGATCTGACATGGGTGAGGCCGGACACGTCCGCATGCTTGATAGCCAGCGCTTCGCCTTGCTTCAGGTATTGGAAGGCCTTGGATGCATCCTCCATACGCAGCCACATTGCCCCGATGGTATTATATACCATTACTTGCACATGATATGGCTGGGGATACTTTTTCATTTCCTCCAGTGCCTTATATGAATAAGCAATAGCTGTATCGTATTTGCCGGTATAAAAATAAGGGATCGTAGCTGCGTTCAGCAACAGGATGTATATATTATGATCTTCCGGTACTTTATCCCGGAGCGCCAGCGCTTCAAGGCAGAATGCCAGACTGGAATCATACATGCCCCGGGCGTTGTAATAATCCACCGCCTCATACAAGGCATTCATCTCCCCTCTGTAATATCCGCTGCTTCTGCATTGCGCTATCAGGTACCGGTACAGCATTATCGCGCTGTCGAGATTGTTCTTCTTCAGTCCGCGCGCTTTGTGAAACAAGGGATGCAGCACAGCCGTATCAGGAATTTGGTGGGGCAATTTATACCGGAAATTGCCGGGGATCTCCTGGCCTTTGAGCGTATAAGAACAGCATATACCTGCGAACAATATAAGAAAACAGTATAAGGCCCGTACATGTATTGTCGCCAGATCTGCATGATTCATCCAGTCCGTTCGTTTTTGTAAAGGTAATGATAATGTAAAATGCAGTGCAGTGAGACAGGCCATTTGGCAGAAATTGATTACGTATATGTTTCGCCAAATAAGTAGTTATACGTTTTTCAGATTCCGTATTGGTACTCTAAAATATCCGGCGCAATGCCGCTAATATTGCTTTGAACGTAAAAAAGCATTCACATATTAAACAACAGCAGGTTATGAAAAGGAATTTTATAAGCATGTTGACCGGCGCCGTTACAGGTATCTGCATAGGTGTTACACCTGTGTTGGCGCAGCAGCTTGACGTTGAATGGGTAACTCCTTTCTCCGGCAGCGGAAGATTTATCGTTACTAGTGAGACCACGCTTGACCCACAAGGAAATGTTTTTGCCGTAGGCAGCTTCCAGGATTCTATGGAGGTGAACACGGTGAACGGCCCTGTAAAGCTCATTGCCGGTACTACTGAAGATATGTTTGTGAGCAAGATGAACCCTTCAGGGGCCATTGAATGGATCAAACAGGTGGGGGGCAAGGCCGTTTTGGGCAACAACTCCGGGAGCGGCAGCGACCAGTTTGTCAATCACTATTTTTCCATTGTTTCGGATAACAGGGGAGATTTATACATCACAGGTAACTACAGAGACACTGTTGATTTTGATCCGGGCAACGGTACTGTTACACGAAGCACAGGGTCTTACCTGGGCGGCGTGTTCTTTCCCGGTCAAATCCCTCCCGTTCTCTTCTATGAAAACGGCTTTATACTAAAACTAAGTAACGATGGTGAATTTCGCTGGGTAAGAACCCTGCACGGAAAATCCAATTCTATTTCCAGCATTGCGCTGGATCAAAACACGGGGACTTTCGCTGTTACCGGCTATTTCGAGGATACTGTTGATTTTAATAACAGGTTAGGCACTGATGTGCTGGTAGCAACGCCTCCCGGCAGAAATGTTTTTGTAGCCAGGTACGATACTGCCGGCCAGTTCAAATGGGTACGGAAAATGGGGGGAGGTAATTCATCCGGAACCCGTAATGAAGGGAACGGGATCAGCATCAACAACCAGGGTTATATTTTTACTGTAGGTGTCTTCCGTGATTCTGCTGATTTTGATCCAGGTCCGGGTATTGATATTTTGCGTTCTGCTGTAGCTCCGGCAGAGAATGTTTTTGTTTCAAAGCTGGATTCCAATGGTAACCATGTCTGGGCCAGGGCAATGGGCGGTATATCAGGTTCGTCGGGAGCAAGAGGATCCGCCATCGCAACAGACCATTTAGGGAATGTGCTGACGACCGGATACTTCCAGGGAACAGCAAGCTTTGATCCCACCAACAATACTACCATACCCTCAAATGCCAACCTGAGCTTATTTATTTCAAAGCTTGATTCTGCCGGGAATTATGTATGGGCTAAAGGTTTAAACCGCATTGGGGCCGGAGTCGATCACGGCACCGGCATTGCCGTAGATCAAAACGATGCCGTGTATGTGACAGGATATTTCATGGGAACTATTTTTCTCGATCCCGACTTCACCAACGTAAACAGGGACACATTTAAAACGACAAGCGGCTCAGCACCAGATCCGTTTTTATTGAAACTGGACGCTAACGGCGATTACGAATGGGGTCGAACCATCACCAGCAAATCAGGCAGCCGGGGATACCACGTACTGGTGCCCCGCAGCCAGGAAGTGTATCTGAGTGGAAACTTTTCTGACACTACCCTGTTTAATCCCCTGGGCGCTAATCAGCATTCCATCATTGCTCCCCTTGCTTCTTATGGAAACGGATTTACCATGAAGCTGTTTTGTGTTGAGACCAGCAGTGCTGCAGTGACCATGGAGGTGTGCGGGGATTCGCTGGAGTACAATGGGGTCGTATATACAAGCACTGGTACTTATACCCAGTCGCTGGTCAATGCAGTGGGTTGCGACAGTACGCTTACGATCAACCTGACGTTGTACCCGGTTATCACTCCTGAGATCATAGTAGCGGAACACCGGCTGAGCACTATGATACCTTATAAAACATACCAGTGGCTCTTGGAAGGTCAGAAGATAGACGGCGCTACAGACTCTGTTTACCATGTAACAGCAAATGGTAACTACCGGGTAGCGGTAACTACCGATAATGACTGTCCCGATACATCAAGGGTATATACGGTTACGAATGTGGGTATCGACAACATTACCCTGGCCGGACAACTGACAATATACCCTAACCCTGTTACGGACAGGATCCATATCGCTTCCCCGTTAAAATTTGATGTACAGGTAGTGAGTGTAGAGGGCAAGCTGATCCAGTCTGAAAAAGCGACCAATGTTGTTCATGTACAGCACCTGGCCCCGGGTCTTTACTTCCTGAAGATCGCAGCCCCGGATGGCGAGCTGATAAAAACAGAGAAATTTATCAAAGAATAAAAAAGCATCCGATAAGAAACCGTCCCAAAATCCATTGGGGCGGTTTTTTATTTTAATGAAAGCCACATAACGTATCTTTGTACCGACTACAAACCGGGTTATCGCCTCTGCTCCTGCAGGGGAGGAAAGTCCGGACAGCACAGGGCAGCGTACCACCTAACGGGTGGGGTTCCGGGTAACCGGGATACAGAAAGTGCCACAGAAAATAACCGCCTTACGCTTGTCGAAAGGTAAGGGTGAAAATGCAGGGTAAGAGCCTGCGTGCCGTATTGGTAACAATACAGCAGGGTAAACCTTACGCGCTGAAATGCCAAATAGGCGGATGCCTGAGGGCTGCTCGTCCGAAGCTTGGCAACAGGCTGCATCCGTGGGTTGGCAGATAGATCCCGGCAGCGATGGCGGGACCAGATAAATGATAACCGCTCCGTAACCATACGGAGTACAGAATCCGGCTTACAGGTTTGTAGTTGTTTTGGTTAAATGATTAAGCGCTGCGGTTTTGCCCCGGCGCTTATTTTTCCTCTTACCGGAATTAGTCCGATATCCGTATTCCATCCTGCTCTATATTAATCCTACGATCTTTATAAAGGTTTCCTAAAGTCATCTTGAAGGTCTTTTTACTCATCCCGAACACCTCATAAATAACCTCCGGTGCAGATTTATCATTATAAGGCAGATAACCGCCATGATCACGGAGCAACTGAAGCAGCCGCTCTTTTTCGTCCGTCACGCGGGTATAACCCGGCTTGCCGGCCACTACGTCAATCTTTTTATCGGGGCTGATCTGTTTGATAAAACCGGTAAACTGCTCTCCATAGGCATAATCACGGAATGCCTCATTAAAATGCAATACTCCTGTATGGCGATTATTGATAATTACTTTATATCCAATATCCGTCTTCTGCCAGATCGTCATCGTAACTGGTTCCATCTCATTTACGGTGAGTGAGTCATTACTTAAATAATTATGGAACTTTTCCGTACCGGCTACCCGTCCC
The DNA here is from genome assembly GCA_037190845.1 of Flavipsychrobacter sp. GTDB lineage: Bacteria > Bacteroidota > Bacteroidia > Chitinophagales > Chitinophagaceae > JBEBVQ01. Next base: position 144,706 of record JBBCJI010000001.1, on the reverse strand, counting down.
GTTTGCTCATCTACATAGATCATGACCAGATAGGAACTACCTTTCTGCATCCTGGCCACCTGCTGCGACTTCGGGACAAAGAGATCCTTCATAAGCCCCCAGTCCATAAAAGCCCCCTGGGGTGTTGTGGCTACAACAGGGAGCAACACGATCTCACCTATAATTCCTTTTGGTTTTTGTGTAGTGGAAATTAATCTGTTATCAGAGTCATGATAAACAAATACTTCAATTTCATCGCCTGGCTCAAGCACTTCCGGCATGAAACGAAGCGGCAGCAAAACATCACTCGTTCCGTCTGTAAGATACGCGCCAAAATCCACCTTCCTGGCTACACGTAATACCTGGTATTTTCCCGCTTCAATCATTCGTTCAATATTGAAATACTTTTATAATTCATCCCTGAATAGATACTGTGCCAACACTATCATACATCATTTCAATAATACGAACGACTTCCCTGCCCTCCTCAGCACTGGTCATGATCGTGCCATTATGACGTAGTACATCCACCACGTTCCCGATCACACGGTCGTGATTGCTCATAGATCCCTGGTATAATCCGTAATCATTCGCCTTGGCGCTGATGTTGATCTGCGGCAATTGAATGTCCTTCAGTTGCTGGTATTCGATCGTATTCAGGTATTGTCCGCCGATTTTTACCGTTCCCCGCTCTGCCAGTATAGTGATGGCGCCTTCCATATTCTGCCCATAGGCACAGGTACTGAAGTTGAAGTTGATGATCGCTCCGTTTGCCGCTTTCAGCATAAAGCTCCCGGTGTCTTCAAATTCCGTGTTATGCCTGTGCGCATAATTATCTACCATCCCCTGCGCAGACAGCACCGGGCCATTCAGATAATAGAGAATATCTACAAAATGACTGAATTGCGTGAACAGGCAGCCGCCGTCGAGCTGCTTTTTACCGCGCCAGGGACTTTGGCTATAGTAATCAGCCCCGCGGTTCCAGAAACAATTGACCTGCATCATATATACCTGCCCCAGTCTGCCCGTCGCCAACAGCTCTTTTACCGCTTGTACGGGGGGGTTGTAACGGTTTTGCTTTACCGCAAAGATCGTCCTTTCTGCCGCACGGGCCGCTGTGATCATACGGTCGCATTCCGCAACACTCAGCGCCATCGGCTTTTCGACAACGACATGAAATCCCCGCTGCAGCGCTGTAACTGTATGGATTTCGTGTAAATAATTAGGCGTACACACACACACTACATCTACGTCAATACTATTTATTAACTCATTGATATCAACATAAAAAGACACACCATACTCAACTTTATCTTTAAGTGAAATATCCGTATCACATACAGCAACCAAGGCTGCATCCGGATTCTGTATAATATGTGTTGCATGGCGCCGGCCGATATTACCATAGCCGACAATGGCAAAACGAATAGGTTGTGACATGTATTTTATTTCGTATAAGTTATGCTCATTATTATTTCAACAGCCGGATGTTCCCCTGCTCTGCTAAGGAGACCAGTCCTTCATCTGCCAGTTGCCGGATCAGAAAAAGCAGCTCATCTTTTACCCTATCCGGGAATTGCGAAGGTAATTGCTGTAAGGTAATATCCGGCTGTGTTGCCAGGATTTTCAATAATTCTTTTCGTAATGCCAGCAATGCAACCGGTTTCCTGGCTTTTCCGTCACAGACATCGCATATACCACAATTTGTTTCGGTTTTTTCACCGAAATAGCGCAGCAAAAGCCGGTTACGGCATTCCGTATCGTTCTGTAGAAAACGGATCATTTCCTGCGTTCGGATCTCGTGCTGTCGCCGGAGCCGGGCAATCTGCGCCATATCTATGTGCAGGTGCTCCGCCGGCACACGGAAATGATGAAAAAGAAGCTGCGGTCCGTCTTTGGCCGGTTCATATTCCAGCACTTCCATTGCATGGAGTCTCTGTAACATCTGCTGTACCTGTTCGACGGATATACGGAGATGCCGGGCAATCACCGCCTCACGTACCGTGACCGGAAAACTGAAAATATTATCATAAAGCCGGAGCAGCCCGGTACAGAAATAAGCGATATCCGGATGATGCCCGTACAAGCTGTCCAGCGTATGCCGGTCTACGGAAATACGTACGCGTGCAGGATGAAAGACACTGTCGCTCAATGTCCACAACCCTTCCCGGCCAAGCAGCCGCAGGGCATGGGAGGCCGGTACGGCCTGGAAGCGGAATTTCCGGCAGAAATCAGTGAGATCAAAAGCGAAATAACGGTCAGGCTGTGCTCCCGCAGGTATCTGCAGGTATTCGCATACTGACTGGTATACCTGCCGGAGGTATGATTCCGGCGGAAACTGCAATGCAGTGCTTTCTTCAAGTCGCCTGATGTCGGTGGCGTTATAAAATGTGATCGCAAAAGAAGGCTGTCCGTCCCGGCCCGCCCGCCCGGCCTCCTGGTACCAGGCTTCGAGATGTTCCGGCGCATCGTAATGCAACACCAGCCGTACATCCGGCTTATCAATACCCATACCGAACGCCGTGGTGGCAACCATCGTGCGGGTACGGTCTTCCATCCAGACGTCCTGTGCGGCAGCCCGTCTATCCTTATCCATGCCTGCATGGTACGCCAAAGCAGGCACACCTCCCTGGTTAAGCTGATGACTCAGCAGTTCCGTTTGCTTCCGGCTGCGGCAATAGACCAGCAGGCTGTCCGGGTAGCTGCGGAGTGCGGTAATGGTATCCACCGGCTTGTTTTCGGTATAACGTATGCTGTAATGCAGATTCGTACGCAGAAAGCTCTGCCGGAAGACTGCCGGTTGCTGCAATTTCAACTGTAGTACAATATCCTCCTGCACAAGCTGTGTTGCCGAAGCCGTCAAGGCAAGCACCGGTATATCAGGGAGCATATCCCGCACCATCCCGATCTTCAGGTAATCAGGGCGGAAGTCGTGCCCCCATTGGGAAATACAATGCGCTTCGTCTACGGCAACCAGGTTCAGATCCAACTCCGGCAGGTAATCCTGGAAGAGCCTACTCTGTAAGCGTTCGGGAGAAACATATAACAGCTTGTATCTGCCCTGTTGGGTTGCCGCAAGCAGTTGCTTCACCTCCTGGTAGCTGATGCCGGCATGGATGTAAGCCGCCGGTATCCCCAGCTTTTCCAGGCGCTGTACCTGGTCCTGCATCAGTGCGATCAGCGGAGAAATGACCAGCGTACAGCCCTCCCGTGCAAGCGCAGGCACCTGGTAGCACAGTGATTTTCCGCCGCCGGTGGGCAACAGGGCCAGTGTATCCTGCCCTTCAAGCACAGCAGCAATGATTTCTTCCTGTAGCGGGCGGAAGGCGGGATAGCCCCAGTATTGCTGTAATATGCGGTTGATCGGTTGCAAGGAGGTAAAGTTATCACTGTTGCAGGAGAAAAACAGGTGTTTGAGTGTGGTTAAGGTTGTAACCCATACATTTAACGCTTTAATTCTTTCCCGTCTGAGGGTGTCTCCTAAAAAGTAATGCAGTACTGTGATGGCAAGGCGTAGTCGTCCCCCGTTGAAGGGGGATAGAGGGGGATGTTGATGAAACACCCCTCATGTTCTCCCCTCAGCCCGCCTACGCTAAAGCTTCGGCGCGCAAAGAGAGACGACCAGTGGGGATTTCTTACCATGCACGATAAGAAAAATAAATGCCCTGAATTAGTTCTGTACAACTTGTCAAAGGTAAATCTCAATGCTTCAGCAACGGGGCATGAGATTTATCCATTCCGCTTCGCTGCATTCAGGATGACATGGTGGACAGATTCATGCAAGACGCCATTTCCTAACGGATTAAGCCGCCTTATAACAAGTCGAAATGACACCGTTGACCTTCTTAGGCACCCTCCATTTCTTTACCATTAAAATAATCGAAAGGTTATGTAGTTTTCCGGGATGCGGTCTTTTTGGAGGAACCGCTTTTCCGGGCTGTACTCTTTTTGGGAGCGGATTTTTTCTTAGTGGCTGTTTTTTTACTACCTGTCTTTCCCGATGCAGACTTTTTTGAATCACTTTTGGGAGCAGGTACTTTTTCTCCCTTTTCCCTCGCTTGCGACAGGCCGATGGCAATTGCCTGCTTGCGGCTGGTGACCTTTTTACCGGAGGTTCCGCTTTCTAATGTTCCCTCCTTAAACTCATGCATTGCCTTTTCTACTTTATCCTGTGCTCCCTTTGAATATTTGCGCGGCATAGTATATCTTTTTGAATTAATAAGTAAAAATCATACCATAATCGGTTAAAATTTCAGGAACAGCCATTCTTTTACACGCGGTCGAAACCCGGATTCTGTAAACCACATCCCGGATGCACCACAATTTCCACATTGCCGCACCCGCCACTTGATCTCTTCCTGATAAATATTGCCTGTAAATGCCCTGATTTGACATTTGCCCGGCACCTCCTTCCCATGGCGGCCAAAAGATTATCATACCGGCCGCCCGTTTCCTGTCCTTCTGCACACCCGCTTAAAATACCCCCGGTGCAATTTTTGCAAATGCTACCTGTAAAAACCTACAGCTATGAAAAATCTACTTCTTATCGCCGCATTGAGTCTTTTCATGATTCCCGGCGTGCATGCACAGACAAAAACGAAACTACAGGACAAGGATGTGCCACAGGCTGTAAAGACGTCCTTCGACAACCAGTATCCGAATGCTTCCAGTGTACATTGGAAAATGAAGGACGGCAGCTACAAGGCCAAATTCAACATGAACGATACAAAACATCTGGCCGAATTCAACAGCGCCGGCACATTGACCAAAACAGGTATGGCCATCCCGAAGCAAGACCTCCCCTCAGTGGTTACCAATGCGATAAACAGGGAATATGCCAACACGAAAACCGGCGATATCTACCGTATACAAAAAGATGGCCAGACGCATTTCATGGTAGAGCTTGATGGCCAGGCCGACAAGGTAGTGGTATACGATGAGCAGGGAAATGTAGTCAAAGAAAAACCAAAGAAATAAAGGCAACTATAGCAACGGCCCGTACATATCATTCGGTCATGGAGCCGGAGGTGGCCGCGAAAAAGTGATTTTTAGCTGTTATTTACATTCTTTTTAAGCTTCAGCTCATAAAAATCCCTGCGCCGGTCCTTCAGATTGCGTACGCTGCCATAGCTGTGCAGTTCATGCAGCAGCGACAGGTCTACTTCTGCGATCAGTATCATCTCGGTGTTGGTGGTGGCTTCGCTCTTGATGCAGTTTGACGGGAATGCAAAATCACTGGGGGTGAACACTGCGGCCTGTGAATACTGGATATCCATATTCTCGACCTTGGGAAGATTGCCCACGCTCCCAGTGATCGCTACGAAACATTCGTTCTCGATCGCACGGGCCTGGGCGCAGAGCCGGACACGCATGTAGGCATTCTGTGTGTCGGTCAGGAAAGGGACAAAAAGGATCTGCATGCCCTCGTCGGCCAGAAGCCTGCCGAGTTCGGGGAATTCTACATCATAGCATATCAGGATACCGATACGCCCCGCGTCCGTATCATATACCTTCAGTTTGTTGCCGCCCTGGATGCCCCAGTGCTTGGCTTCATCCGGGGTGATGTGTATCTTCTCATATTTGTCAACCGCACCGCTCCGGTGACATAAGAAACCGACGTTCATCAACGACTCCTCTTCAATGCTGGGCAAGCTGCCGGTAATGATATTGACATTATAACGGATGGCCAGCTCCCGGAAACGCTCCGTGATCTCGGGTGTAAACCGGGCCAGCTCCCGCATAGCCTCCGCTTCCGACAAATGGTTAAATCCGGCCAACAGTGGGCCATTAAACAATTCGGGAAACACGGCAAAATCGCTTTTGTAGGCAGAGACCGAGTCCACAAAATATTCCACTTGGCGGAACATCTCATCAATATCATGATACAGCCGCATCTGCCACTGGATCAGTCCGATCCTCACAAAAGTCTTTACGTTGAACAGGTTCTTCGGATCCGGTTCATAATACACATTCAGCCACTGCAGCAGTGTGGCAAATTCCCTGCTCTGCCCGTCTTCAGGGAGGTAATTATGCAGCACCCGCTTTACATGGAAATCATTCGCGAGTTGGAAAGAAAGCACAGGATCGTATATCTCCTTATTCCTGACCTTGTTGATGTATTCCTTGGGCGACAGGATCCCGGCATATTCATGATAATTAGGCAGACGGCCACCGAAAATGATTGCCTTGAGATTGAGGTTTTCACAAAGATCCTTACGCGCATCGTACAATCGCCTTCCTAACCGGAGCCCTCTGAAATCGGGGTGTATGAACACTTCAACACCGTAGAGCACATCTCCTTTGGGATTATGTGTATTAAACGTATAGTTGCCGGTGATCTGCCGGTACGTATGCTCATCCCCAAACTTTTTATAATCAACAATAATAGAAAGTGCACAGCCAATGACCACACCACCCGCTTTAATCACGATCTGCCCTTCGGGAAATCTTGTGATCAGGTTCTTAATCGCATCGGGACTCCAATAGCCCCCCTGCCACCCTTGGTAAGATGCTTTCATGGCGAGCAGCAGTTGCTGGTAATCTTCAAAATGTAAGGGGCCTATTTCTACCTGTTCGATCATATACGTCTTTGGGGATGAAGTTACAAAAAGGAAGCATTTTAGTCGACCAAATACGGAATTGGGTCGCCTGACGGCTGTTGACCCGGTAGCCTACTGCAATGATGTCATCCAGGTTGTAAAAAGCAGTAAGGTAATTTTTGCAAAAATAGTCCTATCCCCACCTCTTTCATTTAAGCACATCGAAAAAAATATCAAAAACTTTGCGCAACTAAATAATTGCATTTATATTCGCAACCGAATATTTGCATGATGAAAACAAGAAGAGATATTTTTCAGGCGATAGCCGACCCGACAAGACGGGCGATTATCGCACTCATTGCATTGCAGGCAATGACACCAAACGCCATTGCCGAACACTTTGACACTTCACGACAAGCCGTGTCCAAGCACTTACAAATTTTGACAGAGTGCGAATTGGTAACACAACACCAGCAAGGCAGAGAAATCTACTACCAACTCGAAATTGACAAAATGAAAGAAATCGACAAATGGATTGACCAATTCCGTAAGATTTGGGAAACACGATTTAATCAACTTGACGAAGTATTATTAACAATTAAAAACAAGAAAAAATGAACAGCAACTTAAAATTTGACTTTGTAGTGAACAAAGAAAACAACACGGTAAATATTAAACGTGAATTTGCGGCAGACCTTGATTTGGTTTGGGAAGCGTGGACAACACCCGAATTGCTCGACCAATGGTGGGCTCCGAAACCCTTTTTATCCAAAACCAAAATTATGAATTTTGAAGTTGGCGGACGAAGATTTTATGCGATGATAAGCCCGGAAGGACAAGAGATGTGGGCAATTCAGAAATATACTTCCATTACTCCAAAAACCAATTTCAAATTTCTCAACGCTTTTGCAGATAACGATGAAAACCCTCAATTGCCGGGTTCTGATTGGGATTTGAATTTCAGCGAACAAAACGGGACTACAAGCGTGCATATTTCCATTTACAATGAATCACGGGAGAGAATGGAGCAAATGATAGAAATGGGCTTCAAAGAAGGATTTACAATGACTTTGAATGAACTTGATAATTTATTATCAACTTTAATCAAATAGAAAATGAAAAAAGAAACATTAAAAAGTATCGGAGCTGTTATTGCAGGATTTGTAGCATTGGCAATTCTATCAACAATAATGGATAGCGTTTTACAAAAAACGGGCATTATGAAAACAGAACCATTTGACGAAAACCCTGTTTGGTTGATTGCAATAATTATTCTGTATAGAACGATTTTCAACACGTTCGGTTGTTATTTGACTGCACGCATTGCACCAAACAAACCAATGAAACACGCCATTATTCTTGGTATAATCTGTTTTGTATTAACTATTGTAGGATTGATTGTAATGTGGGACATTCCACCACGTTGGTATCCTATCTCACTCATAGTATTAACGCTGCCCGCTGCGTGGCTTGGCGGAAAAATGGCAATTAAAAAGTAATTCAATATGAACACAACACAGTATGCCAAATAAGTTTACATACCATCAAATCCACTGTTATTTATACCTCTAAATGTAATTCGCTAACATTCAGGAGAGCACAAGAAGATAATATCAGACCAGTGTATTTTCGTATTTTTGAACACATGAAAACCTTTCGCCTGGACAGATCTGCTTTTAAAGCTCAAACGGCAGAAGAAGCCGCCAACCACGCTGCCTATTATGCAGCAATGACCTGGCAGGAACGGCTCGCCGTTGCTGCTTACCTGAATAGTATTGCTTTCAATTATCCCTTGCACAATCCTCCCAGGATAGACAAAACAAAATTTAAAGCCGGAAAGCAGTTGTAGAAATTAATGTATTGGGTAGAAAAATCGGAAAGCCCGATTTTTCTCAAGACTATAAAATAGTTTGTGTAAACACAGCCTTAGTAAGCTTGCACCAAAACCTCTGTCGGTATACGCCATTGCTGATGCAACCGTCGGATCATGTCTAACGAGAGTTTACGTTTGCGATTCAGCACCTCACTTGCACGGCTTTTTTGTCCAACTACATTTGCAAAATCCGTCTGCGTCATGCCCATTTGCTCCATTCTGAATTTGATAGCCTCAACAGGGTCTGGCAAGTCTATGGGGAAATGCTCGTCCTCATATTTTTCAACCAGCAAGCTTAAGACTTCCAGCTCATCCCCTGCGGGCGTTCCTTTTTTTGCGTCAAATAGCTTTTCAAGCCGGAGCATGGCCTGCTCATAGTCTTTCTTCGTTTTGATGGGCTTGATATTCATGTTAAATAGTTTTTGCGTTTACCTTATCATATTCGGAATGCGTTCCAACAAAACGTATCCATATCATCTGATAATCAAAATTGACTTTCACTATTAAACGATATGAGTTACCTTTTATGTTGAACACAACCCTGTCGTTGCCAATAATGCTTGCAGTTGGGTACTCAGCTTTTATCTCATTGGGATTTGTCCATGCCGCTTTAGAGGCTTCCTGAAACCATGCCTTTAACTGTTGCTCACAATCGCTATGTTTCTCCCAGAAATCTCTGAGTACTTTTTTGGCAATTACTCTCAACGCTTCCCTTTTGTCAAAAGTAAGCAAAAGTTCCCAAATTGGGAATTTAATTTTATTGTAAAAGCTAAAAAGACATCCTCATCTATTAAATTTTTGAATTAAAAATAAAACGAATGCAACCCTAAAGCTATTCAATCCCAATTAAATAAAACCAACAAATATCTCTGATTATCACTGTTTTCTGCTCACCTTTCCCTATCTTCGTAACAATAAACATCGCGAACCTTCAACATTGAAGCAATCGCTTTGAATCTCGTTTCTGAAACTTAGGAAATTTCAATATACGCGAGATAAGAGGTAGATTGCCTGCGCAAAAGCGCGGGCGCTCTCTTATGCGTATATGGGCTTCCTAAGGCCTCAGAAACAATAAGCAGAGCACCGCGCTTTTGCATGCCCCTAAACGCATGAAAAAAGCCGCTCCGGGTTCACAGCCACAGTCTTCAGCACCGAAGGTTCCTAACGCTGAAAACTGAAGATGATGGACACCACGATAAGGACAACCCGACAGCTCCCCAAAAAGCTAAAACAAACACTCGAAGAGCTCCTAAAGATCGTACCCGCAGACTTCGTATTCAATCACGACAACTGCCTCTACATCGTACCCGGCATGGCTGCATTCGAAAGCATGCACGACTACAAAACAAACCTCGAAGGAGCCGACTGGAACCATTCCGGCCACACATGGGCTTTGTACGACATGGACGAGATCGAAAAAGGCATCGAAGCCGGAAAAGTCTTTTACAACGTCGTCTTCACCACCGCCCGCCTCATCTACGATAGCGGATACACGGCCCTGCCCATACCGCTGCCCCTACGTGTACAGCACACCGGGCAACACGGCAAAGCTGTATTTGAATTCGGCTGCAGCCGTTCCGGAGCATTCTACAAAAGTGCACAGGCGCTCACCGCACCCGAAGACGCAGGCGTGGCTGCCTTCATGATACACCAGTCCATAGAACTCCTGCTGCGGGCGTTCATCATTGCGGTCACAGGTCAGGAGGTGAAGTCACATACTCTGTCCGACCTCATGCGGCACGTACTCCGCTTCGCACCCGGCCTGCAAACAACCCGCACAGCAACCGGCAAACCATTACACCGCCTGCCCGACCGGCTCGAAAAAGCCTACACCGGCGGCCGCTATTCCCTTCAATTTCAGGTAGCCCCTGCCCTGCTCCCGGAACTCTTCAACCACGTGGCACAGCTTCGCGAAGCCGTCAAAAAGGCTTTCGACAATATGATCGATGCCTACCTGGTCCCAACCCACAATTTGATCAGTACCCAAGCCGTAAAGCATGCCCTATAAACCAGACTATCTACCTACATGAAGCCAATCTGACTCCATGCTAAGTTCATCGTTAGTTCATAAAGAGTTCATTAAAACGTCATTCCAACGACGTAAAAAAGAAAGTGTTCCGTGGTTGATTTTCCCCGGATAACAATGCTTATATAAATCCACAAAAGGATTCAAACAAAATAAACGATTTTCTTTTACAACGTTAAAATGGTTGCCGTTTCCGACCGGGGGCATAAAAATTGTATCCATATTGATCTCAAAAACTTTATGCTATGGAAAAAAGAAAGAAAATCGCCATTCTTACAGAAGAAGGTTTCGAGCAGATAGAGCTGACCAGCCCTAAGGAAACGCTTGAGGCTGCAGGATTTGACACGGAGATCATCGCTCCGGGCAAAGAAAAACTCAAGGCATGGAATCATACAGACTGGGGCATTGAGGTGGATGTGGACACCCAACTTTCAGATGCCAGCCCGGACGATTACGACGCGCTGGTGCTACCGGGCGGCGTGCTGAATCCGGACAAGCTGCGGGGCCAGCAGGAGGCCGTAGCATTTGTAAAAACCTTTCTCGAATCGGGGAAACCCGTTGCCGCTATTTGCCACGGTCCGCAGACACTCATCGAAACAGGTTTGCTGAAAGGAAGGAAAATGACCTCCTACCCTTCTGTAAAAACAGATCTGGAGAATGCAGGCGCTGAATGGACGGATGCAGAGGTGGTGCACGACAACAACCTGATCACCAGCCGGAAACCCGACGACCTGCCGGCATTCAACAAGAAGATCATAGATGTGCTGCAAAAACAGTAGCTAAATACGAGCACATTCTGAAACAACGTATCTTCATATGAGCAACTAAAAGGTGCACCGTTTACCTTTTTACTTCCTCTGTAAACACCAAACGCATGAAGATGCTAAGATTCACATCTGAAGGTATCTATTGTGTACCCGGCGGGTTTTATATTGATCCCTGGAAACCGGTGGATATGGCAGTGATCACCCATGGACATGCCGACCACGCCCGGTGGGGCATGAAAAGATATCTCTGTCATCATTACACCGTGCCCATACTGAAAAGCCGTATCAGTCAGGATATCACAGTACAGGGCGTTGATTACGGAGCGCCGGTTATGATCAACCGTGTGCAGGTATCGCTCCATCCTGCCGGTCATATCATCGGTTCGGCGCAGATAAGGATGGAATACAAAGGAAGGATAGCAGTCGTATCCGGTGATTATAAAATACAGGATGATGGTTTGTCCACGCCCTTTGAACCGGTAACATGTCATGAGTTCGTTACGGAGAGCACCTTTGGGTTACCTATTTATAACTGGCTTAGCGTCTCTGAACAGAACCGGCAATTACAGCAGTGGGTGCTTGATAACCAGGCGCACAACAAGACATCTGTACTAATCGGTTATTCCTTAGGAAAAGCCCAGCGGATCATGAAAGCGTTGGAAGGTATTGCCCCATTGCATGTCCATTATTCCATTGGTCGCCTTAATCAGGCTTATGAAAGCGTGGGTATTCAATTGCCGGAATACCAGATCATTGATTTAAGAGAAGATGTGAAGCATCTTGATAAAGGGATTGTTATTCTGCCCCCTTCCCTGCTCGACTCCAATGTAATCCGTAAAATACCCAATATGGCGCATGCCATTTGTTCGGGATGGATGCAGGTGCGCGGCGCAAGAAGATGGCGCAGCGCCGACGCCGGTTTTGCGATCAGCGATCACGCCGACTGGCAGGGTCTCCTGGATGTCATCAATGCCACAGGTGCAGAACAGGTCTATGTCACCCACGGCCAGACGGCTGTATTCACCCGGTATCTGAATGAGACCGGCATTACAGCCGCAGAAGTAAAGACCGAATTCGGTGACGAGGAGGAAATGACCGGGCCAGACATAACAGAAAGCACATGAAAGCATTTGCCACACTCATCAACGCGCTGGACAGTACCAATAAAACCAATCTCAAGCTGGAGGCCGTAGATCGTTTTCTGGTTGAAGCGGATGAAAACGACAAGCTGTGGTTTCTGGCGCTCTTTACCGGCAAACGCCCCAGACGCAATGTGAACACAGCCTTAATGAGACAATGGGCAATAGAAGCGGCACAGATCCCGGAATGGCTGTTCTTTGAATCTTATGCATCTGTGGGCGATCTCGGCGAAACGATCTCCCTGATCCTCCCGCAGCCGGAACACTATATAGAACGCAGCTTATCAGAATGGATGGAACTGATCGTACAACTGAAAGATGCAACAGACGAGGAAAAGAAGCGGTTTGTACTCGAAGCCTGGAATAACCTGCCGCATACCGAACGTTTCATTTTCAACAAGCTGCTCGGAGGCAGCTTCCGGGCAGGGATATCTGCGCAATCGCTGATCAATGCTTTAGCCAGGCATTACGATATGGATACAAGCGCCGTTGCCCACAGCATTATGGGCGGCTGGAAAATAGGCGAAGTGACCTTCGGCGAACTGATCCGCGGCGCATATACCGATACACAATTATCCAAGCCCTACCCTTTCTGCCTGGCATATGCGCTGGAGAAAGAGCCGGAAGACCTGGGCGCTATCACCGACTGGCAGGCAGAATACAAATGGGATGGCATTCGCGGACAATTTATTAAACGGAACGGTGAGGTGTTTATCTGGTCGAGAGGCGAAGAACTGGTCACCGGACAATTCCCCGAGATCACAGACGCGCTGATGCAATGGCCGGGGAATTTTGTCATAGACGGAGAACTACTCGCATATAAAGACGGACGGGTATTGAATTTCAGCGAACTGCAGAAGCGGATCAACCGGAAAACCCTGTCGGCAAAGATGCTGGCAGATGTGCCGGTTGTGGTGTTTGCTTACGACTTACTGGAATGGAATCATGAAGACCTGCGGGCACAAGGCCTCCGGGAACGAAGATCTTTACTCGAACAATTGCTGACGGATAACCCCGTCTCGTATGTACAATTATCTCCCATCATTCCGTATGAAAGCTGGGATACGCTGAAAGAGATCCGCAGCAACTCCCGTTCTGTCAACAGCGAGGGGCTGATGCTGAAGCATAAGGATGCGCCGTATCATACAGGCAGGAAAAAAGGAGACTGGTGGAAATGGAAAATAGACCCGCTGACCATTGATGCTGTACTGATCTATGCACAGAAAGGAAGCGGGCGCCGGAGCGCTTATTACACAGACTATACCTTTGCCGTAAGGCAGGGCGATCAGCTCGTCACCATCGCCAAAGCTTACTCCGGACTTACGGACAAGGAGATACAGGAAGTAAGCCGGTTTGTAAACAAAAATGCACTGGAGCAATTCGGGCCGGTGCGAACCGTTAAGCCCGAGCTGGTGTTTGAGATCGCCTTTGAGGGCATAGCCTTCAGCAACCGGCACAAATCGGGCGTCGCATTGCGCTTTCCGCGTATCGTACGCTGGCGCAAAGACAAGACCGCAGCAGAGATTGATGATATTGAAGACATAAAAAAAATGATCCGCTGACTTGAGACAAAAGCTCGAAGACACAACAGGATACCAGATTATCGCAGCGTGGATGCGCTCTCGCGGCAATACGGCATTCAGCTTTCAGCAAAAAGCATGGCGGTATTATGCCCGGGGCTATAGCGGTATGATCGTTGCGCCAACAGGGTTTGGAAAAACCTTCTCCGTATTCCTGGGTGTACTGACGGACTTCATGAATCGCCCCGAAGCATATAAAGACGGTCTGAAGCTGTTATGGATCACGCCGCTCCGCTCGCTGGCAAAAGATCTGGCCAATGCCATGCAGCAGGCCATTGACGAGATCGGCCTCGACTGGACGGTGGAAGTACGCAACGGAGATACAGATGTAAAAATAAAGCAACGGCAGACCCGGCAAATGCCGGATGTGCTGCTGGTAACACCGGAAACCCTGCACCTGCTCATTGCCCAGAAAGGACGTGACCGCTTCTTCAGAAATCTGCACTGTGTAGCGGTAGATGAATGGCACGAACTGCTGGGAACAAAGCGGGGCGTGATGGTAGAGCTGGCTCTGGCATTTTTGCAAAGCCAATATCCGGGGCTCCGCGTTTGGGGGATTACCGCAACAATTGGCAACCTGGATGAAGCAATGGATGTACTGATACGCACATCAGAAAAGAAGATCAGCATTGTAGCCAGGGAGAAAAAGAAGATTGACATTATCTCTGTATTTCCGGATGAGGTGGAAGTACTACCCTGGGCCGGCCATCTGGGACGCAAGCTGGCAGACAAGGTTGTTTCTGTCATACGCAACAGCCGATCGACCATTGTTTTTACCAATACCCGAAATCAAAGTGAAACCTGGTATCAGCTGCTATTGGAAGCTTACCCCGATTTCGCCGGGCAAATCGCACTACATCACAGTTCGATTGATGCACCTATCAGACAGTGGATAGAAGAAAGTCTGAGCGCAGGTAAACTAAAAGTCGTTGTATCAACATCGTCACTCGATCTGGGTGTGGATTTCAAACCTGTGGACACTGTGATTCAGATCGGATCCAGCAAGGGTGTCGCCCGGTTTATGCAAAGGGCTGGCCGCAGCGGACATTCACCTTTCGAAGTATCGAAGATCTATTTTGTCCCCACTCACTCACTCGAGCTGATTGAAGCTGCTGCATTAAAAGAAGCCGTCAAAACACAGACCATCGAAAACCGCGACCCGATGGTATTATCCTATGATGTATTGGTACAGTTTCTCGTTACACTCGCTTTGGGCGGCGGCTTCCGACCGGAAACAATGATGCCGGTAATCAGGAGCACACATGCATTCAGCTTTATGACCGATGAGGAATGGAAATGGTGCATCAGCTTCATCTCAACCGGCGGCGCTACTGGTGAAAATTATGAAGAGTTCCACAAAGTAGTGCAGCGCGGGGATGGTTTACTGGTCGTCGAGAAAAGGAAAATCGCCATGTTGCACCGGATGAATATTGGCGTAATCGTAAGCGATGCCATGATACGGGTGAAGTTTGTATCAGGAGGCTATATCGGGATGATCGAAGAATATTTCATTTCCAGATTAAAACCCGGCGATAAATTTATTTTGGCAGGCCGGGTACTGGAATTGTTCCGGGTCAGGGAGATGACGGCGTTGGTCCGGTCATCCTCCGGCAAAGCGTTCATTCCAAGCTGGCTGGGTGGCCGATTACCGCTGAGCTCCAACCTGAGCCAATTCCTGCGACAGAAATTAGCACTGGCACGCAATGCCGTCTCCCGCGAACCGGAACTGATGTTCCTGCATCCGCTATTCGCCCGTCAAAGCGAACATTCCCACATACCCGCGGAAGATGAATTTCTCACAGAACTCATCAAAACCCGCGAAGGATACCACTTGTTCATGTATCCCTTTGAGGGGCGGCAAATGCACGAGGTCATGGCGACCTTAATCGCTTACCGGATCAGCCGCCTGTACCCGATCAGTTTCTCTATGGCAATGAATGACTATGGATTTGAACTTTTTTCGGACGCCGAAATAAAACTGGACAAGGGCATACTGCAACAGATACTGAGTCGTGAAAACCTGATGCAGGATGTGCTGATCAGTATCAATGCCACCGAAATGGCGAAACGCAAGTTCAGAGATATCGCTGTCATCTCCGGCATGGTAATACAAAGTCTACCCGGTGCTCAAAAAAACAACAAATCGCTGCAATCATCCTCGGGCATCATTTTCAAAGTGCTGGAAGAGTATGATCCGGGCAATCTGCTGCTACGTCAGGCTTATACGGAAGTATTCAACCATCAGCTGGAAGAGCATCGTTTGGTTGCTGCGTTTAACCGGATCAGTAACAGCAAAATCATCCTTAAATTTGCTACGGGTTTCACGCCACTCAGTTTCCCGATCAAGGTGGATAGTCTCCGCCAGTCCCTGTCGAGCGAAGACCTGGCAAGCCGCATACGGAAACTGCAGGAAAACAGCCTGAAAACCGCAAGGAAAAAGCGATGAATATAACGGAACAAGCTATTGATTTTGCCGGCGAGCATTTATTGCTTACTAATCAAAGAGCTGTTTACTGGCAAAGAAAGATGGCCTTGATCCTTTCCGATCTGCATTTGGGCAAGGCAGCCCATTTCCGGAAAAACGGCATTGCCTTACCCGGAGCCGCAGGAATACAAGATTTGAACCGACTTGAATTTTTAATCAATCACTACCAACCGGAGCAGGTAATTATAGTGGGTGATCTGATACACGCCGACATTAATAAGGAAGTTACTTCATTCGTAGTTTTTACACAAAAATTTCCGGGTGTCCGTTTCACCCTCATTAAAGGCAATCATGACCGGTTTTCAGCGGCTGCATTGAAAAATATCGGGATCAGTTTCATTCACCAGGAACTGTTTCTGGATCCCATCCTCTTTTCTCATCAAAACACCGGCGCTGCCTCATTTACCATCAGCGGACATATTCATCCCGGTGTAAGCATACAATTTCCCGCAAAACAGCAGATGAGATTTCCCTGTTATGCAGTAAGTAGTCGACATATCATACTTCCGGCCTTCAGTCAGTTTACCGGGTTAGATACAGCTTCCGTACCGGAGGATGCTGTATGTTATGCATTGTATGAAGGGGGTATTTTTAAAGTCAAAAACTGATGATCACACAAACCTATACCTCAAACTCCGCTCTCCCGGGTATTAGCAGAGCGCACCCGGGAGTAACTATTTAGCGGATTTGCAATCCGCTTAACCGTATTTCCCCTGATGCCCTGCGAAACACCAGGGGAAGCGAAAGCGGATGCCCCGAACACGAAGTAATACAGAAAACGTGCAAATACGGAATCCGGATTAAGGGTAATCTTGGGGGGATTTCCGGGTTGTAGTCTTGTCAGGAGTATTTAGTTAGGCCGAATCTATTATTTTCGCCTGCTAAACACATGAGACTACATGAAACATGCTTATATATTTCCCGGTCAGGGAGCGCAGTTCAGCGGAATGGGAAAAGAATTATACGAGCAAAACCCACAGGCAAAGGAACTTTTCGAAAAGGCCAATGAAATCCTCGGTTTCCGGATCACCGATATTATGTTTAATGGTACAGATGAAGACCTCAAACAAACACGGGTTACACAACCTGCTGTCTTCCTGCATTCTGTGGTTCTCTTTAAAACCACACCAGATACTGTTCCGGATATGGTAGCAGGCCACTCACTGGGCGAATTTTCCGCATTGGTAGCCAACCAAACCCTATCCTTTGAAAATGCCCTGCGGCTGGTAGCCAAACGTGCTGAAGCCATGCAACGCGCCTGCGAGATCAATCCGTCCACTATGGCGGCGATCCTCGGACTGGACGATGAAAAAGTAGAGGATATCTGCGCCGGTATCAAAGACGAGATCGTTGTGCCGGCGAATTACAACTGTCCTGGCCAGTTGGTGATCAGCGGTACGATCAACGGCATCGACATCGCCTGTGAACAGATGAAAGCAGCCGGCGCCAAACGCGCCCTGATACTTCAGGTAGGCGGTGCGTTCCACTCTCCGCTGATGGAGCCAGCCCGCGAAGAACTGCAGGCCGCTATCGAAAATACACTATTTAACATACCGGTCTGCCCCGTATATCAGAACGTGGACGGACTCGCCTACACCGATCCGGCTGAGATTAAGCAAAACCTGATTAACCAACTGACTGCTCCCGTACGTTGGACGCAAACGGTACAGAAGATGGCTGAACACGGAGCTCTTGATTTCACGGAATCCGGCCCGGGGAATGTATTGCAGGGACTGGTAAAAAAGATCGTAAAAGATGTAAACACCAGCCGTATCGGCTGATATTTTTCTTCACTGACAAAAAAAGAAATGCTATGAAGTATGCGTTCCTATTTCTGTTTACGGTGGTATCCATCCGCACCGTTGCCCAGCAGCAAAACCTGACGCCGGAGTTGCTCTGGAAACTGAACCGGGTCTCCGCCTCCGGACTTACGGAGGACAAAAACGGGCTGTATTACTCGGTGACCTCTTACGATGTACCGGCAAAAAAACGGACGACCCGCCACTTCTATCATGACCTCAAAAAAGGTACAACGACCGGGTGGCAGTATCCGGAAGGCAAAACGATTATCAGCCGCAGGGGGGATGTATGGTACGCAAAAAATGATTCTGTGTTGTTTCGCAGCAATAATGCAGGCGCTGCCTGGGAGGCCATGAATGTCAATCTGAAAGGGGCAGACAATATACAGGTGTCTCCTGACGGAAAACATGTTGCTTATTCAAAAAAGGTGGCAATCATTCCTGTTAACGGCACAGAAAGGCATCCCGACCTCCCCGATAATACGGCACAGGTGTATACCGATCTGCTTTACCGCCATTGGGACACATGGAGCGACGGTGGATTCGCGCATGTATTCGTGAGCCTGGTAAACGGCGGCACAGCAAAGGACATCATGGAAGGTGAACCCTACTATACACCTCAAAGCCCGTTCGGCGGAGCGGAGGATTTCATATGGAGTCCCGACAGCAAAGGCATTCTCTATGTCTGCAAAAAGAAATACGGGAAAGAATACGCCATCAGCACTAATACAGACCTTTATTATTATGATCTGACCAGCGGAAATACCATCAATCGTACAGAAGGCATGATGGGCTATGATGTGGGGCCGGTTTATAGTCCGGACGGCACAAAAGTCGCATGGACCAGCATGGCGCGTGACGGCTACGAAAGTGACAAAAATGACCTGATCATTACCGGAGCTGATCCGTCCGACACACAACGGATAAACCTTACAGCCGGCTGGGACGGAACGGTAAATGGGTTTGCCTGGGATAATACCAGTAAGAAAATATATTTTACCGCAGCGGTAAAAGGCACGGTACAATTGTTTGACGCAACACTCCCCGGTAAAAAACAAAAACCGGCAGTACGGCAAATTACCCATGGAACATTCGACGTTACCGGCATTGCGGGCATTTCGGGTAAGGAAATCATTGTGTCGCGCACAGATATGAATCATGCCTCCGAGCTATTTGCTGTCCATGCGGGCAACGGACAGATGCGCACCATTACAAACGCCAATGACTCGTTGTACAGCCAGATCAAATCTTCTCGGACGGAATTGCGTATGGTTACGACCACGGACAATAAACAAATGGGAGTATGGGTAGTCTATCCACCGGATTTTGACAGCACAAAAAAATACCCGGCGCTGCTTTATTGCCAGGGTGGACCACAATCGGCACTTTCGCAGTTTTACAGTTTCCGATGGAATTTTCAACTGATGGCAGCCCAGGGATATATCGTTGTGGCGCCCAACCGTCGCGGGATGCCGGGATGGGGTACTGAGTGGAATGAAGCGATTAGTAAAGACTGGGGAGGACAGCCCATGCGCGATTATCTTTCTGCTATCGACGCCATTGCTGCGGAAAGCTATGTAGACAGGAATCGCCTCGGATGTGTAGGCGCCAGCTATGGCGGATACAGTGTATTTATGCTGGCCGGTATTCACGAAAACAGGTTTAAATCATTCATCTCTCATAATGGTCTGTTTGATATCAAAAGCTGGTACGGTACCACAGAAGAACTCTGGTTTGCGAACTGGGATGCCGGCGGCTCATACTGGAGCAATCCAACCCCTGAAACCTATACTAAATTCAATCCAAGCAATCTCGTTGATAAGTGGAACACACCGATCATGATCATCCAGGGTGGCATTGACTACCGTGTGCCTATAGAGCAGGGGCTTGGCGCCTTCCAGGCAGCTCAGTTGAAAGGCATTAAAAGCAAATTGCTTTACTACCCGGATGAGAATCACTGGATTCTTGATCCACAGAATGCACTGGTGTGGCAACGTGAATTCTTCCGATGGCTGGAAGAAACCCTTTCACCAAAACTCAGCGGTAAGTAATACGGTTCAAAAGCACCAGGTATTGATTTTGCAACAAGGCTGTCTGAAAAGTGCCGATATAAGGCTTTTCGGGCAGCCTTTACCTGTATGCATAAAATGAGAGCCCGGATCATTCTTTGAAGTTTGCGGGACATAGAGAAAAGTCTTCCCCACAAACACAACACGGATATTAAAACGCAGAAACGCCCTTATACATAACAGAAGGCTCCCATAACCACTGTTGTTGAGCGCCTTCCCTCAGAGCATGTATCCTCCAATCATCCTGCACTGCACACATGTATCATTACAGAATCATACAAATAAACATCTGGTGTGGTTTTTTTGCTTTTCCTGATGATACTTTTTATTAACTGCTAAATATATTCTTTATGGCAAACAGGAATCAGCGTCCGGACAGTATTCACAACCGGAGACAGAGAGAACCAAATGAAAACCGCACACCCAGATATGCTCCGGGCAGCTATCCCGGCGAGTCTCAGCGGAGAGGCAACTACAGGGGGCAATTTGAGAGCTATCATGACGACCATTATTCAGGGCCGCAATATTCCGGGCATGAACCATATGGATCTCAGTGGCAGCAACATGGACATTAC
The DNA here is from genome assembly GCA_037190845.1 of Flavipsychrobacter sp. Taxonomy (GTDB): domain Bacteria; phylum Bacteroidota; class Bacteroidia; order Chitinophagales; family Chitinophagaceae; genus JBEBVQ01. The sequence goes on along the minus strand of JBBCJI010000001.1, from coordinate 123,875 downwards.
CAGGATAGCAATGCCGGCCGGCAACAACGTTACCAGAACCAGCAACAGTTTGAGAACGATCAGGGCTATGACGCTTACCGTGCGCAACACTCCTACCGCGGATACAGACAGGAAGAAAATGAGTATCCGGAAAACCGTAACACAGGCAGACGGAGCAGCTATGGATACAGGGAAACACCCTACAGGCAATACGGCCAGAGCATGCATGACTATCGCGATCAGGAAACACGCCGCGACGATGACCGCAACTGGTGGGACCGCACACGCGACGAGGTATCTTCGTGGTTCGGGGATGAAGATGCCCAACATCGCAAGAGCCAGGATCTGCGGCAGGACAACGGGATATACAAAGGCGTAGGCCCTAAGGGATACCATCGTTCGGATGAGCGTATTAAGGATGATATCAATGACAGACTGAGCGACGATCCTTATATAGATGCATCAGACGTTGAGGTGCTGGTAGAAAACGGGGAAGTGACACTCAGCGGCACAGTAATGAACAAAGAGATAAAACGCAGGGCCGAAGATATTGCAGAATCTGTCTCGGCAGTGAGCAATGTTGAAAACAGAATCCGCATCAGTCCTTTCTCCAAAGAAGGGCAACGGATGGATCGGAATGAACGGAAGGAAGAATCCGAAACGTCGCAGCAACGACTGCAGAAAAAAGGATGATCCCATAATTATCCTGTACCCAAAGTCCATACACCTTCTTTATAAAGGGTATGGACTTTGTTTGGTTACATACGGACGTAAAAACAATAATCCCCCCCTCAAAAGTTGTCTATAATTACCCGACAAAAATGAATATAGCAAAGCTTCCCTGACACATTCCTCCGACGGTTGCTTTTTATCTTGCCTTTTCAAGGCGCATGGGAGGTTGGTTTTGACTGCCGCCCGGGGCGAATGCCCGGGCTAAATGTATCAAAGGCTTTCAGCCTTTTGAGGGTATCCGGTCCGGTATGTTTTTTACGTGGATAGCTTTTAATCTTTGGAGAACTGTAACAACACCAGGAGGAGCCGAAACAACACCGCCTCGCAGGGGCAATATATACGGAACGCAGCGCGTTGGGTATAAACCGGTCAGCACGACAACATTGCCCTGAAAGGGCAGCATATATCTGGCTTGCCAGGCCCCTCCCTGCCCTTTGAACATGGCAATGCTGATATTTCACTGCTACGTATCATACTCTGAATAAATTTCAGACAGCTTTCAGGCATGCAGCAGCAATATGCCATGGAGTATTGCCCCGGAGCTTATAGTCTATATCCAGACCAGGCTTTGGTAAGCTGAGGCCTCCAGCGGTCCCTGATATAAAACAATGTATTTCTGCAATTCAATATAGCTGATCCCTCGTTTGCGCAGCAGAGGGCGTGCGAGCAATATCACATCAAAAGCTGTATGCTTATACAGAGTAAGCGCTTTATGAGCATCCCCGCATTCCCGGTAAAACTGCGCGAACATCCACTTATGGCTTTGCTCATACGGAGCAACAGCCACACATTCAATAATCCCTTTTCCCATCACATTGGGATCAATCGCCATCCCGCACAGATGCTGGAATCGCTTACACACAGTATGCGCCTGGGCATATGTCATTGGTCCTGAGCTCATTTTTATTGGCTTTTATAAAAAAAAATAAATCAATAACACCTTGTAAATGAAGCTCCAGATACATACAGGGGAAACACGAATAAATTGTCAGCCCGTAGTTACCGACAGCATTTATTCACCAGCCACATTTTATTTATTTCAGATGAATCACAGCAGCCATAAATATTGTGTCTGCTGTGATTCACCTCACTTGTTATTAAATGCCTGCAACAGATTCAGGCATTTTTCCGGGGGACAGACATCGTCATTACGTATTAATGACAGACCCTCCGTTCGGGTGCAACATCTGCCCGGTCATATAATATGCTACTGCTGGGGGGTATCTCCTGCGGCGTATTTTCTTTATCCGGCTTCATTGAATATAAATCTTCTCTCTCACAGCCAGAATCAACAAATCAATGCCAACAGGCAACACATTTCCAATAACATCTCCATTCTATGGGCAGAGCTCTTATAATGAAACGATTAATTAAATTATGTTTTAAATAAATAAAACAAAAATATCCGGACACCATATTGCGACAAAGAGGAAAACGTTCCTCATACTGATATTCGAAAGCACAAACCTTTAGAAGCTGTCCAAAATTGATTGGCAAAAAATGATTACAGCCAACCTTCTCTGACCCGTTCCTGCGACTGTTGTTTTTAGTATTGCCCCTTTCAGGGCACAGGGGAGGTTGGTTTTGTCTGCGGCCCGGGGCGATGCCCAGGCTAAATGTATCACAGGTTTTCAGTCTTTGAGTTTTCCGGTCAACATACGCAGGAATATTCATTCCGGTCCCACACAGACGTAATGCACCGGATTATAGGCATTAAACGCTCCATTCTTTGGTAGCGTTATTACAACATCGCCCCGCAGGGGCAACATATACCCAACCCAACGTAGCGCGTTGGGTGCAACACAATCAACTCACCAACAGCGCCCTGAAAAGGCAGCATAAACTATCATGGCATAACACTGCACTTTGGAAAAACGGATATTCCTACTGACACACATTGAGATCCGAAAGAATATTAGACAGCTTCTGAGTGTAAGGATGTTATATTTCCCCACCCAGGTTCATCACACTAGCTAAAAATGCGTTCCAGCGCCCAGGCCTTGAGCTTACGTTCCTCCCATTCTTTTTCAGGGTCACTGTCATACGTGATCGCTCCACCGGTCTGGTACGACAAATACCGGTCAGCAGCATTATAAAAGAGGCTTCGGATGATAACATTAAAATCAAAGTCCTGGCCGGGTGTGATATAACCTACCGTACCGGAAAACAGCTCCCGCCGGGCAGTTTCATATTGATCAATCAATTCCATGACGCGGAATTTCGGCGCACCTGTCATACTGCCCATCGGGAATGAATAACTTATGGCATCCGTAAAAGACCTTCCCGGTTCCAGTGTACCGCTGACCGTTGAGATCATCTGGTGTACCTGCGGGTAGCTGTAAATGCCCAGCAGCTCATTTACTTGTATCGTACCCGGCATACAGCTACGTGCCAGATCATTGCGTACCAGGTCTGCAATCATGATGTTTTCAGCGCGTTCCTTGATATCTTCCCGAAGTGCTCGCTTTATCTGCTGATCTTTCCCGGGATCCGGGTCCCGGCGTGCAGTTCCTTTAATTGGTTGTGAACACAGAACACGTCCTGATTTCTGCAGATAACGCTCCGGACTGGCACACATCATATAAAGATTATGCTGACGGTAATAAGCGGCAAACGGGGCCGGGGAAAGATGATTCAGATTCAGGAAGACCTGTAGCGGATCCACATCGGCATCCATACAGTATCCTTCACTACAGAGATTTACTTCATAGCAATCCCCATCAGCTATATGGCGGCGCAATGCCCCGACCGTATCTATATATAATGCCCGATCCATACGCGGGGTAAATTGCAGCCCGGGGAGCACAGCCTGCGCCGGAGGCGTTTGTGCACATATCTGTCGGTATATTGCTTCCGGGTTCAGGCCGATTGCCTCGATCGTAAGCACTTCCTGACCACGACTGATTGTGCATACAATCTCCGGACGAAAGAAAGAAAATAAAGGGTAATGATGTTGCTCCGTATGGCGTGAAGACAAGCGGGACTCGAGTATGTTTTTGTAATCGTAACAGATATGCCCGAACAACCAGTCGCCGGCATAACGCTGCAATGCAGCCAGACCATTACCGTCATCATTACCGGGATGCAGCAATTCATGCGCCCCGGCAGCTACCAGGCAATCATATCGCCCGTAACGGTCAGGATAATTATTGCTATCCAGAAATAGAAAAATGCCGAACTGTTTTACCCAGTTCAGCATTTGTGCTTTTATACTTGTCGCCTGCCCTTCGGCAAGGGGAAATGTAGCCGTTAAACGGTTCAATATGATAACAAGTTAAAAATCATCGTCGTCATCGTCGAAACCATCATCATTGAAAAAGCCAAGGTCCTTGAACTCATCATCAATGTCAAAATCATCATCATCGGACTTTGACGGCTTCTTGCCACCGGAAGATTTCTTTGATTTAGGCAATTCGAATTCCTCAAAATCTTTGTCCAGATCAAAATCATCCTCCTCCTCATCCAGATCAAAATCATCGTCCTCCAGATCATCATCGTCATCATCGTCCAGATCATCGTCATCACCACGTTTCCTGCCGTCTTTTGCAGCAGTTGGCTTTTTAGCTGCCACAGCTTTCTCCAACAATTCCGGTTCTCCGTCATTTTCATCATCTTCCTCATCTGCCTTAGCCGACTTGGTAGATGTTTTCTTAGTTGTCGGTTTGTCAACCTTTGCGGTACCCTTATTGGCCGCGGGCGTTTTTTTACCAGGATTCGATTTCATAGCACTCATAACTATTGCTGTCGTAAAATTTTAACTGTTTGCTGACTTTGCCAAATTTTTTTTTGATTATAAAATATAAATATTTCTTTAAGGAATTATCAGTAGCTGATCTCTGCCAGTACCATTGGAAACGTATGCGATCTTTGTTTCCAGAAATCCGGCCACAAAACTGCAATAATCTTTAAACTCCTGCGGTAAATCTTCGTATGCACTGCAAGAGCTCACCGGCTTCTCCCAGCCTGGGAATGAACGATATACAGGAGACACATCAGCACTGCAAAGATCATAAGGCAGCTCTGTAGTTTCTACTCCATCCACCGTATAGGCTACGGCAGCTTTTACCGGACTAAAATGATCCAGCACATCCGCCTTGGTCATGATCAGCCTTGTAACACCACTAAGCATGACCGCATAACGGAGCGCTACCAGATCAGCCCAACCACAACGCCTGGGACGACCTGTGGTTGCACCAAATTCACTACCGGCCTTACGTAACGCTTCACCGGTTTCATCTTCCAGTTCGGTAGGGAATGGTCCGCCTCCGACACGCGTACAATATGCTTTGGTGATGCCATATACTTCTCCGATCCTGGAGGGCGCCACTCCGAGACCATTACATACACCCGCCGTAATCGTATTTGAGGACGTGACAAAGGGATATGTACCGAAGTCTATATCCAGCATACTACCCTGCGCCCCTTCTGCAAGCACTTTTTTACCGTTTTTCAGATGATCGTCCAGCCAGTACTCAGCATTCACCACCTGCAAGCCACGCAGAAATTCAACCGCCTCAAGAAAAGCGGGTTCCCACTCCTGCCAGGCGACCTGATGATCATACTGGCTGAGCATCTGCAGGTGCTTGGCTTTAAGCTGCTCATACTTTTCTTCAAAACTACGACTGAGTATATCTCCCACACGCAGACCATTCCTGCCGGTTTTATCCATATATGCAGGTCCGATACCTTTTAACGTAGAGCCTATCTTTTCTTTTCCCTTAGCCGATTCGGAAGCTGCATCAAGCGCACGGTGCGTAGGTATGATCAGGTGGGCACGACGCGACACGAACAGGCGCTCAAGCAGATCCGGCTGCAGGGCTACGATCGTCTGTATCTCTTTTTGCAACGTAACCGGGTCTATGACGACTCCGTTCCCGATCAGGTTAAGACAATGCGGCTGAAAAACTCCGGAAGGGATAGTATGCAATACCACTTTCTTTCCGTCTACATACAAAGTATGTCCCGCATTTGGGCCGCCCTGAAAACGGGCAATAATATCGTACTGTGCAGCGAGATAGTCAACGATCTTTCCTTTTCCTTCGTCTCCCCACTGCAAGCCGAGCAAAACATCAATCATACCTGAAAATTGGTGCGTAAAATTAAAAGCAAATTAACGAAATACAAATCACAACTCCACTATTAAAAAAACAATCGTTTTTAATGTGGCAATTTGAGAATTTGAAAATTTGAAAATGAGTGTAATGCTTATCGCTTACATAACATGGACATTTTCAAATTGACACATTCCCGAATTTTCAAATTAATGGATGGTATTTCAGCGCAAATGTAACTGTGGATTTTATTGTAAATGCCGGAATATTTTTTTATCAGCGTAAAAAGTGCCGAATGGCAGCAAAGAAGCGACAAAAGCAAACAGGGAATTTTTCAGTGATAATCCCACTGTTTCACGTACCCATACGATGCTGAACACATACCAGATAAAGAGTATACCGTGTATCCATCCGGTGTATTTTACTGCCTCCGGGATACCTGCCATATACTTTAACGGCATGGCAATACCCAGCAGAAGCAAAAACGAAATACCCTCTGCAATACCTGAAATACGCAGATGAGATACGGCGGACGATTTCTTTTCTGTCATGTCTGTTTTAAATTTAGAATTACCGGCACTCCGGTCAGTTAAAAGGCGCTGCAAGGTACGGCATAAATATCATCCGTTTGCTGCAAGATGATTGTAAGTCCGCTAATCTCTGCATTTCCATTTTGAACACGGCGTATACAATATTAGCCCGCACTGCATGTATCCTCCGGTATATTGTTTAGCTTACAAATATTAAATAAAACATCTTAAAACAACATTTTATGATTTGATAAAAAGTATAATTTTATTGGAAAAATTCTGATATTTTTACTGATTATTTTATCGAAATTGAAGCAGATAACAGAAGCCATAATACGTGATCTCATTTGCAATAACACTGTTGAGCTGAAATGCACACACAAGAAATTATGTGTCCCCATCATAAACCGTATCTACAAAAAGATGGTAGCAGGAATAAGATTCAGGAACATAAAGGTGCACGACCGCATCATATGCGATGGACATCACAGGTATATTGCATCCATGTTAGCGGGCCTTCCGGTTGAAGCAAATCCGTCGTTAACGACACGTGGAACCCAGGTGGTAGCATGGGAATCTGTAAACCTTGAGCATAATGATTGGGATACCCCGGAAATGATAGGCATTTTAAACCAACAAGACGCAGCATTTAACAACCTGCCACTTGAAAAAATAATTGAGATACTGAAATAAACAGTAATTTCGTGACTCATGCTGATCTTTCTTGACATAGATGGTGTAATGGTTCCTGCCAGAGGATGGAAAAGTCCTGAACTACTGGATGACGGGTTTCCTGCTTTTAGCGGCCAGGCTGTTGATGCGCTTCAAAATCTGATTTCTAAAGATACCACTGTCATGCTTACCACGTCGCATAAGATGAATTACACCACAGCAGAATGGATTGCCATTTTTCTCAATCGCGGTATTCATATCAGCAACATAAAATCGCTTGGTGCCAATATTGATCAGCTAAGCCGGAAAGACGAAATACTGAGATGGTTTAACGCTCACATCAGCGACGAAAATTTTATCATCATTGACGATGACAAATCGTTACTGGATTTACCGGCATTCCTGAAAGAACGCCTGATATTAACCAGCCCTCTTATCGGGCTTACCAGCGGGCATGTTACTATAGCAAAATCGCTTCTTAAGAGACCGCATTGGGAAGTCGCGGGGTGAACATCCCCGACAAGCATAAAAAAGGAGGCTGTTTCAAAAAAGAAACAGCCTCCTTTTTATGTACCGGCGCCTGATCAGCACAGACTAATAGAACTTACCTGCTTTGAATCCGGTGGTATCGCGAGCAATGGTATAAATGATATGCTTTTGCTGAAGCAATTCAAATTGTTCTTCTATACGCAGCTCTAATGAGTCAATAACGCTAAGCAGGCTGTCTTTTGTCTTATGCGATTGATGTATTACTGTGGTATGCTGCGGGTATATTTCATTCTGATCGCAGGCAGACAACAGCAGCGCAAAAGATAGCCATACAAGTTTGTTCATGAATAATGTATTATTTCCCCCAGCTTCCTGACAACTATTCTTTAATCACTTTTATACGCACCGCCTGATTGCGTTCTGTAATCTCTACCGTATAGATGCCGGGCATAAGCCGATGGATATCTACCTGGTGCTGCGTACCGTTCAGAGCGCCTTCCGACAATACTGTCTGCCCGACAAGATTATACACCTTTACCACTGCGTCTGTCAGTGGCTTGCCGGCAGTGATTTTGATGGTTCCTTGGGCAGGATTGGGATACACACGTACAAAGATATCCGACTGCATATCCGATACCGACAGGTTGTTGATCGCAATCACATCTGAAGTATCCCTACAGCCTTCCGGTGTTGTCACTGCTACCGAATAATCATTATTCTCCGTTACGATATAAAAACTGTCTGTGGCGCCATCAATCTTTTGGCTGCCACGCAGCCACTGGTAGGAGGCGTAGGGTTGTGTGGTGCCTAAAACGTTTTCGTTGACGGTGATCTGAGCATCCGGGGAGGATATAGTAAGATCCAAAATAATGGTGCTGTCGCAGCCGGTAGCATTACGGTACAGAAATGCATAGGTACCTGATGAGGTATAGATTTCGTTCCCAAATATATAACTATAGCAGGCAGATACAGACAGATTGAGTGTAGTATCTCCGCAAGAAAGTTTAAGAGCATAGTAGGATACATAATTTGTATTGGGTGGTGTCAATGTTATAATATTGCCTCCCAGGTGTACATCTAATTCATGGTAAAATTTTCCGGCAAAATGCACACTGTTATCATTATAGTCAATTGCCACAGGTCTACCGTAGTTACTTTCTGCTCCAGCTAATAGTTTATGAACCCAGATATGGCTTCCTCCGGCAGTCATTTTATGAATGAATATGTCTCTTATATTTCCCGGTGCCGGATCCTGAGCCGAGATGGTATCTACTTCATTAGGATTAGTGTTGAAATCCAATACGCCTTTAAAACTTCCGGTAGTATAAATATATCCGTGTTTATCAATGCTGATACCGTTGGAAAAAGCAGCGGCATCACCGGCCTCACCCACCTGGGATGCCCAAATATAGTTGCCGGCACTATCCATTTTGACATTTATGATATCCGACCCCGATCCTATATTGACGAAATTGAAGGTATCAAATGACAGGGATTGCGTGAATCCCCCCGTAGCGTATATTTCATTATCACCATTAGTAACAACTCCAGATATAGAGTTATCTGTGTTTCCATTACCACCCAATCTATTCGCCCACATAAAATTGCCGTTCCTATCCAACTTTGCAATAAAGAGATCTGAAAGGATAGCTGACGTAGGCGGGTTGGTAGTAGATATCATAAAAAATGTGTCCGTTACTGCCGTGCCAGGATCAAAGTCAATCTTACCCACAAAATTCCCGCCATATACCACGTTGCCCGACTTATCGGTATGGAGCGATAAGACCCTCGCCCTGTCATTTGCACCTCCTATCATTCCCTTGACCCAGATAAAATCACCGCTATTACTCCACTTACAGATAAATCCTGTTTGTACACTTCCTGAAGACCAATTAGGAATGTTATATATGTTGGGACCAGGATCAAAATCAGCAGGAAAATTCCGATGAAACCATCCTCCGAAAACGACGTTATTGCCAATATCTACATGTATAGATCTGACAGTAACTCCTGTATTATTATCTCCGATGCTTTTCATCCAGTCGATAACTCCTTCCGGGGTGATCTTAGCGACAAAAGAGCTGGCGCCGCTAATTGTGACTGTACCTTGTTGCACTGTATTAACTGTAAAGCTGGTAGCATTAGCATACGTTCCCGTGATAAACAAATTACCCAAGGTGTCTAATGCAGAAGACCATACTACATCAATACCACTACCACCAAACCCTAAGGCCCACACAAAATTTCCGTTTGCATCAAGTTTTAATACACAAGCATCTTGATTTCCTCCGAGTGGAATAAGCGTAAAAACACCTGTACCCGGGTTAAAATCAGAGGTGTCTCTGAAAGAGCCGGAAATGTATACATTTCCGGCTTTATCAACAACGTTGGTATTGATATCAATTGCATTGTTACTTGTACCCATAGCCAATGGTCCTCCAAAAGCCCCTATCCATTCAAATTTCTGTGCCTGTGCCTGCGTAACAAATGAAATACACAGCAGCATTGTTATAAATCGTTGAATATTTATCATTATTAAATCATTTTAGATCCTGAAATAATCTGCCTACTCTATTCTGAGGATTTTCGGCTTACTCCGTTTGTTCGCGAACTGTTTTACTTCTGTGCTGTGATTGATACAATATTTGTTTCACACCATCACTTTTTTAAGCGACGTATGTCATCCTGACGAAGGAAGGATCTCACGGAATGCAGGGCTGTCCGGTATTTTGTAAGATCCTTCGCTCCACTTCGTTTCGCTCTGGATGACGTAGTGGGCAGATCCATGCAATACCGCCTTATCATACAAATCATAGTACAGACTTTTTATCTTACCAGCGTCAGGTCACCCTGACGTTTATATTCTTTCCTTTCCGTGCCCGCTTCCAGGCGCAGCCGGTAATAATAAGTACCCAGCTCCGCAGGCTGCCCTTTGTATATCCCGTCCCAGCCTTCCACCACACCGCTATTGCCACTCTGATATACACGTTCCCCCCAACGGTTAAACACCTGTAATGAATATCCCTGTATCAGGCATCCCCGTGTCACTACAGGCCGGAACATATCATTACGCCCATCACCGTTAGGGGTAAATGCCGCAGGGACATTGATTGAGCAGCCGCACATCTCCTCCACGATCCGGATCGTATCCGTTTCCGCCGGGCACGGCGGCGCTATTACACGCACCCAATACACACCACTGTCCCGAACAACAATCTGATCCTCTGTGCTGCCGGTGCTCCATTGCACCTTTGCACCGGGAAATGGATTCACATCAAGCATCAGCAGGATACCGTCCATATTGCAGTACGTCGTATCGTTACCCAGAAACTGAGGATAAGCGGGCATGATCGTTACGTTTACGGTATCCGTATACGCACAAATGCCCTTGCTTACGTTAAGCCAGTACATACCAGATTGCGTAACCGTGTATTGATTTCCTTTGCTGCCGTCCTGCCATAAAAGATCCGCTCCCGGTACCTCAGCCTGCAAACTCAGATGCGCTCCATTACATAAAAGGGTATCCTCCGGGAGTGTAAAACTGATATCTGTATAATGAATAACAAATGTATCCGTATCCCAGTGGCAGGGCGTTTTATAGCGTACCCAATACGTTCCGGGATCACTGACCGCACGCACCTGATCCGTACGGCCATCATCCCATGCATAAGCCGGGTAGCCGGTTGGCGCAACGAGTGTCAGGATCTCAGCTGCGCCATTCCGGGTACATATAACTGTATCCATCACAATCTTTTCAATGGATTTGGGATAAAGCACATCCACGCCTAAATCGGCAGTATATGCTGTCCCTGGTAACGATGGGGGCACTGCATTGAATTCAAGATCGCACAAAGCACCGGCTACGTCCGGGTTGTTGATCCTGTGTATATGTTCTGTATACCCACCGGTAGTTTGTGTATACCCGCCAATGTATATCTTATCATTCATCCTCCTCATTACAATTCCGGGAAGTCCCTGCCAGTATGAAGAGTCTATCGCTACTCTGCTGCCTTGTACTGCTCCCGGGTTATAATTGCGTACATCAAATTGCACAATAGCCAGCGTGCCGCTTGTGTTATAATTGGCCAATGCCCGTTTCTCTCCTAAATATAGTTTTGTTTCGTCAGGGGAAAAGGCAGCATTGCTGCAGCTCCTTCCTGTTACCAGCGACAATTCGTTATCAATAATACCTGTCGCAGGGTCAAATCTGAACAGGCTGGCTCCGCAGTTGTTTGAAGTCTCTATATACCCGTTTGCCACCCGGCTCGAAAATGTAAGCAGCCTGCTATCCGGCGACATACTCAAATTGAAACCTGTTATGCTCCAGTTCCCGGAAAAAGCCAGGGGCCCTGAACCCGGAGAGACTACCGGGTTCATATCTACACCGTTCACTGTAATCCTGTATGCTTTAAAAAAAGCGGAATCAATAATGAGAGAACCTGTGTTATCGAAGACTGCTTTTGAATAAGTGATCAGCCACATTTCACAACCAACGCCCTGCGCTACGCACATGGATATAATCCGCTGAGAGCTGTCAAAAACCTGTATCCGGTAATTGGGATCTATATCCCCCATACCTCCGTTAAGGCTCATATCCACAACCGAATAATAAATCCCTATATCCTGTGCTGCACGGGTAAACAAAAAAAATCGGTTTGTATCTCCTACAAAGGGTATTATTACAGACGAAGTACCGGAATGAATATGTGCGCCGGCGCCAAACATGGCAGATGAAAAAGTGTACCCTCCGCCAGGCAGAATTATGGTATCAATAACAGATCCGGGCATCACATTATGAGTGTGGTCATACAGCATGCGTGAATCTGTATAAAACAACAATTCCCCGGAATGTCTGTCAGATACGGAGGCAAACCCTGCAAGCGATCTGGCGCTGTTCAGCGTTGACGGGGGAAAAGGCATAAATACACCGGTAGTGGTCTGTATCGGCACAGGTAGCCCTGAATTAAAATCAAGACCGGCATACCTACCGAATACCCAGACATTATTTTCCTTCTGGGCCGTAGTTATAAACGGCCCCATAAACAGCAGAAGAAAAATAAACCTGTACGCCATTATACATCTTTAGACAGGACAAACTTAGAAACAACGAAAAACACATCCAGAGTAGATTTACCCTTTTTCATCAGCGGTAAGTATTTTTGTTAAAAGATGTGCATATTTGTTATTATCATGCTGTTTATTTTACATACCGGGAACATTATCCTGTAGCTCTTCAGAACATTTGCCAATGAGCCTCTTTATAAAAAGCAAACGTTTCTTATTATGCGTGCTGTTGCCGGCTATAACCTCCGGTCAGCAGACAGTTTATGCACAGCATAAAGCAGAGCAAAACCTTAAGCGTTTCAGTACGAATGATACCATAGCCATTCTAAGCGCTATTGACAAGGGAATGTCCTTTTCAGGCAAGCATTCCGACAGCAGCCTTGTGTATTTTAACCAGGCGCTTAAGCTGAGCTACATGGCAAACTATAAGAACGGCATTATAAAATCGCTGATCAATATAGGATATGCCGAGGGGAATAAGGGAAATACGGAAACATCCCTGCGTGTATTTAACAATGCACTGCTCCATAGCCAAAGCTATAAAGACTCCATGAGCATATACAATGGTTTAGGGTCTGTATATAATATGGAAGGGAAATTTGATAAAGCAGCAGATTATTTCATGAATACCATCAGAGTTGCCGAACGCCATGACAAAAAAACATTACCCCAATTATGGCTTACTTACGGATACACCCTTCATCTTTCCGGCAATCATGAAAAAGCATTAGTATATGCCGACAAAGCATTACAACAACTTGCACCCGAAAAAATATGGCTACGTTCCCGTTTATTAAACTTAAAAGGCGTCTGCTTATTCTACGGTGCAAATAAGACAAAGGAAGCGTTGATATTACTGGATTCTGCTGTAGCCATCACTTTGGAAAACAATTTGCAGCACGAAGCTCATGCTCCTCTGGTCAATAAAGGTACCATCCTCATAGAATCCGGGAAACCCCACGATGCCATAGCGCCATTCCGGCAGGCAATAGACCTGTCAGGGAAACACAATATTAATCTAAGAGACAGGATGGCGACTTTGAATGCCCTGGGCGATGCTTACCTTCAATTGGACAATTTTACAGAAGCAGAGCGCTGCTTCAATCAGACATGGGAGCTTGCACAACACATACCCTTAGAAAAAATATTCCTGCTGGAGAAACTGTCTGAGCTGAATGCCCAAAAGGGAGATTATAAAAAGGCATACACCTACCATCTGGCATGCGTGGACATGAAGGACAGCATGACCAATAAAGATATTGCAGCAAAGATCAACGAGCTGGAGACCCAGTACCGTACGGCTGAAAAAGACCGGGAGATCGCCGGCAGCAAGCTGACGATCAGCGAGCAGAACAGGCAACTTGCTCAAAAGAACTTCTGGATATCCGGTAGCGCCGGTGTGGGGCTGGTCATTGCATTGCTTGCCCTGTGGCGGCAAAGCTACCTGAAGCACCGGTACACCATCATGACGCTGCAGGCCAGAATGAACGGCGAGGAAGAGGAACGCAGGCGCATTGCGCAGGAGCTGCACGATGGCATCAACAGCCAGCTGGTCGGCATCAGGGGAAGCCTTGGCACATTAGGCAATCACTTCCCCGAAGTGCGCAGCTCGGCGCAATACGAAACGGCCAGCCAGATACTGGAATACGCAGCTGCCGATCTGCGCAATACCGTTCAGAACCTGTGGCCCCTATCCATTACCCAGAAAGGCCTGCGGGCAGCCATAGAAGATTATTGCGCACAAACGGCCCGGCATTCCGGTCTGCATGTCGAGTGCAGCATCTACGGAGATCCGGATGCCCGGGAAGAGCAATTGTCGCTGAATATGTTCCGGATCGTACAGGAGCTGCTGCAAAATGTGGTGAAGCATGCCGGCGCTACTTCTGTTACCGTCCTGATCAATATCACCAGGGAAAAAGCGGAGATCATTGTAGATGATAACGGCCGGGGATTTGATCCCGGAGATGCCCGGGCGGGATCGGGGTTGCCGAGCATCCGGAAACGACTGACTGTTCATGCAGGCAGCATCAATATAGAGAAATCTGTACCTTCGGGAACAACGGTAAGCGTAACCTTAAAAAGGTCTTTTTAATCAGCGGATGTGCTAATGATACCGCGCAACAGCATTGGCTGATCAACAGAAATATGACGAAGATAAAGGTTGCCATAACAGATGACCACCCCATGGTCCGTTTCGGACTGAATGAGATGCTGGCGCCGGACCGGAACATAACCGTTACCGGGCAGTACGCATCAGGGAATGCCCTGCTTGCGGGACTGGAGCTGCAGGTCCCGGACATCCTCCTGCTGGATATTCATCTGCCTGATATTCCGGGCAGCGAGCTGGTCCCTGTTTTGCTGGAAAAATACCCCGACCTGAAGATCATCATTGTGACTGGTGTTGAAAGCGCATTTCTGGCAAAATCCCTGACAGATAAAAAGGTAAAAGGCTACCTGCTGAAGTCTACGGGACCGCAGTTGCTGCTCAAAGCGATTTACAGCGCCATGAAAGACGAAGTGTTTATCGCGCCGGAAGTGCAGGATCTGTTGTCGCAGGACAACTTGAGAGCTCAGACCAAACTCAACTCCGGCATTCTCCTGTCTGACAGGGAAATACTCATTCTGCAACTGATAACACAGGAATATACCACACCGGAGATCGCAGCCACGCTGCATCTCAGCCCGCGTACTATTGACAATTACCGCCTGGGCCTCATGCAAAAGCTGGATGTAAAAAACCTGGCCGGGCTGGTACGTAAGGCCATGCTGATGGGGATTGTGATGTAACCTGTCAGCAGCGTCACTGTTATCATTCACCCTGCCAGCCGCCACCCAACGACTGATATAAGGTGATCAGCGAAGTCATCATACTGCGCTCTGTGTTTACCAGCTGCAATTGTGCTTCGAGCTGACTTTTCTGTGCGGCAACGATCTCAAGATAGCTGGCATAGCCGGTTACATACAAATCATTAGCAACAAGCACACCCTGCTCCAGTGCAGTCACTTCCTGTTGCTTCAACTGCCGTATTTCACGACCGGCTGCAATCTCCTGTAAAAGCGTCGTAACCTCGCTGTAGGCATTCAGGGCCGTTTTCTGGTAAGCAAAAAATGCCGTTTCCTGTGCCGCTGTGGCAATATTAAACTGACCGCGGATCTGGTTGCGCTGAAAAATGGGCGCCGCTAACCCGCCGAGAAACTGATATCCCATAGACGCGGCACCCAACCAGAGATCCGGCTTGAACGAATGAAATGCCGTGTACGCAGATATATTCAGGGCCGGGAAGAATGCAGCCCTTGCGGCAGCTACATCCGCCTTGGATGCCATGAGCTCCAGTTGCGCCTGCTGCAGATCCGGACGGTGTAATAGCAACTGAGCGGGTATGCCCGCTTCTATAGCGGTAGGGAATGACGGGGGGATAAGCTCACGCCCCCGTTCTATTGTCCCTGTATACCTGCCGGCCAGCGCATTCAGCTGATTTTCTGCTGCATTGATCTGCTGACGCACGCGATGTGCTGCGGCGCGTGTATTCAGCAACTGGGCTTTGAATTGCTGTACCGCAAGCTCCGTAGCACGGCCTCCGGCCTTCTGGGCTTCTACTACCTCAAGCGCTTTTTCCTGCAGTACAATATTCTCCCTGATAATTTCCATTTCACGATCAAGCGCAACGAGCTCATAATAAAGCAACGTAGTCTGGGCAACAAGCGTAGCCGTCACCAGGTTCTTACCCTGCTGCGTAGCCAGAAAACGCATCCGCGCCGCCTTCTTCATATTACGCAAACGCCCCCAGAGGTCAATCTCCCAGGAAGTACGGAGTCCCACCCACATATCGGGCGTAGGCGATATCGGCGCTTTCTGGTCGTCATCAATATTGGGAGAAAGATTGGTATCGAAGTTACCGACTCCGTCAATGGTGTATTTTCCGAATTTGGTCCCGCCTGCTCTTACCTCAGCGTCAAGTGTAGGCAGCAATGCACCGCGACTCATAGACAGGTATGCGCCTGCCGTCCGGATACGCTGCAATGCCATCTGCATATCCGGATTTTGCTGCAATACCAATGCTGTCAGCTTACGTAGCCGGGGATCCGGAAAAAACTTATCCGGGGTGATCGTGGCGATGCTTGCATTATCCGCAGCAGAACCAGAGAATGTTTCCGGGATTTGTTGTTCTGGTGGCAACGCAGCATGTTTAGGTATAGTACATGATGCATACAACAATACTGTTATTACCGACGCCTGCCACAGATATGCTTTCCAACCTTTCATTTTTCTGAAATTTCTTTTATGATATAGAGCATCCGGTTTCACTCCTTAGACGCTGTTAAAATTTATCAGATCATCATCTATCATATCGGGAACATCCCCCTTCCCCCCTTTGAAGGGGGAGTTGCGCCGTTCCTTTACTATAGCATAGTTGCGGAACGGCCTGATCGTCTCCCTTCGAGGGGAGAACGTGAGGGGTGTCGGGCATTAATACTTTTTCACCAATCATTTTCAGATAACTTTTTATAATTTCTCCTCCGGCAGCACCAGCGCTTTTCTTTTCCGGCTCTTCTCTGCAAGTGTGGCAAATAAAACATACAAACCGGGGATTACGATCACGCCAAAGACAGTCCCGATCAGCATACCGCCGGCCGCGGCCGTACCGATCGAGCGGTTACCCATAGCGCCCGCTCCGGACGCGATACATAATGGGATCAGCCCGGCGATGAAGGCGAATGAAGTCATGAGGATCGGGCGCAAACGCTGCACAGCCCCTTCTATGGCCGCATTCATGATGGTCAGCCCTTCCTTCCTGCGTAATATCGCAAACTCAACAATGAGGATCGCATTCTTACCCAGCAACCCGATCAGCATGACCAGCGCCACCTGCGCGTAAATATTATTTTCAAGGCCCGCCAGTTTCAGTGTGATGAACGCACCAAATATCCCTGCCGGCAGGCTGAGGATCACCGGTAGCGGAAGCAGAAAGCTCTCATACTGTGCCGCAAGGAGCAGGTATACAAATACCAGACAGATAGCGAAAATAATCAACGCCTGGTTGCCCGATGCTATTTCCTCCCGCGTCATCCCGCTCCACTCATAGGCATATCCGCGCGGCAAATGCTCTCTGGCGACACGCTCTACTGCTTTGATAGCATCACCGCTGCTAAAGCCGGGAGCCGCATCGCCGTTGATCATCGCCGCCGTGTACATATTATATCGGGTAAGCTGCTCCGGTCCGTATACACGTTCCAGCCGGATGAAGGTGGAATAGGGTACCATTTCACCTTTATCATTCTTCACATACAGCTTTAGTATGTCTTCAGGTGAAGTACGGTATGCCGGCCCGGCCTGAACCATCACCTTATACATCTGGTTGAACCGGATAAAATTGGTAGCATAAAAGCTGCCCACAAGCGTCTGCAGGTTCGACATCGCATTATCAACCGTGATACCTTTCTTGGCCGCCATATCATAATCAATATGGATCATGTACTGAGGGAATGAAGCGTCGAAGCTGGTAAAGGCATTGTTGATCTCCGGCGTGCTCTTGAGCGCTTCTACAAACCCTGCAGTTACTTCAGCAGTTTTGGCAATATTGCCTGTACCGGTACGATCCAGCAGGCGCAACTCAAAACCGCTGGAGTTACCGAAGCCGGTCACTGTAGGTGGCGGGAAGAACTCAATACGCGCATCCGTAACATGCCGGGTCTTGTGTTCCAGTTCCTTAATAACACCATATACGTCTTTATCGCGGTCTTCCCAGGCGAGGAGGTTGATCATACCCATACCATAAGAAGCTCCGGCAATCTCATTCACAAGACTGTAGCCGGCAAGTGTGGTTACGTTCTCCACTCCCGGGATATCTTTAGAAGCAGCTTCTACCTGCTCCAGCACATTTTCCGTACGTTCCACCGTTGCGCCGGCCGGCGTAGTCACGTTCACATAGATCAGTCCCTGGTCTTCCGTAGGAATAAAGCCGCCGGGTAATATCACAGCCGATCCCCAGGTGAGCGCGAAGAACAGCACCAGCAATCCGATCGTAATCGTTCTGCGTCCGGCAATCTTCAGGATCAGTCCTTTGTAGCTGTTGGATGTTTTATCGTATGTTTTATTAAAACCGGTGAAAAAGCGCTGTAACCAGCCTTTACGCTCTGTATTATTATGTCGCAGCATGATCGCGCACAACGCCGGTGTGAGCGTAAGGGCATTCACACCGGATATGGCAATGGCAATGGCCAGGGTAAGCGAAAACTGCCGGTAGAAAACCCCCACCGGGCCACTCATAAACGCCACGGGAATAAACACCGCCGACATTACCAGCGTGATCGCAATAATTGCCCCGCTGATCTCCTTCATGGCTGCTATCGTAGCTTCCATCGGAGGCAGATGATCTTCTGACATTTTAACGTGGACGGCCTCCACTACCACGATCGCATTGTCTACCACAATGCCGATCGCGAGTACAAGCGCAAACAGCGTAAGCAGGTTGATTGAGAATCCCAGCATCTGCATAAATGCCATAGCGCCTATTAACGCCACAGGTACTGCCAGTGCAGGTATCAATGTAGAGCGAAAATCCTGAAGGAAAAGAAATACTACCAATGATACCAACAGGAATGCTTCGATAAGTGTACGCACCACCTCGTTTATAGAAGCATCCAGGAAACGGGACACATCATAGGCCATGTTGTATTCCATACCCGGAGGGAAAGAAGTTCCTTTAAGCTCTGCCATGCGGTCTTTTATATTCTGGATCACTTCACGCGCGTTAGAGCCTGGCCGCTGTTTGATCATGATAGAAGCAGACGGGCGTCCATCGGTCTTCGACACCATCCCATAGCTCATGGAACCGAATTCAATATCCGCGATGTCCTTCAGCCGCAGGATCGCCCCCTGGTTATCAGCACGGACAGCAAGATCCTCGTACTGACGTGGTTCGAACAACTTGCCAGTATAGCGCAAAACATACTGCAGCACCTGCGATTCCTTACCCGAACTTTCACCTGTTTTTCCCGGCGCGGCTTCCACATTCTGGCTGCGCAGCGCATTGATCACTTCATCGGTAGAGACATTATAAGCCAGCATCCGGTCGGGCTTCAGCCATACGCGCATGGCATACTCCTGCTGCCCCATGATCTCCGCGCGCCCTACCCCGTCAATACGCTTCAGCTCATGCAGGATGTTGATATCCGCAAAGTTGAAAATAAACTGCTCGTCTGCTGTTGTGTCGGCGCTCGTCAGGTTGAGATACATCAGCATGCTGTTCACTTCCTTTTCGGTCGTGACACCGGCCTTGATCACCTCTTCCGGCAGTTCGTCCAGGATCGTGGTAACACGGTTTTGTACATTTACGGCTGCCATGTCCGGATCTGTACCTACCTGAAAGAATACCTGGATCATAGTAACACCATCGTTACCGGTAACGGTAGACATATAAGTCATACCCGGCACCCCATTGATTGCCCGTTCTATGGGCATGGCTACCGCCTTTGTAGAGGCATCGGCATTTGCACCGGTGTAACGGGCCGTCACCATCACCGACGGAGGAACGATATCCGGAAATTGTGTAACAGGAAGCTGCATCAGCGCCAGCAAACCCAACAATGTAATAATAAGGGATATTACGAGCGACAACACCGGTCGCCGTATAAAGGTTTCAACCATGATTATCTATTAAGCTGCAGAAGGATTATTTGAAGGATAAATACCACCCCATGCACATTACATATGCGCCGGCTTGTCTCCCGGGTTTACCGTTTTACCTTCTGTAATCAATTCAGGTTTTATCGTTTCACCATCACGCAGGATCTGCACACCTTCATACACAATTTTATCGCTTGCTTCCAGCCCGGATCCGACGATATAATAACGATCGAACCTTTGCGCAGGCACAAATTCTTTCATCCGTACCGCGTCATGCTCATCCACCACATACACGAAGCTTTTATCCTGGATCTCGAATACGGCTTTCTGGGGTACAAGCAGGGCGTTTTTGACTGTTTTGCTGATGATCAGCTTACCGGTAGCGCCATGCTTCAGCAGATGATCCGGATTCGGAAAATGCGCCCGGAACGCAATAGAACCGGTATTTTCATCAATTTCGCTTTCTGCGGCGCCGATCTCACCCATCCAGGGATAAACACTGCCGTCCGCCAGTATCAGTTGTGCCTTACTTTGCCTTCCTTCTTTTTCTT
The DNA here is from genome assembly GCA_037190845.1 of Flavipsychrobacter sp. Classification (GTDB taxonomy): domain Bacteria; phylum Bacteroidota; class Bacteroidia; order Chitinophagales; family Chitinophagaceae; genus JBEBVQ01. The sequence continues at coordinate 103,180 of JBBCJI010000001.1, read as the reverse complement.
CCGCCTGCATTAACTGAAAATATTCATACTCCGAAAGATTAAAATATGCGTACATGGACTGTATATCTGAAATGGTCGTTAATAACGAACCCTCAGTAAGCAGACTCCCTTCTCTGAGCGGCAGACGATCTATAATGCCATCAAAAGGAGCATGCACATTTGTATAGGAAAGTCTTTTGGCTGCATTTGTTTTTGCCGCGTGCACTTCCGCAACTTTTGCTTCCAGGGCATTCAGCTTGGCCTCCGCCAGGTCCAGCTCCGTTACGGAGATGATCTTCTTTTCCACCAGTATTTTCACCCTGGCCACTTCCACTTCGGCAACCTTGGCATCTGCTACGGCACTTTCATATGCGGCACGGGCTTTCGTCAGCTCTACCGTCAGCTCTTCATCATTGATGCGAAACAACAACTGCCCCTTTTTGACTGCCTGACCTTCATCCACATATATCTTCTCCAGTATCCCCGGCACCCGCGCATGCAATTCTATATTTTTCCGTGCCTGTATATCAGCCACGTACTGCAACTGTAAAACCGTATCCTGCTCGGCCAGCACCACTACCGGGTATGTCTTTTCCGACTCTTCCTCCGCCTGTTTTTTCGTAGCATTTCCGGCGCTGCAGGAAGCCAGAAACAGACATGCGCCTGCCAGAAGCAGACGATAGTTATTCATCAGGGGATGCGTACTGATATTGCCATACAGAATCGTTTTATTTATGGCCGTTTTCATAGAATAGTTATTTTTAAAACAATTGGAATATAGAATGATCACCGGAACTCCGTACCGGATTGTAAAGACAGAAACAAGCCATCCGGCCAGGGTTGGTCACTGTAAAAAGGAAATATTGCCGGTTATATCACTCCGGCACACATCAGCCAACGTGTATCAAAACGGAGTCAGCCGTACAATAAAGGAGTAACAGGATGAAAGCGGTATAGAATTTACAGCCCGCGGGTAAGAACACCTGTGTGGGAGGCTGGAGATAATCAACGGATCCCGGACAGGTGATACCTGACCGATCTCTACCAATGATGTCTTATAATCCTCAGGACGCCGGGTACGTGCTACTTCTTCACAAAAAACAAATGTATCCTCATGAAATTCATCGCCGCACTCAAAATCAAGAATATTATCATCAATGCAATGATCCGAAAATGCATCGGAAGTCCATTCATCCGCATTATCCATAACAAAATGGCAATGCGCCGAAACACTGTAAAGTGTAACGATCTGAAGTAGTATGAACAGGAAGAATTTACGCATTTCGGTAACCCGGTTTCTCATGTATTTCCCCGGCTGCAAAGCAACCCGGATACATAATGTGGCGCAAAGATAGGGCAAACACGCATTGATACTTCAAATAGGATACGTTAAATATTTATAGCCACATAAATATTTCTAACTTTCCGGGTGCAATTCCCTGTATCGCTCCAGTACCTGACGCAGATGGACTGCAAATACGGCAGGCGACGTAGGATATGCGACACCCTTATCCGCCAGCAGTACCCCGTTCTCATCTACAAAGAAATAATACGGTTGTGTATTGGAATTAAATTTAGACACCTGGAGATCCACATTCTGATCACCGAGGGTTTCAATCCGGTAACCGAGCGATTTCGAATCATACTGCTTGTCTTCCGGTAATTTTACAGATTGAATATCCACAAACAGTGAAGCGATAATAAAATCATTCTTCATCAGCCCCAGTACATCAGGCTGCGACCACACCTCTGCTTCAAACTTCCGGCAATTGGCGCAGTTGACACCTGTAAAGTCGAGCATGATCGGCTTTTTCAAAACCTTTGAAGCCGCCAGCGCCTCGTCATAGTCATAATAGGTATCAAGATGATAATTTAATACCGATGCCGGCTCGTAAATCTTCATTTGCTTCACATACTTCTGCGGACGCACACTGCTGTGCGCTTCACTGTATGATACGGATGGCGCTGCATGTCCCCTGGAAAGAATAAACTCCTGCGTACCCATCGGCGGCACAAAAGCGCCCATGCCATTCAGCGGAGCGCCCCACATACCCGGCATCAGGTAAAATCCGAACACAATAGCTGCAATACCGAAAAACAAACGCGGCACTTTGATATAAGGAAGCCCCCAGTCGTTTTTAGGTAATTCGCTATCATGTGAAAAGCGGAGAAAACCTAAAAGGTATGCACCCAACACAAAGGAGAGCGTCATCCACATAGCGATGAATATTTCGCGGTCGAGTAACCGCCATCCCTGCTGCAGGTCTGCATTGGAAAGGAACTTCAGCGCCAGCGCCAGCTCCACAAAACCGAAAGTCACTTTGACGGCATTCAGCCAGCCGCCGGATTTACCCAACTCATTGAGCATAGACGGAAAAATGGCAAACAGGGAGAATGGCAACGCCAATCCAAGACCAAAACCAAAGAACCCAAGCAACGGACCTATTTTACCGCCACTCTGGATAGACACTACCAGATTACCAATAAAGGGAACCGTACAGGAAAATGACACGATCACCAGGGTCAGCGCCATAAAGAATATCCCAAGGAAATTCTGTGTATTTGCTTTACTGTCCAGTTTTGTAGCCCAGGACGACGGCAGATTGATCTCAAATGCACCAAGAAATGAAATACCGAAAATCAGAAAGATCACAAAGAACGCCATATTGACGATCCAGTTGGTAGAAAATGCATGTAAGGCATCAGGCCCGAGAAACGCCGACAAAAGCCCGCCGATGAAGGTGAAGATAAAAATAATAGACAAGGAATACTGCAGCGCTACCTTAATACCTGTCTTCCGGTCTTTGCTGCGCTTCAGGAAAAAACTGACGGTCATCGGCAGCATGGCAAACACACAGGGTGTGATCACAGACAGCAGTCCATTCCCCAAACCACTGATGAATAAAGCAATATTGGAAGTGTGCTCCTGTTGTTCGATAGTAGTCTGCAATACCTTTTCTTCCGGGGTATCGCCGTCTGATACCGGAACGGAAGCATGTACAGGGGTATCGGCAACAGCAGCCGGTATTGACTCCTGCAACACATCCGTATCAGAAGTTATATCGCTTATGGAAAATGAAAATGATTTCTTTTTAGGCGGCAGGCACATCTCATCTGTGCATACCTGGTATTCGTGCATTCCTTTAATAGTTGTATTGGCAGATACCGCCACCTGCTGCCTGTACGTTACCTTACCATGAAAATAGGTTACGATACCATCCACACCATCCATAGTACCTGTTACAGACGAGCCCTTTTCCTGTACAGTTCCGTTTAAACGAACATGCTCATTTTTATCAAAATTAAATGAAGGCGGGAATTGCAACCCGTCGCCACCCGGCTCCAACGCCCATATATGCCAGCCGTCTTCGAGATTAAGATGAAAGATCAGCTCGTAATTATTATCCTGTAGTTTTTTTACTTCATACCGCCAGGTAGTAGGATCCTGAACAATCTGCCCTTGGACGGCAGCAGTGCCCAACAGGATAAATGCCGCTACCAGTACAGATAAATTTTTTTGTATTTTTTTTATCATTGCTTCATTAACGTTATTCATCTACTACGACTCCGATCTGAAAATCCTTTTCTATGGGTGGCAGGCACATACGGTCGTTACATACCTGATATACATGCCGGCCCTTTACCTGATGGGGCCCCGGCTTCAGCCGGACAGGCTGAGTATATGTTACTCGATTACTGTAATAGTGTACAGCACCGTCAACCCCTTCCATATCAACCGTTTCCCGTTCACCTTTCTCTATCGCCGGACCAAGTATCTCCACCTGATTATTATCATCAAACAAAAATGAAGGTGGTACCTGAAACCCGTCCCCTCCCGGCTCTATAGCCCATATATGCCAGCCTTTCTCCAGATCCAGCAGAAAAACAAAAAAGTATCCGCTGTCTGTTTTTATTGCCTCATACTTCCAGGATGTAGGATCCTGTATAGCTTTCTGCCCATAAGTCGTTGTAAAAAAACAACAACCCAATACGATAAGACACAAACTTCTGAAAAAAAACATAAAAGAAACCTTAAATTAATTAGCTAATCTAAGTGATTATTAAAATATGACAGATGTGTTAGATGTGGGAGATATGATGACACATCCAACACATCTGTCACATCTTTACTCAGTTCATATGCGTAAAAGCTTCCAGGATGGCCCTGCCATCCATATTACCCAGTACTTCGCTGCAGGCTCTTTCCGGATGTGGCATCATACCGTATACATTACGCATGTCATTGCAGATACCGGCAATATTACCAGTGGCGCCATTAGGATTTGAATGTACATGTATCTCACCGTGCTCATCACAATAACGAAAAACAACCTGGTTGTTTTTCTCCAGTTGCTCCAATGTAACAGCATCTGCAAAATAACGTCCTTCGCCATGAGCAACAGGGATTTTCAATGGCTTTCTTGCCACATGCCTTCCTATAAGGCTGTTTGTGTGCTCGGATTTGATATAAACATTTTTACAAACAAACTTCTGATGGTCATTCTGCAGCAATACCCCAGGCAACAAACCTGCTTCGCACAATATCTGAAAACCGTTGCAGACACCCAACACCTTGCCTCCTTCACGCGCAAACCGGATTACCTGCTCCATCATCGGACTGAAGCGTGCCAGCGCACCACAACGCAGATAATCACCATAGGAGAAACCTCCTGGCAATACAATACAATCTTCCTGCGAAAACATGCTGAGATCTCTGTCCTTATGCCATAGCATGATCACTTCCTGTTGCAGATCATCCTGCAAAGCATGCATCATATCCCGGTCACAGTTTGAGCCGGGAAATACAATAATTCCAAATTTCATTTATCAATAATTGTCTTTTATATAAAATATCACCCTTTGAAATTAAACCGCTTATCCCCTTTATTCCACCTTCATTATCTGCCTGTTGCACAAGCAATGAACGCGAAGTTATCCGTTATATATCAACTGACAAAAAACAAGGAACGCCAGAGAAAACCAGAAGGTAAAATTACTAAACCGTTTGTTCTTTTCAAGATACATTGGCTGCACTATAATCAGACTCAATGCCGGCATAGCAACCAGCCAGGCCGCCCCTCCTGTGCCGCTTACAAAAATAGCCACCAACAGGGCAATCCCTCCATAACAAACTACCAGGCTCCAGCCACGGCGTATAAAAACAGCTGCACGGGATACCTGCTGCTGCAATGTGTACATGCCAGCGGCAACCATGGCCGCTATACCCACGATTACGCCTATGACATAAACCGAAATATCAATGCGGCCGGAAAGCGCAAAACCTAAATCCGGCCAATACTGTAATTCATACAACCGGTCTGCCAGAAAAAGCAGGCCCGTCAGGAAATAGACAGGCGTACATATCCCCAGCAATGCCACAAACCATTCTCCCGGATTAAATGACCGCAGCAGCAGTAAGCCCAGCAACAGCAAGAGGATAAAACCTACAGAAGAAAAATGAAAGAGCGTGCTCATACCAATCAGGAAACCGGCATTAAAGACATGCTTCCTGGGGTTGGCGGGCTGCGAAAAACGCAACATCATATCCAGCGCGCCGAGGATACACCAGTTCACAAAAATCAGGCTGGAAAAGTGACTGAAGCCTGGGAATATCGCAGTAAGCAGCAGGTAGCCATAAACAGGGATATGTGTTGGCCGGGATGCCAGCCTGCGCCGGATCACGATCGTATTCAGATACAATGCCTGCAGAAACAGAAATAGGGTTGTCAGCAACGTAAACCCGAATGCAGAGCCGCCAACCAGGAAACGCGTCAGATACAAGAGCAGATTGTAAACCGGTAACCCTTCAACCGGTAGCGGCGTCACAGGATGCGACAACGCCGGCAGCCGCACAAGTAAAGAAAAAATGAATAATATCAGTACTGTAAAAGGGCTGTTATTCCGGATGATCTGAAGCACAAAGCTGTTGTTGGATTAAAATATAATTTTCGCAAAACATATCTGGCGTTTCCTCAGGCAGGGGATCACCATTTCACGGGCAGCCACCTGTTTTCCCGACCGGGGGAGCCAGTCAGGATCGTCATTATTACCGGCAGCAAGCGAGCGCATGGCGATCTTCCCTGTTCCGTCAACAGATGCCAGTTGGATACGGCTCCGTACCGAATTATAATCATTAAAAAGAAATCCCAGCGATCCGCCGGTATTCAGCAGGGCAAAGGATGAAAATACCCCACCGTCTTCCTGTGAATACTGGTCTTTACGAATAAAGGACTGCCATTCCCGCTGCCCTTCGGCATTATAGGATATGACCAGAATATCCCCATAAAAAAATTCGCGGATAGCCGGCGCCATGAAAGGCCCATACGAATACATGGAATAATAGCCCCATCCGGGGGCATAAGCCGTATTGCGGGAAGATATATAAAAGCTTTCAGCGATCAGCACAAACCCACCGTCGTTCTTGACGATAAGATTGCGCACATGATAATCGTTGAATGCCTTCCGGGCATTGCGCTCACCGGCTGCATTCCGGAGCCGCTCATCAAAAGGGATCAGCTTTTGCTGCTGCATGGAATGCGTATTCAGATCATAATAGCCAAACAGCATTCCGTCATAATTACCGGTCTTTTTTTCCGAATAGAATCCCCCGATATAAATGCGGTTGTTAAGCTGATCCGGCTTCATATAAGAACCGGTGGCAAAATTGTCATTCAGGGCAAACGCTGCCGAACGGAATGACCGGTCATCCTGCGTCAGTGTCAGCAGCCACAATCCGTCTGCATAATCGCGTGAACCTGTAGGCGTATAGGCAGCCAGACATAAAGTACCATCATTACCCAGTAATGCACTTCCGGCTGCAATACGCTGCGTCGCCTCATATACCACCTGGCTTTTTTTGCGTACTTCCAACTGATTATCTGTCCAGGTTCCACTGAAATTCAATTGTGACCCTTTGGCCGTAATGTTGTATACCAGCACTTTGGTTTTATCTTCCGAAACAACAGTAGAAAAATATTCCCTGTTCTGCCCGAATACCCCGGTGCGGCCATGTGCCAGCGCCACCGGACGCTTGAGCAGCCGGCCCTGCGCATCCAGGATAGCGCCATATTGTACGATCTTGCCGCTTTCCAGCGCCTGGTACAACACAAGAATCCGGTCGTCGTAAGCTACCAAGCGCGTCTCATATATTTTAGCGGGGAAAAAATCAAGGATGACCGTTGCCACCCGATTCATGGAATCATCAAACATATCAAGAAAATGCCCTTCTCCACCCGACCGGTAGGTAAAGAGACTGCCACTGACCTTACCCACTACGAAATAATCTCCTGATCGCAGATCAAATTTTTCATACGGACTGTAAATAACCTCCTGGGCATTTGCAATACGCGGGTAGTAAGCTCCGCAAAACAATATCACTATGAAAAACCATTTGTTCATCATACAAAGATTAATAGTTATCCCCGGGTAAAAAACACGCCGGCATCATCATTATTTACCGGCGTTTTCCCTGGCTGCCACGATCGAATCCGCCTTGACTCTTACTTCGATGGTTATTCTCTTCTCAAGGTCTTCCATATAATGCTGGTTCAATGCCTCAACCCGTTCAGCAACCAATGAGTCTACCCGTGCGTTCAGTTCACTTTCCGTAAGCGCCTGTTGCCTGGCGCCACAGGATGACCAGAACATTGTCGCCAACACGGAAGCATATAGGAAAAAATATCTCATAAGATGACCTGTTTAGATGAAATGCAAATTTACCACAAAGAAAATGGTTATAATATGCTAAAAATGCAATAAATTTATAGATGGTGTTATATTTAACAACTGTTTTGATCAGCATAATGGTCAAATAGGGGAACTTTGTAGTGTATTTATGGCATTACCATTTGTTGTGACTTGTTTTCAATTTTGTAAAACCTTCTTGCCGGCAGCCATTCTGCTTTTTTTCTTTACCTCCACCACGTTTGCACAACCGGGAGGACAGGATACGCTACGCCTGGGAGCGATTATTACGGAAAGTGGTGATACGGTAGCCATGGTGTTCCTGCCCGAATTTGTAAAAACGGCCAAGCTGCCCCGCAAATATGTCCGGCAACAGCAGCGTTGGGACAAGCTCCGGTATAATGTCTATAAAGTATATCCCTATGCCGTTATTGCAGCTGATATACTCAAGGATGTAGACACAGAGCTGGTACGTCTTGAAGACGACAAGGACGCCCGTAAAAAATACCTGAAATCGCTCGAAAAAGAGCTGAACAAACGCTTCAAAGGAGAATTGGAAGAACTTACCATCAGCCAGGGGCAGGTGCTCGTAAAGCTGATCAACAGGCAAACGGGCAAAAACTGCTTCTCCATCATACAGGAACTTAAAGGCGGCTTCTCGGCCGTTGTATGGCAATCGGTAGCCCTGCTGTTCTCTAACAACCTGAAACGGGAATATGATCCCGAAGGACGGGATAAAGACATTGAAACAATTGTGCAGGAACTGGAAGCTCAATTATACTACGAATACATGCAACAGCAGCATGCGCAGAGTAGCCAGAACCGCCCCCGGTAGCAGATCTGCAGCTGTTTTGATAGCTACCGGGGGTTCCGGATCGTCGTAATTTTTGACATGTAGATACAGAAGCGCTATTTCTTCAGGAATTTATACTGCCTGGTCTCCTCCGGGTTCTTGAGCACGAGCACATACATACCGGGGGGCAGATGACTGATATCAACAGAAGATACCGCTGCATGCAACCGGCCACGTATCCCTGTAATGGCGCCATGGAGGGCGATCACCTCATAATCTGCATACCACGCTGCCGGAGCCATTACGGATATCTCCCGGTCACAAATGGTCGGAAAAACCCTTACCTGCTCCATCGAAGGCATTCCGACGATTGTATGTCCGCCGGTATCCTGATACCCCAGCGGTACAAAACGGTACACCATACCGTCATCGGGGATCGTATCCAGCCCGGCGCCCTGATTGCCGCCTGTTGTATTTTCCAGGCTGTCTATATACGGCTGCCCCGGATCTCCGGACAGAATATACGCCAGCGGGTAATCATAAGCATCGTACTCAAGCTGTGGTACATAGCCGATATACGGCATCATATTATTTGTGCCCAACCGATAATAGTCGTACGCATGTGTGACGCGGGCAGGCCCATAGCGCAACTCAATAATATCTGATCCTTCATACAGCCACACCTGTATATTCATATAATCATCGAGCGCCCCCCAGGAATCATGCTCTTCCTGGAATCCGGCGTCTGATATCTCTGCCTTGAATATACGGCTGCCGGGGACGCCGCTTACCGTATACCGTAACGGGGAAAGCGACTGCTGCTGGTTAATATAGCCACGATCAACCAGAAATGTGCTGATCAGTACAAAAGCAGGAACGATCCCAGTAGTATCTGTACCCACAGTGGAGCCACCCCAAAGAAAGAAATGATCGGTAGAATCAGTATCCATATGAAATGTAAAACCAAGCGGGATAGCAACATTCTTCTGATAGTCCCAGATATCAGCAGTCATAGCCGTACCGGAAGAAAGCGGCTGGTAAGCTTCCTTTAATACCGTCAGGGTATAAGGGAACTGTGCAAAGGCCTGCTGTGTGCACAACAGGAGTAAGGCAATGGCATTGTATAAATACTTGTTCATGTCTGTTTGTTTATCGGGTTAAAAAAATATATAAAAGTAATACTGCTATGATCACTAACGAATCAGGGTAATATCTCCTTTCAGCATCATACGGTCCCCGGATTCCGTTTCTATTTCAGTGGCGTAAAAATATACGCCGACGGGGGCCGGTTCGCCATGGTACATACCATCCCACCCCACAGCCGATTCCGCCATATTATGTGCCGCCCACAACAATTGGCCCCAGCGATCATACACCATGAATGTATGTACACGTACCGGCGCGCCGGAGCTGATCAGGCGGAAATGATCATTACGGCCATTTCCATCCGGAGTAAACGCGCTGGGCAGATAGACACGCGGACGTACGATAATGCGTACAGAAGCCGTATCCAGGCAGCCGTCACGGGAAACAGCCGTAACCTGGTAGCTCCGGGAGGAATCTGCAGTAAACGTCTGGGATACTGCCTGCTGGTCGGAAAAAAACCATTCCGGGTACCATCCGGTTACAGTGTAAGGTTCATCCGCTTCCGTGCGCAGGATTATCTCCCCACCTTTGTTCACATGTAAACTATCTGTCGTCAGCGAAAGATCGAAATAAACAACCCTTATTTTGGAAGTGGCAGTATCCGTACATCCTTCCGCTGTTTCGCCCGTCAGAGTAATTGTATAAACGCCTTGCTCCCGGTAGGTATGCTCCGGATCAGGGATATCCCGAAGCGTGGCCTGATCACCGAAATCCCAGCTCCAGGTGGTGATATGCGTGGAAGTATTTTCAATCTGTAACGGAACACCCAGGCACAGGGCTGTATCTGCTGCAAAAGAAACCTGGTATATCGGAAACCTTACCCGAAAGCTGTCTATATGCCAAGTGCAGCCTGTCCGGTATTGTACAGTGTACAAGCCGGAATCCCGAACTACTCTGGAGCTACCATAATATCCATCATTCCACATCACCGCCCAGGCATCACTGTCTATCTGCAATAAGATGCTGTCTGCCGTACAAATCACCGTATCCGCTGAACGCACCACGGTGTCGAGTGGCAAAGGCATGTGTATTTCATTGGGGAAACCAAAATTGGCACGGGTACTACGGTTATACAAGGACAATGCGTTCGGTTGAAACTGACAAGCAATACCGGCATTATCCGGAAAGTGAATAACAGATAATACATCTGTACCATAATCGCCGGCGAGATACAGCTTGCCGTCAGGCCCTGCTTTTATATCCGATTTCCCATTGCCCAGATACACGACAGATGCCTGTATCTGCTGTATGCCAGACAGGCTGACATCATATTGATACAAGTTCCCATTTTCTGTCGTGATATATAATTTGTTGTTACCCGGCGCAAAGCAGGCGCCATAGTATGCTTCATTACCCGCTGCTATTTCCATCCGGTTGGAAACCTGACCGGTTGCAGGATCAAAATCATACAATTCAACACCGTTGGCTTTGTTTGTCTCTCCCCTGGTGACAACAATCCGGCGCCGGTCACGGGAAACTTTCATTACCCCGATATCACCGGGGCGGATCGTATAGGGATCAAGCGTTGAAATCACGGGCGTATTGCTGATCCCTGCGGCGGTAATCTCATAGGCTTTGATACGGTAAACATTTGCATCAGGCGCATAAAGGAGCAGCCAGAGATTACAATGATCGCCGGCCACAACGGTCATTTTCTCCGACAAAATACTGTCAACAAGCATTGCCTTACGTCCCGCGATCACATCTCCCCGCCCCTGGTCCAGATTCATGTCAACCACGCTCAGGTATAATTTCGGCAGGGACGGCGATCCGGTCGCCTGTGTAAGGGAAAACAGGTAATACTTACCGGCGCTGTCTATAATAGGGGCTATTAAAGCCGCCTGTGTGGTGCTGGCGGTCAGGTATCCCGCCTGTACCAGATCTGACCCGTTCGGCATGGGCACATAATCACGGTTCCATATCCTCATTCCGTTTGAATAGAATAAGAGACGACCGGCAGCATCACTAACAGATGCTATCCCCTCTGCCTGGTTCAGGTTTGTTTTTATGGCAATCGGGGACCCGCTATTAAAATCAAGACCGGCGTTCACGCCAAATACCCATATATTTCCTTCCTTCTGAGCAATCACATGCCCCCCGGTAAAAAACAATAAAAGAACAAAGGATAATATATGCTTCATATTATGGATCACTGAAAACAATACATAGGTAAAATTACCGGGTTATTACACCGCCGGAAAGAGTGGAAGTACGCCATTTCCGAAAAAGAGGTAGTTCTACCTGCTCCTTTCTAACGGAGCAGGGTCACATCTCCTTTAATGGATATTTCGCCACGCAACGGACAATATGCCTCCGCATAAAAAAAGTAACTACCCACTTCTGCCGGGGCTCCCTGCCAACGTCCGTCCCATCCCTGCTTCAGGTCGGATGAAATGAATATCTGCGTTCCCCAGCGATTGTAGATACGCAGATTGTAGGTATGCACCTGTCCGTACACGACTGGCCGGAATATATCGTTCCGCCCGTCTCCATCCGGCGTGAATGCAGTGGGGAATGTAAGCTGACAATACCGCTCGGCACAAAAGGTATCAGTTACAGAGAAGCTATCCCGGTACACACGCCCACAGGTATCATATACAGTATATATATATTGCCCCGGAGCCTGCACCAGCATATGGCTGGCAAAGGTTCCATCCGGCCATTGTGTGGCATCAATACCGGAATGAACGGTAATAACATCTCCTTCGCATATAACGGTATCCGCTATCAGATACAGCAGCAGGCTATCCGCATACCGCACCTGGAAAAAACGGGCGTTTTGCACACATGATGTGCTGTCTGTTTCCTGTACAGAATATCCGCCGCTCTCGCCAGCCCCTATTGTTTGTCCTGTATCACCGGTAGACCACAGATAGCTGTCGGCAGACCGGGCAGTAAGCTGCACAGGCAATGTGCATGTGATCACGGTTTCATAAAATGAGGCATGATCCATCTGATACAATACGTGAAATATTTGCAACTTCTGGCGGCAATCCGCTGCATCCGTTTCCAGCACATGATACGTACCGGGATCGGAAACTGTAACAGATCGTCCTGTATCACCGGTAGACCACGTGTATGCCTGTGCCAGGCCGGTTGTAAGCGTTACCGGCCTGCCGCAAAAGGATATAGTATCGTTAATGACGAGGGTATCCTGGGGCTTCGACCTGATATAGAATTCCCGGTAACTTTCTGCAACACAGGTATGCTGCGGCGCCTGTCTTACACGGTATATTCCCGTATCCGTTACCTGTAAGGAAGCAGTGGTATCGCCGGTGGACCAGTAATAATGATAACCGGGATCAGCCCTGAGTGTCAGCGTATCGCCACCGCATTTATACAACGTATCTTTTGCCGCTACAGCGATCAGAACGGTCGTGTCATAATCCATGTCTGGCAATGGCAGCGAGTAGCTGCTATGATTCAATACACAATAATGATAGACCAGAATTTTTTCAGGTGAGGTGAGCGTATAAGGGGCTGCTATGTTAACCGGGATGCTGGCATATTGCATACCAGGATTTCCCGGCACAGGATTGAAAAAGGTTGTGATATTGCCGCCATTGAAAAGGATATTACCCGTATTGGCAGCAGGACTGATTATATTAATCCAGCCAACGGTATATCCCGGCGCCCCTATATCTACAGGTGAAAACATTGTTTCCCGGATCCCCTGCGATAGCGGATAAACCCACAGGATATCCGGGTCTCCCGCAACAGCAAGCGGATCCATAGATTGAGACATCATGAATTGCCCTATCCCTACCGGATGGCTTGCGCTGATCTTTACCGCTGCAGACAACACCGTGTCCAGAATAGCGCCACGGCCCAGCACAGCTACAGGCGTATTATTGATATACACCGTCGTGTTGGGCTCCGACGCCATGATCCTTAGCATATAAGACTGCATATTGGCAAACGGCATGGTATAGTAAACAGTATCCCATAAGTTCACCGGCATGAGCTGCTCCAGCATTATGTCGGAGCAGCACCCGCCACCGCTGACGGACGCCCAGGGATATACAATACCTAATGCCTGATACGTATTAAATACGCTGATAGGCTTACGCGCGGAGAGTACCCGTATCCGGGTACCACTCAGATCTTTACGGCCAAAATTGTCCGTAGTGGCCAACTGGTAAGTCTCTCCTTCATTCAGCACGACCGTAAAAGGTACGCCGGCCTGGTGCCTTACCGTTCTCTGTACGGGAGTGATCTCAAGTACAGTACTATCGCACGAAGCAACAAGGGAATAAGAAAAATTTCCATTCACATCCATAATGACAGCACCGAGAAGATAATATTCATCAACCTGCTGCTGGCCGTCAACAGGGATTAGGAGCAAGGCGTCAGTTGAGCCAAAGTCCGGCACAATAAAAGAGACATTGATACTGCTGTCTGCAGTAATGTGCAGACTCCTGTTATCCACTATCTCATACTGCAGGTTAGCAAAAACTTCCAGTTGCGTACTTGTGAGATCTATACGGAATGGCACATAGGGAGTAAGCTGATAAGTCGTCGTTGTACCTGTAGCCGTATATCTAAAATTCACAGCAGCAGCATGCCTGCTTACTATAATGAATGATCCGTCGTCATGGAATGTACCACCCGAGGGTCTGCCGCCAAGCGTAAGGAAGAATTCCTTTCCTGCATAATTGATCGCCTGTGCAAATGCATTCATTCCAGCATGTGACAGAATACACGTAAACAACAGCCATTTCAGGACAGGAGGAATTTGGATGTGATAGGTTGAATACATATTTTTGGATAATAGTTGAAAAGCGTTTTATCGTGTGTGTAAAAATAAACGGCACACAACGATTGCACGGGAGCAGAAATACCCGCGTTGGGAAAATCAGGTAGAACTACGTGTCGCCATCCTTCAATCAAAAAGCATGAAACGGGCATCCTTTATTCTGGCATTTTGCCTGCTAATAACAGGACAGCAACTTGCTGCCCGGCAGGATGCCGGTAACTGGCACAGGAAATCACTGTCATTTCCGGAGCAATTCAATGATACTACAACGATCAAAAAGATAATCCGGGAGGGCACGGCTCTTTTTTCACACGATACGGCAGAAGCAGAAGCCCTGTTGTCACGCGCCTTACAGTCGAGCCTGGAAATGAGATTCTCTAAAGGAGTAATTCTGGCATCGCTCAACCTTGCAGCCTACCAGATGCTGCATGAGCGCTATGACCAAAGCCTTGACATACAGAATCGCCTGCTGGTATATTTGCAGCAAACCGACAAAACAATGCCTGCTGCTTTCCCATTGACGTATGCATACATGACCACAGCATACATGAAAAAAAAGGATTACTACCGTTCGGTCTATTTTGCCTATAAAACCCTGGAAGAAGCTGCAGCAATACCGAATCCGGATACTACTTTGCTGCACAATGTGCTTGTCACTTATATAAACCTCTCCAAATTACTGGGGTATATGTACAATCAGGAGAAAAGCCTGTATTACCTGGGAAAAGCAGAAACCCTGGCGAGAGAAAAAAACATGATAGGGTTCCTTCCTGCTATTCTGAATAATAAAGCAGCCAATGCATTTTACCGGAAGGATTATCCCGAGGCAGTCACATTATACACAAAGTTGCTGGACCACTGCATGGAGACCAACGATTCATCAATGATGTGTATAGCTCTGTTCGGAATCGGCGACTCATACAGCAGTATGGGACAACCAGATAAAGGGATTGCCTATCTTGAGCGAGGAGTTGAGATCAAAAACAGGCTATCTCCATCTGCTTTTAAATATGAGTACGATTATCACCCCCTAAAAAATCATTACAATCTGCTCGGCAAGACTTACTTCCAGTTGAACGATTACAACCGTGCCGAAAGGGCCCTTCTAAAGGGACTGGAGCTGGCAGAAACAACGGGGGATACACTTTCCAATGAATATCTCATTTTATACCAGCTATATTCCCAAAAAGGAGCATATAAAAAAGCATCGGAGTTCCTGTTCCGGAATTTTCAGGTATACACCACCCGGCTGAACGAAAAAAACAAAGAGTTGCTGGCGCGGGCCGAAACGAAATATCAGTCATCAGAGAAAGACAGGATACTGGCACAGAAACAACTCGTACTGGTAAAGCAAACCAATGAGCTGCAGCAAAAAGATCTGTGGCTCGGCGGCGCCATAGCGGCGGCGCTGATAATGGGAGTCTTGTCGGCGGCCATTTACCTGCACAGCAGACACAAAAGGAATATCAACCGGCTGAATGCCATTGTTGCCGGTGAAGAGCAGGAACGCATCCGCATTGCACGCGAGTTACATGACGGCATCATGGTGCAGTTTTCCGCAGTAAAAATGCAGTTGAGTGCGCTCATCAACCGGCATCGCGATCTGACAGATATTGAGCATTTCGACAGTACGATCCGGCAACTGGATGATGCGACCCGCGAGCTCCGCCGCACGGCGCACAATCTCATGCCGGATATATTACAGGAAGAAGGACTGATGGAGGCTGTATCCTTTTTCTGCAGCAATCTCAGGCAACATACTTCTCTGGATATACACTGCCAGTTATACGGATCGTTACCACAGCTCCGGGAAGACTTCTCGCTGTCGGTCTACCGGATCGTACAGGAACTGGTAAACAATATCATCAAACATGCCCGGGCAACAAGGGCTGTAGTACAGCTAAGCTACCAGGAACACCTCCTGATGGTTACAGTCGAAGATAATGGTATCGGATTTCCCAAGGGAATAACCAGCGAAAACGATACCGGTATCGGCTTAAAAAATGTACGCAACCGGGTATCATCGCTGCTTGGCATTATGGATATACAGCAGATCAATCCAACCGGCACGATGGTATATATTGAATTCGACACCCGCCATTTCGTCCGTAAAAACAAACATGCACATGCAGATCAAAGTAGTAATAACTGACGACCATCCGCTGACCATGTCAGGAGTGGAACATATCCTGCAACCCTATCCGCATATAGTAATAACCGGGCAATACACCTCCGGCGCAGCGCTGATGGAAGGGCTCCGGTTACAGCAGCCTGACGTCCTGCTACTTGACATCATGTTGCCGGACCAATCGGGAAAAGACCTTGCGGAGCAGATATCCCGTACTTATCCGCAAATACGGATATTGGCGCTTACCAGCCTGGATTCCCCTCATCATGTAAAAGGGATGATGCGCCGGGGATGCCTGGGGTATCTCCTGAAAAATACAGACCAGCATACGTTAATTACCGCTATAGAACAGGTATATAAAGGCGTGGAATACATAGATCCGGCATTAAAAGATCAACTGTTACGCCATATGCTGAAAGGACAGAAGGCCGAGTCTCCGGACTTGGTGCCGGTCCTTACCCAACGCGAAAAAGAAGTGCTGCAGATGATCGTGGAAGAATATACCAGCCAGGAAATTGCCGACAAGCTATTTCTCAGCCTCCGTACCGTAGAAGGTCACCGCCTTAGCTTATTGCAAAAGCTGGATGCAAAAAATACCGTAGGGCTTGTAAAGATTGCCTTGCAAATGAGATTGGTAGAATAGCGAATAGGCAACAGATAACAACAATTTACCACCAGCAGACATGATGTCCACTGGTGGTAAATCAGCCGTCAATGCTATTATTGCGTCACTGTGAAACGCAGTGTATGCGTCATTCCTTCGGAAGCAACACGCAGCAGATAGATGCCGGGGGCAAGCTGGTGTGTAACTTGTGCTTTCAGCTGGCCATTGCGTACCGGCATTTTCATGCTGTGATACACCACCTGTCCGGTCAGGCTGATCATGTCCACTGAGGCGCTGTTGCCGGGCAGCGTTCCTTCGATGGTGAAGCTACCGTTGTTGGGATTGGGGTACATACGCAGGTCTGATCCCACTGCATGAACACGGGCAATACCGGTGCTGATCTCCATCACGATGGGCTCGCTGACAACGCTGTCGGGCCGTGAGCAGGCAAACGTGCTGTAGACAGTGCAGGTAATGATATCACCGTTCTGCAGGTTGTTATCGGTATAGGAGATGCCCCCCGTACCTACCTGTGCACCATTCTTACGCCATACGATGGCAGGACTGGTGCCGGCATTGGAGACCCATGCAGCGAAAGTGACCGGCGTATCGGGCGCTACCTTATAGTCAGGCGTAGCAATAACGATTACCTGTGGTACTGTGGTCTGCTCTACAGTGAGGTTGAGTGTGACGGTGCTGTCGCAGCCGGTGCTGTTGGTGGTGGTATACGTGGCGACAGCTGATCCGCCCTGCATTAGGGTTTGTCCATTCCATGTATAGGGAAGGTCATCGCTACAGATGGTAATTTCCACAGTGCTGTCGGTAGCAGGGTTGACGATGAGATTGAGGGTCACTACGCTATCGCAGCCCGCGCTGTTCGGTGTCGTGTAGGTCTCTACGGCTGCCCCACCCTGCTGGACGACCTTACCATTCCATGTGTAGGGCAGTTCATTGCTGCAGATCGTCAGGTTTTCAGTATAAGCAGAGGTGGCGTTGACCGTCAGATTGAGGGTGACTACACTGTCGCAGCCTCCACTATTCTGTGTCGTGTAGGTCTCCACGGCTGCCCCGCCCTGCTGGACGACCTTACCATTCCACGTGTAGGGCAATTCGTTGCTGCAGATTGTCATGTTTTCGGTATAAGCGGAAGTGGTGTTGACCGTCAGATTGAGGGTGACTACACTGTCGCAGCCGGCTGTGTTGGTCAGGGTATCGTAATAAATGCCGCTGGCAGTAATAGCCGTACCCTTAAACGTAAAGCTGTTGCAGGCGGTTTCCGTAATCACAGAAGCAGTAGGCATACATCCGCCTCCCTGGCTCAGTTTAAGCAGGAATACATCGTTATTTCCTGCCGAAGTAAGCGCACCGCCGGTACCGCCCGGATTAAAGTCTGCCCCCGCGGCAGGGATGTACCCTGTAATATACACATTTGCCGCAGCGTCTACAACAACCCGGTTAGGTATGTCGTTGCCGGTGCCGCCCATGCTTTTAGCCCAGATATAATCCCCATTGAGAGCATACTTGGCGATAAACACATCATTCCCCCCTGCCGAAGTAAGCGCACCGCCTGGGCCGCCCGGATTAAAATCACCTCCCGTAGCGGAGAGCTGCCCGGTGATGTATACATTACCCGCGGCATCTGCCGCTACTCCTGTACCCCGGTCAATTCCCGTACCTCCCAGACTTTTGGCCCAGAGGTAATTCCCGTTGGGAGCATACTTGGCTACAACCACACTATTGGTACCTACAGCAGTAAGGGCGCCGCCCGTGCCGCCCGGATTAAAGTCTGCCGCTCCGACAGCGATGTACCCTGTAACATACACGTTCCCCGTAGCGTCCACAGCTACTCCATTAGCTGCTTCGCTAACGCCACTCGTCCCTCCCATGGTTTTGCCCCAGAGATAATCCCCATTGGGAGCATACTTGGCCAAAAACCAATCTTCTCCCCCTGCCACAGTAAGCGTACCGCCCGTGCCGCCCGGATTAAAGTTACCTCCGTAAGTGCTTCCTGTGATATACACATTTCCTGACGCATCCACGGCGACTCCTGTAGCCACGTCTCTGGCTGCGCCGCCCATACTTTTAGCCCAGAGGTAATTCCCGTTGAGATCATACTTGGCCAAAAACACCTCATCGCCTGCCCCTGTTGCGGTAACAACACCACCTGTACCGCCCGGATTAAAATCTCCACCCGCAACGGCGAGATATCCTGCGATATATATATTTCCTGCAGCATCCACAGCTATTCCGTTAGCCGCTTCGTTACCTGTGCCACCCATACTTTTAGCCCAAAGGTAATTTCCGTTGGGAGCATACTTGGCTATAAATATATCATTATTCCCTGCAGAAGTAAGTGAGCCGCCCGTACCCCCCGGGTTAAAATCTCCTCCGGAAACGGAGATGTACCCGGTGATGTATACATTACCCGCAGCATCTACAGCTATTCCTGTACTCCGGTCAGCTCCCGAACCGCCCATACTTTTGCCCCAAAGATAATTTCCCTGTGGATCATACTTGGCGATATACGCATCACTACTCCCTGCCGAAGTAAGCGCTCCGCCTGTACCGCCCGGATTAAAATCCCCCCCGGCATGGGCAAGGAAGCCGGTGATATATATATTCCCCGCGGCGTCCACAACCATTCCGATACTCTGATCGTTACCGGTTCCTCCCATACTTTTAGCCCATTCGAAATCCGGGACCTGTGCAAAAGCAGGCATAAATACCATAAGGCATATAAACAGCAATGCCATTCCTTTCATTACCTCTCCGGATATTGTTTTCCACTTACCCGGAAATGATCTCAGCCGACGGAATATCGTCGTCTGATACATAATGTATTTACCGGATACACTATATGCCGGAAAATGCAGTCCTTTCGGGACAGAAACATGATTCATAATTTTTGTTTTTGCTATTTACAAATGAAGAAAGGTGAGGTTAAAAATGTTTATCCCGGTGTAGAGGAAAATAGGCAGGCCTGTTACTATCAGGAGTAAAATTACCGGGTTAATATGCCCCTAAAAAGAGTGGAAGTACGGGATTCCGGAGAAGAAGTAGTTCTACCTGTTTTGCAGAATAACAATAGTACACTAAATAAAACAGCGCGGGCTGCTGTAGCAGCCCGCGCCGGGAATCAACTCGTTCGAGAATCCATACTATAATGACCGCTTCACGATCTTCTCATTCCGGATAAGGACGCCGTTCCGATCCGATATACGCAGGAAATATACGCCATCTGCCAACTGGCTCACATCCAGCTGCCGTACCTGCTTTTGTGCTGTGTATACCTTACCGTCTACACCGATGAGTACCACATTGACCTCCTCTCCTGATTTAATATACAGCACACCGGACACAGGGTTCGGATATACCTGAATCGGAGTATGATGAATTCCACCTGCAATGCCCAATCCTACATCGGTCACATTATATACCCGCGATAAGCTGCTGCATCCGTTACTGTCTGTTACCGATACATAATATCCGCCGTTTGCAGAAGGTGTATATACTGAATCTGTTGCTCCCGGAATTAATCCGTTACTACTATACCACTGGTAATCTGCAAAATGGATGCCTGTATGAAAAATAACGCCATCCCAGGTGATCTCAGGGGCAATAACAGGATATACGGTTATTAAAACCTGTAAGGATGTATCCACACAATTCGGCACATGAGTACGGTTAATGATAACCGAATAGGTACCTGTAGTATCTATTTCCAGGAAATCCGCCGTCGCAAAAGTCACATCCGTATTACCATTCCTCCAGCGGAAATCAACCCCTGTATCCGGAGTTACGGCGTACAACGTTACAACACCGCCACTGCAGAATGACGTATCTGCCTGCGTAATGGTGATTTCAGGAATCGCAAGAACCGTTACAGGAACTACAACTGAACTGTCTGTACAGTTATTCGCATCCGTGATAACGACTTTATACCCGCCTGTTTCTTTTACAGCCGCTATATGACCGGTCTCCTGCAGATCTGCCATATCTTTCTTCCAGTGGTATACATATCCTGTTGTCTGATGCGCTGTCAGCACAACGCTGTCCTGTTCACATATCGTTGTGGAACCACTAATATTCAGCGTCGTTACAGGCAAAGATGTAACCGTTATCACCACCTGCTGACCTGAGATGTTGTGTGTGCAGCTGCCAAATGTGACACTTGCGATGCTATAAGTCGTGTCGGAAATAAAGGTATAAGTTACATCTGCAAAACCGGTCCCGTCCAGGACAATGCTGCGGTTCTGTCCATCGGCTGTATAGACAACCGTAGCGCCGGGCGTACCATTAAATGTGATGGTAGCTGATTCTCCGTTACAAACACTTACGCCGCCACTGATCGTGGCATCGGGAAGTACGGCAACCTGCACGGTAGTCTGCTGACCGGAGATATTCTGCGAGCAGCTGCCCAGCGTTGCGCTTACAATAGTGTACATTGTATCGGAAGTAAAGACAGGCGCTATACTTGCCGTACCGGTTCCATCCAGCACAATGCTGCGGTTTTGTGAGCCGGCCGTATAATCAACGGTAGCATTCGGCGTACCGGCAAACGTGATCGTTGCAGACTGGCCGCTGCAGATAGTCGTTCCACCGCCGCTGATCGTAGCGGTAGGGTTAGGTGCAACCACTACTGCGGCCTGCTGACTGGAAATATTCTGAGAGCAGCTACCCAGCGTTGCGCTTACAATAGTATAGGTCGTGTCGGAAGTGAAAACGGGCGCTATACTTGCCGCACCGGTTCCGTCCAACACAATGCTGCGGTTTTGTGAGCCGGCTGTATAATCAACAGTGGCATTCGGCGTACCGGCAAACGTGATCGTTGCAGACTGACCATTGCAGATGTTCGTTCCGCCGCTGATCGTAGCGGTAGGATTAGGAGCAACTACCACTGTAGCCTGCTGACTGGAAATATTCTGAGAGCAGCTACCCAATGTAGCGCTTACAATAGTGTACGTTGTATCGGAAGTGAAAACAGGCGCTATACTTGCCGCACCGGTTCCGTCCAGCACAATGCTGCGGTTTTGTGAGCCGGCTGTATAATTAACAATGGCATTCGGCGTACCGGCAAACGTGATCGTTGCAGGCTGACCGCTGCAGATGTTCGTTCCGCCGCTGACCGTGGCAGCAGGGTTAGGTGTAACTGTAATTTTATAACCCGGAGTAGAATCTGCTGAATTACCTGTACTGCATTTTACGATACACTTATAGAAAGTAGTGTCGGTAGGATTCGCTGCTAATGTAGCGTTTGTACCCTCATTAGTCCAGGTGATACTGTCAGGAGAAGATTTCCATTGGTAAGTAATACCGGTTGATGGTGTGGTACCATTTAAGGAAAGTGTTGTACTGCCACTCCCGCAAAAGCTATTGCCAGCAGAGCTGGCAACAGTACCGGGAGCTGTCACGTTACATGCGGGAGCTGCAAGTGTAGCCGTTATCTTAAAATTATCAATAGCAATACCATTATCGTTTCCTGCGCCGTCAGTTCCCCTCCATTGGATACCAAATGCAGTACCTTGGGCAATAGTCAATCCCGTTAGCGTAAGTGATTTTGGAGTAACTGTAGCAGCACCGGTACTACCACAACTACAACTACTCGTATTCAAATCGGTTAAAGTAGATCCGGACAGCGCACCTGTACCGGTTACCGTAAAGCCTTGGGTATTACCACCTCCGACCCGCCACTGCTCCCCATCAAATGAAATATCAAGTGCGGTGATTGTCGTACCGGTATTGTTCACAAAACTAACTATATAAGTTATATTAGCGGAAGTACCGGAACCCAAATAACCCGCAGCATAATCGCTACCGCTGCCAAAAGCCCAGGCGCCTCCTGAATTACTGCTACCGGTTCCCCGACCTCTGAAATTAGGACAGGTCACGGTCCACCCTGTTCCAATAGAACCATCATTATTCCCCGTATAGGCATTAAAATTCTGCTCGTAAGTAAGCGAGGATGTAGTAAACTGTATCTGCCCGTTTACATATACCGACGTAAGCATTAATAAAACGGAGAACAGCACTTTTGACCTGTTAAGGATTACCTGCCGCCGTTTCCCCGGTTTTGTTGTCAGATGATCATTGTTATCACTATAGTTCATTGAACATATTTTTAGAGTTAAAGAATACATGATTGAGGCGAACATAACTTTGTTTGATCTTTGTTTGATCTGTCAAATTTCTCCACAAAATTGTCTTTCGTGTTTTACCGGAATTTTAGCAAATCGTTATACTAACAGAAAGAATTTAGCTCACTGAAAAAGAGTTCATCCATAAATAACGAAAACGTAACAACCGGTTCCGGCATAAAAAACAGGCTACCTAAAAAGGCAGCCTGCATTGTTCTCTGATACACACACTCAAATCATGCACAGTGTACCGCATTCTGTATTTTTCTTATTGTACCAAGGCTTTCACTATTCCACTATACTTTCCGTTACCGGTACGTACCAGATACATTCCGGGGTGCAGGTTAAGTCCGTTCAGCATATGAATATTCTGACCGGCCTGCAGCCTGCTGTTTTCTTCATATACCTTCCGGCCTGCGAGATCGTATACCGTTGTTTTCATGTCTGCGGCTTCGGGCAGTGTCACGGAAAGTGTAATGCCGGAAGTAGTGGCATAACCAAGCACTTTCATATCCACCCCGTTTCCGTGATAAGAAGAAACATTTTCCGGGAAAACGTGACGGATCACTATATCATCCAGTGACCATTCCTGAGCGGCATTATTGGCAGATAGTGAAACATATTTGAATGCCAGGTAAAAAGGTGTCGCTTTATAGCTGGCCAAAGGGATATTCGAAAAGGGAACCCAATCTGTGCCGGATACATCATCGGTAATATTTTTGACAGTTTGCCATGTGGCTGAGGCAGGGCTCCCCGTACCGGTATAGTCAGTCGAGATCAAAATTTCTTTGGTAGTAGCGCCGGAGAAACGAACCTTTGTCCAGAAATCAAGTACCGGATTTCCCACTGTGCTCAGATCCAGTTTAGATGAAGTGATCAGCCAGTCTTCATTATCATTGGCGCCACCGGAGAAACCACCATTCATATAAACAGAAAAGTCGTCCGTATGTCCTTGTGTACCGCACCGCCAGTTTTGAGCGCCGGAAACGCTATACGAACGGAACTGGCCCATAAAATCAGGAGCAGCACAATTCGTAAAGGTTTCATTCAGCAGGCCGGGAGGAGTGGCGGTATCTATCGCTGTAAACGTCCAAATATAGTCTTCATATATGCCTGTGCTCTTCCGTGCCGTAACAGATTCAGATGTAAACGCGGCAGAATCAAATGTCACATAATAACTGTTACCGGAAGCAAGTGAAATACCTTCCACTTCCACTTCAGGATTCTGTGCTGTTACTTTCACATCCGCAGAGGTCACATCAATTGTCTGGTTGGTAGCAGCGGTAACGTTGTGCAGGACGATGTTACCCGTTCCTTTTGCCACCGGCCCATTGAAGCGTATGGTCAATTTGTTTGTTGAAAGTAATACGTTCCTGCCTACCGGTGTTTTATCCGTAACAATCACATTGGTAGCATAATCGTTGTACCCTGTAATCATAATATCGTCAACATTGATCCGGGCAGGGGTTCCGTCTGTTTTGCGGATGCTGATCCGAGCAGGCGATGAAGTGCGTACAGGAATAGCGGCACGGGTAAGCGTCGTACCGGGAGTGATCGTATCACCCACCTTTGTCCAGTTTGCACCCTGGTTGGTGCTATAATAAACTACCAGTTTACCGTCCGTTTCGCTGCCGTACATAGCATGATAAAAGGATACGGTATCAATACCCTGGCTCAGATCATCTTCCATAGTTATCGTTCCGTTATCACCAGTTGTATTGCCGGTAAGACGTACGCGTGCAGCATGCAGTCCATTTTTACGATCACTGGGCTCCATGTCCCCGAGATAAACACCGGGCATCACCCAGCGGATACCATTAAGTGTAACAGGATCAGCTGAGGCATATGCCTTGATGCTGTCCCTCTCAAAATCTACAAAGTAGGGATACACCTGTGCATCTGCATGAGAAGCTGCAAATGCAAAACAGGAAACAAAGACGCTCTTGGTTAAAATCTGTTTCATTGATAAGAGAATTAAGCTGATTAGTGGTTTAATAAATCATGGCAATTAGAGATCCGCCATACATAAGCTAAGACAAAAGTCGCGCTGTTATGTGACCGTAATGTTTCCTTACTGTTAGGTTTATATGAATACCGCAGAGCGATACAATCATTCGACATCTGTGGTGTTACGGATGGACAATTGTTTGGTATCCCGGTATTGTCCCAGAATACCGGTAATGTTTACCTTGCGGGAGGGCACCGTTTCTCCCGAAAAAGTAGCAGACGCTATGGTATAGAGTTTTAATGTACCGGCGGTGTTTGTGGCATCCTTCAGGGATTTATTGCCGCTATATGTGCCTGAGGATATGTCTACATTCATAATTTTCACCAATGTAGACTCGTACTTTTCAAAATCGGACCCGATGATCTGTGAGATGGCCAACAGCTTCGGCGTCACAGATTTTCCGGTTCCTGTACGCACCGCCCTCGACGGTGGGAACGTACCGCCAGAAGGAGGTCCGACCTGTAGCAGGTTATTGTATTCGCTCAGGGAAGCACCTACCAATTCGATCTCGAGCTCATCTCCAAGGTCAAATGTATGTGCAGTACTGAAGCGTACCACAATCCCTCTTTCTCCGTCCTGTATCACTATATTCTGGCCGTTTTGATTTTTATATCTCCTGTCTGATATCACAATACCACGGATAGTATACTGACCTAATATGGAATCGCTGGACAGTGTATACATCAGCCGTAATGAATCAATGCTCACCATAGCCGCTCCCGGCCCGGCGCCACAGCGCGGCATATTGAGCTGGACATCACTGGTGTCCCGGATCACCAGCTGCGGGGTAACTGTTCCCCCGGAACTGATATAAACAGTATAGATACCGGTAATACTCCCCCTCCCTTCCGGTAAGGCATAACTTGCAAATTTGGCATAATTACTGCTGCGTACAACCAACGTATTGAAATCACAATCTCTTATATCGCGGTTTGAAGTAGCGTTGGGCTGTGTATAGGTAAGCCCGGCATCTGCAAACTGAACATCCGGGATCGTAATAAGACGGTTGAATAACTCCGGGCTTCCCAACCTGGCCGTAGCCAGATCAACCGTTTGGGGAACAACCTTATTACCTACATTTCCTTTTACGATATGCTTTTCGAGCTGAGCCCCTTCAATACCACGTAATGCCAATTGCTCTGTAACACCGGCTCCGATAACCGGCAAGCCACCTTCATAACCCAGATGCAGACCACCGCAGTTAATATATACCTTCCGGCCAACAGGATAATCATTGTACAGGCTATACACATTAATCAGGACGGTCAATGCTGCACTGCCGTCATCAATCACAATCCGTTTAAACAGATTGCCCGACCGGTCATCTGCAGTAACAATACCGGATATCCATACATTCTGAGGCACAAGGAATGTATCACTACCGGTACCGGAATATGGTACATTCATCTGTAAAAGATCCTGAAGCGTATGTGTTACGGCAATCTGCGGATCGTAGCCTGTAGTATCCGGCGGACGCTCATAATCCTTCTTCAGACAGGAAGAGAAAAAGGAAGAAAAAAACAGGATAAGCAAGGCAAAACGCGATGTGCTGCTCATAATAGTTGGCTGATTATATGGTTGCATTAAAATTTAATACTGGCACTGATAAAGTAATTTGCTCCGAAACTGTAGAAGTATCTCGGCGGAAAGGTGAGCGTACTGTTGTCCTGGAAATTGTAGCGTAACTGCTCAAACCCACCGGTTCTGATATTCTTGTTGTTGAGCAGGTTGTTAACACCGGCATTCAGATACAGCATTGTATTTCTGGGCAGTTTTCTAAGAGCCTTCGTCAGCAGGAATGATTTGCCAAAAAAGATATCTGCCGTAAATGCACCCGGCAGTTTTTCCTGATCGAATATCTGATGAAATGCAGGAGAACCGTGACCTGCCCGCTCAGCCACCTGTGCCGTACGCCGGTCAGGGTTGATACTAATATAATTGCGTTCAAAATAGTTGAACCTGATATTGGCATACCAATACTTGGGAGAGCGATAATTCAACCCGAGCGAATACGCGCTTTGCGGACCTGCAGCGACATAGTGATTCTTCATGTATACCTCCGGGTACTCTGTCACGGCAAGTGTATCATTATCCAGATACATGCTCACAGAAGGATTAGCCGTATAAAATGCCTGGCCAAGCGCTGCTACAGCCGTAGCAGCAAGCGCGCTGGTAAGCTTTGCCTCCACAGCAAGCTCTGTACCGATAAAACGCATGGCAACACCTCTCATGAAATAATTTCCGAACGACTGATATGCCGGATTGTCATTATAAAACCGCTTCACGTCTACAGCATTTGTGATATCCGTCACATACCCGCCAACTCTGGCGCTATATGACGGCGAACGCAACAGATACCCCCCCTCAACCGATTTACTCATTTGCAGCTTCGGTTCATCAAGTACTGTATTACGTGTGCGGATTGCAATAAATGTTTTCTCCAGTTGAGGTGCATCGGTATTAATACCCGCATTCAGGAAGAAGTAATTCCTTCCGTTCATTTTGTATGTCACTCCTCCTTTCATACCGTAAGACATAAAATCATAACGGGGGCTGCGTCCATGTGATTCTTCGGGGAAAAGGCCATTCTGAAAAATACCCTGCCTTTGGAATGCATCATACCCACCCCGTACGGAAAGAAAAAAGTCGAACTGGCGGATCTTATATATGCCCTGTACCCAAAGCCAGCTTTTGGTGATATAAGAACGATAATGATAATTATACTTATCCCCCTCACGCAACAGCTTGTTGGCCGTATTAAGATCATAATATCCAATCGAAGCAGAAGGTATATCAGACCTTAATGTGAAAGGATTCAGGTTCAGATAAAAATCTCCCCCCAGCAAATCCGCTATTTCTTTGTAACTTTCTGTTTGCTGCTGAATAAATGCCGCACCTCCGAACAAGGAAAAGCGATCTCCGAACTTCTTTTCCACACGTGTATTAAATGTCCATTTCCGGATATCATCCACATCTTCCCCCAAAACATACAACGATCTTCTGCCCTGTACTGTGTTACCTGCGATACCGTCTGCATCATGCACGGTTTCCACATTGGCATAGTTCACTTCATACATCCGGTCCCAGTCGATCTGAGCGTATTTCTCCGGTTCGGTACGCCATTTTTCCCGGATGTCATCTGCAGCTTCAGAATCATTAAACTCCGATATCATCCAGCTTGGCAGATTGCGGTAGTACTCCGGGCGCGGGTTGCGCGAGTTATACCAGTCCAATCCCGAATAGCGGCTCTTACCGAACTGATACGCAGCGGATGTGTATATTGCAAAATTTTCATTCTTGCTATATCTGTGATTCAGTATAGATACCGGCTGAAAATTGTCTGACACACGTGCATTTCTTTTCTCCCCATTTTGATACCCCCAGTTGGGATTATAAAAATTGGTGCCTGCCAACTCATAAATCTCCTGTATGGAAGAAGTGGACGTCCCCCTTCGTGTAGGCGCTCCAAATGTCGTCAGACTGAACTGATGATTTTTATGCAATTTGGAAACTCCTGCATAGTAGGAATAACCGTCATAAAAAGTACCTTCCACATATCCTTCTTTTGCCCAGCGGCGTGATGCAGACAGGGAATATGCCCAACCGCCTTTTTTCATCCCGCTGCTATGAGTGACCATTAGACGGTTACGATACTGACGGTTGGCCAGAGAATAAGTTACCCGCGTCTGCTTCTGCTGATCAAGCGCAGTGGCATCAAAAGAAATCATACCATTTATATCCCCGAATGCTTCCGGTGAAGGCATCAGACCATATGTCTGGGTTCGGGAGCGGAAAACATCATTCAAGCCGCCCCACTGATTCCAGAATGCATTCCCTGTTTCCATATCATTCACAGGCACATCATTAATAAACACTTGCTGGAGATTACGATTATACCCACGTGGCTGGAAGCGATACTGTCCGAATACAAACGCTACCGTATTCAGGAACGGATCCCGCGAGGCCATCAACAGACTGCTTACCATCTGCCCCTGCGCCCCGTCTTCATCCCCTTCCCAGGCATCATTATCTTCGAGGGCTACGGTGGGTATCTGCTGTCCCGGCATAGAAACCGCTCCGGCCCCGGGATTGAAGCTGACATCTCCCAACTCTACCCGTTCCCTGTCAACTGTAAAACGAAGCGTATCTTTCCCGGCATAATTACCGCCTACAACCAACATATGTTCCCCATAGGGAATATGGTCAAAAATGAATCGTCCGTTTCCGTCCGTATATGCCAACGCCGGGGTATGTACCATACGCACCTGGATGTCGGCCAATGGCGTATGATGTTCCTGATGCAATACACGCCCCGTCACCGAAGCCTCCTGTGCCTGCGCAATACCGGAATAAAAACAGAAAAGAGAAGAAAGGATGGCTATCAGAACGGCCCGTCTGGTTATATGCATAACTGTATTTGCTGTGTAAGCAGCCGCAAAGGTAATGTGGCTGTTTCCTGCCGGATTTTACGTTACGGTTAACAAATCTTTAAACACCATGATTCTATTAATAAATCATTAAACAACCGGCACAATACATTTACATCAGCAAGCATTCTTCTTTCTTTGCAAAAAATTGTATATCGTGCAGTTCAGATTGATCCATCTCCTTCTTTCCATTTGTCTTTTCAGCATACCGGTACAAGCAGAAAAGAATAATTACCAGATAACGGTTATTGCATTCTACAATCTGGAAAATCTCTTCGATACAGATAACGACCCGTCTAATCCCGGCGATGACGAATTTTCCGCAGGCGGCGCTTACAATTACACACCAGACATTTATAAGCAAAAACTGCATAACCTGGCTACTGTAATACAAAAAATGGGAACCGAATTCACTCCGGATGGCCCGGCAATAATCGGTGTTGCTGAGGTTGAGAACGGACGGGTACTTGAAGATCTGGTTGCGCAACCGGCGATCAGTAAACGTAAATACCGGATCGTACATTTCGACAGTCCCGACTGGCGGGGTATCGATGTGGGCCTGCTATACAACCCATCGTACTTTACTCCCATAGAAGCCCGTCCTCTGCTTGTAGACATCAGCCAAAACGGACAGAAAGGTGGCAGAACAAGAGACATTCTATATGTAAAGGGAATACTGGCAGGCGACACCATACATTTATTTGTAAACCACTGGCCTTCACGCAGGGGAGGAGAAGCCGCTTCGGCTCCATTACGCGCCATCGCTGCGGGTGTATGCAGAACCCAAATAGATACGATACTGCACTATAGCCCTGATGCCAGGATCGTAGTAATGGGCGACTTTAACGACGACCCTGTAAATACCAGCATTTCCAAAGTGCTGAACACCACCGGGGACAAAAATGCTCTGACTGCCGGAAAGCTATACAACCCGTGGCTCGGTCTCTATAAAAACGGAGTCGGCACACTGGCTTATAATGACAACTGGAACCTGTTTGATCAGATTATACTTAGCGCCGGATGGCTGCATAAAGATGACGCACAATGGCGATACTACAGGACTGAAGTGTTTGACCGGGGATTTCTCAAAAATAGTTTCGGCCGTTACAAAGGCTACCCTCACCGCTCTTTTTCCGGCAACCAATGGCAAAATGGGTACAGTGACCACTTTCCTGCACTCATCTATCTTATACGCACAGCAGATTAGACCGCTTTACCGGTAATTATGCTAATGATCTCTCGTGAAATACAGTAGCTAATCAGCACATCACTGTTGTCGGGGAAGGCAGGCATAGCCATACCCGGTAACGTTTGTTATACATCATCCGGTTAACAGACGTCTGTCATGCTGGAGAAGGAAGCATCCCACAAAACACTGAAAATCAATCACAACGCAGGATCCTTCCTTTGTACCAATGACACATGGGATTCGATAGCAGTTTTTCTATCACTACCGGTCTGTTACATCCCCCTCACTTCCCCCTTCAATGGGGGACGACCACGTCGTTGCCGGATGCATGCATAGCAGGTACAAAGGTGCAATCGTCTCCCGTTGAAGATAGATTGAGAGGGATGTGTCACTGCATGATGATTGCGCCAACGACGTATCAGGGTTCAGGATGACTCCATGTTTCAGGACAAACAATTATCATCCCTATAAACTTCCTGCTTCTGTAAAAAGTAAGCCCCTTGCTTTACATAAATGCATCGGACAACTGCCCAATAAGAATCCCGGGAGTTTACGTTTTCTTTTCCCGGGCAACAATGATCAGCACATTAGCTAATTGGCTCATTAAATGAATCGTTATTATACGG
Source organism: Flavipsychrobacter sp. (assembly GCA_037190845.1). Lineage (GTDB taxonomy): Bacteria > Bacteroidota > Bacteroidia > Chitinophagales > Chitinophagaceae > JBEBVQ01. The sequence continues at coordinate 71,707 of JBBCJI010000001.1, read as the reverse complement.
TTCATTTTTTTTAATTTTGCATGGTAAATGCCTGATTACCTATGCGCCGTATTTATTTTGACAATGCCGCCACTACCGCCCTTGATCCGGAAGTACTGCAAACCATGATGCCTTACCTGACTGAAAAGTTCGGCAACCCGTCGTCTATATACTCCTACGGACGGGAAACCAAACTGGCCATCGAAAATGCGCGCAAAACGGCAGCACGGATACTGAACTGTAATCCCGGTGAAATATTTTTCACCTCCGGCGGCACAGAAAGCAGCAATACTGCGATTCACGCAGCCGTCCGGGATCTGGGCTGCACTCATATCATTACATCTCCGCTGGAGCATCATGCTACCTTGCATACGGTAGAGCACCTCGAAAAACGGAATATTGTATCCTGCAGTTTCGTAAAGCTGACGGACAAAGGACATGTATCGCTCGAACATCTGGAAGAGCTGCTTAAAAATGCCCCGGGTAAATGCCTTGTTACACTGATGCATGCCAATAACGAGATCGGCAACCTGCTCAAGGTAAAGGCAGTAGGTGAGCTTTGTGAAAAATACAATGCCGTTTTTCATTGCGATATGGTGCAAACCATCGGTCATTACCCTGTAGACCTCCGGAATCTCCATATCCATTTTGCCAGCGCAGCCGGACATAAATTCCACGGCCCGAAAGGAGTAGGCATGTTGTATGTAAACGAAAATATCAGCATCCAGCCGATCATCAGCGGTGGCGCCCAGGAACGCAACATGCGTGCCGGTACCGAAAACCTGTACGGAATCGTAGGATTTGCCAAAGCGCTGGAAATGGCCGCAGAACGGTTCGAACAGGACAGTCAATATATCAGTGAGCTTAAACAATACATGTGCACCCGGCTGCAGGAAACTTTTCCCGGCATCTTATGCAACGGAGATACAAACGGCAGTTGTCTGTACACAGTACTCAACGTATCTTTTCCAAAAAATGAAAGATCGGAAATGTTGCTGTTCAACCTCGACATGGCGGGCATTTGCGTCAGTGGCGGCAGCGCTTGCAGCAGCGGGGCCAATAATACAAGCCACGTAATTAAAGCTTTATACAACGGACGTTCCGAAAGCATGGTTCCGATACGATTTTCTTTCTCGCGGCATAATACCAGGGAAGAAGTGGATGCCGTCATTGAAAAGCTGAAAGAACTGGTATAAAATGACCGGATGAGCCTATATTTGCCGTCTAATCATTTAGTACATGTTACAAATACCTAACCAAACAGCTTTTTATAAAGGAAAAGTACGCGACGTCTATACTGTTTCCGACAAGTATCTGGTAATGCTTGTCAGCGACCGTATTTCGGCGTTTGATGTTGTCCTGCCCCACCCCATCCCGTATAAGGGACAGGTACTGAACCAGATCGCAGCGGAATTTCTGGATGCCACTGCCGACATTGTTCCCAACTGGAAGATCAGCACACCACTTCCTAATGTTACCATAGGCCATAAATGCGAAACTTACCCGGTGGAAATGGTGATCCGTGGCAACCTCACCGGCCATGCCTGGCGTACTTATAAAAGCGGGAAACGGGAGCTTTGCGGCATACCGCTACCCGAAGGACTGAAAGAAAATGACTATTTCGATCAACCCATTATCACCCCTACCACCAAAGCCCATGAAGGGCACGATGAAGATATCAGCCGCGAAGAGATCATCCGGCAGGGGTTGGTAAGCGAAAAGGAATATGAGCAACTGGAGCAATACACACGCGCCTTGTTTGAGCGCGGCCGGAAAATTGCCAATGAGCGTGGCCTGATCCTCGTGGATACCAAGTATGAATTCGGAAAGATCGGGGATACAATCTACCTTATTGATGAAATCCATACTCCCGATTCATCCCGCTATTTCTATCTCGAAGGCTTTGAAGACAGACAGGCCAAAGGAGAACCCCAGAAACAATTATCCAAGGAATTTGTCCGCGAATGGCTGATGGAAAACGGATTCCAGGGAAAAGAAGGGCAACAGATTCCCGATATGAGCGAGGATGTGATAAACGGCATATCCGAACGCTACATTGAGTTGTATGAGCAGGTCGCCGGTAAAACATTTGTGAAAGAAGAGGTGAGCGCAGAAAAAACCGAAGCCGTATTGAAAGAAGCGTTATCACAACTTGATTAATTAAATGATGTGTTAGATGTGGGAGATGTGACGGATGTATCCGTATACGCTCACATCTAACACATCTCCCACATCCAACACATCTAACACAGACATGCCCACAACTTTATCAAAACGTACTATACAAGCTCCGCGCGGCACTACACTGCACTGCAAAAACTGGATTGCAGAAGCAGCCTATCGCATGATCCAGAACAATCTGGATCCCGAAGTTGCCGAACGCCCCGAAGACTTGGTCGTATATGGTGGCATTGGTAAGGCCGCCCGCGACTGGAAAAGCTTTGATAAGATACTGGCATGTCTGAAAGACCTGGAGGAGGATGAAACGCTCATGGTACAAAGTGGCAAACCGGTAGGTATCCTGCGTTCTCATAAAGACGCACCGCGCGTACTGATCGCCAATTCCAACCTCGTAGGCCGCTGGGCTAACTGGGAACATTTTCGCGAACTGGAAGCCAAAGGCTTGATGATGTACGGCCAGATGACCGCCGGAAGTTGGATATATATCGGCTCCCAGGGCATTGTGCAAGGCACTTACGAAACGTATCTGTCGCTCGCCGGCCAGCATTATAACGGCAGCCTGAAAGGGACGCTCAACGTCACTGCCGGACTTGGCGGTATGGGTGGGGCTCAACCTTTGGCCATTACCATGAACGAAGGGGTGTGCCTGGCTGCTGAAATAGAAGACTGGCGGATCAAAAAACGTATCGACACACGCTATCTCGACAAATGGACCAGCGATATTGATGAAGCTATAAACTGGTCGCTGGATGCAAAAAGTAAAGGGGAAGCAGTTTCTATCGGGGTTTGCTGCAATGTCACAGACCTGCTGCAGCGGCTGATCGACCGCAACATTACCCCGGATACACTCACAGACCAGACGTCGGCACACGACGAGCTGATCGGTTATTTCCCTGAAGGATTAAGCGTCGCCGAAGCCAATGCCTTGCGCAGCAGCAATCCCGATGAATATATCAAACGCTCGCTCGACACCATGGCTCGTCACGTGCGGCAAATGCTCGAACTGCAGAAACGGGGCGCCATCACATTCGACTATGGCAATAACCTCCGCGGCCAGGCGCATGACAAACGTGATGTGAAAGACGCATTTAACTTCCCTGGATTTGTCCCTGCCTATATCCGCCCCCTGTTCTGCGAAGGCAAAGGCCCGTTCCGCTGGGTAGCATTAAGCGGCGATCCGGAAGATATCTATACCACAGACAAAGCCCTGATGGAGCTGTTCCCTGAAAATAAAGGGCTTCATCGCTGGCTGACGCTCGCTAAAGATAAAATTGCATTTCAGGGGCTGCCCGCACGTATCTGTTGGCTCGGTATGGGCGAACGGGAAAAAGCCGGATTGCTATTTAATGAGCTGGTGAAAAACGGAAAGGTGAAAGCCCCTATTGTCATCGGCCGTGATCACCTGGACTGCGGCTCCGTAGCATCACCTAACCGCGAAACCGAAGCCATGAAAGACGGTTCCGATGCCGTAGCTGACTGGCCGATCCTGAATGCGCTAATTAATACGGCCGGAGGCGCTTCCTGGGTATCTTTTCATCATGGCGGCGGCGTGGGCATGGGATATTCGCTCCATGCAGGCATGGTGATCGTAGCCGATGGTACGGAAGATGCGACAGCACGATTGAAACGGGTATTGCATAATGATCCTGCCATGGGTGTACTGCGCCATACCGATGCCGGGTATGAAGATGCAACCGAATGTGGCAGCACACATGGATTGAATATCTGGTAGTGAATTCGGGTCAGCACGAGGGTATCACATACTGACGCAAAAAAGAGGCGGCATCCAGCACCGCCACCTCGGAAAAATAAAAATCATTGCTGTCTTCCGTAATGATGCAGGTACAACCTGCATGTATCGCAGCGTAATATTCCAACCCATCTTCAAAATCATGGATCCTGTGGCTTGAAATTGCCGCTTCCGCTTCCTTTTTGCCACAATCTGCTATTTCAAGATGCCGGGCAAGCAGACTTATTTTTTTCCGCGCAACAGTTGAGCCGTGCTTTTTCTCTGCAAAATAAAAAGCGATAGCCAGGCATACCGCAGAGGTATATATTTTATGACCGGGCACACTAAGCAGCCTCGCCGCATCACTATATACGGGATATTCCTTGTTCAACACCGCTACCAGTATATTGGCATCCAGAAAGACATTCATTTCTTTGATTGAAAATACTCGTCTTTTAATGATTTGCGGCCACGGCGTTTGGTGGTATATTCGGCAGGGCCTTCCGCAACCTGCGCCACCCACGCTGCTACCGGCAGGTCTTCAATGGATTTATAACCTCCCGTAGTGGCCTTACGTAAAAGTATTTCTGTAAGCCGGCTAAGGCTTATCCCCTGCCCTGCAGCAAAGGCTTTGGCTTTTTCAATAACCTCGGCGCTAAAGCTCAATGTGACTTTCGCATCCATCTCCACAACTTTTTATACGACAAAGATAATGATCTTATACGTAAAACACAAAAAATTGATAATAAACCTGTTAAGAAATTTTTTGCACTGTTTTTCCTGAATACGGCAATCATTTTCCCGTTTTTGCAAACTGCTGGAAATATCACACTCTATCTTTACCATTCTTGCTCCCACCTGGTATATCTGCTGACAATATCAAGCAGTTACCAATACGCTAAATCATTACAGGACCGTACAGGGCCATATTGTATTCGCTGCTCCAACGGGCAGCGGCGATACAACGTCATTTAACCCGAAAAACCCGGCAATCTGTTCTTTGTGCAATTTCCAGTGGGAGCAAGACGCTGGGATACACAAATGAATCAGTACCGGGTTTTTCGGGTTAAATGACACCATGAATATATCCAATAATACTTAAAAACACAGGATCAAATAATGCAAAAAACCGGGAGGAAAAATCCTCCCGGCTGTAAAACCATTCAAAATAATCAATATCCGGTTGCGGAGATTAGTGTTGTACTACTATTTTCTCCTGAGCAGTCCAGCCATTGCCGTTAACCGTAACAAGGTATACACCTGCAGGATAGTTGTTAACATCAGCACCAAGCGCATTCAGGCCGGCATTCAGTGTTTGTACAGAACTTAAAACCGTACGGCCGGAGAGATCCATGATAGAAATACGTGCATTTTCCGTACGTTCTTTAACATCAATCAGGATATTCACCTTAGACTGTGCAGGATTCGGAAATACATTGAAACTTTCAACAGCAGCATTGATTCCAGCTACGCTGTTTCCCGGTTCCGGTTCTTCTGTTGCCTCTACAGACAGACGTTTACGGAAACCAATTTTTGCGCCTTCCTCAGGAACACCAGCCGGACCGGCAGCTGTTGTAGAATAAGTAATTTCCAGTTGGTAAATATTATTATCACGGGATTTCACAAAATAAGTTACCGTATCCAAAACATATTTACCATCATTCATGTTACTTGTTTTCCAGTCACGTCCGATAGAATTGATTACAGAATCAAGCGCATAATCATGATATTCAGCAGTATCTGCATCAATGTCACGCAATTCCGCAACAAATAATTTATGATTATTCAAGATAGCCGTATAGGGATATAACATACCGGGCATTGCTTCATCCATATATTTTGTAAATACAATATCCCAGTCCTCATTAACAGGTTCGCGATCCAGTTCTTCCTTACTGCCCAGATTGTAATATGCAAACAGCTTATCCGTATATCCGGAAAGATAAATCGTGTCATCCTTACGGTTACTACCATCAATGTCAGCTATGTGAAATTCCCAGCCTTGCTTATCAGCAGGTCCTGCTGTACGGAAACGTTCTATCCATACCTGATAATGTCCGGTACTCGTAGTAACCAGGAAAATGCTGTCACCTTTTATATTATGTTCACCAGTACCGGGATTAGCAAGAAAATCGTAAGCACCCCAGCCAAAATGATTTCCCATATACAGGGAAGGGTTTGCGTTCTGATTAAAAGCCCCCTGTGCCCAGTGTTCGATAGAGTTGTACAGCTTAACCGACTTCTTCCCCACTGTATCTGCAATCAGATCTGTACCAAATTTGGCTGCAGCAGATAAGTTCAGCGAGTAAACGGTTACACCGGCAGAACCATGATTGGCAATTACAGAATAACCATCGCTTGCCCCCATTCCAAAGGCAATATGCCAATCATTGTTAGGCTGGCGCTTAGTTTCACCTTTTCCGAAATGGTAAAAAACATCAGTATTAAACGCGGCGGCAGTACCCGATGTACCGGCTGCTGCCGAGAGTAAAACCGTATCCTGTGACCAGACACCTACCTGAGCATGTGTTCCGGCAGCCAGCATCAGACCACCGGCAGTCAGTAAGTAATGTAATTTTTTCATTGTAGTGAGATTTTATGGCGGCAAAGGTATAAGTGCGAAAAACAAAAACAGTCATGGAAATGCCACCATTTCCTGATTGTGGCAATAATTTTCCCGATTATGAAAATGGCTGATCCCGATTCATTTTTTAGTTTCTTTACTTTTGCTCTTGTAATCAACAGGATTGTTTTCTCAAAAAGATAAACAAGCAATTACAAAGTGAATTTTATAAAATACAAAAGAAAACAACACACCACATCATTTTTATGAAAAAAAATCACGTATTACTCTTCATTTGCAGCCTTATTGCATTAGGATCAGCTTCCTGCGGGACGGAACATGAAAAGCAAGCACAGCAAAGCGAAACAAATACAATTATCCTTACGCCGGAATCACGTATCGTGTCGCTGAATGGCAGTATTACCGAAGCCCTGTGCGCCCTTGGCTTTGAGTCTTACATAAAAGCAGTGGACGTAACCAGCACTTATCCTGAATCCGTCAGAGAACTCCCCAAAGTGGGTCACAACAGGAATTTATCTGCAGAAAGAATTCTTGCTTATAATCCTACTATTGTAATTGGCACCAAAGAGTTTGTACGTCCGGAGCTGATAGAACAACTAAATGGCGCCGGCGTACCACTGATCACCTGCGACTTTGAATACTCCATAGAAAGCGGGAAAAACCTGATCCGCAAACTTGCCGATACATTTGGGGTGTCGGAAAAAGCAACAGCAGTTATTGAAACAATAGACCGTGATCTCGAACTGGTACAGAAGCCGGCACATAGCCCCAGGGTATTATTTATCTATGCTCGTGGTGCAGGTACATTGCTGGCAGCAGGAAATAAAACCGCTCCTAATACAATGATCGCTCTGGCCGGCGGCGTCAATGCCGTTGAAGGCTTCGACGACTTCAAACCCCTGACTCCTGAAGCATTGGTAAGCGCCAACCCGGACGTAATTCTGATGTTTGATGACGGACTGGCAAGCCTGGGTGGCATAGACGGATTGCTGCAGATACAGGGCATGAAAGAAACCAATGCAGGAAAAAACAAACAGGTAATAGAAATGGAAGGACTATTCCTTACTGGCTTCGGTCCTCGTACCGGTAAAGCACTTGACAGTTTATCAAAACAACTGAATGAAGTCCCTGCCCGTTAAAATAGCTACCCCCATTCTCTTTGTGTTGTTGGGTATCATGATTATACTCAGTGTCGGTATCGGAGCAGTAGAGATAGCGCCGGGCCAGACGCTGGGTATACTTGCTAAAAGAATGGGGATCAGCAGCAATGGTACTTTTACTACCCAGCAGGAAAATGTCCTCTGGCATATCCGGTTACCCCGCGTCTTTTCGGCCATCCTGATCGGATCTGCACTGGCCATATCCGGCGCGTCCATGCAGGGTTTGTTCCGGAATCCCCTGGCCGACCCCGGCCTGATCGGCATATCGTCTGGTGCCTCCATGACAGCAGTGATGAGCATTGTCCTCGGTGCACGTCTGTTTCCCGGAGTCAGTGGTATGACCAGTTTATATTCACTGTCTGCCATCACATTTATGGGTGCATTTGCAACAATGATTATTGTGTACCGTCTGTCAAATGTTAATGGGAAAGTAGTCATTACCACCATGCTGCTCGCCGGGATCGCCATCAATGCATTGGCAGGAGCCATTACCGGCATATTTACATATAATGCGAATGATGCGCAACTCCGCAGCATCACCTTCTGGACACTTGGCAGCCTGGGAGGGACCACGTGGACCAATGTTACTGCCTTATTACCATTTACACTTATCCCTGTCATCATATTACCCCGGCTTTCCAAATCGCTCAATGCCCTGGCGCTCGGCGAAAATACAGCCATACACCTGGGTATTAACATTGAACAGGCCAAACGCATTATCATTATACTTACAGCTCTTTGTGTAGGAGCATCCGTGGCTGTGGCCGGCATCATAGGCTTTGTCGGACTGGTGATCCCGCACATCGTACGAAAGATGATCGGTCCTGACCACCGCTACCTGCTGCCACTGTCTGCACTGACAGGCGCGCTACTCCTGGTGAGTGCAGATCTCGTATCCCGCACTGCATTTGCCCCTTCCGAAATACCTATAGGTATCATTACCGCAATGGTGGGTGCACCGTTCTTCCTGTATATCCTGATCAAACAACGTAAAACATCCCGGCTGCTTTAATGATTGTATTAAACGACATATCATACTCAATAGGCAACAAACCGATCTTAGACCGGGTATCCTGCACGGTGCAGCCGGGAGAAATGTTAGCGATACTGGGCGCCAACGGCGCAGGTAAATCTACACTCCTGAAGATCGCACGGGGAGATCTCAAACCGGAAGCAGGCAATGTTTCAATCGGCAACCGGCCGCTGGCATCATGGAGTCATAAAGAACTGGCACAGTGCTCATCAGTATTACAACAACAAACCATTCTTACGCTCCCCTTCAGTGTCCGGGAAGTAGTGCTTATGGGGCGTTATCCTCATTTCAAAAACACCCCGGCAGAACAAGATCTCGAAATCGTACAGGCAGCATTAGTACAAGCCGGAGTTGAAATGCTGGCAGACAGAAGCTACCTCGAACTATCAGGCGGAGAGCAGCAACGTGTACACCTGGCCCGCGTATTTGCACAGATATGGCAGACAGACAAAAAAACACGCTACCTGCTGATGGACGAGCCAGGTAATAATCTGGATATCAACCATCAGCACAACGCACTGGTTATGGCCAAGGACTTTGCCGGCAGAGGAAATTGTGTCGTCGCCATCCTGCACGATCTGAACCTCGCCCTGCAGTATGCAGACAAGGTATTACTTCTGCGAAAAGGTGTAGTACAGGCACTGGGCATACCTACGGAAGTCTTGAATGAAGAAAACCTCTCCCATTCTTATGACTTTCCCATGACGATACACTATCCCGAATCTTTCGAATATCCTATAATTTTACCCGCTGTAACAAAACAGATGTTGCAGCCCAAATAAAAGAGAATGACAGACACCATCCAACATCTTAAAGATCAATACGAAAAGATAAAAGCAGAAAACCCGCGTACCCGTATCCGCGAAATCGCGAATTCACTTCAGACAAGCGAGGCACAGCTTGTTGCACTTAATACAGGTACAACAGCAATCCGCTTATCAGGAGACTTTAAAGAGTTAATAAAAGAGATCCATACCATTGGCTATGTCATGGCGCTCACACGCAATGACGATGTAGTACACGAACGTAAAGGAGTCTACAACAATGCCAGTTTTGAAGGCCATGTCGGTCTGGTGCTGGATCCTGATATTGACCTCCGTTTGTTTATGATGCACTGGCATTTCGGATTTGCCGTACAGGAAGGTGATCGCAAAAGCTTTCAGTTTTTCGACAAAAGCGGAACCGCAGTACATAAAATATACATGGTAGAAGGGAAAAGTAACCTGCAGGCGTATGACGCTATCATAGCTAAATACAAAGCAGAAGATCAGTCTGTAGAATTACAAACTGAAGCTTATCCACCCAACCCGGCAGAACTGCCCGACAGCGAAATAGATACCGCAGCATTTCAGGAAGGATGGAAAGGGATCAAAGACACACATGACTTCTTCGGATTAACACGTAAATATAAACTCTCCCGCACACAAGCATTACGCCTCGCCCCGGAAGGTTTCGTGCAACAGGTCGACAATGAAGCAGCAAGGAGGGTATTGGATGAAGCAGCATCCCGCCAGGTACCCATTATGGTCTTTGTTGGCAACAGGGGGTGTATCCAAATACATACAGGAACAGTAACAAAATTGCTGGCGACAGGACCCTGGTATAACGTGCTGGACCCGGAATTTAACCTGCACCTCAAAGAAGCCAGCATCACCTCATCCTACATTGTCAAAAAGCCATCTGTTGATGGCATCGTCACCGCCCTTGAAGTTTTTAACGAACAGGGTGAATTGATCGTACAGTTTTTTGGCAAACGTAAACCCGGCATTCCGGAGCTTGAAAGCTGGCGTGAGCTGGTACAATCTGTCAGCAATGTGAATGTTAATTAATGTAACGAGGCAATTGAACATTTGAGAATACACGATACCAATTGGCAATATGCGAACATGTTCAAACTCTCAAATTTTCAAATTCTCAAATTAAGAGCATGTGCTGCTTTAAAACACTATACCGTAATGATCATGGCTATGTCACCCGTTGTGACAGTTGCCGGCATTTGCATATAGCATTCGGGACAACTGTGCTTGCGCTGAACCACGAACAGTTTCTGGCGTTTGCAGCAACGGTTAATTCTTATTATGAGGCCAACCGCAGACGTAGCAGCAGGGATCAGAAAAACATCCAGATCCCAACGATCGTACGTTCTATAATCCTGTTATATACAGTAAATGAACTGGAACATTTCACGCATCTGCTGCAACATGCAAAGGATGCGTTACGCAAAGAACAGCTCTTTGTTTTCAATCAAAATTAACCTGCTATGACCTGCAAATCATACTTGATAAAATATAGCTCACTCGCCCTGCTTACGCTCTTTTGCAGTACGGACGGCCAGGCCTGGAAAAAAGACGGGGCAACAGGAGTGGACAGTGCTGAGAAAAACATGACAGGCAAAGATCATGCGCTGAACGGGTTAGTTGTTACCGGACAGTATGCCCCTAACACAGTCGAAAAAGCGACCCACAAGATCAGAGTAATAGACCGGCAGAAGATAGATGTAATGAATGCGCAAAATCTGCGGGATGTACTGACCAACGAGCTTAATATCCGCATTTCCCAGGACAATGTACTGGGGAGTGGCATGAGCCTTCAGGGCATTTCCGGCCAGAATGTAAAAATCCTTATTGATGGCGTACCCGTTATCGGCCGGATGGAAGGCAACATCGATCTCTCCCAGATTAATTTGAATAATATTGAACGGATAGAGATCATAGAAGGTCCCATGTCTGTCAACTATGGCACAGATGCGCTGGCAGGCACGATCAACCTGATCACAAAAAAAACACAGAGCAAACAGGTGGAAGGTAATCTGACCTCCTATTATGAAAGCGTAGGCACTTATAATATCAACGGACGGGCGGGCTTTAAACAAAAAGGGCACATGGTCAGCGTGACCGGCGGCCGTTATTTCTTTGATGGCTGGACACCCGGTGACAAACAATTTGACCTGAACTTCAGCGAAAAAACTGCTGACACTTTACGCTACAAGCAATGGAAGCCCAAAGAACAGTATTTCGGCGACCTCCAATATGGATATACGTTCAGGAACAACCTTTCGGTCAGCTACCGGGGCGGCTATTTCCAGGAAAAGATCACCAACCGGGGTATGCCCCGCCTGCCTTACGGGGAAAATGCACTGGATGACAACTATCATACCTACCGCGTGGACAATGCCGTATTCATGAATGCCGACATCGCGGAAAATAAAAAGCTGAACGTCCAGGCAGCTTACAATCATTACAAACGTATCCGGAATACTTATGCCAAAGACCTGACAACTCTGGAAGAAGTTTTATCTGTAACACCGGGTGATCAGGACACCAGCCGCTACAACCAGTTCAACTCACGCGGTACATTCAGCACTTCCGATGCAGACCACAAGCTCAACTATGAGCTGGGATATGACATCAACATGGAATATGCCACAGGAGAGCGGATCACAGGCAAAGAGCAAAGACTTAATGATTATGCGCTGTTTGCCTCGGCAGAATATAAACCAGTGAAATCCCTGACCTTCCGGCCGGGGTTACGATATGCTTACAATACCGGATACAACGCACCGGTCATACCGTCTATTCACTTCCGCAGTCAGCCGGTTAAAGACTTCACGATACGTGCATCATATGCCCGGGGTTTTCGTGCCCCCACACTCAAGGAGCTTCATTTCGAATTCGTGGACGTGAACCATAACATCCTCGGGAATACTGATCTGAAGCCGGAATACAGCGATAACTACAATGCCAGCCTGTCCTACTTGCTGCGCCGGTCATCCATGATCTGGAAATTCGAAGGTGCTGTTTTTTATAATGATATCCGCAACCAGATCACGCTGGCAGAAACCGGCCCTAATGCTGAATATTCGTACATTAATATCGGCATCAATAAAACCAACGGTGCACAACTCCACCTGGAAACCCAGATAAAAAAGCTGAAAGCAGGCATCGGCGGTGCCTATATAGGCCGTTATAATCACGTTGCGTCAGAAGCGCCACAAGTAACAACATTCAGCTATGCACCCGAATTACGCGGCAGTGTTATGTATGAGTTTGAACAGCCCGGTATTACTGCCGCTGCATTTTATAAATACACAGGCCGTCTGCCGGGATTTGTCGCAGATGTGAATGGCAATATCACTGCGACTGACATTGACCCGTATCATATTGCGGATGTTACGCTCTCTAAAACATTTCTTGAGAAAAAATTAAATTTTTCGCTCGGCTGTAAAAACATCTTCGATGTTCAAAACGTTAACCGGCTTGCTGCAGGCGCATCGGGCGGCGCCCATTCCTCCGGAGGCGGCAGTATACCGGTAGGAACCGGCAGGACTTACTTCATGCGGCTGATCGTGAATATAAACAGCCTGCAATAATGAATAGTATGAAAAAGAAAAACATTGTCCTAACAGGTCTGACTACTATATTGCTGCAGAGCTGCCTGCCCGGAGAAACACCGGTACCGGTACACGAAGCAGGAGATGTAATTACCGCATCTGTAAATATGGAAAGCGACTATAAATGGCAGATTTATTATGATCTGAAGTCCAATACTCAGGTAGGTAGAAATGACAAAAGCATCTGGGACCTGGGATTCGAATCCGGCAGTGATGGCTATCGCGTGATCCTGAATAACGCGAAACAGATGACGGCGTACAGAACGGACAAAACGGAGTTTTCTGCGGTGCAGGTTGCCGACACTGCCGGTAAGATGCGCAGAGACAGTCCCTCAGGAAGCCTTGACAGCACCGCAATAGGCGATTGGCGGCATCAAACACCGGTCTATATTATTAACCGGCTCTATGATGAAAACGGCCAAATCACGGGGCTCAAAAAAGTACAATTCCTGTCAGTAAACGACCAGGCATACCAGATCCGTATTGCTGATATGGATGGCAGTAATGACCAGACCATCAGTATTCCTAAAGATGATCAATACAATTTCACGTTCATTTCACTCACCAACGGACAGCAATTAAGTGTAGAACCCCCCAAAGAAAGCTGGGACATTATCTTTTCTCAATACACCCATATCTACTACGATATGGAGAATACCCCATATACGGTTACGGGATGTTTACTCAACCGGCATAATACATCAGTCGCTGTTGATACAGTACGTGATTTCGCAGATATCACGTACGAAGATATTCCCGCCTATACTTTTTCCACGGATATCAATACCATCGGTTTCGACTGGAAGACTTATTCTTTTACCAGCGGAACCTATGAAGTGGATGTGCATAAGAACTACATCATACGCACTGCAGCAGGCACGTATTTCAAACTGCATTTTATTGATTTTGTTAGCCCTTCCGGCGAAAAAGGCAGCCCCAAGTGGGAATTTCAGGAATTGTAGTAGAGACGCGACGCATCGCGTCTCTACCATTTCTTCACCCTGCCCGACCCGCTGATATCCATATCAGCCACAGGACTGCCCCAATAATCTATATTCCCGGAACCGGAGATACGGGCCACCAGGTAATTTACAACTGTAAACTCTATATTACCGGATCCCGAAATGGTAGCATATGCCGTATCCGCAACCGCATTACGCGCACTGATATTTCCGCTGCCGCTAATGCGGTATGTAGCCCGGGTAAAATCGCCGCCAGACAGGTACATATTTCCTGATCCGTTTATTTCGCCGCCAAATACACCTTCAAAACCGGAATTGATACGAACATTCCCCGACCCGTTCAGAGCCACATTCACAAGTTCAGGCGTATAAACCTCAACCGAAATATTGTCGTTCCGTACATTAAAATACTTATCGTCATATCCCAGTTGCAGCTTACCACCTGAAACATTTGATTCATAAACACCCACCAGATTCTGGTATCCTGTCACAACAACCCGGAAAACAGAATCCCTGTAAATCCTTACCTCATTACTACCGTTACACTCAATACTATTGAAAGCGGTTACAGTCCGTGTTTCTGAAATAGTCCCTCCTTCTCCTTTCAATCTGTTTTTTGAGCAGGAAGATATCATCAGCAATAGTGCTGCGAACAACATTAAATGGTATTTCATATTTTTCATTTTAATCATGACGTACAAAGGGGGTATTTCCCCTATTTTAAAATGAAAATTATACCAGTCCGCCGTAGAGACGCGATGCATCACGTCTCCATATTATTTTACGGGTTATGAGACGCGATGCATCGCGTCTCTACGATGACAATAACACAGAATATTGTACCCCCTGCCCCTGAAGAAACTGTACAAACGCATCGTTGATCTCAATTTTCACATTATGTGTCTTTAATTTTATAGGCATTTCCGGATAATCGTCGTCTACAATATGCAGTAAAAGATCTGTATTACCCGGATACTGCCTGATATTATCCTGCATAAACGCAACCAGTTGTGCATCAATCTTCTTTAGCGGCAGCAGAATATTTACCCGTTTGGTCATCATCTTCCGCACCTGATCAAGCAGCAGGATATTCTGTATTTCAAATTCCATGACGCCCGGACGAAAACGGTGTTCCTTATAAGCGCCGGTAATCATCAACGTCTGACCGTTATCAATAAAATCCTTGTATTGCACATAATTCTTTTCCCAGAAAACGATCTCCTGATGACCGCTGTAATCATTCAATACCAGCTTTCCGAATTTGCTCCCCTTCTTGGTCGTCATGTGCGCCGCATCGGTGACGAACCCGGCAATACGTACCTGGCGACCTTTATTGTTTTCCAGTTCAGCCAGAGGCAGGAAATTATAATTTTCCATTTCAAACCGGTAGCCGTCGAGCGGGTGGGCGCTGAGGTAAATACCCACTACGTCTTTCTCCTTATTCAATAGCTCGGGCAACGTCCAGGGGTCGCATTCAGGCATAGCCGGCGGTTTTACATCCGGCATGGTCATATCTCCGAAAAGACTGTTTGCAGCAACAGTACTACTCGCCTGGAACTGGTTGCCAAAACGGACCAGTCTTTCCAGGCCGGTAACGGGATCCGCAGGCGGTGCATGAAAATATTGCGCCCGGTGCAGCTCTTTAAAATTATCCATAGCGCCGGCCAGCACCAGGCTTTCCAATGATTTCTTGTTTACGGTACGCTGGTTCACACGGCAAATAAAATCGAATACCGAAGTATAAGGTCCGTTCTTCTCTCTTTCTGTAATAATATCTTCCACAGCGGCCTCTCCTACCCCTTTGATCGCATTCATCCCGAACCGGATCACACTTTCCTTACTCACAGAAAATCCTTTGAGCGACTCATTCACATCCGGCCCCAATACCTGCAACCCCATACGCTGGCACTCTTCCATATGGAATTTGATCTTGTCAATATTGCTCTGGTTATTCAACACGGCGGCCATGTATTCCGCCGGGTAGTGTGCCTTCAGATAAGCGGTCTGGTATGCCACAAAAGCATAGCAGGTAGAATGGGATTTGTTAAATGCGTATTGTGCAAATGCTTCCCAGTCGGTCCATATTTTTTCCAGCTTACCTTCCGGATGTCCCTTCTGTTTGGCGCCTTCCACAAACTGGCTTTTCATCTTATCCAGTACCGCCTTCTGCTTCTTCCCCATAGCCTTCCGCAATACGTCCGCATCACCTTTTGAGAAACCCGCGAGCTTTTGCGAAAGGAGCATCACCTGTTCCTGGTAAACGGTTATACCATAAGTATCTGCCAGGTATTCTTCCATCTCCGGCAGGTCATAGCTGATAGCTTCTTCGCCATGCTTCCGCTTGATGAAGTTCGGGATATATTCGAGCGGCCCCGGCCGGTAGAGGGCATTCATCGCAATAAGGTCGGCAAACTTGTCAGGCTTAAGCTCACGCAGGTATTTCTGCATACCGGGACTTTCAAACTGGAATGTACCGTTTGTTTCGCCCTTCTGATATACTTCGTACGTCTTTTCATCATCCAGCGGGATCGTATCAATATCAATCTCCAGATTATAATTCCGCCGGACCAGCTCCAGGGCATCCTTTATAATGGTCAGTGTTTTCAACCCGAGGAAGTCCATCTTGATCACCCCGGCATTCTCAATAATGCTGCCTTCAAACTGCGTGATCAGCAGGTCTACATCTTTGGTGCTGCACACAGGTATCAGCTCCGTAAGATCTTTCGGTGCGATGATAATACCGGCAGCGTGTATACCTGTATTACGCACAGACCCTTCGAGTTTTTCAGCTTCGCGCAATACCTTACCCGCCAATGTATCCGGCTGAGCATACACTTCCCGTATTCTGGTTACATTCTCTATATCCTCACCACCCAGCCCTTCTTTCTCTTCCAGGCTTTTTTCCCCTTTCAGAGGAGCATGCAATACACGCTTGAGTGCGATTCCCGGCTTTTCCGGGACCATTTTTGCGAGGGCATTCGCGTCCGGCAAAGGCAGGTCGAGCACACGCGCCACATCTTTAATAGACATTTTAGCCGCCATCGTACCATAGGTCACTATGTGCGCCACCTGGTTTTTACCATACTTCTCCACCACATAATCAATCACTTTCTGCCGGCCGGCATCGTCGAAGTCGGTATCAATATCCGGCATGCTTTTCCGTTCCGGGTTCAGAAATCGTTCGAAGAGGAGGTTGTATTTAATAGGGTCAATATTGGTAATGCCAATGCAATACGCCACCACCGATCCGGCTGCCGATCCGCGACCGGGGCCGACAAACACGCCCAGATCCCGACCGGCTCTGATAAAATCGGATACAATAAGAAAGTAACCGGCAAAGCCCATTGTTTTGATGGTAAATAATTCGAAACGAAGCCGCTCTTCTACTTCCGGATCAATATCTTTATAGCGTTCCTTAGCGCCCGACCAGGCAAGATGCTCCAGATAGGCATCCTGGTCATCATTAAATTCCGGAGGCACTTTAAAGTGCGGGAGTAATATCTCGCGCTCCAGCCTCAGTGGCTTTATTTTCTCGGCAATAGCATTGGTATTATCAATGGCCTCCGGCAGATCGCTGAAAAGCTGCGACATTTCCTGCGTATTCTTGAAGTAAAACTGGTCATTATAAAAAGCAAAACGCCGGTCTTTAGCCATCACGTCATCATCAGAGAAGTCTTTCATGGTCGGTGTACTCTGCTTCTCTCCGGTGTTAATACACAGCAGAATGTCGTGCGCATTAAAATCTTCCTGATCTACATAGTGGGAATCATTGGAGGCGATAACCGGCACATTGTATTTACGGGCAAATTTTACCAGCACTTCATTTACTTTGATCTGCTCAGGAATGTCGTGTCGCTGGAATTCCACATAAAAATCATCCCCGAACAGGTCAAGCCACCATTTGAATTCTTCCTCACCAGCCTCTTCTCCTTTTCTCAGGATGGTACGCGGCACAGAAGCGCCCAGACAACAGGTTGTGGCAATCAGACCTTCGTGGTATTTTACGATCAGTTCTTTATCAATACGCGGGTATTTGCCATACATCCCCTCAATATAACCAAGCGAGCAAAGCTTCACCAGATTACGGTAGCCTGTCTCATCCTTAGCCAGCAGCAACTGGTGGTAACGCGCATCCTTTTCCTCACGGGAAAACTGGCGCTTGTGCCGGTTTTCGACAAGATAAAATTCACAACCGATCACCGGCTTCACAACCGGCTCCTTAATATCTTTACCATCTTCTGTTTTACCGACTATGCGGGTATTCTTCCATGCCTCAGACACAAACTGGAAAACGCCAAACATATTGCCATGATCGGTGATCGCCATAGCCGGCATGTCGCTTTTCATTGCCTTGTCAAACAGCCTGGGAATAGATGAAGCCCCATCGAGCAGGGAATACTGGGTATGATTGTGAAGATGTGAAAATTTCATTGCAAATATTACAGCCGGTAAACGATCGTTTAATTTGAAAATTTGGGAATGTGCCAATTTGAAAATGCCCATGTTACGTAAGTAGTGCGCATTACACTCATTTTCAAATTCTCAAATTTTCAAATTGGCTCATTAAAAGCCATCTCACAAAATAACAAAAAAGGAGGAAGGCAGCAATGAGGTTTTATTCCACATTACACTCAAACGCATCATTCAGCTCCGCTATATAACCTAATATATCCCTGCGTCCGAGCCTTTTAACGGTACTGGTAACAAAGCTGCGCGGTATAAATTCCCATCCTTCTTTCATCCGGTCAATGAACAACCGTACATTTCGTGCCACCTCCCGCTGTGTGCTCTTATCTGCTTTGGTAAAGATCATATTAAAAGGCACCTGCCATTCACCCAGTTGTGCTATGAAATCCAGGTCTGCCTGCTGAGGTGCATGACGACTGTCAATCAACACAAAAACCGTTACCAGATTTTTGCGGCGCTGCAGATAGCCGGCTATCATTTTTTGCCAGGCAGCACGTTGAGTGCGGGATACTTTTGCATACCCATAACCCGGCAGATCCACCAGGTACCAGGAAATGATCTGCTCCGGCGCTTTCAGCGATGCGCTTTCCACCAGAAAATGGTTGATCAGTTGTGTCTTGCCAGGTGTGGCAGATGTCTTGGCCAGCTTGGTCTGGTTGGTCAGCATATTGATCAGGGAAGACTTGCCTACGTTGGACCGGCCAATGAAAGCATATTCCGGTTTATCCGGCCTGGGACAGGCATCTTCTTTCACATTGCTGATCAAATATTTCGCAGAACGTATTTCCATTGGTTTCAGTAGTGTATTTTTGCAACAGATGCACACAGAACAAAAGCAGTATCAGGCAAATCAGATATTACCGGATACGACTTCAAAATTAAGCAAGAAAGAACAGGTAGCCGAAATGTTTAACGACATATCGGGTAAATATGACTTCCTGAACCATTTTTTTTCTCTCGGCATTGATCATATCTGGCGAAAAAAAGCAATTGCAGCCATCGCACCGGTACAGCCGAAAAAAATCCTGGATGTAGCCACCGGGACCGGCGACCTCGCTATTGCTGCAACAAAACTTAACCCGAACCAAATAACCGGTGTAGATATTGCAGAGCAAATGCTGGAAGCAGGCCGGAAAAAGATAGAAAAAAAGGGGCTGGCTCATATCATTTCATTACAGAACGGCGACAGTGAAGCCCTGCCTTTCGAGGCAGATTCTTTTGATGCCGTTACCTGTGCTTATGGTATCCGGAATTTCGAAAATCTGGAAAAAGGACTGGCCGAGATGTGCCGGGTCATGCGCCCCGGCGGGAGACTGGCTATACTGGAATTTTCCCATCCGAAAGCATTCCCTGTAAAACAATTATACAAATTTTACTTCCGCCATATCTTACCTTCTTTAGGGAAACTTGTATCAAAGCACGATCGTGCTTACACCTATTTACCCGAAAGCGTGATGGCATTTCCCGAAGGGAGCGCTTTATGTAAAAAACTGGAGCAGGCCGGATTTAAAAATACGCATGCCCGGCCGCTGGCATTCGGGATCACAACATTATATACAGCCGGAAAATAAAAGCAGAGACAAGCAATTGCCTGTCTCTGCGTCTTTCATGGTGATAGGTGCAGCACATATTTTAAGACCCGGCTACAGAGGTCAGGGCACTGTTATAAATATTATCTACATCCCGGCAATATCGGAAAACATTTACCGTTAAGATAAAAAATAGCAATAGAAGTTCAGGTAAAAATCCAATTCTCCATCCAAAGGTAACACTTCTGTTTTATTCAAATGTTAAAATTTTGCCCTGCTGGTATAATTGTTTAAAAAGGAACATACTGTATCTTCGTGCTTACGCGTTATCTCATTGATCAATCAGCATTCATGCGCCAATTAACGATTAGCATTATCTTTTTTATCAGTAGCCTTCTCCTGTTTCAACCTGTTCAAGCACAGCAAACAATCCTGAATATGCCCGACCATGACCAGAAGGCTTATTATTTCGGAATCACCTTTGCATTGAATTATTCACAATACCGATTACGTTATACGGATGCTTATGCCCGAACAGACACATTCAAAGTAATACAGTCGCGGTGGAGCCCGGGGTTTAACCTTGGGCTGATGGCCAATCTGCGACTGAGCAATTTTATAGATATACGCACCACGCCATCCATCGCATTTGCGGAAAAGAAACTCGGCTTTACCCACCCCAACACAGACAGCTCTACTGAACGGTCTCTGGAATCGATCTATCTGCATCTGCCAATACAGTTAAAATTTAAAAGTGAACGCATTGGTAATTTTCGGTTTTACGGTATGATGGGAGGCAAATTTGATTTTGATATGGCTTCCAATGCACGCTCACGGAGGGCAGACGAATTTCTGAAAGTGAAACCCATTGACCTCGGCTATGAATTGGGCGTAGGCTTTGAATTTTACTACCCCAATTTCATTTTTGCCCCTGAAATTAAACTTAGCCAGGGACTAATGAACCAGCTCTATAAAGATCACAGCCTGCAGCTTACCAATGCTATTGATCAGATCAACACCCGCATGATCGTCATCAGTATTCATTTGCAGGGGTAATTAATTAGTTAATTTGAAAATGTCCATGTTATAACCTTTTTATTCCAGGTTACATGTCCATTGGCTCATTTTCAAATTTTCAAATTTTCAAATTGAAATGATTACAATAATCTCGGGAACGAACAGAAATGACAGCATGACCCTGCGGATTGCGGAGGTGTATTATAACCTGATCCGGGAAAAAACAAAAGATGTACACCTGATATCGCTCAAAGACCTGAATGTATGGGAACGCAGCGAAGCGCTGATCGAAATAGAACAACAATACCTGATACCCTCCGATAAATTTGCTTTCATTATTCCCGAATACAATGGCAGCTTCCCCGGCATTATGAAGCTGCTGCTTGACAACAGCGATATCCGCCGGTGCTGGTGGTATAAAAAAGTAATGCTTACCGGTCTTGCCGACGGACGTGCCGGCAATCTTCGCGGGCTGGATCATATGACGAATATCCTGAACTACCTGCGCATGCAGGTTTTTTATAACAAGCTCCCCATTTCCCGCATTTTTGAAGAAATGGACCTCGAAGGCAATTTGTTGAAAACAGAGACGGAAAAGGCAATCCGTCTCCAGATAGATGATTTTCTGAAATTCTGAATCCGAACAAATGTGGTTACGACTTATTATTATCCTCGGACTCATCAGCCTGGCTGAATATTACAGCTATGTGGTTGTCCGGTCTTCATTGCGGAATCTGTCGCCCGCCTGGCGAACGGGATTGACCGTGCTTTATATCATACTCACCTGCATCGCCTGGTTCGGCATCGTGACCTTCCGGCAGATCAATTGGAGTTTTCTGCCTCAAATCATACGCAATCTCTACGTTGCTTTTACAATGGGGTTCATTGCCGGCAAATTGCTGGTACTTCTGTTTATGGTGCTGGACGATATCCGTCGCTTCGGTACATGGCTGATGCAGTCTTTCTATAGCGGCGGCCCCGCCAATAATCTGCCTGCAGACAGGAAGGGAATACCACGCTCGATCTTTCTCTCCCGCCTGGCGCTGATTGCCGGAGGCATCATGCTAAGCGCCTTCCTGTACGGGACACGAAACCGCTACAACTATCAGGTACGGCGCATCCGGCTGAAAGCAGACACGCTGCCGGAAGCTTTCCGCGGGCTGAAGATCGTCCAGCTTTCGGATATTCATGCAGGCAGCTTCGACAACCCGGAAGCCGTAGCCCGGGGTATCCGGCTGGCTATGGATGAAAAACCGGATCTTGTACTGTTTACCGGCGACCTCGTCAATAACCGGACGGACGAAATAGACGATTACGTAGAAGTACTATCTGCTCTAAAAGCGCCAATGGGTGTATATTCCATACTGGGCAATCATGACTACGGGGATTATGTGCACTGGGAAAGCAACGAAGCAAAAAAAGAAAACCTGGAACGCATGAAGCAGATGCAGCAGCAAATGGGCTGGCGGCTGATGATGAATGAGCATGCGATACTGGAGCGTGACGGGCAGTCCATTGCGCTGATCGGTATAGAAAACTGGGGCGCACGGGCAGGATTTCCCAAATACGGGAAGCTGGAACAGGCACGGGCAGGACTAACAGAGAAAAACATCCCTTTCCAGATACTTATGTCGCATGACCCTTCGCATTGGGATGCCGAAGTGCTGGGGCATCATCCTGAAATACAGCTTACCCTTAGCGGACATACCCATGGTATGCAATTCGGCGTAGAGATACCGGGGCTGAAATGGAGCCCGGTGCAGTATGTCTACAAGAAATGGAGCGGGCTGTACAGCGAAGGTAACCAGCACCTGTATGTAAACCGTGGATTCGGATTTATAGGCTACCCGGGACGGTTGGGTATCTTACCGGAAATTACCGTTATAGAGCTGGCGTAAATGAATGATGAGTTATGAATGATGAGTGACAAATTCATCATTCATAACTATAAAACTGCCAGTTCTTTTATCTTATCAAATATTTCATGTTCTCCGCCCTCTTCATATCCTGAGTGCATATAAACGACCTTGCCCGTTTTGTCGATCACCATGGTAAACGGCACAGTCTGGAAATTAAGCGACCGCTTGAGATCAGAATTGGGATCAATATAATACGGAAAATCCCATCCCTGTGATTTGGCATAGCTGCGTACCAGCCCCTCGGCACGGGATTCATCAATAGATACCGTTACAAAATTAAAATCTGCTTCTTTCTTCACTTCCCCCATCTGCTCCCGGATATTACGTATTTCTTTTTTGCACGGCACACACCAGGTAGCCCAAAAACTCACCAGGGTTACCTTACCTGTTTCATGTACTTCGTTAAAGGCAACTTTCTTTCCTGAGCTCAGGTCTTTCACCTGAGTATCAGGCAATTCCGTTGGTTGCGCATATGCGACTGACGATACAAGGAACATTCCGGCAACAGCCGCTACAAACTTTCTCATGTTAGGAGGTTTAATTCATTAAAAATAATTAGGCGAAAACCTTGCCAAATCCTGTCAAAGGTTCTAAATTCGGAAAATTTTTTCAACTACCAATCATATTAATGAAAAACAAAGCAGCCCTGCTTTCCCTTCTTTTACTGGCGGGCATGGAATCTTCAGGACAGGGAACACTTTCCGGCGACCTGATGGCAAACGTAAACTTCTTTCAACGGGACTCTGCAATCAATGCAGCCAACAATCCTCTTTATGATAATGTACTCAGCGGCGGAGAAAGCTGGCTCAGTCTGCGCTACAACTACAAAGGCTTTACGGCAACCCTGCGTGCCGATGCATTGCACAACTCTAACCTCTATAATCCAACGCAGGCGCTGAGCGGATTCGGCATCGGCGCATGGAGCCTGAGCAAAGATTTTAAAGACCTCACCATTACCGGCGGTTATATTTACGACCAGATCGGCAGCGGTATTCTTTTCCGTGCCTATGAAGACCGTGGTCTGCTGATTGATAATGCGCTGGCCGGCCTGCACCTGAAGTACCGCCTTACAAACAACATCAACCTGAAAGCCTTTACCGGTCAACATAAGAATATTTTTGACCGCTATAACCCCATCGTCAAAGGATTCAACGCTGAAGGAGATTTCAGCATCGGTCAGAATATACATATTGCACCGGGCCTCGGAGCCTTGAACCGAACGCTTGATCAGAGCTCTATGGATGCGGTCGTAGCAACGATCAACAACCAGGAAAAAGACACAAGATTTGTCCCGAAGTATAACATGTACGCCTTTACTGCTTATAACACCCTCATGGCGGGAGATTTTTCCTGGTACGTGGAAGGCGCTTATAAAACCAATGAAGCCATACTCATTGACCAGACACTTGAAAACGTAAACGGCAACGTACTTTTCTCTACTCTGGGTTATGCCCGCAAAGGTATTGCCGTCAACCTTTCGGGTAAACGCACGGATAATTTTGTGATGCGCACCTCTCCGAATGAAGTGCTGCTCCGGGGGCTGATGAACTGGCAACCTATCGTAGCACGTATACGTCCGCAACGCCTTATGGCCCGGTATACACCGGCTTCCCTCGACGTATCTGAGCTTGCCCTGGGGAGCGATGTGCTGATCGCCCCGAACGACGATGTGAGCATTATCCTGAACTACACCCATATCAACACGCTGGAAGATATAAAACTATACAGGGAGGCCTATATCGAAGCAGAATACCGGGGCATCAAAGACTGGATATTACATGGTGGCGTTCAGGTGCTGGAATACAATCAGCGCGTATACCAGATCAATCCTGCCAGAGGTATGGTTGAAGCAGTCACACCATTCCTCGAAGTAACGTACCGTATCAGCAAACAAAAATCCATCCGTACCCAATGGGAATACATGGAGACAAAACAGGATTTCGGAAGCTGGTTGTTTGGTCTTGTGGAATTTAACATTGCACCACGGTGGTCGTTTGCCGTGTCAGACATGTACAACATCAAACCGAATAAAGCCGTAGCGCCCAAACCGGAACATTATTATAACTTTTTCATTGCCCATACGAAAGGGCCACATCGCTTTACCGGTGCGTATGTACGCCAGGTGGAAGGGATCAACTGCACCGGCGGCGTATGCCGTTACGAACCGGCATTCAGCGGGGTACGCTTCGGTATCACTTCCACCTTCTGAATAGGGACGGAAAGTATTAGCTTTGCATAAGCAACGGTCGTACGAACCTGTCCACTACGTCATCCAGAGCGCAACGAAGTGGAGCGAAGGATCCCACATAATACCGGATAATCCGGTATTATGTGGGATCCCTCCTTCGTCGGGATGACATAGTATACAGATTCATACATCTCCTTTTGCCGGCACCACAAAAAGCCTCCATGCTACAAACAGATTTTCTCGTCATCGGGTCAGGTATCGCAGGACTGACCTTTGCTGTAAAAACAGCCCGGCGTTTTCCGGATAAAACAATTATCATCCTCACAAAGGCCAATACCGACGAAACCAACACCAAATATGCCCAGGGCGGCATCGCTGTCGTGAATGACCCTGAGCGGGACAGCTTCGACAAGCACATCACCGACACCCTCACTGCCGGCGACGGGCTATGCAACCGGGAGATCGTGGAGATCGTGATCAAGGAAGGACCTGAACGCGTGAACGAGATCATTGAATGGGGAACCCGGTTTGATAAAAACATGGAAGGTGATTACCTCCTCGGGAAAGAAGGCGGTCACTCTGAATTTCGTATTCTGCATCATAAAGACGTTACCGGATCGGAAATTGAACGGGCACTGGTGGCTGAAGCACAAAAACACCCGAACATACACATCCACAATCATTGGTTTGTAGTAGACATCATCACCCAGCATCATCTTGGCTACCTGGTCACCAAATCCACTCCTGACATTGAATGCTATGGTGTATATGCGCTGAATCTCAATTCCGGCTGCATTGAAAAAATCCTGGCGCACGTCACGCTGATGGCCTCAGGCGGCGCAGGACAGGTATACCGTACTACCACCAACCCGGTGATCGCTACCGGCGACGGCATCGCTATGGTCTACCGCGCCAAAGGCCGGATTGAGAATATGGAATTCATCCAGTTTCACCCAACAGCGTTATACGAACCGGGTGTAGCACCGGCATTCCTGATCACCGAAGCAGTACGGGGTGATGGCGGCATTTTAAGAAACAAGGAAGGTATCGCCTTCATGAAACAGTATGACAGCCGTGCAGACCTTGCTCCCCGCGACATAGTAGCCCGCGCCATAGACAGTGAAATGAAACGCACCGGTACAGCCCATGTATATCTTGACTGCCGGCACATGGATGAGGAGAAATTCAAGGCTCATTTTCCAAACATCTACAACAAATGCCGCAGCATCGGGATTGATGTCATGCAGCAAATGATCCCCGTCACACCGGCAGCACATTACTGTTGCGGCGGTATTAAGGTGGATGCGGACGGACAATCTTCTATCCGCAATCTCTTCGCCTGTGGAGAATGCAGTAGCACCGGACTGCATGGCGCCAACAGGCTTGCATCCAACTCATTACTTGAAGCGCTGGTTTTCGCACACAGATGCAGTGAAAAAGCCGCTGAAATCATACAGCAGCGGGAGGCTTTCCCCGATGTGCCCGACTGGAATGCCTCTGGCACAACCGATCCGCAGGAAATGATCCTCATCACACAGAGCCTGAAAGAACTGCAACTGGTGATGAGCGATTATGTAGGTATCGTGCGCAATAATGTCCGGCTGGAAAGAGCTATGAAGCGTCTGGACCTGCTGTTTACAGAAACCGAAGGCCTATACCGTACCACTACTCTATCCCCCCACCTTTGTGAGCTGCGCAATCTGATCACAATCGGCTACCTGATCGTAAAAAGTGCACAGTTCCGGAAGGAAAGCAGGGGCCTGCATTATAATACGGACTACCCGGTACAGAACGATATGCTGCAAAATATAGTTTTGTAGTGATGAATTATGAATGATGAATTTTGCACTCATAATTCATCATTACCTCTCTCCGATCTGTTGCCGCCACATAGCATAGTACAATCCTTTCTCTCCCAGAAGAGTATGATGTGTGCCCGTCTCTACGATACGCCCTTTTTCCAGCACATAAATACGGTCTGCGTGCATAATGGTAGACAGCCGGTGCGCGATCATGATGGTGATATGCTCACGCTGGGCCGTAATCTCCCGTATCGTACGGGAGATCTCTTCTTCCGTCAGCGAATCCAGGGCGGAGGTAGCTTCGTCGAAGATCATCAGCCTTGGCTGGCGCAGCAAGGCACGGGCTATGGACAACCGCTGGCGCTCTCCGCCCGATAATTTCAATCCCCCTTCCCCGATCATCGTATCAATACCTTTTTCTGCACGGGCAAGCAGGTTCTGGCAGGCCGCCTTCTGCAATACCTGATGTATTTCATCGTCGGTAGCCGACGGATTCACAAACAACAGGTTCTCCCTGATCGTACCGGAAAACAACTGAGTATCCTGTGTAACAAAGCCTATCTGACGACGCAGGCTGTCAAAGTCAATATCAGCGCCGTTATGTTCGTTATAGAAAATATCACCGCATCCCGGATGATACAACCCTACCAGCAATTTCACCAGCGTCGTCTTACCTGAGCCCGAAGGGCCCACAAACGCTATCGTATCTCCCGAACGCGCATCAAAAGATATCTGTTCCAGCGCAGGACGCGATGCCGACTGATGCTGAAAACTTACACGGTCAAAACGTAACCGTTCGATACGTGTGATATATTCCGGTGTTTCTGGCTGGCGTTCCACCGGCCGGCGCAGCAGCTCCTGCATATTGCCCAGCGAAGCCTGTGCCTCCCGGTAGCTCAGGATCACATTTCCCAATTCCTGCAATGGGCCGAAAATAAAAAAGGAATAAAACTGCATGGTCATCATCTGCCCCAGCGTAAGCTTGTCTTTAAAGATGAAATAAAGCAGTACAAACATGATCACCTGGCGCAAAAAGTTGACAAACGTCCCCTGCACAAAGCTGATAGAACGGATGCTACGCACTTTACGCAGTTCCAGTCCGAGGATCTTGATGGTGGTTGTGTTCAGTCGGTCTATCTCCTGCCGGGTAAGCCCGAGGCTTTTTACCAGCTCGATATTACGCAGCGACTCTGTGGTAGAGCCTGCCAGAGCATTGGTTTCGCCGATAATATTTTTCTGGATGATCTTGATCTTCCTGCTGAGCAGTCCGGTAAGCCATCCGAGCAGCAGTGCGCCGGCAAAATAGATCAGCACCAGCCAGGAGCTCAGCGTAAACGCATAGATCATTACAAACACGATGCCCACCAGCGTTGTAAAAAGTATGTTCACAAAATTGGTAATAAACTTTTCACAATCGCTGCGCACCTTTTGCAGCACTGATAATGTCTCCCCGCTGCGCTGATCTTCAAAATCCTGGTAAGGCAGGCGCAGGGCATGCTGCAGCCCGTCGGTATACAAACGGGCGCCGAATTTCTGTATCACCACATTGGTGGTATAATCCTGGAAAGCTTTGGCGATACGCGAAATCATGGCTGTACCGATGAGCATCAGCAGACCGGTCAGGATACCGGAAATATATTGCGGCTCCATGCCTTTTTCCCTGAATTCTGCTGCTTTGGCGGCAAAGGGGTCAATGATATAATGTCCCAGGATGTATGGATCGAAAAGTGCGAAAACCTGGTTGATCGCTGCAAACAGGAGCGCCAGGGCGATCAGCGGCTTATACCTGCCGAGGTATTGGAGTAATAATTTCATTCCTTGCGGAGAATTTTAAAATTTGAAAACACTGCGGTCCGGGATGTTCCCGGAGGGGAATCCCGGACGACAGATAAAACGGGTTCTGTGAACCCGGTGTATAACTGCAGGATTGCAAATCCTGCCTTATCTCTGTTCCCGGATGCGCTACGCTAACATCCGGAAAAGCAAATTACAATGATCAAAAAAAGAGGCTGTCTGCTTACAGCCTCTTTTTTGCAATGGTAGCTTTATTTATTTTTTGGCAGCCATTGCTTCCTGATAGCGCCGGCTTACCTCATTCCAGTTGATCACCTGCCAGATAGCAGCGAGGTAGTCACCGCGTTTGTTCTGGTACTTCAGATAATAAGCATGCTCCCACACATCAATGCCGAGGATAGGAATTCCCTTATGCTCTGCAACATCCATCAGCGGATTATCCTGGTTGGGGGTAGAGGAGACCGCCAGTTTGCCTGCCGGGGTAACGTACAGCCATGCCCACCCGGAACCAAACCGGGTTGATGCAGCGCTATTCAGCAACGATTTCAGACTATCAAGACTGGTAAACGCAGCCGTGATCGCCCGGGCAAGCGCTGCAGAAGGTTGTGTATTCTTTTCAGGTGTGAGTACAGTCCAGAACAGGCTGTGGTTGTAATGGCCGCCGGCATTATTACGTACGGCATCGCCATATTTTTTCGTACCGGCCAGCAATTCATGCAGAGTTGCCTTTGCTGCCGCTTTTCCCTCAACCGCCTTGTTCAGGTTATTGACATAAGCAGCATGGTGCTTGCTGTGGTGTATCTCCATCGTTTGTGCGTCTATATACGGCTCCAGCGCATTGTAGGCATAGGGCAGGTCGGGCAACTGGTACGGAGCCTGTGCCTGCGCCAGGCTTGTAAGCCCTGCAGCAAGAAGCAGGGTTAGTGCTGTTTTCTTCATAACGGTCGGTTTTATCTTGTAAAGATAAGGCTATATTGCCGGGTGGCAGCAAACATCCTTCACGTATACACAAAAGAAAAAAGCCCGGAGGCACCGGGCTTTATAAATATATATAAGCTTATGAAACTAAGATTACGCCAGCGCGTTGATACGCTTAACGATACCGGACTTCAGATTGCTTGCCTTATTCTTGTGAATGACATTACGCTTTGCCAGCTTATCAATCATGGAAACAACTTTGGGTAATTGTTCCTGAGCGTCATTTTTTTCCGTAGTTGCCAGCAGTTTACGAATTGCGTTGCGGGTTGTTTTACCATAGTAACGGTTACGATCGCGGCGCTTTTCGCTCTGTCTTACATCCTTTTTGGTCGCTTTATGGTTAGCCATTTACAAACTTCTTTTTCTATTTAGGAGTGCAAAGGTAAGTGAAATAACAAATTGTACAAAATATTTTTAAGCGTTTACAGCATCTGCTCGTCCAGAATTTTTTTGGAACGGTTGGTGATATATGTTTTTTTCTGAAGGAAATGCTCCAGCTTGTCTTTAGGCAGACGAAGACTATAATGCGGCTCTTCGTACGTACCATTCAGAAACAGCTCATAATCATCATTCCACTGTTGTACCAGCTTTTTATCTATGCCCAGTTCCTGTGCCATAAACTCCAGGCTCACCGGATCTTTGATCCGCACAATTGCCATACGGCTCAGTTCTTCCTGTGTAAACCGTGGCTTTTCCGTAGTAGCAGCCAGCGGCTTCCGCTCGGCGCTGAAGTCAAAATCCGGAGGCAGCGTGGAGCCAATAAGATCGCTCACTTTTTCAAAGATGCTCGCCGTAGCGATAAAGGCCAGTACATGGCCCTGTGTTTCGCGGGGGAGGTAAGGCTTGATATCCCAAAAACTGTTGCTGCCGGTTCTTTTTATAGCACGCAGTACAGGCGCCGGACCGCTGTTATAAGCTGCCACCACCAACAGCCAGTCGTTCAACTGGTCATAGAGGATGGTCAGATATTTTGCGGCGGCTACGGTAGCCTTGTTCCAGTCTGTCCGCTCATCCCGTTTTGAAGTTACGTGCAGCCCCAGCATCCTGGCCGTAGGCGCCATAAACTGCCAGGGACCTACAGCCCCGACGCGCGACACGGCTTTGTTGTTCAGGGCGGATTCAATAACAGCCAGGTATTTCAGTTCGTGCGGGATGTCGTGCTCCTTCAGTATCTCTTCGATCTGTGCAAAATGCTTCAGGCTCCGTTCTTGAACGACGGTCAGCGTTTTCTTATGAGCGCTTAAATATTTGCCTACATAGCTGTTAACGTAATCGTTCATAGCGCCGAAGTACGTCTTATGGCCGGCCAATGGAACCGGTTTACGGGGAGGAGGCGTTACAGCTACCGGCACATTAGCCGCAATCGGCCCTCTGGATACGATAATGGTATCAGTAGACACCACACGCATGGGTGCGCGGGGCGATTGCTGTTCCTGCGCCTGCGTGACAGACCCGAAACAAAGACAGAAAAAAAACAGTATTTTATATTGCATGTTTTGTCGTTGTTGAAGCGCTAAAAAGCATGCAACCCTATGGGAAGCGTACAATATTCTACCGCAAAAATCTTCTCAAAATAGGAAAATATCGGGAAAAAGAAGGTAAGATTCCGGAAAAATTAACTTATTATTATTTTTCCTTTTCTTTCATACCTGCTTCAATTTCACTCTGGATACCTTCTTTGGCATCCTTGAAATCGCGGATACCTTTACCCAGACCGCGTGCCAGCTCAGGGATCTTTTTACCGCCAAACAGCACGATCACGACCAGCAGGATCGTCAGCCATTCGCCTCCGCTGGGCATGGAAATCAGGAGGCAGGGGTCTGTATGTATCAAAGACATGATATTAATATTTAGAAATCAGGGCAAAATTAGGTCAATTAGCAGCAAATCATGCATGATGGGGTGATTTTAACATTCGGGGAAGAGCTTTTATTCCATTATTGTCCTGGGAAAAAGTTTTGAATGGTGCTGTGTTCCTCATCAACAAAGGATTTGACGAGTGTTGGGTTAAGCTAACAGAAATGATGTCATGGCGGACTCGATCCGCCATCGCCTGAAGCGAAACGATGGTTTTTATGATCGTCCTGATAACAGACGATTGCGGCTCGGGGGCCGCAATGACAGGCTATTTTATGCGTCTGAGCCTTTAATAATGCTTCGGGCATAAGCCAGAAGTATTGTATTTCAACTGTCCGAAAAAATCGGACAGTTCACAACTCATCACTCAATCATTATCCCTGATCCAGCTTATCCTTCAGTTGCGGCGTCATGCCACGCGTATAAGAACGCCATTTCTCCACCACCTCCTGTATATCCGCCGGCAAAACGGAAGTAAACTGTATCCATTGCCGCGTACGCGGATGCGTAAAGCCCAGCTCACGGGCGTGCAGCGCCTGGCGGGGTAATATCTTAAAACAATTCTCGACGAATTGCTTATAACGGGTAAAAACCGTTCCCTTGACAATATGCCCGCCTCCATAGGTAACATCATGAAACAGCGGATGACCGACGGACTTCATATGCACCCGAATCTGATGCGTACGGCCGGTCTCAAGCCGCAGCTCCAGCAGGGTAACATAATTAAACCGCTCCAGCACCTTATAATGCGTAATGGCTTCTTTACCGTGTTCGCCGTCGGGATATGCATCCATGATCTTGCGAAAGCGTTGATGCCTGCCCACATGAGCGATAACCGTGCCTTCCTCTTCCTCAAAATCTCCCCAGACCAGGGCCATATAGCGGCGGTGTACCGTATGCTTCTTAAACTGTGCATTGAGATCGGCCATAGCCTGCTCTGTTTTGGCTACAACGACGAGTCCGCTGGTATCCTTATCGATCCGGTGCACCAGGCCCACACGGGGCAGCGTATCCTCCCCTTCCGCCTGCAGGTACCAGGCCAGTCCGTTCACAAGCGTACCCGTATAATTGCCGCAGCCGGGATGCACCACCATGCCCGCCTGCTTGTTGATCACCAGCAGGTCTTCATCTTCATATACGATATCAAGGGGGAGTTGTTCGGGAATGATCTCCGTATGTTCGGGGCGTCGGGTGTCGAGTATAACGATCTCATCCCCTGCCCTCACCTTATAATTGGGCTTTACCGGTTGTCCGTTTACCGTGATAAGCCCGCTTTCGAGCGCCTGCTGCAACTTATTGCGGGTAGCGCCTTCTATCCGGTTCATCAGGAACTTGTCTATACGCAGCAGTTCCTGTCCTCGATCGGCAGTAATGCGCGTACGTTCAACGGGGGCAGGCGCTACTTCAGGTTCTGTTTCCGGGTCTTCCCAATCTTCTTCCAGGTCAGTTTCGGTGATCATGCGGCAAAGATACGGCCCCGTTCTTTACCCATCAGAACTGCCATTATATTTTAAGTAGTTAGAAACTAAAAATGATTGGTAAAACACCTCTCACGTTCTCCCCTCGAAGGGAGACGACCCGTTCGTTCCCGCCCCAAAGCAGGACGGCACAACGGCGCAAAGTCCCCTTTGAAGGGGGCAGGGGGATGTTTCACTACTAAAGATTATGTTATGATCTGAAAGAATTTTAGACCGCTTCTTGGAAAATAGCACTGATAAGGCCATTCCCTATATCATAAATTCAATTCCAGTTCCGGAAGTACAGGTTCGGTAAAACCGATTTTCCTGTATATATCAATGCCGTCTTTCGAGGCATGTAAATAAATTTTGCCAAGCCCCATTTGTTTACCATCTTCGATCAGCTTGTCCATGATCACGGAGCCAACACCCTTTTTTCTATA
Source organism: Flavipsychrobacter sp. (assembly GCA_037190845.1). GTDB lineage: Bacteria > Bacteroidota > Bacteroidia > Chitinophagales > Chitinophagaceae > JBEBVQ01. The sequence continues at coordinate 38,238 of JBBCJI010000001.1, read as the reverse complement.
ATCAGGAATCGTGTACATGCTAAGGATATAACCTTCACGTCCATTGATAAAATGGAAATTGCCCGGTATACTTTGGATCACCATACCTCCGAACCCAACCGGTTTTGCATCATGCTCAGCAATCCAGCCGATAAATGAGTGATCATCAAAAGCCTGTTGAAAATAACCGGTCAATGATTCCCGCAGCTTTGATTCTTTTTCGGGAGGCTGCTCACCCTGCAATTCCCGGAGGAAGATGATCCGATATTCAACGATCAGTAAAATCTCTTCTTTTTTCAGCCTTCTAAACGATAATGCATTCATACCTGATGATAGATAACAATAGCAAAATTATTATAAAAGCACAGACATATCATAATCTTTCACGATAAAACAGAGGTATTCCGGTACAATCACCCGATATCACTGAAAAGGGATATTGTCTATGACAGAAAATGGCGTAATTTTGACGTTCCACAATGTTTCCGTTTTTTTACAACCTGTTGATACTAAAATCTACCTAATTCAGTTATAGTAGCTGGTGCGATATTATTCCCCGACATGGTATGTCAAAGTTATCTTACTGTTCCTGCCTGTATTTGCCATACAGGTATGCGGGAATCATGTGCATGCCCAGGTCAGAAAGAAACAGGAAACCGCCGCTGACAGTGCCGCACGGGCACGGAGCGCCCAACTGGAAGTACAACGTATCGAACGCCAGCGTGTACTGGACAGCACACGCACGGCAAGGATGCATATTGCTGACAGCATGAAAGCCGAGCGCCAGCGCGTTACAGACAGCTTAAAGGATGCCCGGGCACATATAGCAGACAGCATTGGCCGCGTCCGGAAAGATAAGGCCGATAGTCTGGCTGCTATACGCAAGTACCGGGAAAGCAAACGGTACCAGGACAGCGTTACGAGGGTACGCCAGCAAAAAATTGATGAACGCAAAACTGTACAGCAGGCATACTTCGACTCCGTAAGAGCAGAACGAAAACACATTGTGGACAGTACCATAGCCGTTCGGAAAGCATATACCGACAGCATCAGGACGGTGCAGAAAAAACGGTCGGACAGCCTCGCCGCCATACGCAAGTATAAGGAAAGCAAACGATATCAGGACAGTGTCGCCATTGTACGGCAAGGCCGGATGGACAGCCTGCGCGTCGCCCGGCAGCGCTATAACGACAGTATGATTGCCGCCCGCAAACATATAACAGACAGCATTACCGCGGTACGTACACACATCCGTGACAGCATCACGGCGGTCAGAAAACACTATGTAGATAGTGTAACCGCCATAAGAAAGGCACGGGCCGATAGTCTTGCCAAAGTGAAAGAACAACGGCTCCGCGATCAGGAAGTCATGGCGAAAAACCGGGAAAAGAGAATGCAATTGGCGCTGGATCTGAAGATCAAGAAAAAGCGTGAAGCATGGAGTAATGAAAAAATGCTGAAAAAAAGATGGTCGGCGCCCAGAAAGGCCATCCAGAATACCTTTACCCGGTATAATTATTACTTCAATGCCGACCATAAGATGGATGAGGCGCTGCGCAATATGCAGCGCTCACGAAAAGAAAATTACGATTCCCTGCTGGCGCTCTTCCCGTTCGATCCTAACCGGGATTCTACCATGCTGGCATCCGACATGGACAGTATTATCCAGAAAACCTCTTTAGGGATACAGATACATGACCCCCGTACAAAATGGAGCGATGACCTCTACCTGCTGATGGGACAGGCCTACTTCTACAAAGGAGATTATAAAAATGCGGCTGTAACTTTCAAGTATATCGTAAGCATACGCCAGATGCTGGAACAGCAAAAGAAGAAGAAGAAAAAGAATCCTTACCGGCGTACTGCCACCGACCGGATGCCTTCCATTGCTGCCGAAGAAAAAAAGAATGCGCTTGCTTTTATGAAGCACCGCACGGCACACAATGAAGGATTATTATGGCTGATACGCACTTACGCGCAGTCGGAACAACCGGAGCAGGCTGAATCTGTGATCGAACTGCTGGCTTCAGACCCCAAATTCCCGAAGCATCTCCAGGGACGGCTCGCGCTGGAAAAATCATTCCTGTACCTGAAAGAAGGTAATACGCGGGGGGCATCGGAACAACTGGCCATAGTAACCGCCGACAAACACACCGGCAAATGGCTGCGTATGCGTACCGCTTATATAAACGGGCAGTTAGAACAGCAGGCAGGTAATTACCCCAATGCCGCCGGACATTTCCGGGATGTAATAGCGCTGCACCCGGATATTGAAATGGATTTTTACAGCCGGAAGCATCTTGCCTACAGCCTGATGTACGCAGGCGGAAACCAGGATGAAGCTGTGGCTTCATTGAAAACAATGCTGAAAGACGGTAAATATCTGCCTTACTATGAGCAGATATATTTTGTGCTGGGGCGGCTGGCCGCCAACAGCAGCAATACCAAGGATGCCATTACATACCTGCGCAAAAGCATTGACGCTCCCAAATCAACCAACAGGCAAAAAGCGGTTTCTTTTGCCACCCTTGGGGAAGTACATTACGGAGCAGGTAATTATACCGAAGCCAAGCAGGCCTACGACAGCGCAGCCTACCTTGCAGGGAGCGCCCCGGGAGAACCCCTTGTTGAGGTAGCCGTAAAACGCAGTCAATCGCTGGACAAAGTAACCGGTCCGTTGCATATCATCAGCACCCAGGACAGCTTGCTGCTGCTGGCCTCCCTCCCGGAAAAAGAGCAACGGCAGGTTATACGCAGATATATCCGCAAACTGGAGCAGGAACGTAACGACAGCATATTCCGTGCAGAAAATGCGATGCCCGGGTTTGGAGAAACCGGATCTTCCGGGAACAGCAATTACGGCAACTGGTATTTTTCCAATACTTCGTTGATGCAGCAGGGGATGAACGACTTTAAGCGGAAATGGGGCAACCGGAAACTGGCCGATAACTGGCGGAGAAGCGCGGCGTCCGGATTTACTGCCGGCAGTGGTACAGATCTCAATGAAATACCGGAGACCGGAGACGAAAACGCCGAGCTGGATGAGAAAGGACTGCCTACAGAAGAAAGCCTGCTGGCTGCTATTCCCACCACTCCCGAAAGACAGGAGGCTGCCAGGGCACTTATACAACGCGCTTATACAGACCTCGGCAACGCCTATATCAGCCAGCTTGAAGACTATACCCGTGCCATAGCAGCTATGGACACGCTTGACAAACGTTACCTGCAGCACCCACACCACGCGGAAATCCTATACATGCGCTATATGGTCGCTCTGAAGCAGGATCGCTTATCCGACGCTCAGGCATACAGTGAACGTTTGCTGGACGAATATCCTGAGTCTGCATTTGCAAAGCTGGTGAGACCGGCCGGGGAACCGCTCACCGCAGATAACGATATACCAGTTGCCGTATTTTACGACAATACGTATGCCCTGCTGCAGCAACGGCAGTTCACAGAAGTGATACAGAGAGCAGGAAGAGGACGACAATTATACAATGACCGGCGCTACAACCCACGGTTTACAATTATGGAGGCATCCGCACTGGCCGGCGCTGCTGATTTCGACCAGGCAGATACCATTATATCCGCTTTCATTAAAGAACAAACGGCGGATTCCCTGCTTTCATGGGCACAGACGATCAAGGATTATATTACACGCAACCGTCCCCTGCCCGACACACTGCAAACGGATAGCCTGAAAGTTCCTGACGTAAAGACTGTCGATTCCCTGTCGTCGGGCAGGAATTCCGCGGACTTGAATGACTCCCTGACAAACAGCAAGAACATCAAAGAAAAAACGGCCGGCGACATCCCGGAATCCTATACCTATAATCCCCGTGAACCGCATTATTTCATGTTTGTTTTCCCCAGGATGGAAACAAAGGTAATGGGCATACGGGCCGCAATCACCGACCTCAACAATCTCCAGTTCAGCGATCAGAACCTCGCCATCAGCCTCGAAATGCTGAAAGATCAGCAGGGAGTGATCATTGTACAGGAATTTGGGACATCTGTACAGGCAAAAAATTACATACGTTCATTAAAAGGAAAACCACAGATCTTCCGCGACTATACAGACGACGAATACCAGCTCCTGATCATTTCAGCCAAAAATCACCGGAAACTAATGGCTGACAAGAATATAGATCAATACCAGGAGTTTTACAAAACCAGGTATCGCTAAAAATATAACCGCAATTCAAACAGGCATAATTTTTACATCTCTCATATATTTTCACTCCCTAAAGTGTAAGTTATGCAACAGATTGATGAAAAGATTTTAAGTGATCTCATCAATGAGTACCTGTTTATGGAAACTCAGCTTGAAGAGATGAAACGTAACTGCATCACTATCAGGAAGAAGATAGAACGTTTCCATACGCCTGCAGACAGAAAACGGTATCTCACCCAGCTCGAAATAGACCGACGGCGTATCAGTATACAACAAACGGGGTGAGGAAAAATTTACCCAAAACAGCGGTATAAGCTATGAGTGATGAATTATGGGTGATGAATTATGAATTGTGTGTTTTTAACTCATCATTCATAATTCATCACTCATAATTCGTCATCCATAACTCTTAAAGTCGCGTTAAACTGAAATACGTTTATTTTGTTCCATACTCCAACCTTCTATTTTTGTACCTTTGCACACCTTATAAAAGCAGTGCGACTATAACTATATGGAGTTGTTGGAAGCTATAGACCGGAACAAGCTACCGGCACATATTGCTGTCATTATGGACGGCAACGGACGCTGGGCCAGGGAACGGGGGAAAGACCGGGTGTATGGCCACCAGGAAGGCGCAGTGAGTGTGCGGGAGATGGTCAATGCCTGTGCTGAAATGGGCATTCCTTATCTGACCCTTTATGCTTTTTCTACAGAAAACTGGAACCGTCCGCAGGAGGAAGTAAACGCGCTGATGGAACTACTCGTGAATACCATCCGGAAAGAAAGCGAAGATCTCAAAAAAAACAATATCCGCCTGCATGTGATCGGTGATATCGAAAGCCTGCCGCCGGTATGCCGGAAAGAATTGTGTGAGGCCATCGAAATGACCGCGGTAAACTCAAGGCTCAATCTCATCCTTGCCCTGAGCTACAGTTCACGCTGGGAAATGACTGAAGCTACCCGAAAGATCGCAGCAGACATACAGGCGGGCGTTATCACCCCTGCAGATATCTCAGAGGACCTGTTCCGTGGTTATCTTAATACGGCTGCATTTCCCGATCCGGAACTGATGATCCGTACCAGCGGAGAACACCGCATCAGTAATTTCCTCCTGTATCAGCTCGCCTATGCCGAATTGTATTTCTCGCCGGTACACTGGCCTGATTTCAGAAAACAACACCTCTACGAAGCATTGCTCAACTACCAGCAACGTGAACGCCGCTTTGGCAAAACCAGCGAACAAATACAAACGAACTCCCCCCAGCATGTATAAACTAACCAGGCATTTTTGCGCTGTTTTTACCGGTGTTGCATTATCAGCTTCTGTTGCTTCCGGCCAGATCGCGCTGCCTGCCGGAAGCGGGCAAAACAATACAGGCATAGCAGGAGCCTCCGGTCCCCGTGAACCGGAAAAACCCCGTGAATATGAGATCGCAGGGATCACTGTTTCCGGTGCAAAGTATCTGGATGAAGACCTGTTGCTTGCTGTCACAGGATTATCTGTCGGCCAGAAGGTACGTTTCCCTAACGACGACCGGATCGCCAAGGCTATCCGTAATCTATGGAAACAGGAGCTTTTCTCGGATGTCAATATTACCATTACCCGTTTCATCAACGAGAAGGTATTTCTCAATATACAAGTAGAAGAACGCCCTAAGCTCAGCCGGTACAATTTCAAAGGCATTAAGAAAGGAGAAGCCACTGAGCTGAAAGACAAGCTGAATCTGGTACGTTCCCGTGTATTCACCGAAGGCAGCAAAAAAGAAGCCATTGCGCGTATCCGGAAATTTTATGAAGACAAAGGATATGGGAATACCGAAGTACAGGTACTGGAAAGAGGCGACTCTGCCGCCATCAACTCCATCATCGTAACATTTGATATTAAGAAAGGACTTAAAACCCGCGTCAACCAGATCAATATATCGGGTAATAAAAATGCTTCCGATATGCGGCTAAGACGCACGCTGAAAAGCACTAAGGAGATGCCACGCCTTTCCCTGCATCCTGCCGATAATACACATGTGTATGAAGCAAGCCCACGTTCTTTTGCCAAATATCTCCGGAAAGGACACTTTCTCTCCCCTTCCAAAACACTGGAAGCGCTGAATCCTTATTTCCGCTACAATATATTCGCTTCCTCCAAGTTTAACGAGCAAAAATTCCAGACGGATAAACAGACGCTGGTTGCCTATTATAATTCGCTCGGCTATCGTGATGCTGATGTAGAAAACGATACATTATACCGGCTTCCGAACGGCAATCTCAATATAGATCTGAAGATCAAAGAAGGGAGCCGCTATTATTTCGGGGATATCACCTGGCGGGGTAATACCAAATACACCAGTGAAGAGCTTTCACGGGTGCTGAGCATCAAAAAAGGAGATGTGTACAATCAGGAACTGCTCGATGCACGTATCGGTAAACAATTAAGCCCCGAAGGCGGCGCCGACATCAGCAGTCTGTATATGGACGACGGCTATCTCTTTTTCAATATTGATCCTGTCGAAATATCCGTTGTTGATGATACAATCAATTACGAGATGCGTATCACCGAAGGCCAGCAGGCTACCATACGCAACGTACTTATCTCCGGCAATGACCGTACGAATGAGCACGTGATCCGACGCGAGCTGCGCACACTTCCCGGCAATAAATTCAGCCGTGCCGACCTGATCCGGTCGCAACGCGAAATTGCCAACCTCAATTTCTTCGACCAGGAAAAGATCGGCATCCAGCCCAAACCGCATCCCGAAGACGGAACCGTAGATATTGAATACAGCCTTGTCGAAAAATCGAGTGACCAATTACAGCTCTCTGCAGGTTTTGGCGGAGGTGTACGCTTTTACGGGAACATCGGCGTTATCTTCAACAACTTTTCGCTACGGAATCTTCATCGCCTGAAAAACTGGGATCCGTTGCCCGTGGGCGACGGTCAGCGTTTCTCTGTCAATTATCAGTCGAACGGAGCATATTTCAACTCCCTCAGTACTTCTTTCACTGAACCCTGGCTGGGTGGACGCAGGCCCAATGCACTCACTACCAGCTTCATGTACAGCAAATTCTCCGGTGTAGCATGGGGCAGCGGCGATCCCAACTCATCTTTCCTACGTGTGGCGGGCGGCGGTGTATCGCTTAGCAAACGGATGAAATGGCCGGATGATTTCTTTGTATTTACGTACGGTGTCAATTACCAGAACTACCGCCTGAAACAATATTCCCTGATACCCAATTTCAATGAAGGCTTCAGCAATAACCTTTATTTAAAATTTGTTTTGGCCAGGTATTCTGTAGATCAACCGCTGTACCCACGTAGCGGATCGAATATCTCGCTCAGCTTCCAGCTTACACCTCCTTTCAGCTCATTCAGCGGAAAAGATGATTTCAGCAACGAAACCGCAGCCGAAAAATACAAATGGATTGAGTATCATAAATATCGCTTCACAGCAGACTGGTATCAAAAACTTGTAGGCAACCTTGTACTGAAAATCTCTACCAAATACGGCTTCCTCGGATATTACAACCCTACCATAGGATTTTCTCCGTTTGAACGCTTCCAGTTGGGTGGTGACGGTTTACAGATGAACTCCTTCTTTATCGGCAGGGATATCATCTCACAGCGTGGCTACGAAGTATATGCCGATAATGCCACCATTTTTAACAAATACACCGCAGAGATACGCTATCCGTTTTCGTTAAGTCCCACCTCAACCATTTACGGCCTGGTGTTTATGGATGCGGCTAATGCCTGGAACAACTTCAAGGAATATAATCCGTTCAAACTCAACAGGGATGCGGGTGTAGGTATCCGTATCTTCCTGCCTATGTTCGGCCTGCTCGGGCTGGATTATGGTGTCGGGTTCGACCGGTATAATCCGGCACAGGGAGTCACTGACTTCAAATCTATCTCACGGTTCAACTTTATGCTTGGTTTCGAACCGGATTGATTTTTGTACATTTAATTGTTCATTTAAACAGGGAAAATACTATGAAAAAGATTTTTTTGAGTCTGGTAGCGGTATTGGCAGGCAGTTTTATGTTTCATGCTGATGCACAGCGTTATTGTATCATTGATTCCAAATACATACTCGATAAAGTAGTGGAATACAAAGATGCCCAGACCCGGCTCGACAAAATGTCGAAAGAATGGCAGCAGGAAATTGATAACAAAATGGCGGAAGTAGACAAAATGTATAAAAGCTATACGGCTGAACGTGCCATGCTTAGCGATGATGTCCGCAGAAAACGCGAAGATGAGATTGTGGCTATGGAAAAGTCGGTAAAAGACCTGCAAAAACAGCGCTTTGGATATGAAGGCGATCTGTTCAAAAAACGCCAGGAGCTGGTAAAGCCTGTGCAGGATAAAGTATATAATGCCGTTCAGAAATTCGCCTCGACCAAGGGCTACGAAATGGTATTAGATAAAGCCGGTGGGGTCACTTTGTTTTATGCAGACCCCAAACTGGACAAAAGTGAAGATGTGTTAAAAATACTTGGAATAAACAAATAATGATCTTTACTTTGCATCCGCATTGATCACTTATGCGGTTTTTTAAAAGTGTAATTATTATTAATTAGAATAGCCTCCAAACAAATGAAGAGAATCGTATTGTGCCTTGCTCTGGGTGTAATGTCTGCTCATGCAGCTACTGCCCAGGCACCGAAACTGGGTTACATCAATTCCCAGGAATTGCTTTCCCTGATGCCTGAAGTAGCACAAGCGGAGAAAGATCTCCAGGCTTTTGCCAAAACTTACCAGGATCAGCTGGAAACGATGGGTAAGGAATATGAGAAGAAGATCCAGGAATTCCAGACTCAGGAAAAAACAATGACCGAAGCAGTAAGGGAAGTAAAAATTAAAGAAATCCAGCAGCTGCAGGAGCGTATTGAATTTACCCAGCAAAGCGCTCAGGAAAAAGTAGCCAATAAAAAGCAGGAATTATACAAACCCCTGCTCGAAAAAGCAGACAAGGCAATTAAAGACGTTGCTACCGAGAAAAAATACGATTATATCTTCGATGCCAGCGCCGGCATGTTATTATATGCCAATGAGAGCGATGACGTACTCTCTCTCGTTAAGACCAAACTCGGCATAAAATAAGAAAAGAGTTATGAGTGATGAATTATGAGTGATGAGTTTTTTCATTCATGATTCATCACTCTTTATTTTCCCCTCTCCTGAAACGTTACTTCCGGCGTACAGAATAAGAGTGACCAGCTTTTCATTCATAATTCATCACTCATCGTTCTCTCTACTTCCCTCTCCCCTGGAACAACACCTTCAGCGTATAGATCATAATCTTGATATCGAGTGCAAGCGAGCAGTTTTCGATATAGAGCAGATCATACTTCATGCGCTCAATCATTTCTTCTACATTTTCAGCATAGCCATACTGTACCATACCCCAGCTTGTAAGTCCGGGTTTTACTTTGTGCAGGTATTTATAATGCGGATGTGTTTTTGAGATGATATTAATAAAATGAGAGCGCTCCGGTCTCGGCCCTACCAGCGACATATTCCCAATAAGGATATTAAAGAACTGGGGCAGCTCGTCAATCCGCCATTTCCGCATAAAACGCCCCCAGGCTGTGATCCGGGGGTCCCTCTTGCTGGATAACGCAGGACCATTATCCTCCGCATTCACGTACATGGAGCGAAACTTATAAATATAAAAGGGCTGGCCAAACAAGCCGACACGCTGCTGCCTGTATATAACAGGGCCCTGGGATGAGAGCTTCACCCTGATCGCCGCAAAAAGATATACCGGCGACAGCAGTACCAAAGCAAGGAACGAAACAATGATGTCAATTGTGCGTTTACAAACTCTTTGCCAGTCGGGCATCAGATCCGGATAAATATGTATCAGCACGGCATCGTATACATTGCTGGTCTTGACCGACCCGGAAATGATATCATACAGATCCGGCTGTACCTTCACCACAACAGGCCGGTAACTGAGCCGGGTAATGATATTTTCCAGCAGATGGTGCTCCGAAGAATCAACTGCGACAATGACCTCCTCAATATCATGCTCATCAATGATCGTTTCAAGCCGCGACAGATCGCCAAGCTGGGGAAGATACCGGCTCATACCGTTTGAAGCTTCCTTATTGGAGTAAATAAACCCTTTGAAAATATTACCCAGCACACGCGGGCTTTCCTGTATCCTGCGGTAAATATTAATGGCCTGGTGGTTGCCGCCGATCAGCAGGGTATTAAAGCCAACCTCCCCTTTTATGAGCTTTTGCTTCACATTATTCAGGATCACAATCCTGGCCAGCAATGTGCACATAGTATGGATCAACAGATACCGGCCTGTCATCTGAATAAAATATGAGTAATCCTGACTGTCGTCGGCAAAAACAGCAAGCGAAACGATCACACTGCCGATAATGCAGGAGATCAGTGTCCTGTTAATTTCATGCAGCCGTGATTTCCGGTACAGGTCGAAATAAGTGCCGGAGAGCAGGTACAGAAAAAGCCACCCGCCGGGAATCAGTATAAGGGAAGAGACAAAATCCCGCATCTGCCACTGTTCCCAGGCCTGAAAAAAAGAAGATTTGCCCAGCCAGTGATACCGGTATGCCCAGAAGATAAGCCATGCAATCATGGCTGTGATATAATCAACAACAACCAACTGACGAATAGCCCGTTTCTTCATCGGATCAAGCTGCATAACAGAACTCAGAATGAAACGATTTTAACGTTATCGATCGCAACCCAGCCCTGAGATTCACCGTTATCAGTACCTGTACGTATCAGCAAATGAAATTGAGCACCCTGATTCGCATTTACAAATTCCTGGAGGCTGATGTATATTTTATTCCATTCATCACGCGGATTTACACCTCCCACATATTCCACTGCCTCATTACCATTGGTATAGAATGCCGCTACACCTACCTGGAACGGTATTGAGCATTTATAATTCAACTCCAGAAACAACGGCTCACCAAGGGTAGGTCTGAAAGCATCAATAGAAATATTCTGAGAAGTTTTTTTCGGACCGTCAATATAAATATATCCAGCTCCCTCGCCTTCAAAAACATAACCAGGGTCAGATGTTTTCACAAGTGATGTATCTCCGCCATACTTGTTGAAAGGGTTGCCGAGATCAAAAGTACTGTTATAAATAAGCCGCGCACTCCCGGTATATCTTGTCCTGGCATCAAACTGCACCACCTGGCCCGGTTGTGGCTTCAGGATCAATGAATCGAACACATAAAAAGGATAGGGATGCTGAAAGCTTTTCATACCGTTAAAATCAATACCCGGCGCTACCGTTACCATTCCTTCCTGCGATGCAATTACCGGAACCGTAACGGGCATTTCGAATGCACCCAGCGGTTCATTATTAAAATATACCCAGACACTGCTTATTTTATGAGAAGCGGAGCCGAACGTATCACCCTGATGTAAAAAACGGAAAGAATCAATATGTATATAAGTGGGTATCTTTTCATCAGGATTGATCACGTCACAACTGCTGTACGTCCATGTGGCGATCAAAAGAATTACCAGTAATTTATCTATGTTCATCACTACAGATCTTTCTTCTTTAAAGACGGTTTTTCCTGTTTTTTTACCTACGCAATATATAAATTCATACTTCCCCGTGCAATTCATTATGCAAACTCATTTTTTTCAGCACCTGGTGTGCCACATCCATTGCCTGGAAACCATCGTACACAGAAACCCGGACAGGTCTGTCATGCATTACCGCTCCGGCAAATTCTTCCAGCTCCATCCGGATCGCATTTACAGGCGCAACTTCCGGCATCTGCACGGATATTACTTTCTTTTCCCCGTTGCCAAGGTCTATCGGGAAATCAAACATGCCCTGCCCTGCCCCCGGCTCACCCAGGCGGACAATCTCCGTTTTTTTATCCAGGAAATCAATACCTATATAAGCATCCCGTTGAAAAAGACGCATCTTTCTCATATTTTTCAGAGATATCCTGCTTGAGGTAAGATTAGCCACGCAACCGTTGTCAAATTCGATCCGGGCGTTGGCAATATCCGCCGTTTTGCTGATCACGGATACACCGCTGGCAGATATCCGCCGGATAGGCGATTTCACGAGGAACAATACGATATCTATATCATGGATCATCAGATCCAGTATCACGGATACATCAGTACCACGGGGATTAAATTGCGCAAGCCGGTGTGTCTCGATAAACATAGGTTCGAGCGACTGCTTTTCGAGGGAAAGAAAAGCAGGATTATAACGCTCCACGTGGCCCACCTGACATTTGACATTTGCTTCATGCACCAGCTTTACAAGCTCCCGGGCTTCCTCAACTGACTGAGCCAGCGGCTTCTCCACAAACACATGTTTACCCGACAACAGGGCTTCGCGGGCAATAGCGTAATGAGATGTAGTTGTAGCTACTATATCCACCGCCTCCGAAGCCTGCAACAACTTTTGGGGATCTTCAAAACGCTGCACCCCATATTGGGAAACCGTAAGATCTGCGTGCGCATCATCAGGGTCATAAAACCCTACCAGTTCTACACCTGCGATCTCCTGCCACTGCTGTATATGTATCCGGCCCAAATGACCTACACCAAAGACTCCAATTTTTAACATATCACCTGTATGGTAATTAGCTGATTAGCTGGTGAGCCCATCATTTGGCTCATTTAAACCCGGCAAGATAGGCATAAAAGACAACTTCTTACAAACATAAAATAATGTATATAATTTTCCATTACTACAATTCGTTTAAATCATACCTTCATCCTGCATACTGAAGCAGATGGTGTGCGCCACGATCAGATGATCAAGCAGTCTTATATCCATAAGCAATGCCGCTTCTTTTATCCTCCGTGTAAGATCTTTATCGGCCTGGCTGGGACTGGGATTCCCGGAAGGATGATTATGTGCCAGGATCAGTCCGTTGGCATGGCACAACAAAGCATTTTTCAGTATCATACGGATATCTGCCACCGTACCCGTAAGCCCTCCGCTGCTGATCAGTTCATGACGCAGCACCCGGTTCGACTGATTCAGGTACAGCACGCAAAACACCTCATGATTCAGATCCGACAGCAGCGGCAGAACAATGTCTGCGGCATCCCTACTGGTGCGCACAGACGGACGCTGCAACCCCTCATTGATCTGCCGCCGGCGTCCCAGTTCCAGTGCTGCAGCTATTGTTATAGCCCTGGCCGTACCAATGCCTTTTACCTTTTGAAAATCCGCTACCGACAGCCGGCCCAATTCATAAAGATTCTGATCTGCCAGCGCAAGCGCATCTCTTGCCAGATCCAGCGCCGAACGCTTCACCGTACCACTGCCGATCAGGATCGCCAGCAACTCTGCGTCGCTCAAGCTACCCGCCCCTTTATGTAACAGTTTTTCTCTCGGTTTTTCATCTTCCGGCCACGACTTGATCCCGCTTCGCCTCCTCATTTTATTCCCACCCTGCAGCATAACACTTGTAAAAGTATAAAAATAAACGCATCGGAACCCATTAACAAACTGATAAACAATACGATACTATTTTAACAGGGTATTAATCGCTACTTGTTAATTTAGCAGCACCAAACAACACTGACAGAGTGCTTACAGAAATATCCCACCTCGCCTACGGCGAAACCGGTTACTTTTCAACGCTGATCAAAGATTATCTCGAAGGGGGCCAGCCGCTCCGGAACTTTTATAGCTTCACCCCCGATCTGAAGGGTATAGAGAAGGCCATACGGGAAAGAAAAAACTTCCCCGTAAACCGTAAACTGCTGGCAGACACACTCCGGCAGCAATATCGGGAGTTAGTTCATACCGAAGCGACCAAATCCAACCTGGAACGTCTGGAACAGGAAAACAGCTTTACGGTATGCACTGCACACCAGCCCAACCTGATGACCGGCTATCTCTACTTTATATACAAGATCATACATGCCGTCAAGCTGGCAGAAATCCTGAACACGACACACCCGGACAAGCACTTCATCCCTGTTTATTACATGGGCAGCGAAGATAATGACCTGGGCGAACTGGGCGCATTCCGCTACGGCAGACAGAGATTCACCTGGCAGGCAGACGGGCAGCAAGGTGCTGTGGGACGCATGAAGACGGATAGCCTCAAACCGCTGCTGAACGATCTGTTCCGGTTATTAGGCCCCCCCGGCAACAACACGGATACATTGATACGTCTATTAACAGACGCCTACCTCGGACATCAAACCATCGCATCTGCAACACAATACCTTGTACATGAGCTTTTCGGACGCTATGGCCTGCTGGTGCTGAATCCGGACGAACCTGCTTTCAAAAAAGCGATACTACCGGTGCTCAGGGACGAATTACTGCATCAAAGCAGCTACGAGATCGTGCAGGCGCAAACAGACCTGCTGGCACAACACTATAAAACACAGGCCTATCCACGCCCTGTTAATTTGTTTTATCTGCATGAAGCATTGCGTGAAAGAATCGAAAAACAAGACGGGAAATGGAGGGTAGTAAATACAGAAAAGCAGTGGACAGAAGGCGAATTACTGGATGAACTGGAAACGAATCCTGAAAGGTTTAGCCCCAATGTGATCCTCCGCGGAATATTACAGGAAACAATACTCCCCAATGTAGCTTTTATCGGAGGCGGCTCCGAAGTGGCTTACTGGCTGCAACTCAGACCATTATTTGATCATTACAAGATATTCTTCCCTCCTATACTGCTGCGTCAATCTATTTTATGGATCCCGGAAGCATACGCCGCACTCAGAAAAAAACTGGGCTTCAGTCATGCAGACCTGCTTGCACCGGACGCAACGCTCAACCGCCTGTACATCTCCACCCACAGCGCTGCCGACTGGCATATGGCTGCCGAAAACCGGGAAATGGAACAAATACTGACACGCATTACACAGAAGGCGACCACCCTCGATCCTACCCTCGAAGCTGCGGCCGGAGCGACACTGACAAAAATCCAAAAACAACTCCTGCGGCTGGAAGAAAAAATGTACCGTGCCGAAAAAAGAAAAATGGAGGTTCATATCGAACAGATCAGCAAATTAAAAGCGGCGCTTTTCCCTGGCGGAAACCTGCAGGAGCGAACGGAGAACTTTATGCCCTGGTTCATACAAAACGGTCCTGCTTATTTTGATCTGCTGAAAGAAAAGATGCAGCCGGAAAAGAATGAGTTTCTGGTTATTGAGGAAGGAATATAACATCATTATCAGTAAATCATTTCAGGGGAGTATGTAAACAGGAGGCGGCCATACAAAAAAGATGTCATGGCGGACTTGATCCGCCATCGCCCGAGGTGACAGGATGCTTAACAAGACCCGGCTTAATAAAGAACGTCCCGGGTCAGGCCCGGGATGACAGGCTTTTTGGTGCGAACGTCCCCTTAAGGAGACAACCATAACGATACGACAAGTAGGTACGTTGATTTCTTAATGATACGCAGTGTTCACTTCCCCAGGACAATAGTGATTGGCTAATTAAAAATGATGGCGTATTTTTTGCTGTAAAAAATGAAATAACATCCATCCATCAAAAACAACACATTATGAAGCTCAAAAACACACTATGCGCTATTGCCATCCTGCTCCTTCCATCTGCTCTTTCCGCACAAAAAGTCCTGCCCTTCTCTATTGACCTGGGTATCAAAGCAGGTGCGAACTTCAATACCATACACGGCGACAAATGGAACAGCGGTTACAAGACCAGTCTGCTGGGCGGCATATTTGCCGGGATACACGCCAAGCGGGTCGGCGTTGTGGCAGAGGGTCTGTTCACTCAAACACGCTATACAACCGGAAAAGATTTCCACACACTATACCATACTCATTACAACAACATCGGCGATTCTTTGAAAAATGGTTCTTTTCGCCTCAATCAATTAAACATTCCGATATTGCTGCAGGTTAAACTATTCCCGATGATATGGCTGCAGTTAGGTCCTCAATTCAGCACCATAGTATCTGTAAAAGACGGAGACGCATTGCTGAAAGACGCTGCCGGAATATTCAAGAATGGTGATATTGGCGGCGCTGCCGGGCTTGAGGTAAAGCTACCGCTGGGCCTACGTGTAAACGGACGTTACGTATTTGGCTTCACTGATGTAAACAATACCACTATAGCTGATTCATGGAAACAACGCTCCATACAGTTATCTGTGGGGTATTCATTCCTGTAGGGAATGTGACAAATGTGTTGAATGTGACGAATGTGTTTATCACATTTTCCACATTCAACACATTTGTCACATTAATTTGATCGCTTTCAATTGTCAATTTACATGTCTTCCCCGATAAAGCTTGTAGTCCTGACCGGCGCCGGCATCAGTGCGGAAAGCGGACTCAATACTTTCCGCGACAGCGGCGGACTTTGGGAGGGCTATAAGATAGAAGAAGTAGCCACTCCACGAGCCTGGCGGAATGATCCGGAGCGGGTACTTCAGTTTTACAACATGCGCCGCGACAATGTCCGCAATGCACAGCCCAATGAAGCACACAAGATACTGGCGGCATTAGAAAAACATTTTGAAGTACAGATCATCACCCAGAATATTGACGATCTGCACGAACGCGCCGGATCTTCGCATGTTCTGCACCTGCATGGCGAGATTATGAAAATGCGCAGCGTACGGAATGAACATACACTTTATGAATGTCCGGGAGATATCCGCATCGGCGACCTGGCGGAAGATGGTGGCCAGTTCCGCCCACATGTGGTTTGGTTTGAAGAACCGGTTCCACTCATAGAGCAAGCTATTCCGCATATGCACTCCGCAGACATATTCCTGCTGGTGGGTACTTCACTTGCCGTATACCCGGCAGCAGGGCTGATGGATTACCTGAAACCCGGCGTCAAAAAGTATATTGTTGACAAACAAATCCCTCCTGTCGGTCATTATCAGCATATCATTCCCATTGAACAAACTGCTGTACAGGGACTGAAAACACTGCAAAAAATGCTATTGGAGTGCGTCAAAATATAAAGCAGCGATAAAAAATACGATCCATTCCCAACGAATCAACTTATAGCCTAACTTTGCCCGAATGTCATTTATTCAGGATAAATGACCATGATTAATCGGCTGAATACTATTTTAAATATCCTCGTCTTAAAATGAAAGACTTTTCTTATGTGATGAGTTCTCATCCATCCTACATTGAATCGCTCTACAGTGACTATGTAAAAAATCCCGAGACTGTAGACGCTGAGTGGAAAAAATTCTTTGAAGGTTTTGATTTTGCCGTGACCAATGCAAATGGCAAAACTGCAGCCGGAACGGGTAGTTCGGCCCCGGTAAGCAACGAACAGCTTGCAAAAGAGCTGAGTGTGTACTACCTGATCCGCAGCTATCGCAAGCGCGGCCATCTGGCAGCTACCACCAACCCGGTACGTCCCCGGAAAAACCGCAGCCCTTACCTGGAGCTTGCAGACTTTAACCTGTCTGATGCGGATCTGGATACCGAATTCTACGCCGGCAGCTTTATCGGCTTGGGGAAAGCCAAACTCCGTGATATTGTAGCCAGGGCGAAAAAATATTACACCGGAGATGTAGGCATAGAATATACCTACATTAACGACCGCAATAAAAAAGAGTGGGTACAGACCCACTACGAAAAAATGATGGAGCAGGAACTCACCCTGGCTCAGAAAAAACGTATTCTGGAAAAGGTGAGCGAAGGAGTGATTTTTGAAAAATTCCTGCATACAAAATACATCGGCCAGAAGCGCTTTAGCCTTGAGGGTGGAGAAAGTACCATTGCAGCGCTGGATGCCATCATTACTCATGCCGCCAATGCGGATGTGAAAGAAGTGGTGATCGGTATGGCGCACCGCGGACGCCTCAATGTACTGGCCAACACCCTCGGAAAAACATACGAACAGATATTCTCTGAATTCGAAGGCAATATGCCTCCGGACACCACCATGGGCAGCGGCGACGTAAAATATCACCTTGGCTTCCGCTCCAATATCAAAACGGCAGAAGGAAAAGAGGTGAACGTACAGCTTACGCCCAACCCTTCGCATTTGGAAGTGGTAGATCCGGTCGTAGTAGGTTTCGCACGGGCCAAAGCCGACATTCTTTACAAAAACGAGTACGACAGGATATTGCCCATCCTGATACACGGAGATGCAGCCATTGCCGGACAGGGCGTTGTGTATGAGTTGCTTCAGATGAGCTGCCTGAAAGGATATGACGTCGGCGGCACGATCCATTTCGTCATCAACAACCAGATCGGATTTACTACAGACTTCGATGACGCGCGTTCCAGCAATTATTGCACCAGTGTGGCTTCCATCGTGCAGGCCCCCGTATTACACGTAAACGGCGACAGCCCCGAAGATGTGGTAAAGGCATGTATATTCGCAGTGGCCTACCGGCAGGAGTTCAATGAAGATATTTTTATCGACATGGTTTGTTATCGCCGTCACGGCCATAACGAGGGCGATGATCCCAGCTTTACCCAACCAGCGCTGTACGAGCGGATCAAAAAACATCCGAACCCGCGTGAAGTATATAATCAGAAACTGATCGAACGCGGAGATGTAGAAGCTGCCATCGCCAAAGAAATGGAAGATGTATACTGGCAGAAACTCCAGGAACGCCTGGATGAGATCAAACAGAATCCTATTCCTTATAAACTTCAGCCGCCTGAACAGGCATGGAAGGATCTGCGGCATGCTGTACCGGGAGACTTCGGCCAGTCACCAGATACGGCCATCAGTCGTGAGCAGGTGATAAGCCTGTTCGATAAAATATTGAGCATCCCCGAAGACTTCACACCCCTGCGTAAAATCCGGAAATTACTGGAAGAGAAAGTGAAAAGCTTCCGTGAAAACGGGACTATAGACTGGGCTACCGGCGAGTTACTGGCTTATGCCAGCCTGCTTGCCGAAGGAAAAGATGTACGCATGAGCGGACAAGATGTACAACGTGGTACGTTCTCCCACCGGCATGCGGTACTTCATGATGAAAAAACAAACAAAACCTACAACCGGCTGAGCAAAGTCAGTGATGACCAGGGACGTTTCTATATCTACAATTCTCTGCTCAGCGAATTTGCCGTACTCGGCTTTGAATACGGATACAGCATTGCCAGTCCCGACTCGCTGACTATATGGGAAGCCCAGTTTGGTGACTTTGCTAACGGCTGCCAGACGGTTATTGACCAGTATGTTATTTCATCCGAAACCAAATGGCGGAAAATGAGCGGACTTGTATTGCTGCTGCCGCATGGATTTGAAGGCCAGGGGCCGGAACATTCTTCCGCACGGATTGAACGATTCCTTCAGCTATGTGCCGATAATAACTTCTTTGTCACCAACATAACAACTGCGGCAAATCTATTCCATGCCTTACGACGTCAATTGGTATTGCCCTTCCGCAAACCGTTGGTGAATATGTCACCCAAAGCGAACCTGCGCCACCCACGCGCCTTCTCCGACATAGAAGAATTCACAACAGGTGGTTTCAGGGAAGTAATTGATGACCCCAGCATCAAAACAGCCTCCAAAGTAAAACGTGTATTACTCTGCTCCGGCAAGGTTTATTTTGACCTGAGTGAAAAGCAGATCAGCGAAAAACGTACAGACATTGCCATTGTACGTCTGGAGCAGATTTATCCCCTGCCCCTGAAACAATTACAGGATCTGAAGAAAAAATACAAATCCGCCGAGTGGATGTGGGTACAGGAAGAACCCCGTAATATGGGCGCTTACAGCTTCCTGAAGATGAACCTAGCCGATGATTTCCCGGTACGCTTTATCAGCAGGGCACCGCTCGCGGCTTCCGCCACCGGATTCAGCAAGCTGCATGCTAAAGAACAGCAGGAGATTATAGAGCTGGCGTTTGCCGGTTAATTTGAAAATTTGAAAATGAGTCAATTTGAAAATGTACATATTTCAACATGTGCATTTTCAAATTTTCAAATTGGCACATTTTCAAATTAAAACAAAGACATCTGCCCGTTCTTCATCCTCCGGAAGGCATCCATATTCCAGGTAACAGACGTTTGATTCAGACCGAACTTCCGGCAATACAGCTTAAACTGAGTGCGGATCAGCTCGGCAAAACGGCCATCACCTACCATCCGGTTGCCCCAGCGGCTGTCATTCACCTGCCCGCCATGGCAATCACAAATCAGATTCCACACCTTATCGGCACGATCCGGGTAGGCTTTATACAGCCAGTCGCGGAAGATACCGTTGATCGCTCCGTTCAGACGCACCACCGTATAGCCCGCCCAAAGAGCGCCGGCCTCTGAGGCCGCTTTCAGCACATCGTGCATATGACTGTCGTTAAGCCCCGGGATAATCGGCGCATTCATAATACCCGTCGGGATACCGGATTTTGCCATTGTATGCACTACCTTCAACCGTGATTTATACGAAGCCGTACGTGGCTCCAGTTTCAGGCGCAGGTCTTCATCCAGCGAGGTAATGGAGCTGAATACCTGCACCAGGTTGAGCTTCGCCAGCTCCTGCAAGATATCCGTGTCGCGCAGTACAAGTGCATTTTTGGTAAGCACACTGACGGGATTCCGGTATTCCAGGCATATCTCCAGCAGCTTCCGGGTGATACCCATCCGTCGTTCGATCGGCTGATAACAATCCGTGTTTCCGGAAAGCGAGATCACTGCGGGCCGCCAGTTCCGGTTATCAAAAAACTTACGCAACATCGCCGGCGCATTCTTCTTTACCACAATACGGCTCTCAAAATCCACCCCGGCACTATACCCCCAGTACTCATGCGAATTGCGGGCATAACAATAGATGCACCCATGTTCACATCCCTGGTAGGGATTGGCGGAATACATCATACCCACATCAGGGCTTTTCACCTCGTTGACCAGTGTTTTATTGTTGTCGAAGATGTATTCTGTCTTCCGGTTTTCTTCTTCCCAGTCGTCAATGGCTTCGGGGTATTCCTGTATATATGCCCCTTTCAGAAAGCGGTTTTTGGGATTAAACTGCGCCCCTCTGCCCTTTTCGAACCGTTCGTTTGCTGCCTGGTTGATCATGGTTATAAATGTGTTTAATGTGTGAAATGTGTTGGATGTGTGGAATGTGGTGAATATGATCAAACACATTTCACACATCCAACACATTAATTCTTATTACTCCTCCATCAGATACTGATTAAAATGCCCACCCTCTCCCTGGTACATATCCTTCACCGAGCCAAAACCGATCGCATCACGCATCACCCCCGGCATGATCGTTTCCGAAGCCTTCCGGACGCTGTTCTTCCCATACTTGTCTTTGATCAGGTATAAGGTCTTCCGGAGGAGGTCACGATGTATATCATTATCAAAAAGCGAGTACTGCACCAGTTTATCACTTACAAAACGGTGTACGGAAATACCCATACTATATGTCTGGTCATGCAGCAACGCGCCTGATGCACGCGCCTGCTCATACCGGCGTATCTCATGCAGGATATAATTACGTATATCCATTCCGTCCTGCACGGGTCGCTCAAACCGCACACGCGTATCCCACCCTGTACGGTCGCGGTAGCGGATAAAAAATCCGGCTTCACGGCAAAACACCTCCTGTTTCACCAACCGTTGCTCCAGCCGGGTACAAAGCGAGATCAGCAGGCTGTCGAGCGCCTGCGGCGTACGCTGCTGAGGGGATATGGTACGCATAGCGCTCATACCCCTGTATTCATTCTGATACAAATCAACTTCCATAAAATTGAGCCGGCAGTACCAGTAATGACCCGTGATCCCGCCAAAAGCTTTCCGCAGCAACGAAGAAGAAGCATAACGCATTTCCAATGGCGTCCGGATACCAATCATACGAAGCCGTGCTTCGTTCTTTTTTGCAATACCGGGAAGATCAGTCAGGGATAGCCCGGCCAGTATACCATCCAGGTTCTCAGGAGTAATACGCACCAACCCGTCCGGCTTCTGCAGATCCGTAGCCAGCTTGGCCAGAAAGGCATTGGGCGCAATACCGATAGAACACTTTATATGTTCCCCGCATGCCTCCGCAATATCCCCCTTTATCTGTCTTGCCTGCATCGTCATATCTTTATATACCATCCGGTACGATGTAAGATCCATCACTGCTTCATCAATACTCTTCGGTATCACCTCTTCGCAATACCGGCGCAGGACGCCGAGGATCTTCACATGATATTGCCGGTACAACACCGGGCTGGCCACTACCGGTATCGCCTGTGGACAGAGCATCCGGCATTCATTCAGCCGCATGCCGGTCTTTACCCCGTAAACCTTTGCCTCCACTGACGGCGCTATTATACAGGCATACGGACTTTCGTGTGTGCATACCACAACCGGCCGTCCCTGAAGCCGGGCATTTTCCTGCTGCTCACAACTGGCAAAAAAACTGTTCATATCCACATACATTACTACTGCGCCGGGACGGACAGAAATTGTATTTTGCGAAAATGATTTCATTTCTATATTTTTGACACTTAAAATGCCATATCTTTGGCATCAATAATAGCAAAATGAATTATTCCGGCCAAATAAAAACGGGAAGGGTATGAAAGATTTTTTCTGGGCATCGAATATCAAGCACCTGCGCAAGCGTAAAAAATTATCACAGGATGATTTAGCTGTAAAGCTGAACATTTCCCGATCCAAACTGAGCGCGCATGAAAACGGGCAGACCCGTAACCCACCGGTGGATGATCTGATATGCGTTTCCTCCTATTTCCGGATCAGTATAGATTCCCTGTTGAAAGTGGATCTTTCCCGTTTATCGGAGCTGCAGTTGCGGGAGCTGGAAGCCGGTAACGACATCTATGCCTCCGGCATGAAGTTACGGGTCCTGGCGACTACCGTAGACAGTGACAATAATGAAAACGCAGAGCTCATACCGGTAAAGGCGAAAGCAGGTTATACGGCAGGCTATAGCGACCCGGAATATATCGCTCAACTACCGGTCTTCTCCCTGCCCCATTTACCCCGCGACCGGAAGTACCGCATGTTCCCCACCACCGGCGACTCTATGCACCCGGTTCCCGAAAACGCTTATGTGATCGGCGAATACCTTGAAGACTGGACCTGCCTTACCCGTGAGACGGCCTGTATTGTGGTCACCCGTACCGAAGGGATCGTCTTCAAGCTGGCCAGCTACCAGCCTGATTGCCGGGCGCTGCTGCTCCGCTCGCTCAACCCTGCTTATGCTCCCTATCAGGTATTGACAGAAGACGTGCTGGAAGTCTGGCGCTTCCGCAATTACCTGAGCGAGACCCTGCCGGAAGCGGAGCAGCCGGTACAGGAGATCGCCCGGATGGTGGCGGATATACAGCAGGATGTGAAGCAATTGATAAAACAAAAGCGGAACTGATCCGTTTCCTCTTTATTTGCTACCGGCAACCATTTACTACGTTACTCCTTTACCAGCTTTATCCTGGCGGTGTGTGTCTCCCCGATACATTCCACAATATAGGTTCCCGCCGGATACCTTGCTATATCATAACGGAAATGAACACCGTGAAGCCCGGACTGCATCATCATTACCTGCCCGGTAATACTTGTGATACGGATCGTACCGCTCTGCAGTGCCGGAGTAGCAGCAACGGTAAGCGTGTTGCCGGCAGGATTTGGATATATGCTGAATGATGGCGCTACGCCCCTTTCCTTTACATCAGGCATACCCACACGGATATTCCCGCCTTCTTCGAGATAATTCAGCGCATTGATGCGGATCTGCCGGAACGTTTCCCAGTCAGTCTTGCCCGGCCACCTTACACGTACTGAATCAACTGCCGCAGCGTCTCCCAGTCCGAAATGGAGCATCGCCGGTTTTTGCATACTCAATCCTCTGCCAGCCGTCACTTCCTGTATATACCGCTGGCCGCCTGCATACACTTCTACACGGGCGCCTATAGCAAGTTTGTTGGCACTGGTAGATGTAACGTTAATGAGCACATGACGGTTATTACCCGGCATATTATTTCTGAATACCTTCAAACGGGTGGCACCGCCATCAACAGCAGCGGTCATCAGATCAATACGTCCGTCACCGTTATAATCCGCCCAGCAGGCATCCGTTCCGTTACCGTGAAATTTGTACAGATCTGTCGCAACAGTTTGCAGGGAGAAGGTATGGTCCGGATTCTGTGTATACAGATCGGAGAAACGACAGGCATAAAATGCCGAAATATAGAAATCCTGCAACCCGTCATTATTGACGTCTGCCCAGGCAGCGCCGCCATGTGTTTCTTCATATTGTATCCCGGCATCCTGCTGCCCTGCGGTAAAGTTAAAACCCGGCGCCCCGCTGTTGCGATACAGGGTCGTGGGCTGATGATCGTATTGTGTCATAAAGCCCGGATGCGCCAGCATAGGCAGCAAAAGATCAAAGTTCCCGTCATTGTCATAGTCTGCCCAGTCTGCACCGGTACCATGCCCCGAGCCGCCCTGGCTGTTCCGGTCAATACCTTTTGCCGGTGCCACATTGGTAAAGGTTTCGTCCCCGTTGTTCTGCCACAGCTCATCCGGCTCCAGGAAATAATTAGAAACAAACAGATCCGGATCACCGTCGTTATCAAAATCACACCAGGCAGATCCGCGGCTCCTGCGGTGTGTCCAGCCTGATGGGTAGATCATGGTGGAAGCATCTGTAAAGCTGTTGTTACTGTCATTCAGATAAAGATAGTTGGGAACAATGTCCGGACCGGTAGAAGGGTACGATGTCCAGAGACGGCCGATAAACAGATCCGGGTATCCGTCATTATTCACATCTGCAATGCTGAAGCTGCTCGCGCCAGAGACGGGGATCGGAAGGTTAAAACTGCTCTTTTCAAAATTGCCGTTTCCTTTATTAAGCAAAAGAATATGGGCGGCAGGATCGTGGTAGAGAGCGAGTATATCCGTAAGGCCGTCATTATTGATATCAATCAACGGATTCAATACAATACCGGCCGGTGGGGCACTGATGGATGTTTGTTCCGTAAACGTCCCGTTCCTGTTATTAAAGAACACCCGTCCGCTGACGACCATATCTGTAAAGTCGTCTCCGTTAAGGTCTCCGGCAGCGATACATGCAGCAGGCAGATCCAGGGGAAAGCCGGCCGCAGCCGTTACATCTTCCAGCAGCGGAACTGCAGGTAGCGGATCATAATCAAAGATAGCATCTACAGCCAACGCCCTGCGTTCGCCGAGCCACCATTCATCCTGTGCATCCCTGGAAAAGAAATAATACATATCCCCTCCCTGGTCATCGGTACAAACCGGGACAGGCTGACGGCTGTCTGCCCGCAGGGCGACATTGGGAGGCAGGTTACTGATCATTACGAAGAACTGGTTGTTATCCAGCCGGATTGCAGGAGTAATATCCATCTCGATCACCTGATTACCGGGTTGCGTCTTCCGGATTATTTGTGGAGCTGAAAGGGACTGCTCTAGCTCCGGGATCGCCCCCCCTCCTTCATGGCCAAATATCCGCACGGTAAAATTTCCGGTACCTGTACCGCTGGTATGTATCCTGAGCCTGGTCAGCGTGCCCCATTGCGATAGTTCGAAACGCGCTACATAATCCTTATCCCCGGTGACCATTTGCACCAGCGTTCCCTGCGGGTTATAATGCCGGAGTGTATCTGCCGCCATTGCATAACCATTACATAACAACATTACCATTACGGCATACAAAACATAACCACGAAAAAGATTCATAGGAATAACTATTAAGCCCGGCAGCATGAGATTGAAATCAAGACGGTCAAATTTAGATAAAATAGTCTTAGCAATATCTGAGACTACCGGGATCCGGAGAAAACAGAACAACCGATGGATACTATTCCTTTACCAGTTTCATTCTAATATTCCCTGCGCCCTGAAAGAGCAATATATATTTGTGGATACAGAATAACCTGCGGGAGACGGTATATTTTTCCTGAACGTCAGCATCATAGCCCGGTCCCTGAGCATATCTGTCCAGCTTTCCTGTACTCAAACGCCATCGCTGTTTATAGTTTTCCACGGCCCCTGTAGAATGCAACAGCCCTGATCTGACACACAATTGCTGAAACTCTCGTAAAATTATTCTATAATTGTGGGCCTGATATGCACTCCACAGAACAAATACAGATCCGACAGGACTCTTACAATACAAAAGACGCCCGGCTGACGGAAACAGGCGTTAAAAGGACACTGTACCTGCTGCTGCCTTCGTCAGTGCTGGTAGCAGGCATGAGCCATGGCGGCGAATGCATCTCCGCCCGTTACAGTAACGGGGGCGATCACTGTCCCGAATGGGAAAGCGCTTTTTTCGATCATGTTCTGGACAACGAATTGATGCTGCGGATACGCCACGCAGAAAAACATGTATTCACCAGCGCCGACAGGCAACTGCTCATACCGGATGCGGTGCACCAGCAGGAGCACAGCCGTCACCTGCTCCGTGATATTTATCATCTGCTGCCCGACGATCATATCGGACAGTCCCTTTCCAGGGCAGATAAAGCACATCTGGTTTTCGCCTATGATCATGCCGTACAGGAAATGGCGGAAAGATACATTCAGCCCGAAAAGATCACAGCCCTGAACCTGTACCAGTTCCTGAAAACAGAAAAAGAAAGCGGTTACCATGTCAACTGCCTGCTCACGGAGCGGATATGCTATCTTACGCTCCGCCTGAATGGCCGGCTACTGTGGCATCATACCGTTTTGTATAGCCAGGCGGAAGATATTACCTACCATATCCTGCATGCCTGCCGCGAATGGGACATACCGATGGAAAAATTACACCTCGAATGCACCGCCACGTTCCCGGGCGCCATGGCTGTCATTGACCGGATGCGGGATTTTTTCACGGATATATATGCCGGCGTAGGAACAGACGGAGACTGGGCCCCGGTGATTTACCTGCTGCAACAACTCAACTCATGCGTATCATAAGCGGACAGTTCGGCGGACGCAGATTCCACCCTCCTGCCGGCATCCCGGCAAGACCTACGACAGATATCGCCAAAGGAGGGCTGTTCAACACGTTGGAAAACATGATGGATATCGAAGGGATCAAAACCCTTGATATCTTTGGCGGAACCGGCAGCATCAGCTATGAGCTGGCCTCCAGGGGCGCGACAGATCTCACCCTGATCGAAAAAGACAATGTCACTGTCAACTTTATAAAAAAAACGGTAAAGGAGCTGGATATTGAAGACCAGTTACAGATCATCCGCGGAGATGTGTTCCGTTTTCTCCGTCAATGCACGGAGCAGTATGATTTTATCTTTGCCGGACCACCCTATGCACTGAAGGAAATTGACGAGCTGCCGCTCATCGTCTTTGAAAAACAGCTCCTGAAACCCGGCGGCATCTTCGTATTGGAACATACGCCACGCAACGATTATCAGCAGCATCCCAATTTCGCGAAAATGAAAAACTACGGTACTACCGTATTTTCTTATTTTACACAGCCAAACTGATACCCCATGCAACGCATTTGTCTGTTTCCCGGCACCTTTGACCCACTCACGCTCGGCCATGTAGACATTATACAACGCGCCGCAGGCTTGTTCGACAAACTCGTTGTCGGTATCGGCATCAACGCCAATAAACAACCGATGTTTACCGTTGCACAGCGGGTAGACTGGATCAACGGGCTGTTCCGCGATGATCCGCGCATTGAAGCCATGGGATATGAAGGATTGACCATTAACTTCTGCCACGAAATAAAAGCAAAGTATATACTACGGGGTATCCGTTACGTCAGCGACTTTGAATACGAAAAAGCGATTGCCGATATGAACCGTGCACTGGCGCCGGATACGGAGACCATCTTCCTGACCACTGCTCCGCAGTATTCCAGCATATCCTCTACACTGGTGCGCGATGTGATACGCAATAATGGGGATGTAAAGCAGTTTGTGCCGGAGGTGGTAAGTAATACGTTATAAAAGCCGCAACATATATAAATATAGCACCGGAAGGGTATAATTCAAATTTTCGCTTTCATACTTCAAGGTATCCATTTCGACCCTTCGACAAGTTCAGGGCTCAATGACCGACATTAAAAGACGGTTGCTGAGCCTGTCGGAGCAAAATTCAGTTTTTTGAATGAATAGCGAAGATTTGAAATGCCCCCCGGACAACTGCTTTCAAGTCATTCATTGTTTATATATTTACATAAATCTACCATGCCCACCCAATGTATCTGCGATCAGGGATAGTTATCTTTTTGTTTACAATTGCGGCGGCTTACCTATCCTGGTATAATTACAAAAAACACGGAGATATCTTCGTTTCCGACAAGTCCGGCTACTACGCCTATAATCCTGCATTATTCATATATGGCGATATTGAAAAATGCTCATTCCACCATAAAAGAGACCCCGGGGATATATGGACATTTAAAGTGCAGGAAAATGGCAAGCGCCTTAATAAATACACAATAGGCGTCGCTTTAATGTCATTTCCTTTTTTCATTACAGCCCATGCTTACACCGGCATTTCAAATGCATATGCAGCAGACGGATATAGTCACCCTTACCAGATTGCCGGTATTGCGGCTACGCTTTTCTGGACAATCTTCGGCCTTATCATGTTGTCGTTGTTTTTACGCAATTACTTCAGCGATACGGTCGTAGCATGGACATTGCTGGCTATCGCTGCCGGTACGAATCTTTTCCACTATACCGCTTATGAACATGGCATGAGTCATTCTTATTCTTTTGCCTTGTTTGCAACCATGCTATACCTTACCTATAAATGGCATAATACACAAAAGCCGAAATATATACTATCTATTGCCCTGACCGGTTCAATGATAGTGCTCGTAAGGCAGGTTAATATTCTTTTTCTCCTGATCCCGCTCCTATGGAACGTGTATAACTTCAATACATTATCCGCCAGGGTCAACCTTTTAATAAGAAATTATAAGATGCTGTTGCCGGCGCTGCTGGTCTTTATAATACCCATTTTGCTCCAGCTATATTATTGGCATTACATTACGGGGAAGTGGTTTGTGTATTCGTATACTGGTGAGTATTTCAACTTTTTCAACCCACATATAATTGACGGATTATTCAGTTTCCGTAAAGGCTGGTTTATCTATACTCCTATAGCTTTTGTTGCTGCTATCGGGTTTATTTTTTTATGGAGAAGGGATAGGAAACTTGCACCTGGATTGCTGCTGCTTATGATTATAGTGATCTATATCACCTTTAGCTGGTGGATGTGGTGGTATGGCGGAAGCTTTGGCTGCAGACCACTGGTTGAATACCTTGCCCTGATGGCGATTCCGCTCAGCGCTTTTTTCGAGTATATAATCGTTAAAGCAAATATGCTTCTTAAAGCAACATTTTTTATACTGATAACCGGGTTCGTTGCGCTCAATATCTTCCAACAATATCAGTATTCTGCCCAAATCTTACATTGGGACAGAATGACCCGGCAATATTATTTTAAAACATGGGGAAAAGTAGACATAAACATTGACGAATATGAGAAATATCTTATCGACGATCGCGAATATTGGAATGAGCTTCATCGAATTTCCAAATAGAATACTATTGTGAAAAGAGAGACCGGACGATACCAGCCAAAGCTATCGCACTTTCCGCTCCATAGCTTTAAACCGGGTATAACGCTGCGACTCAGCCCGCAAGCGTTTTACAAGCAGAAAAAAAACAAAACCGTCATCTATCCAGCCGAGAAAGGGTACATAATCGTGCATGAAATCAAAGGGAAAAACAATATAGGCGATCGCCAATACACACACGAGGACGGTAAACCCGGACATACGATACCGCCCGTTAAACACCTCTCGCAACATTTGCCATAAAGTACGACGCCCCTGGAACAAACCGTAAGCAGCGCGAACTCCCCGGGCAGACCTTATCGAAAAATACTTTGCCATACCAACCACACATTAAATAATCACTGCAAAGTTCCGTATTCCGGTGTTGTGGGAATGTTAATATAGTGGGTGTGACTGATGTGTTGGATGTGGAAGATGTGAAAAGCACATCTCACACATCCAGCACATCTCTTCCCTCACATCTTACTACCTCCCTGATCGTCTCATAACTGTCCTCCAAAAAAACATCCAAAGCATCCCTATCGACCCACCGCACCTCAGTAATACTTTCTTCCGTCTGTGGTACAGGTACAGTCACATCATTGGTTGTCATGCGGAACCAAACGGTCTGCTTCAATATCTGCTGTCCATGTTGCTCATATACATGCCAGGTATCGCATATTTCACCTTCTGCTGTAAGCTGCCGTATACCTGTCTCTTCTTCTACCTCACGCAGCGCACACGTCACGATATCTTCCCCGTCTTCGCATTTACCTTTAGGCAGATCCCATTTTCCCAGCCGGCGGATCAGCAGTACCTGTCCTTCCCGGTTTGTTACCAGCCCGCCGGCGGCGGTAATCAGCCGGTAATGATGAGCTAGTAAGTCCTGCGCTGCCAATGCCTGTAACCCGGAAAGGATCACACCAGATACACCGGCATCTTCCAGGCTGTGCAGCGCCTGTTCGAGATAATCCTGTCCCGTTCCCGACACTTCAAAAACAGTATAACCGGCGGCTTCCGGATGTCGCTCTTTATACGTTATACTCTTATCCGTCAGCACAAGCGGTTTATCTCCTATGTATATCTTTTGTATGAAATCCATGAGCGGCGGTTTGTAAAATTCCCGAATGAGCGTAGCTTTGGCGGCATGAGCACATCCAAACATTTCGCTGAAAAGCTGCTGCAAATTAAAGCATTACAGATCAACCTCCAACAACCCTATACCTGGGCTTCGGGATGGAAGTCGCCTGTATACTGCGACAACCGGAAGGTACTCTCCTACCCGTACGTCCGCGATTTTGTAAAAAGTGAGCTGGCCAATATGGTGCTGGAGCATTTCCCCGATGCAGAAGTCATTGCGGGCGTAGCCACTGCCGGTATTGCTCATGGCGTGATGGCTGCCGACCTGCTGAAGCTGCCATTCGTCTATGTACGCTCCAAACCGAAAGGACACGGCATGGGCAACCAGATCGAAGGTGTGCTCGAGCCCGGTCAGAAAACAGTGGTAATAGAAGATCTCATATCTACGGGTAAAAGCAGCCTCGAAGTAGTACAGGCATTACGGGATCAGGGTGCAGAAGTGATCGGTATGTGCGGGCTGTTTACCTATGGTTTTCCCGTTTCGGAAAAAGCCTTTGCCGAGGCCGGTGTACCGCTCCGTACGATCAGCAACTACCAGGCATTAATGGAAGTTGCCGGTGAGCTGAAGCTGGTGGACGAGACACAGCAGGCAACACTGGCCGCATGGCGGGACAATCCGGAAACATGGACAATGTGATGGATCCAAAAATTTGAAAATGAGTCAAGGAACATAATATTTTTCAATACAGATACATTTTCAAATTCTCAAATTTTCAAATTGAGTAATTAAAATAATGGCCTGGCTAAAGCTCATACGATGGAAGAACCTGGTGATCATCTTGGTAACGCAACTGCTTGCCTGGCTGTGTGTACTGCTTCCATTGGAAAATCTGTACCATGGCTCCTTGCTGCTTAACACAGCCAACTTCGCCTGGGTCTGCGCCTCCACCATCCTGATCGCAGCAGCAGGTTATATCATTAATGATTACTTCGATATCCGCATTGACATCATAAACCGCCCGGAAAAAGTAATACTGGAAAAACGTATTCCCCGCCGGATGGCCATGCTCAGTCATATTTTCCTGAACGCCGCGGCCATAGCATCAGCTTGGGTCGTTGCACGGCAGGCCGGCCGTTATGAATGGATATTCCTGCAGATCGCGTGCATTATCCTGCTGTGGTTTTACTCCACACATTTCAAACGGCAATTCATTACCGGGAACATTTGTGTCGCCCTACTCACCGCACTCACGATCATCGTACTGCTGCTTTACGAACCGGCCATGCACCATTACGCCGGCAAACATTATTTCATCCGTACAAACGGGAGTATGGTTCCCAACCCGGTCTGGGTGCTGGGCATCTATGCTTACTTCGCTTTTATGCTTACCTGGATGCGGGAGATCGTAAAAGACATGGAAGATTATAAAGGCGATGCAACCGAAGGTTGTATTACGATGCCTATACAATGGGGGTTGCTCCGGACCTCCCGGTTCGTGCAGGTATTATCCCTTTTGGCGATCATACCGCTTACAATAGCAGGCATACGGCTGCTGAGTGTCCGCTGGATGCCGCTGGGCGTGTACATTATCGGCGCCATCGTGCTGCCTTTGCTCCTCTGGACGTGGTATCTGCCCAGAAAAGCTACGACCCAGCATTATGAAGAAGCCAGCCGTCTGCTCAAATGTATTATGGTGCTCGGCATCGGATCACTCCTCATCTATTACAGACAAGCGCATGGATAAATTGATACTGGCATCCGGCTCCCCGCGCCGGAAGCAACTATTGGAACAGGCCGGCTATACATTTTCTGTTATTACGGCAGACGTAGACGAAACCAATCCTCCCGGTATGCCCGGAGCTGAAGTACCGGCATTCCTTGCCCGCAAAAAAGCAGATGTTGTAGCGGCCAGAAATCCCGGTGCCGTAGTTATTGCTGCAGACACCGTAGTGTTGCTGGATGACGACATCCTGGGGAAACCGGAAAATGTGGCTGCAGCCAATGCAATGCTGAAACGGCTTTCAGGACGGATGCACCTGGTGGTAACCGGCGTATGTATACAAAAGGAAGATAAGCAACACTGCTTCTCCTCCACCACAGAAGTATACTTCCGGGAGCTGGACGATAATGTCATCGCTTATTACATCTCACAGTTCCATCCGTTCGACAAAGCAGGCTCCTATGCCATTCAGGAATGGATCGGCCTGGTGGGCATTGAAAAAATAAACGGAGATTATTATAACGTCATGGGCCTGCCTGTGGGCGAAGTAGCAAATATATTGGGACGCCCCGGCATTTGACACCTGCAATGCTCATGCCCCCGGCAGATCATGTGATCTCGTTTTCAAGCGCATATTTTACCAGGCCGATGGTGCTCTTGCAGCCTGTTTTTTCAAGAAGATGCGCCCGGTGATTATCTACAGTTTTTTTGCTGATGGATAATTTTCTGGCGATCTCTTCGCTGGTATATTCCGCTACAATGAGCTGCAGCACCTCCCGTTCGCGGTCTGTGAGAATAGCAGTTAACTGCCTTTGCTTATTTTCCTGCTGGATCTGGTTGTAAATAACCGGCAGCAACTCTTCAGCATACCACGTTCCGCCGTTGGTAATCCGGTGCAGCGCCTGAAGCAATTCATCACGCCCGGAATTTTTAAGAATAAACCCGTCCGCTTCGGCAGAAACCGCTTCCTTTACCATAGGCGCACTGTTGTACATGGAAAGTATCAATACCTTCAGATGCGGATACTTATCCTTCACAATCCTGCAGAGATCAATACCCGACAAAAGCGCCATGCTGATATCGGTAATAAGCACATGGTATCTACCCGGATTGGCATCTATCTTATCAATGGCTTCCTGGCCGTTTGCAGCCTCCTCCACAACTTCATAGCCGGTTCCGGATGCCAGCATACTTTTTATGCCGTCAATGATCATCTGGTGATCGTCGGCAATGATGATATTATTTTTTTCAGTGCTTGTCATAATGGGATATTTAGTTTTACAGAAGTGCCTTTATTACGTTCAGTATGTATGTTCAGATGTCCCCGGAGCAGCTTCGTCCGTGCAAATATATTCTGCCACCCGATTCCGGCCGACTGGCCGATCTCCTTCATATCAAATCCCGATCCATTATCCCTGATCTCAAGCAAAAGCATGTTTTCTTTATTTTCGAGCAGGATGTCAATACGCGATGCACCGGCATGATTTACCATGTTGCTCAGTATCTCCTGGACGATACGGAATACCGCGATTCCGGTCTCCTCCGGCACCGAAGGGCCGGTATTTTCCGGCACAACAGATACTTCTACCCTGATCTTATCTGCTTCATTGATCCTTGCTGCTATTTCCTTAATAGCTTTCAGCAATCCGAGATTCAATTCTTCGGGAATAAGATTGTGGGAAATCACCCTTACCTCCTGCACGGTCTCGTCAAGCAGCCGGGTCGTTTTTTCAAGTTCCTGTCCACCCACATCCCTTCCTACACGGTGCTGCACAACCGATAATAACATTTTGATCACGGAAAGCTTCTGCCCGATACTATCGTGCAGGTCGCGGGCTATCCTGATCCGCTCATTTTCCTGTACTGCAAACAGATTGTGTATATACTGTTTCTGATTTTCTTCCAGCAGTTGTTCTGCCTGTGATTTTTCATCAACAAGTATCTTATACCGGTATACCATGGCAAATGTATACAGCGTCAGCTCTGCGAGGATCGCAAATTCCCACAGGTAGTTGGGATAAACCACCTGAATAATGTCCATCAACTGAAACAAATGCAGGGTCATGTTGACGACGATCGGCATAAGACTTAACAGATAGATCCAGGCAAGCCGGTAGCCATTGCGAGCGGCCATATAGAAATGGGCCACAAATAATGGCGCACACAGGAAAAAAACAGGTTTGAACACATAGACATAGACCGTGTATAATACCTGATGTACAGGCAGCAGCAACACACCTGCCAGCAGCATTCCTACCGCTGCCTGTATCCAGGGCATAACCCTCCGGAACGGAGAAAACGCATATTGCACGGGTATCAGGAGATTGAAATACCACAGGGAAATAATTACGGAGAGACCATTGAACAGACCTCTTATATCGTAATCAATAAACCGGAAATAGGTCAGGTAGGGAACAATCCAGCCTTTAACCGAAAAGATATTACCGATGTTGGAGAGCAGGAACAGGGAATAGGCCAGATATATCCAGGAGCGGGTATAAATGGTTAACAGCAAACCTACCAGTGCTGCAAAAAAAGAAAAGCCCGTAATGATATAACGTACTGATACCTGCTCCCAGGCAGTCACCTTACGGGTCGCAAATCCGTCGGCCTGCCATAGCTTTAACGACGGCCTGATGGCAGTATATCCGGCAAACAACTGCAGGTACACATCATTATTGCCCGACACAACCTCAAAAGGAAAAATAAGGCGGCTTTGTATATGGTCATAGTATAGCAGGCTTCCCTGCTTCATAATATGCAACCCGGTAACGGAAGTCTGCCGTACCGTACCGTCCGGATGTACACAATACAACCGGATGCTGTCAATATGATAGGGATGGTATTCCAGCAGGAGTTTTTCCTGTCCGGGAGATGAAACCGTAAACTTCAGCCATACCTGCTTATTGAAATACCCAAAGTTCAGTGGTCTGTTGTGCGCATTGAAACGAAACATTTCCGGTAACCGGATAACATCAAGCAGATGCATTTCGGCATTGCGATCCACCAGATATGACACGTCCCCATTGATCACCCTTCCCTGCCGGAGATCAGTCGCATCAATTACCTGTCTGCCGGAAACGATATAAGGAACTGCGATAAACAGCGCAGCGTAATACAGCAGCCGGAAAGCATAAAAGATATATCGACAAAAAAATCGCATGCCCCTAACCTGTTTTCATTTATGCCCGGATAGATCCCTCTTTTATACAAGCCAGAGCCAATATAGTAAAAAACACATAAAACAATATTTTTTCCGGATGTGGTAATAAATTATTTTTCACACAAAAATGAATTAAATTAATCACAAACATA
This sequence comes from Flavipsychrobacter sp., assembly GCA_037190845.1. GTDB lineage: Bacteria > Bacteroidota > Bacteroidia > Chitinophagales > Chitinophagaceae > JBEBVQ01. The sequence goes on along the minus strand of JBBCJI010000001.1, from coordinate 2,503 downwards.
TTGGAGAATACGGGCTATTAAAATAGGTACATATCCCTATTTTAATAGCTATTAACACCCATTTAATGTATAATTATTCATCTATCTGGTTTACCGGCTTCTTGCATCCCTGCCAACAAGCTTGTCACACTCCACACTACAAACACATATCCGATTTTCAAACGCCTCTTTTTCCGTACTTTTGCCGACTTTACAAACCATATGCAACATATCCGGAACTTCTGCATCATTGCGCACATTGATCACGGTAAAAGTACGCTCGCAGACCGCCTGCTGGAATACACGAAAACCATCTCCGAACGCGACATGCAGGCGCAGATACTGGATGATATGGATCTGGAGCGGGAAAAAGGCATCACGATCAAGAGCCATGCCATCCAGATGGACTATGAGTACAAAGGACAGAAATATACGCTCAACCTGATAGATACACCGGGACACGTAGATTTTTCCTACGAAGTCTCCCGTGCACTGGCCGCCTGCGAAGGTGCGCTCCTGCTTGTAGATGCCTCCCAGGGCATACAGGCCCAAACCATATCCAACCTCTATCTGGCGCTCGACAACGACCTGGAGATCATACCGGTGATCAACAAGATCGACATGGATGGCGCCATGATACCGGAAGTAACCGACCAGATCGTTGACCTGATCGGCTGCAAGCCGGAAGATATCATCCTCGCATCCGGCAAATCCGGTATCGGTATTGACGAGATCATGGCTGCAATCATCGAACGCATACCCGCTCCTGCCGGAGATCCGGACGCTCCGCTGCAAGCCCTGATATTCGATTCCGTATTCAACTCGTTCCGCGGGATCATTGCCTACTTCCGTATATTCAACGGTTCAATAAAGAAGGGTGACAAGGTCAAATTTTTCCATACCGATAATGAATACTGGGCCGATGAAGTTGGCATTCTGAAAATGGGACTTGCCCCACGCAAAGAAGTACTGACCGGCGACGTTGGCTATATCATCACCGGCATTAAAGATGCCAAAGAAATAAAAGTGGGCGATACCATCACCCTGGTAGCCAACCCGATCAAAGAAGCCGTAAAAGGATTCGAGGAAGTAAAGCCAATGGTATTTGCGGGCATTTTCCCTGTGAATACAGACGAGTTTGAAGAGCTGCGGGAATGTATGGAGAAACTGCAATTGAACGATGCCTCCCTGACATTCGAACCGGAGACCTCCCAGGCCCTGGGATTCGGCTTCCGTTGCGGCTTCCTGGGCATGCTGCATATGGAGATCATCCAGGAACGGCTGGAGCGTGAGTTCAACCAGACGGTGATCACTACTGTACCAAACGTGAGCTTTCACGCATACACCACCAAAGACAAAGACACCCGGATTATTGTAAACAACCCCAGCGAAATGCCGGAACCCAGCCGAATTGACCGGATCGAGGAACCGTTCATCCGCGCGCAGATCATTACCCTGCCCGAATATATCGGTAATATCATGAGTCTCTGTCTCGGCAAACGCGGTCTCCTGATCAACCAGCATTATCTGACCACGACAAGGGTAGAGCTGATCTTCGATATGCCCCTTGCCGAGATCGTATTCGATTTCTACGACAAGCTCAAAAGCTGCACACGGGGTTATGCTTCCTTCGATTATCATCCGCTGGATTACCGTGATAGCGATATCGTCAAGATGGACATTCTCCTGAACGGGGATAATGTGGATGCATTGAGTGCACTGATCCACCGCAGCAGAGCACAGGATTTTGGTCGTAAGCTATGCATCAAGCTGAAAGAGTTGCTACCCCGCCAGCAATTCCTTATTGCCATCCAGGCTGCTATCGGCGCCAAGATCGTAGCACGCGAAAATATTTCAGCCATGCGCAAGGACGTTACAGCAAAATGTTACGGCGGCGATATCTCACGTAAACGCAAGCTGCTGGAAAAACAGAAGGAAGGCAAGAAACGCATGCGCCAGATTGGCAATGTGGAAGTACCCCAGGAGGCGTTCCTTGCGGTGTTAAAGCTGGACGAGTAATTATGAGTGATGAATTATGAGTGATGAATTCATCATTCATAATTCATCGCTCATAATTGCTACCGTAGCAGCGTCGAGTTTCCCTGCTTGCGGAATTCCCTTCCAGTCGGTGTGGTAGCTTCTACCACATATACATAGACACCCATCGGCTGCGGCGCTCCGTTGAAGGACCCATCCCAGCCCTCATCCAGGTTTTTTGTTTCAAACATCTTTACTCCCCAGCGATTATATACCGCAAAGGATTTGAGTGTTACATGTCCACGTCGTACCGGGCGTAATACATTGTTCGGGCCGATACCCGGTGCAAATGCATTCGGGACGTCGATGTACGAATCCAGGTTCACATACACATCTATCGAATCCCTGGCGATACAGCCGTCTTCCGTACGGCCGGTAACGAAATACCGTGTGTTTACTTCCGGCTGTGCTACCGGGTTGGAGATCCGGTGATCCGACAATCCCAGCGGCGGGAACCATTCAAAGTACAGACAGTTACCACCCGGAT